>NZ_LMGC01000023.1:0-709711 GCF_001427045.1 Ensifer sp. Root558 | reverse complement strand
AGCTTCGCGTTTCCGCCGGTTGCTCCCACCGCGCCACTTGGCGTATTCAGAACCGCGGGGACTTTAGTCGCAGCTGGATGAAAGTTCAGTGGCAGGTCAGCTGTCAGCACGCGTGTCGTGGGGAAGAAGTGCCGGACCAACACGCCGTGTAACCGCGCCCTTGCTTCTTCACTGGGCACTCCCGGATAGGCATCGATGCTCACCTCAAGTCCGACCACCCGCGCTGGCGACGCGAAACCATACCCCTCCTGCAAGTCGTCCAAGAGGTCTCTGACCACTGCGAAATCCGGCTCCTGGACCCGCAGTCTGTATCGGGTAGCAGTCTTCCCGGGGCCAAGGTCCAGGGCTTCCGGATACTCTTTGCGACCGGTCAGCCTCTCGATCCGGTCATTGAGCTTCCAATACTGCGTGCGACGCACCAGTTCGAATTCGATATCGATCCAATCGACCACAGCGCTCCACTGGTAGGCATTGAGGTCAATCAGCGGTGTCAGGACTCTCCGGCCGGCCAAGCGCGCCTGCGACCGCCTGAGAGTCTCCTCGGCGTAGTGGAGATCCACCGGCTCATTACGGAGCTTGCTCCGATACATGGTGACGGTGTGGAGGTGCGGCATGGGCATTCCGACTGAAGGATTGTGGGAAGGCACCCATAAGTCGCGCCGTCTGAGTCGATCTACCTTCAGTCTAAAGAAGACCATCCGGTGTTGCTGAAATGCCACGACCATTCATTGAGGATGAATTTACGTCGCGGCAGGCAGTTTTCGCTATAACGAAGGTATTGGAACCGGAGGGGCATTGTGACCGCATCAGAACATGACCGTGATCTCCGCTCGAAAATGGCCCGGCTGGCCGCCGGACCTCGAGCAAAAGGAGAACAGAATGCCCAGTATCGAAAACGTCGGCGGAAGCAGCAGCTGCTACAGCTTTGACTATCCTGCAGCCATTGAAGCCAAGACCGGTCTCAGCGGGCTCGTCCTGCCTCGGCGGGAACTCTATCTCATGATGGCGCGAGACCTGGAGAGCGAGGCGCCGGAGCGAGCAGCCTTCTACCGAGAGATTGCCTCCTATTACCCGGACTGCGACTCTTATGGCCTCGAGGTCGATCGTGACGGCAACCGGTCGATCCTGGTCGACTACGATGACTGGGACGAACTCAGCGACGATGAACGAATGCTCCGGGGCAATCGCAATGCAGCGATCGCGGTCCTGAATCGGCTCCGCTTCCACCTCGAGATGATGGATGATGATCCCGGGAACAAGGAAGAAGTAGACACCATCCGTCGCACCCTGAAGGAGCTCATCGAGCCGCTGTCGTTCTGCTGATTTGAGTGAAGTGCGGTGGTTACATCACCGCACTTCTCGTATTCTTCGATATTCCTGCCGCATGGAAGGATGCCGGCAATTTCGCTGGCAACAACATCCATCGGGCGCCTGCCCGACCTTCCTTTGTGGCATCTATGGCGCCTTCCATTGTCACGCGGCGTAGCCGCCTTTCACGCTCTAAGGTCGCTTGGACCCAGCTAGGGGAGCTTAATGTTTACGACAGGCAGCCCCTATGTTCGCTCGATCAGAGAATGTGTTTTCGCCACTGCCAAGCCAGGATTTCGATCGAGATCTGGCTTCGTGGGAACACTCCACGAGGTTGTACATCCTGCCGATATCTCCGGACTCCATTCCCGGCCACGCGCTTGCCGGCCGGCGGCATGACGTCTCTAATCCGACCGTGTTGACAGTTTTCGAAAAAGCGGGAAATCCGGCAAAAGTGCCAACATAGGGGAAACTTCTGTCAACATAGCGCTCAGTAATTCGTCGTTTTGGGCGTGATAAGTTGACGATGTCACCTTGGAATGTTGGCATTTTGCGCCTGCTGAAGGGCGCGAAGTTGACGTTGTCAACTTGCATGTAAACATCTCGTTTCCCTCTTTGATTGTAATTGTCGTTATGGGAGGATCCGTTGCCGGCTGTCGGTGGCGCCAAAACGCATCCCCATCGACGCTCCACCGAATTCCTAGGACTTCGCAATCCCCGCGCATCGAGTTGCTGCGCGGATGCGACGGTTAACCCGTCGCCTGTGTGCGAGATTATCCACAAGATTCTGGTCGATAAGTATTTGCTTACACTGGGGGTCGTCTGATTATTCATGTGCTCTCTCATTCAGAGGAGCAAATCATGACGAAATACCCAATCGAGAAAGTAACTGCCCATATCAGGCGGAACCATCCCGGTTGCCCTGACTTCGCCATCAACTATTTCGCCGCCGAGATCGCCGGCAAGAACTGGAATGGCGCAAGCATCGGTAAGGCTGTCGGCATCACGATGCAAAATTACCTGCGCCACTTCCTGACAGACTACGACACCCTGCTACTGCAAGGGATGGATCGAAAAGCAGCACGCGACCGCGTCCAGCCTCGGATAAATGCAATGCTGCGGAGCTGGAGAAAAACAAAATCGGCAACCACGACTACCCATGACTGCAGTCGTCATGAGCACGGAGATAGGGATGACGGCTAATCATCGTAATTGGCAGCAGCTCGGCGACTTGTTGACGCAGCGGACGCAAGAGCTGGGGGTTACCAGCGAACAGCTGTATCACGCTGGGCTTCCTAGCCGAACCTATGTCACCAGCCTCCTAAGTGGACGTGCACGCCTGAAGTTCATGTACGTCAAAACACTAGCAGAGATGCTCGAAATCGACGAGGCTGAACTGTTTTGGACCGCGCTCGAGGGCGCTGTCGAAGCGGAAGACATCCCCTATCTCCGCCCATTCCTGCAAAGGCTGCAGATATCTCAGAGAGGGTTTCTTTAAACGGGGAAGCTGGCGCACCGATAGGATCGTCTGGCGCCAGCTTTGCTATCTTGCCAGCCCCCCGCGCGGGTGAAGGGTCCCTGGAAGTGCAGCCATTCCTCCTCATCCAGGAAGGTGGATCAATTTCTGAAATTTGAATCCGGCGTTCGAAGCGCGGACGACCCGCTAGATGAGGTAACCAAAGGCTTCAGGGATAACTGTCCCTAGTACATTGCCCGCAACTTCTCCACGCGACGCAGCGCTATAAAATAATCAGAGACATCAACTTGCGAGCACATCACATGCATAATGTAGCGATCCGCGACCACATTTCAGAATATGCCGCTGCCGCGGCCCTCGATCCCGATATGATCAATGGCGAGCCAGGGTCTATCAATCGCTTGCTGAGGCTAGTGTTGGACGGAACTGCAAAGCTGCCACTTGATCGCGTCGCCGAAACGGCGGGCATAATTTCGTGTGACCGACATGAACTCTTTCGCCTGGCCCTCGGCCAATTCTACAGCGATGGGGCAATCGCGATGTTCGAGAGCCTTGCAACGCCTCGGCTGTGCGCGGTGGAACAGGCTTGGCTCACAGCCATCCGGGACGCCGCAGGCGATGATCTGAAGCCGCCGAGCCGCATCGCGCGCCGTGTGATCAAGTCGCTTTTCTGCAGGGAAGAGTAGAACAGTCGGCCTCGGCTTTCTGGACCCTGTAAATCTTGGTCCGGCGATCGATCCCAAGGATTGCTGCCATTCCCCCCGCCCGGATCCAGTCAAGTTTCTCTGGCGCAAGGGCAAATCCTTCCGGGCGTTCCTTGTTTCGGAGCCGAAATTGGCAGGGTTATTTCGCGCATCTGATCGGCCGCGACCTTCGAATGCTACAAGCCGTTCGGCGAGACGATGGGGTTGCCGCTGAACTTGGACCACGGTGGTATTTAATTCTGCAGGCACGTTGAGCTGAATCGAAGGTGGGCATTCGCGCGTCTAGCGCCACTGCTTATGATTTCGGCCCAGTCGACCGTCCACTCGCATGTCCTGGGCGAGACCATCCAGTGAGGCGCGCCTTCATGAAGTTCATGGCAGCGGCGATTGAAATGCATGTGCGCCGCAAGCATCTAGGTTGCCCAGACTTCGTAGTTGCGTGATTTATCGGCGGAGGTCGAGAAGAAGGATTGGACGGTGCGGCGAAGCATGCAGCTTAAGGTCAATGCAATGACCGCGGCGTGGAAACAGCGGTCGAGCCGTAGCGCAATCCAACGAGCATATGGAATTTTCGCTTGCGAATGCCCAATTAATCTGGAATAGCTTCGGTCGAAGCGGCGCACGCCAATTGTGGAACCTTTGTTAACCACGCTGGTTTAGCAATGAAAGTAACCCAAATGGACACGTTGACTCGTGCGTCAAAAGCCAGTTAAGTGGCTTTATAAGAGACATGCTCGTATCTAAGTAAGCTCTTTGCATGCATCCAGGTGGAACTTACAGCCGTAAGCATTTGGAGGCCAACTGCAGGAATGACGGGTGTCGGAGAGATCGACGTAGTCGTGATCTGACATTACCGAGCCGGTGTGGGGTAGTGAGGCTTAGATATTTGAGTCAAAAATGGGCGCGAAAAGCGCCCATTTTCATTTCAGTTGATAAAGTTATTGGGAAAGATGTTGATATGATCACAGCTTTCCGCCGTTTGGTCGCCATCGTGGCAGTTTACAAAGGCTCTTCCCTTTAGGTTGCTGTTATTTTCCAACGAGAGGTTGAAGTGGCGCTCGCGGTCGTAGGGCAGCCCTAGCCTCAATTGGGAACTAATCGCGCATTTTGCGGTGTGCCCACCACCTTCCGTCACCGGCTTTGAATGAACTTCATGTCCATACTGGAAATGGTGCCCTTTCTCATCGACGAAATATTTGTCCTTGTAGTCGCCCCCACGTCGCTTCGGGAATTCTCGCGACCTCAGGTGCGTGACTAAGCGCGTCAATTCGCCAGTCAGGCCAAAAGCCCTCTCGCTTAAATTTAGGGCTATCGAGGACCAGATAGCGCCGGCCGTCTCGTCCTTGAAATTTTTGAAAGGAAGCAGCAGCGCCTTTTTGTTGCCCATGGGCTTGAGTATCTGCTCCACCGCATTCAAGCGCTTGATCCAAAACGTAAGAACGCGAGAGAACTCTATCCCTATTGCCCGCTCATCCGTTTGCAGGACACTTAATGGCAAGCCAAGTCCGTCAAGCGAATAACTTAAACGTTGTTCCGCAAGCAGCACGATTGCGAAATCCGGATTTTCGGCACTGGTCTTTACGCAAAACTCATCCGCCGTGAGATGGGGAGGGTTGGTAAAAAACTTAAAATCAGAGCCGTGCTTTTCCCTGATTTCCTTTGGGACCATAGCTACGTCGGAAACGCTGAAATGCTTCCGAAGAACCTGGTCATTTGCGAACAGGATGAAAGCAATTTTCATTGCCGCGCAAGCTTCATCACAATGTCAAAGGGGATCTCAATCCGTCGCAAATCGCTGTCACTTAGCCCCTTGAATACGTCAAAGAAGCTGTTCTTGGGCGCGGGGTTACCCACGTCTCTGTTATACAGCCGCTCTTCCGCCAAGCCATTTGCAGCCGCCCACTTCTTGATCCGCGCAGCGACTTCTTGTGCATTGTAGTCGGCACTCTGGCCATCAATAATTTGGTCGCGTGCCACCCCTCGCGCATTCGCGAACGGTGCGGCCGAACCATTTGGAACATCTTGGAAGCGAAGAGCTTTACCGTCGATATCGACGTAACGGCTTACGTTCGGAGCGAGGGGCTTAACGAACGCCGCCCAGATCGATGTTTTAATCTTTTCGCCCGCGTCCGGCGCGGTTAAGTCAGGCTTTTCGAATTCGGATGGGATAAAAGAAAAATTCTCACCAACCGGGATAAGCGCGATCTTCTGAGCCTGACGCGGATGTGTAACAACAACGACCTTGTTTGAAAGCTGGGTCGCGATGAACTGCCTAAGTTTTAGTGGCGCTATCGCAGGACGATAATCCCCTCGCTTCGTAGTCAGATCCATCCCAAGTTCGCTGAGGAGCAGCGGGTGGTGATTTTTGGACCAATGATCGGTTGTGGCCGTCTCGATCGCGGTCTCGAGTTCTTCTTTAGTCCAACTTCCCTCAGTCATATTCCCCACCGTCGCTAAATTGTGCCGTTTATCAATCTTATTTGCTGGCCAGTCAACTTGTGGGGTTTGATGGTGCGGCTACGCCAGTAGCAATTGTCAATCGCGATTCCACGATACATGATCCGTTTATCCGGCCGGTAAAGTGTTCCGGTTCCGATCGGTGGGTCTTCCGCAAGTAATTGATTTTTTTGATGAAAATGTGTTTGGCTGGGGAACCTGGATTCGAACCAGGACTAACGGAGTCAGAGTCCGTGGGTCTACCGTTAACCTATTCCCCAAAGCCGCCGTCGGAGCGAAGCCCGTCGGTGTGGTTGGCGGGCTTATAAACAAATCGACGGCTGATGCAAATACCTTTTGCAAAAAAAATCGCGGCTGAAGTGAGATCGCAGCCATCGAGGGGGACCGGAACAGGGGCCCAGGTGCTCAACCCGGTGTGTTTGCTGGGTTCGGGCGCCCGACGCCTTTGTTGTGCACAAGCCGGTTCTCAAAAAAAGTTTGGCGAATGGGGGTTGCGCTGGTACAGTCGCGCCAACGAAAAATCGAGAGAGCGCCTTGAGCGGCCCTAAGGCCTTGCGCGGCGCCATGGTTGAAACAAGTGAAAGACCCCGATCACGGCGATAAGCCGTCCGAATCCGGGGCGTCGGCAGCAGGCCGCAGTGATGGATCGAAGCTCGGTCCGCGCAACGGCAAGGGCAAGCGTAAACGACGCAAGTCGTCTGCTTCGCCGTCTGCAATTGCCAGCCAGTCCGGCGCAGCCGGTTTGGCAGGGCGTCCCGCAGGAGAGAACGAAACGGAGCCGGCGCGCAAGCGCAAGCGGCGGCGTCGTTCGAAATCAGCAAAACAGCAGGCGCAGGCCGGATCCGCGTCGCAAAGCAGCGGCGTTCAGGTCGTCGATGCGTCGCTTGGCGAACGCAAGGGCCACAAGCGCAGCAAGAAGGCCAAGCACCGCCGCGGGCTCCAGGGGCGCCCGCTGACGAGCGGCGAGCGCCAGCCGGCGCAGCAGCGTGGCGCCGATGGCGGCGGCAATGCGCGGCAGACTTCTGCCGCCGGCAGCGGTCAGGCGGGCGCACAGCCGCGTTCGGGCAATCGCGGCGAACAACCGCGTGCACCCTATATCGCTGCTAGCGAACCGCCCGCGCCGCTCTATGCCGCACTTGATCTCGGCACCAACAATTGCCGTCTGTTGATCGCTCAGCCGACCCGTCCCGGCCAGTTCCGGGTGGTCGACGCCTTCTCGCGCATCGTCCGTCTCGGCGAAGGGCTCGGTGCCAGCGGCCGGCTGTCGGACGAGGCGATGGAGCGTGCCGTCGAGGCGCTGAAGATCTGCGCGTCGAAGCTCGGCGCCCGTACCATCCGCCGAAGCCGCCTGATTGCGACAGAGGCTGCCCGCGCGGCTGAAAACGGTGAAAGCTTCCTTGAGCGGGTTGCGAGCGAAACCGGTCTCGATCTCGAGATCATCAACCGCGAAACCGAGGCACGGCTTGCCGTTTCCGGCTGCTCGTCGCTGGTGGATCGCGAGACGCGCTCGGTCGTGCTCTTCGATATCGGCGGCGGCTCGTCCGAGATCGCCGTCATCCGCATCGGTGATTCGCGCTCGAACCGGCTCGCCAACCACATCACCCACTGGACTTCGCTGCCGGTCGGCGTCGTGACGCTTTCGGAGCGCCATGGCGGCCAGCATGTGACGCCGGCAAGCTTCGAGGCGATGGTGCAGGAAGTGGAAGGCATGCTTTCCCGCTTCGACAGCCCGCCTGTCGAAGCTCTGGCGAACGGCACGTCGGGCAGCGGTTTCCACCTGATCGGCACGTCAGGCACGGTGACGACGCTTGCCGGCGTGCATCTCGACTTGCCGCGCTATGATCGCCGCCGCGTCGATGGCCTGTGGCTGACGGACGACGAAGTCTCGGCCATGCAGGCGCGGCTTCTCTCCTGGGATTTCGACGCGCGCGCCGCCAATCCCTGCATCGGCCCTGATCGCGCCGATCTGGTGCTTGCCGGCTGCGCCATCCTCGAAGCGATCCGCCGGCGCTGGCCGTCGACCCGCATGCGGGTTGCCGATCGTGGCCTGCGCGAAGGCCTGCTCACCGATATGATGGCGGACGACGGCGCCTGGCGCCGCTCGCGGCCGCGCCGCCACCAGCGCGGTTCCAATGCCTCCGGCAGCCACGAAGGAAACAAACCATGACGAAACCCCCCGTCGGCGCCAACCGTAGCGGCCGCAAGCTTGGCCAGAAGGTCAAGAAGGGCAAGCTCAAGGCATCCTCCCGCCGCTGGATCGAGCGCCACATCAACGACCCCTATGTGCAGCGGGCGCAGCTCGAGGGCTACCGCGCTCGCGCGGCGTTCAAGCTCCTGGAGATCGACGAGAAGCACAAGATCCTGAGCGGCGCGCGCCGCATCATCGACTTGGGCGCTGCCCCCGGCAGCTGGTCGCAGATTGCCGCCAAGGTCACCAACTCCACCGATACCGATCCGCGCGTTGCGGCGATCGACTTCCTCGAGGTCGACCCCCTTCCGGGCGTGCGCATTCTTCAGATGGACTTTCTCGATCCGGAAGCGCCGGGCAAGCTGATGGAAGCGATCGGCGGAACGCCTGATCTGGTGATCTCCGACATGGCGGCGCCGACGACCGGCCACCGCCAGACCGACCACCTGCGCACCATGCATCTGTGCGAGGTCGCGGCCTATTTCGCCGTCGACGTGCTGGCCAAGGGCGGGCACTTCCTGGCGAAGACCTTCCAGGGCGGCACCGAGCGCGAGCTGCTCAACATGCTCAAGCAGAATTTCCGTCAGGTCATCCATGTGAAGCCGGCCTCCTCGCGCGCCGAATCGGTCGAGATGTTCCTGCTTGCCAAGGATTTCAAGGGGCGCCAGCAGGCCGGCAGCGAAACGGAAACCGAAGACGAAGCGGCCAAATAACATGCTGCTTTACGTCACCGTCGGCAGCAACGATCTGACACGCGCCGGCGCGTTCTACGATGCGGTAATGCCGACCCTTGGCTACCGCCGGCAGCGCCAGGACGAGACCGAGATCGGCTATGGCGCTGAGGGCGATCGCATCCGCTTTTGGGTGGTGACGCCCTTCAACCGCGCGCCCGCCACCTATGGCAATGGCGTGAGCATCGCGCTTGCAGCTGAGACCCGCGCCGCCGTCGACGCTTTTCATGCCGCAGCCCTTGCCAATGGCGGCACGGACGAGGGTGCGCCGGGCCTACGCCCGTTTCACGCAAATTTTTATGGTGCCTGGGTTCGCGATCACGACGGCAACAAGATCGCCGCCGTCTGCGAGCAGCCGGAGTAACCTGTCGCACGGCGCCGAGCTTCCAACGATGTCCTGATGGCGCACGCAGGCGCCACGGGGCCAGGCCGGCTTGTGCCGATCGGCCGCACTCCTGATCGCCCTCCAAAACCCGGCCCCCCCCAAAGACGGCGCATCGTGGTTAATCGGCCATTAACCAGTTGAGTGCAACTCTGGTGTTACTATCTGGTCCATTAGGACCTCCTAAGGTTTTAAATTTCACCGAGCGCTGGCTGCCGATCGACGATTGGCGACGGGTCGAGCACGTGCCCGGTTGGCTGCATGTGGAAGTACCTGGATGTCGATGATTTCGCTTGCCGTTCGGCTCAGAAGCCGCGCGCATTTTTCCGTCAAGAGGAATGGTGCCGGCAAGCCGGGGGTGATCATCGGCACCAGCGCCGGCCGCAGGAACCAGGCGCGGCAGCGCGTGGGGATCCTGATCGCCGGCTTTGCCGTCGTCTTTCTCGTCGTCGGCGGGCGGCTGGTTCAATATGGCCTGTCGGCGCCGGCCGAAACCGCGTCGATCGGCGGCAGCGGCCATGTCATCGCCTCTCGCCCGGATATCGTCGACCGCAACGGCCATCTCTTGGCGACCGATCTCAACACGATGTCGCTCTATGCGGAGCCGCGCAAGATCGTCGACGCCGACGAGGTCGTCGAGAAGCTCGCGACCGTGATTCCCAATCTCGATTGGCGCGATACGCACCGCAAGCTCCAGTCCGGATCAGCATTCCAGTGGCTGCGACGCCAGCTCACGCCGAAGCAGCAGTCGGACATTCTGGCGCTCGGCATTCCCGGCATCGGCTTCCGCCCGGAAAAGCGCCGTTTCTATCCCGGCGGCGTCACCGCTTCGCACATCCTCGGTCACGTCAATGTCGACAACCAGGGGCTGGCCGGCATCGAGCGCTATCTCGACCAGCAGGGCTTTGCCGATCTGCGGGCCGCTGGCCTTACCAGCAACGCCTCGCTCGAGCCTGTGCGGCTGTCGATCGATCTGCGCGTCCAGAACATCGTGCGCGAAGTGGTCGCCAACGCGATGACCGACTATGAGGCCGAGGCGGCCGGCGCTGTGGTTCTCGATGCAGAGACCGGTGAGGTGCTCGCCATGGCCTCGGTACCCGACTACGATCCGAACGAACCCTCGCGAACCTTGCCTGGCGGCGGCGTCGACAAGGAGTACGAAAAGGGCTGGTTCAACCGGATGAGCAACGCCACGTTCGAGATGGGCTCGACCTTCAAGAGCTTCACGCTGGCGATGGGCCTCGACGCGGGCAAGGTCAACCTGAACTCGGTCGTCGACGCGTCGCGGCCGATCCGCATGGGCGGCTTCACCATCAAGGACTTCAAGGGCAAGAACCGTCCGCTATCGATCCCGGAGGTCTTCCAGTACTCCTCCAACATCGGCACCGCGGCAGTTGCCGACATGGTCGGGATCGAAGGTCACCAGCAGTTCCTGACGAAGATGGGCCTCCTGTCCCGCATGCAAACCGAAATGCCGGGGGTCGCCATCCCGACCCAGCCGCGCACGTGGAAGAAGATCAATTCGGTGACGATCTCCTTCGGTCACGGCGTGGCGACCACGCCGTTGCAGACGGCCGTCGCCGCCGCGGCGCTGATGAATGGCGGACACCTGATCCCGCCGACCTTCCTGCCGCGCTCACCGGAGGAAACGAAGTTCGTCTCGCAAAGGGTGATCAAGGAAACGACCAGCGCCGACATGCGCTTCCTCTACAACTGGAACGGCGTGAAGGGCTCCGGCAGGCGGGCGCAGGTGGAAGGCTTCCATGTCGGCGGCAAGACCGGCACGGCCGACAAGGTCATCAACGGCCGCTATGCCAAGGACATCAACTTCAACGCCTTCCTTGCGGCCTTCCCGATGGATAAGCCCAAATACATCGTGCTGTCGATCATCGACGCGCCGAAAACCGGAGAAAACGGCGGGCGGACGGCCGCGGCCAACGCCGCTCCGATGGTCAAGTCGATCATCGGTCGGTCAGCGCCGCTCCTCGGGGTGAAGCCCCGGTTTGGAGACCTGGGCGCCGAACAGTGGCTGGCCAACTACTAAGGCCGGCACCGTTGCTGGGAAGGCACCGTCGATCAGTCGGTGCCCAAGGGATCATTTCCCCGCAGCCGTCTCGACTTCGCGCGCCGGCAGCCGGTGTCCCGACACGGAGGAGCCGGCGTTCTTCGCCATAGTGAGGAACGGGATCGCCGCGATCAGGTTGGCGGCGGCGATGATCATGAAAGCGGTGTGGAAATCGTCGAGCTGCAGCGGGCCGCCGCTGAGCTTCGTCTCGATTTCGAGGATCGCGCCGGCGACCGCAACGCCGAGCGCCAGGCTGATCTGTTGCAGCACCGCGCTCATCGAGGTCGCCTTGCTGGCATCCGCATCGTCGATATCGGCAAAAGACAGCGCGTTGACGCTGGTGAAGAAGAACGAGCGCGCAAAGCCGGCGATCAGGAGGATGGTGATCAGCACCAGATAGGGCGTCTCCGGCGTGAAGAAGCCGTTGGCGAAGGTGGTGATCGCCGCAATGATCGCAGCGATGATCAGCGTGGTACGGAAGCCGGCAAAGGCCAGAACGCGCCGCGCGTAGAACTTGGTGGTAATCGCGCCGACCGCGCCGATGAAGGTGATGAGGCCGGACTGGAACGGGTTGAGGCCGAACCCCACCTGCAGCATCAGCGGCATCAGGAAGGGAACGGCGCCGACCGAGATGCGGAAGATCGTGCCGCCGATCGAAGCGGCGCGAAAGGCGTTGTCGCGGAAGAGCTTCAGGTCGAGGACCGGGGCCGGATGACGCCGCGCATGGCGGATGTAGAGCAGGGCCGAAACAAGGCCGATCGCTACCGAGGCGATGCCGACAACGGGGGGCAGGGCAGGCAGGCTGATCACCGACAGGCCGAAGACGATGCCGGAGGCAGCAATGCCGCCGAGCAGGAAGCCCAGCACGTCGACCGGCGGCGGATCGAGCGGCTCCATCTTCGGCAGGTAGATGCCCGACAGGATGTAGCCGGCGATGCCCACGGGCACGTTGATCAGGAAGATCCAGTGCCAGGAGAAGTAGGTGGTGATGAAGCCACCGAGGGGCGGTCCGGCAAGCGGACCCACGAGCGCGGGGATCGTCAACAGCGCCATGGCCGACACCAGTTCGCTGCGCGGCGTCCCGCGAACCAGCACGAGGCGAGCGACCGGCGTCATCATCGCGCCGCCCATTCCCTGCAGGAACCGGGAGAAGACGAAGGCGGGCAGGCTGTTCGAAATGGCGCAGAAGATCGATCCGGCAATGAAGACCAGGATCGCCGCGCGAAAGATCCTCTTGGCGCCGAAGCGGTCGGCCATCCAGCCGCTCAAGGGGATGAAGATCGCCAGCGCCACCATGTAAGCGGTCAGCGCCAACTTCAGCGTGATCGGCCCGACGCCGATGTCGCGGGCGATTGCCGGCAGCGACGTGGAAATCACGGTCGAGTCCATCTGCTCCATGAAAAGAGCGACGGCAAGGATCATCGGGACGATACGGTTCATGAAACGATGCTTCGGACGGTCAGCGATAAGCAGAAGCTAATAATACCGGCCATGGCTTTTGTCGGGGCAAAACCGGTGATTGCGGATCAAAAGCCTGTGATCCCGACTGGCCTTTGCTGTCAAGACGCTAGTTCTGGCCGAGTTGTCGCCGATGGATCCAACAGAAAGCGGAAACGAACCATGAGTGAAATGTCGATGAAGCGCAGGACCTTGATGGGAGCGGGAACGCTCGGCGTGCTCGCAGCGCCCTCGCTGATGACGGGCATTGCAGTCGCTCAGGAAAAATCGGAAAACACCGGCATGAAAGCCAGCCCTCCGACAAGAATGCTCAAGCTTGGCGCGTTCAAGATCGTTGTCGTCAATGACGGCACTCGCGTCAGCGACAAGCCGCACGAGACCTACGGCACCAACCAGCCGCAACAGGCGGTGGCCGAACTGCTGCAGCAGAACTTCCTGCCGACCGATGCGCTGCTCAACAGCTATTCGCCGGTTCTTGTCGATACCGGATCGGACCTCGTGCTCTTCGATACCGGCATGGGCGAGGGCGGTCGGGAGACCGGCGCTGGCCGCCTGCTCGACGGGATCCGCGCTGCCGGCTATTCGCCGGAGCAGGTCTCGGTTGTCGTGGTAACCCATATGCATGGCGATCACATCGGCGGCCTCATGGAGGCCGAAAAACCGGCCTTCGCCAATGCCCGCTATGTGATGGGCGAAGTCGAATACGCCTTCTGGAAAGATCCGGCGCGCGCCGGCACGCCAGCAGAAAACGGTCACAAGGCCGTGCTGGAAAAGGTCGTGCCGCTTGCGGAAAAGACCACCTTCATCGGCGACGGTGCCGCGGTCGTTCCGGGCATTTCGGCCATTGCCGCTTTCGGCCATTCGCCGGGGCACATGGTGTTCCGTCTCGATTCCGACGGCAAGGCGCTGATGCTGACGGCCGATGCCGCCAACCACTATGTGTTGTCGCTGCAGCGGCCGGACTGGGAAGTGCGCTTCGACATGGACAAGGCGAAGGCAGCAGAGACGCGCCGTCGCGTGTTCGACATGATCGCCAACGAACGGCTGCCCTTTATCGGCTACCACATGCCGTTTCCTGCGGTCGGTTTCGTCGAGAGGCAGGGCGAGGGTTACCGTTTCGTGCCCGCAAGCTATCAGCCCGATATCTGATTGGTTGCCGCGCCTCTTCGCGCGAAATTGCTGCTCTGCAACAAATATCGGCCGACGGCGGGACATTTCCCGGCTTTGGCTATTTTCATCCTGACATATCCGTGTTACGAGCCCTCGCCAACTTCCAAGACACGCTTTGAAGTCGCCCGGTGGACAAAACGCAGCCCGTCCCCGGGGATTTTCGCTATTTGAAGGGAATTGGCCATGGCGCGCATCATCGAAACGGCAACTGGTCTGGAGGCTCTGACCTTCGACGACGTCCTGCTCCTGCCCGGGCATTCCGAAGTCATGCCGGGTCAGACCAACATCGCGACCACCATTGCCCAGGACATCGACCTGAACCTGCCGATCCTGTCGTCTGCCATGGACACGGTGACTGAAGGGCGTCTCGCAATCGCCATGGCGCAGGCCGGCGGCATCGGCGTCATCCACCGCAACCTGACGCCGGCCGAGCAGGCCGAAGAGGTTCGCCAGGTCAAAAAGTTCGAAAGCGGCATGGTCGTCAATCCGGTGACCATCGGTCCCGACGCCAAGCTCGCCGATGCGCTCGGCCTGATGAAGCAGCATGGCATTTCCGGCATCCCGGTCGTTGAAAACGGCGGTGCCGGTGGCCAGAAGCAGGGCCGCCTCGTCGGTATCCTCACCAACCGCGACGTTCGTTTCGCCTCGGATCCGAACCAGAAGATCCACGAACTCATGACCCATGAGAACCTGGTCACGGTCAAGGAAAGCGTCGACCAGCAGGAAGCCAAGCGCCTGCTGCACGCCCATCGCATCGAAAAGCTGCTCGTGGTCGACGGCGACGGCCGTTGCGTCGGTCTCATCACCGTCAAGGATATCGAGAAGGCACAGGTGAACCCGAACGCCTCCAAGGATGCGCAGGGCCGCCTTCGTGCCGCCGCCGCCATCTCGGTCGGCGATGACGGCTTTGAGCGCGCCGAGCGACTGATCGATGCCGGCGTCGACCTGATCGTCGTCGACACCGCCCATGGTCACTCGCAGCGCGTTCTCGACGCGGTCGCCCGCGTCAAGAAGCTCTCGAACTCGGTTCGCATCATGGCCGGCAACGTCGCGACCGCCTCCGGCACCAAGGCGCTGATCGATGCCGGTGCGGATGCGGTCAAGGTCGGTATCGGCCCGGGCTCGATCTGCACCACGCGCATCGTCGCCGGTGTCGGCGTGCCGCAGCTCGCTGCGATCATGGGCGCCGTCGAAGCCGCCCAGGCGGCCGGCATTCCTGTCATCGCCGATGGCGGCATCAAGTTCTCTGGCGACCTTGCCAAGGCGATCGCCGCCGGTGCTTCGGCCGTCATGATCGGCTCGCTGCTTGCCGGCACCGATGAAAGCCCGGGCGAAGTGTTCCTCTACCAGGGCCGCTCCTTCAAGGCCTATCGCGGCATGGGCTCCGTTGGCGCCATGGCGCGCGGCTCGGCGGACCGCTACTTCCAGGCGGAAGTGCGCGACACGCTGAAGCTGGTTCCCGAGGGCATCGAAGGCCAGGTCCCCTACAAGGGTCCGGTCGCAGGCGTCCTGCACCAGCTCGCGGGCGGCCTCAAGGCCTCCATGGGTTATGTCGGCGGCCCGACGATCAAGGAATACCAGGAGCGCGCCCAGTTCGTGCGCATCTCCGGCGCGGGCCTGCGCGAAAGCCACGCCCATGACGTGACGATCACTCGCGAAAGCCCGAACTACCCGGGCGCGCACTGATTGCGATTGCATTCGAAGGGCGCCGCGCCATCGCGCGGCGCCCTTCGCTATTTCAGAGTAAGCGTGTTTGAGGGAGTAGCGTAATGACGGGTTTCGAGATTTTCTGGCCGATCGTGGCGCATGTCTTCCTCGTCTTCTGCCTCTATGCTCTTCTCTCCTTCCGCCGGATGGGCCTGGTGCGCGCCGGTAAGGCGAATGCCGGCCAGTTTCGCGAAAACCGTGACGAGCCGGGCGAAAGCCTGGTGGTGAAAAACAGCATCGCCAACCAGTTCGAGCTGCCGGTTCTCTTCTACGTCTGCTGCGTGCTGCTCTACATCACCGAGGCCGACAACATCGTCTCCCTCGCTCTTGCCTGGCTCTTCGTTGCCCTGCGCTATGTGCACGCCTTCGTGCATGTGACCAGCAATCGCCTGCGCTATCGCCGCCCGCTGTTCATGGGCGGTGTTGCAACGCTGTTTGCGATGTGGGTGTGGCTTGCCGTCTGGATGGCGATGAGCTGATCCGGATAGGCGCACCGCCATTCTGACGCAGATCTGAGACAGTCTGCGCCTTCATCTTCCCGTCTTGATGCGTATCAATTACCCGATGCCGCTTTTGCGCGTAGTCTCTCCGGCGTTGGGCAACAACGCATCGGAGGACGAGATGACCGCAACGATGAAAGCCGCCGTGGTGCGCGAATTCGGCAAGCCGCTGGTAATCGAGAATGTGCCGATACCGGAGCCGGGTCCCGGCCAGGTGCTGATCAAATACGAGGCGACGGGCGTCTGCCACACGGACCTGCACGCCGCCAACGGCGACTGGCCAGTCAAGCCGAAGCCGCCCTTCATCCCCGGACATGAAGGCGTCGGCTATGTCGCCAAGCTCGGCAGCGGCGTCGCGCGGCTGAAGGAAGGCGACCGCGTCGGCGTTCCGTGGCTGCACACCGCCTGCGGCGGCTGCACGCCTTGCCGCACCGGATGGGAAACGCTCTGCGGCAGCCAGCAGAACACCGGTTATTCCGTCAACGGCACGTTTGCGCAATACGGCCTCGCCGATCCTGACTTCGTCGGCCGCCTGCCGGCAAAGCTCGAATTCGGGCCCGCGGCCCCCATCCTTTGCGCCGGCGTCACCGTCTACAAGGGCTTGAAGGAAACCGAAGTGCGTCCGGGCGAATGGGCGCTGATCTCGGGCATCGGCGGACTCGGGCACATGGCGGTGCAATATGCCAAGGCCATGGGCATGCATGTCGCCGCCGTCGATATCTTCCCGGACAAGCTGGAGCTTGCCCGAAAACTTGGTGCCGACCTCGTCGTCGATGCGCGCGACAAGGATGCGGTCGAGCAGGTGCGAGATGCGACCGGGGGCGTGCATGGTGCCCTGGTGACGGCCGTCGCGCCCAAGGCGATGGAGCAGGCCTTCAACATGCTCCGCTCCAAGGGAACCATGGCGCTGGTCGGCCTGCCGCCCGGCCAGATGTGCCTGCCAATCTTCGATACGGTTCTGAAGCGCATCACCATCCGCGGCTCGATCGTCGGGACGCGGCAGGATCTGGAGGAATCGCTCGAGTTCGCCGGTGAAGGCAAGGTCGCCTCGCACTTCACCTGGGACAAGATCGAGAACATCAACGCCATCTTCAAGCGCATGGAGGAAGGCAAGATCGACGGTCGCATCGTGCTCGACCTCAACGGCTGATCGGCGTGCGTGGGAGCTTCGACCTGTGAGGGCGAAAGGAAACACGCGGCAGTAACGCAAGTTTGTATGTTCCAGACCGCCCGCCGACCTATTCTGTCGCGGGCGGTTCTGTCTGCCGCCGCGGGAGATAAGAACCGAAGGAGGCTGGCATGCAGGAACCGAAAATCACGCAGGCGATGATCGACGCCTATGACGAGTACACGCATCTGACCCTCGATCGCCGTCGCTTCATGGAAAAGCTCACCGGTCTCGCCGGTTCCGCGGCTGCGGCCGCGGCGATCGCGCCGCTGCTGGCGGCCAATGGTGCCAAGGCGGAGATCGTGGCTGCAAACGACACCCGCGTGACCGGCGAGGACATCACCTATCCCGGCGCTGCCGGCGATATGAAAGGCTATCTCGTTCGTCCGGCAGAGGTGAGCGGCAAGCTGCCGGCGGTCATCGTCATCCATGAGAACCGCGGGCTGAACCCGCATATCCGCGACGTCGCGCGGCGCATGGCGCTCGAAGGCTTCCTGGCGCTGGCGCCGGATTTCCTGTCGCCTGCGGGCGGCACGCCGACGGACGAGGACAAGGCGCGCGAGATGATCGGCGCGCTCGATGCGGCGGCAACGACCGCGAATGCGGCGGCGACCGTGGCGTTTCTGGAAGGACACGCGCAATCGACCGGCAAGGTCGGCGCCATCGGCTTCTGCTGGGGCGGCGGTCTCGTCAACCGGCTCGCGGTCGGATCCCCGGATTTGAAGGCCGGCGTCGCCTATTATGGCGCGCAGCCCAAGGCCGAAGACGTGCCGAAGATCAAGGCGGCGCTGCTGCTGCACTATGCAGGCCTCGACGAACGCATCAATGCCGGCATCGACGCCTATCAGAAGGCGCTGAAAGACAACGGCAAGGACGCGACGATCTATGTCTATGACGGCGTCAACCACGCCTTCAACAACGACACCTCGGCCGCGCGGTATGACAAGGCCGCGGCCGATCTCGCCTGGAGCCGGACGGTCGAGTTCCTGAAGGCCAAGCTCGCCTGAGCGCTGCTACGCTCAGGCCGCTGCCGCCTGGAGAATATCGTCGGCGCAGCCGCTGATCGCCGCTGCGAGCGCTTCCATGTCGCGCTCGCGCGGGCTGCTGCGCCGCCAGATAAGCCCGATCTCGCGCGCCGGTTCAGGCGCGGCGAAGGGTACGATGCGGATGGAGTTGCGCGCCGCCTCGGTCGCGATCGCGATCTCGGGGATGAGCGTCATGCCCATGCCGTTGGCGACCATCTGCAGGAGCGTCGTCATCGAGGTCGCGCCGAACGAGACGAGACGGCGCTTGCCGGCCGTGCTGCAGACGGCGAGCGCCTGATCGCGCAGGCAATGGCCCTCTTCGAGCAGGAGCAACTGTTCGACATCCACCTGGTCTTCAGTCAGCGGCGACATCAGGATGTTTCGCTCGTCGTCCGCCATTGCCATGTAGAAGCGGTCGGAAAAGAGCGGCTTCGTCGAAAGTCCGTCGGCCTCGATCGGCAAGGCGGCGACGACGGCGTCGAGCAGACCCTCGCCGAGATCGGCGACCAGTCTTGATGTCACCGATTCCTTCAGTTCGATCTCGATTGCCGGGTAGACCTGGCGCAGGTGCGGCACCAGCCGCGGCACGAGGTAGGGGGCAAGCGTCGGGATGACGCCGATGCGGATCCGCCCTTCGAGCGTGCCGGAACTGGCGCGCGCGCTCAACTCCAGCTGATCCACCTCAGAGAGGATGGCGCGGGTACGGGCCAAAACCTCTTCGCCCTTGCGGGTCAAGAAGACGCCGCTGCGGCTGCGCTCCACCAGCTTCACGCCCAAGTGGTTCTCCATTTCCATGATCTGGGCGGAGAGCGCCGGCTGGCTGACATGGACGAGTTCGGCCGCCTTGCCGAAGTGGCGAGCGGAGGCGAGCGCATCGAAATAGCGCATCTGTCTGAGTGTAAGCATGATAGGAAAATCTTATCGATCTTTAATTTTTATGCAATTGGAGATTATCGAGGCGCCGTGGGAAAAACCTCTTGCCAGAGCGTTCGGGCTTTGATCGCCGCGCAGATTGCGGCCGGCTGCCGTCGGTCCTGTGCGACCACCCGGACGCGAAACCCTTTGACAGGAGGACGCGATGTCTGATCGACCCATATTGACGACGAGTGCCGGAGCCCCGGTGCCGGACAACCAGAATTCGCTGACGGCCGGCCCGCGCGGCGGCGTCATGATGCAGGACTATCAGCTTATCGAGAAGCTGTCGCATCAAAACCGCGAGCGCATTCCCGAGCGCGCCGTTCACGCCAAGGGTTGGGGCGCCTATGGCACGCTGAAGATCACCGGCGACATCTCGAAATACACCAAGGCCAAGGTTTTGCAGCCCGGCGCCGAGACGCCGATGCTGGCGCGGTTCTCGACTGTTGCCGGTGAACTGGGTGCTGCCGACGCCGAACGCGACGTGCGCGGCTTCGCGCTGAAATTCTATACGCCCGAGGGCAATTGGGACCTCGTCGGCAACAACACGCCAATCTTCTTCGTTCGCGACGCCTACAAGTTCCCGGACTTCATCCACACCCAGAAGCGCCACCCGAAGACCAACCTGCGTTCGGCGACCGCGATGTGGGATTTCTGGTCGCTGTCGCCGGAAAGCCTGCATCAGGTCACGATCCTGATGTCCGATCGCGGATGTCCGGTGTCGCCGCTGCACATGAACGGCTACGGCTCGCACACCTTCTCGTTCTGGAACGACGCCGGCGAGCGCTATTGGGTCAAGTTCCACTTCAAGACCCAGCACGGCCACAAGCACTACACCAACGCCGAGGCGGCAGACGTGATCGGCCGGACGCGCGAAAGCTACCAGGAAGCGCTCTATGGGGCGATCGAAGAGGGCAACTATCCGCGTTGGACGCTGCAGGTGCAGATCATGCCCGAGCTCGAAGCCGAGAAGACGGCCTATGATCCCTTCGACGTCACCAAGGTCTGGCCGCATGCAGATTATCCGCCGATCGAGGTCGGCGTGCTGGAGCTCAATCGCAACCCGGAGAACTATTTCGCCGAGGTCGAGAATGCCGCCTTCTCGCCGTCCAACATCGTGCCCGGCATCGGCTTTTCGCCGGACAAGATGCTGCAGGCCCGGCTGTTCTCCTATGCCGACGCCCACCGCTACCGGCTCGGAACGCATTACGAGCACATTCCGGTCAACCGGCCGAAATGCCCGGTGCATCACTATCACCGCGATGGCCAGATGAACACGTTCG
This sequence comes from Ensifer sp. Root558, assembly GCF_001427045.1. Classification (NCBI taxonomy): domain Bacteria; kingdom Pseudomonadati; phylum Pseudomonadota; class Alphaproteobacteria; order Hyphomicrobiales; family Rhizobiaceae; genus Ensifer; species Ensifer sp. Root558. Next base: position 689,173 of record NZ_LMGC01000023.1, on the reverse strand, counting down.
GCGGCATTCAGACCGGCAATCCGAGTGCCTATTACGAGCCGAATTCGTTCAACGGCCCGGTCGAGCAGCCCTCCGCGATGGAACCGCCGCTACGCATCAGCGGCGACATGGCCCGCTACGACCACCGCGAAGGCAACGACGACTACGTCCAGCCGCGTGCGCTCTTCAACCTCTTCGATGCCGGCCAGAAGGCGCGCCTGTTCTCCAACATCGCCGCGGCGATGGGCGGCGTGCCGGGGCCGATCGTCGAGCGCCAGCTTGCGCACTTCAAGCGCGTCCACCCGGACTATGAGGCCGGTGTGCGCGCCGCCCTTCACGCGGCCCACGGCTACGAAGCCGACGCCGTCGGCGCGGCAGCCGAATAGACTGGTATCGAGTTCGGCCGCGTGCTGATCTCTGGACAAAAAAAGGCCACGCACCGGCTTGGTGCGTGGCCTTTTCCGCTTTCTGCAGCTCTTACCAGCCCGGCAGCATATGGCTCTGCCGGAGGCGCGGATAACGCGGGAAGCCCTTGATGTCGGCCTCGAGGTCGTCGTTGGCGCTGATCGGCGTGATGTTGTCGAGGCAGGCGGTGATGTGGTTGCTGATCGCGTTCGAAAGCGAGGGCGAAAGGCCCGGACGCTTCATGATGCCGATCTGCACCGGCGCCAAGGCCGGGAAGCCGTCCGCAAGCGTCAGCACCTTCATGCCGGGACGAAGCGCCGATTCCGGCAGGACAGAGACGGCCATGCCGGCCAGCACAGCGGCGGCGACGACCGTCGACGACCAGCTGGTGAACAGGATCTGGTACTCCCGACCCGTCGCATCGAGTGCGGCACAGGCCGCCTGGCGCCACAGACAGTCGCGCCGGCCGACAGCAAGCGGGATCGGTGCGTTCTCGGGCAGCGGGTGGTTGATCGAGCTCACCCAGCAGAGCGGTTCGGTCCGCACCACGTCCGACGCGCGGGCACGCGGATTGTGCGTGACGAGCGCGATGTCGAGGTCGCCCTTGGCCATCTTCTCGGCGAGGTCCACGGAGGGCTCGCAGATGATGTAAAGCTCGACATTCGGATGCGTCTTGGCAAAACGCATGATGATCTCGGGCATGTAGCGGTCGGCGTAATCGTCTGGCGTGCCGATCCGGAGCGTGCCTTCGAGGCGATTGTCGTCGAAGGAAGCGATCGCCTCGTTGTTGAGGCGGATCATCCGGCGCGCGAAATTGAGCAGCCGGTCGCCTTCGACCGTGAGCCGGTTGCCGCGGCCGTCCTTCATGAACAGCGCCTTGCCGATGCGCTCTTCCAGGCGGCGCATCTGCATGGAAACGGCGGATTGGGTCTTGAAGACCCGGTCGGCCGCCTTGGTGAAGCTGCCCGTATCGGCGATCGCGACAAAGGTCTGGAGCTGATCGATATCAAGGGGTGCGGACATGGCCGTAATGCATCCATAAGATTGTTTGATGAATATCATTAAAAACATTCGTTGGACTGATCAATAAGGATTTGCGATCTATCGGAGGCAAATTCATCGATCCCCGGCCGGCAATTTCGCCAGCGAATCCCAAACTCTTTGGCCCGCCCCTGCGTTTGATCTCCCGCAGGGGATGGGCCTCTTCGTGCCTGAAAGGAGAAATTGTCATGCGCACGACACAGCACGCCCTCGATCTCGACCTCGTTGCCGGAACGCAGTCCTATGCCTCCCGCGCCGTCGGCGTGACAGGCATGCTAACGTCCGTATGGCAGCTCCTCCGAAATCGCTATGCGATCGGCCGTCTGAACGACCTGGATGACCGCCAGCTCCTCGACATGGGGCTGAAACGCGAAGATGTGCGCGAGGCGATTACCTCGCCCTTCTTCGACAATCCGGCGAGTTACCTGACACGCGCGTCGCGAAACCGGGCGAGCCTCTTCTACAAAGGGGCCCGCCACGACTGATCGTCCCCAATGGCGCATCCCGCCGCTTGAGATGTGCCAGTCGAGCATGATCCGCGAAAGCCTGCCGCCGCCGCGGGTCATGCTGCGAAATTCGGTGCCGCTGACCTCAACGGTCGCGCGCCCAAACGTTCCCCGCAGGGTAGAGCCAATAGACCCTGCCGCTTGGCCCGGTGCATGACCAAGACATGCACCGGGCCTTTTTCTTTCCGAAGCTGTTCGAAACAACGCGCTGACGCCCGCACTTGCAGGCGATTGCCGTCCGATGGAGGCGCGGGATGTGACGGGGAGGCTTGGCCTCAGCTCTTCGTGCCGGGGCCGGTCTTGTAAAGGTCGAACAGCGCCTCGACGTTCTTCTGGTATTCTTTCTGCATCTCCAGCCCGGTGTCGAACATGCTGTTCATGACCTGGGAGAATTGGGCCAGCGCCGGATTGTCGGCTGCCGGCTTCTGCGCGCCGGCGGCACCCGCCTGCATCATGTCCTGAAACGCCTTGACGAAGGGGTTGTCGGCAAAGACGTCGGCTGTCTTCGGCTTCTCTTCCTTCTTCGGGGCCATGCCGAAGAAGCCCTGCATCGCCTGGGTGAAGGGGTTGTCGAACGGGCTCGGCTGCGGTTCCGGCTTCTTGGCGAAACCGGCCGCTTCCATCCATTGCCGCATCGCGGTCGCCATCGGGTTGTTGGCAAAGGCATCGCTTGCGGCGGCAAATTGCCCGGTTGTCTGCTTGAACAGCCCGCCCATCAGCGTATCGGCCATCACAGGCAGCATCTGCTTGTAGATCTCCTGGCTGACGCCGGTGACCTGGGCCGCCTGCGCGGCGATCGCGCGCGACATTTCCTTCGAGCCGAACAGTTGCCCGAGAACGCCGTTGCCGTCGGCCATGCCCTGCGGCGTGAAGGCCTGGCTCATGTCTTCGAAGTATTTGGCGTAGTTGCCGCTGCCGAGCGCCGTCAGCAAGGCGCCGAAGTCGTAGGGGTTGGCGGTGTTGCGCTTGAAAGCCGCCGAGAAGGCCGGCAGCAGCGCCGCTGTCGCCTTCGTCATTTGCTCCTGGGCGATGCCGAACTGTTGCGCCATCAGCTCGATGGCCTTGCCGTTCTGCGCCTGCGCGAACATGTCGAAAAGCGGTGCCATCCCAGTTCCCCTTTATGGACGCGCGGCGCTCTAAGCGACGCATATCCTTGCACTATAACGGGAAATCAGGGACTGGGAACCGCTTTTTGAGAGGGCCGCGACGAGCACCGCGCCCCTGTCCGAGCCTTAATACTGGTACTCGGCAAAGACCGGGTCTACGGAGCCGTTCCAGCGGCCATTGTAGAGCGCCAAAAGGTCTTCCGCGAGCGTTGCCTTCTTGGCCAGCACCTCGTCGAGCGGCGCCAGGAACTGGCTTTCGTCGATACCATCGCCGTTCAGCCTGTTGCGGCGCTTCAGACCGCCGCGCGAAATGGAGATGACCTCGCGGGCAACGTCGTAAAGCGTGCCGGTGCGGAACTTGGCGGCAAGCGCCTGAGCCGGCACGGCGTTGCGCATGGCACTCACCTCTTCGAAGGTCCAGTCGCGCGTCAGTGCCTCGGCGGCGTCGAGTGCCTCGCGGTCGTAGAGCAGGCCGACCCAGAAGGCCGGCAGCGCGCAGATCCGCCGCCACGGGCCGCCATCGGCGCCGCGCATTTCGAGGAAGCGCTTCAGGCGCACGTCGGGGAACAGCGTCGAGAGATGGTTGGTCCAGTCGCCCATGTTCGGCTGCCAGTCGGCGACCTCGCCCTTGAGTGCGCCGCCCATGAACTGGCGGAAGGTGATGTGGGTGCAATCGTGGTAGTGGCCGTCGCGCACGACGAAGTACATCGGCACGTCGAGCGCCCACTCCACGTAGTCGGCAAAACCGAAATCGGGACGGAAGGCGGACGGCAGCAGGCCGGCGCGCTGGTTGTCGGTGTCGCGCCAGATGTCGCCGCGCCAGGAGAGAAGCCCGTTCGGCTTGCCGTCGGTAAAGGGCGAGCTTGCAAACAGCGCGGTCGAGAGCGGCTGCAGCTTCAAGGACACCTGCATCTTGCGGCGCATGTCCTCTTCCGAGGAGAAGTCCAGGTTCACCTGGATCGTGCAGGTGCGATACATCATGTCGAGGCCCTGGGTGCCGACCTTCGGCATGTAGCGGCTCATGATGCCGTAGCGCGATTTCGGCATGCGCGGGGTCTCATCAAAGGTCCACTTGGGGCTGCCGCCGATGCCGAGGAAGCGGATGCCGAGCGGCTCGGCGACTTCGCGCAGCACCGCCAGATGCTGGTTCGATTCCTTGCAGGTCTGGTGCAGGTTTTCGAGCGGCGCGCCGGAAAGTTCGAACTGTCCACCCGGTTCCAGCGAGATCGCGCCATTGCCCGACTGTTCGGCAAGGCCGATGATGTTGCCTTCGTCGATGATCGGTTCCCAGCCGCTTTTCGCCGCCATGCCGTTCAGAAGCGCCTGGATGCTGGCCTCGCCGAAATAGGGGACGGGGCTGTTGTCCGCCTTAAAGAAGGCGAACTTTTCGTGCTCCGTGCCGATCCGGAACCGCTCCTCCGGTTTCGAACCTTCTGCCAGGTAGGCGGTCAGGTCAGCGACAGAGGTTACCGGCGTCTGGTCGGTGGTATCTCGGGCCATGAGCGTCTTCTTTTGTTTGGGCGGCTCCCGCAGGTTAGCGGGAGTTGATGGAGGCTGCTTGAACCGTAATCAGGTGCGGTGCAAGTCAATTTCTTTCAAGATCTCATCAAAAAAAGTAGGACATTTGCTTGCTCTGGAGCAAGCACCGCGGAAATGGGTACTGGTGACCCAATCCTGCCTTGCCGGAGAGATCGTCCCCTTCTAGGGGAGCGAGCGGTGTCCGATTTGCCCGGGAACGACCGGCTATCGCCAGTCGCCGACAGTTGCCTGGATGACCGCCATGGCGGCGACGGCTGCCGTGTCGGCCCTGAGGATGCGGGGCCCGAGCGGAATGGCGGTGACGAAATCGAGGCTGTGCAGCAGCGTGCGCTCGGCTTCCGAGAAGCCGCCTTCCGGGCCGATCAACAGCGCGAGCTTCTTTTCCTTGATGCCGGCGAGGATCGGCGACGGATTCTGGCTGTCGCTGCCTTCGTCGCAGAAAATAATGCGCCGGTCGCTCTGCCAGGTGGCAAGCAGGTCTTCGAGCCGGCGCGGTTCCTCGACATGGGGAATGCCGAGTACGCCGCATTGTTCGGCCGCCTCGATGACGTTGGCGCGAACCCGCTCGATATTGCCAAGCTTGCCCTGCACATGTTGCGTCATGACCGGCTGCAAAGTGCCGGCGCCCATTTCGACGGCCTTCTGCGCGAGATAGTCGAGCCGCCCGACCTTGAGCGGGGCAAAGAGATAGACGAGATCGCAAGGCGCCGGCTGGGGGCGCGTCTGCTCGACGGGCGTCAGCACCAAGCGCTTCTTGCTGGCGAAGGAAAGCTCGGCCCGCCACTCGCCGTCGCGCCCGTTGAAGACGAGGATCGAGGCGCCTTCTTCGTAACGCAGCACGTTCACCAGGTAGTTGAACTGTTCCTTGGACGCTTCGTGCGCCGAGCCGGCACTCAAGGGGTGTTCGACGAACAGTCGCTGCATGCGAAAATTGGCGCGCATTGAGGAGGCCTTCAGGTGAAAATGCCGGAGAGGATGAAATAAAGTACGGCCGACAGGGCGGCAGAGGCCGGGACGGTGATAACCCAGGCGCCGATAATGGTGAGGAAATGCGAGCGACGGACGAGATGCCGGCGCCGCACCTCGGCAAAGTTGGTTTCCGCCGATTCCATGAAATCCGCCTGTCCCGTTTTTTGCCGGACATATTCGAGCCGCCGCTTGGAATTGCGGATGTACCATTCGCGGAAGAAGCCGACGCCGAAGACGGCGCCGACGGCCGTGTGCGTCGAGCTGATGGGCAGGCCGAGCGCCGATGCCAGCAGCACGGTGACCGCGGTGGCCAGTGCCACACAGAAAGCGCGCATCGGATTGAGCTTGGTGATCTCCTGGCCGACGACTCGGATGAGCTTCGGGCCGTAGAGCAGCAGACCGATCGAGATGCCGAGCGCGCCGATCGCAAGTTCCCACAGGGGCGCCGGTGATTTGTCCGTCGTGATGACGCCGTCGAGCGCCGAGACGATCGCAGCCAAGGGACCGATGGCGTTGGAGACGTCGTTGGCGCCGTGAGCGAAGGAAAGCAGTGCCGCCGCTACGATCAAAGGCAGGCGGAAGAGCCGGCGCAGCGACTGGTTGCGGTTTTCGAGCCCTTCCGATTGGCTGGCGATCCAGGGCTTTGCCTGCAGATAGACCGCAAAACCGGCGACGCCGCCGGCAGCAAGACCCACGGGCATGGTGATCGCGGCCACCTGAACCAGTGCGATCACCGCGAGATAGGCCATGAAGCAGCCGGCGGTGACGCCAAGGATGACCGGCATCCATCGCCTGGCCGCGGCGATCTTGTCCTCGCGGTAGATGATGAATTCCTTGAGGAAAGCGAGGAGGGCTGCGGCGATGGCGCCGCCGAGTAGCGGCGAGACCGACCAACTGAGCGTGATGCCGGCGAGCGACCACCATTGCACGCTCGAGAAGCCGGCCGCCGCGATGCCGGCGCCGACGATGCCGCCGATGATCGAGTGCGTGGTCGAGACCGGTGCCCCGGAATAGGTGGCGATGTTGATCCAGGCCGCCGCGGAAGCGAGTGCCGACATCATGATCCAGACGATTGCCTGTGGTCCAAGCACGTCTTCGCCATAGACGATGCCCGCCTCTATCGTCAGCGCGACCTGCCGGCCGGCAAGCAGCGCCCCGGCGATCTCGAATATCGCGGCGATGGCGAGCGCCGTCGCCATCGACATCGCCTTGGCGCCGACTGCGGCGCCAACGTTGTTGGTCACGTCGTTCGCGCCGATGTTCATGGCCATGTAGCCGGCAATGGCAGCCGCCGCGATGATGATCGGCGCGCTGGCGGAGCTCGTCACGAAGCTCGCGGCGAAGGCCATGCTCAAGAGCAGGAACAGCCCGGCGAGCGCAGGTGCCGCGAGGCTGCGCTTGACATGTTGCGACGCCTCTTCGGCAAGGCTGAGCTTGTCGAGGTCTTTGTCGATCGTTTGTTTTGCGAGGCGTATGCGCGGCTGTGCCACTACCTGGAACTCCATTGTCACGACGGCCACTAAGGCCACAGCGACACGCATTCAAGTGGATTTGATGGACATCCGTATGGCGCAGGCCGGGAACCCGCGTCTGGCGGCGTCGAATGCTCTTGGAATGCTTGAAAGGCTAGCCGTTCACAGCCTTCGGCATCGGGCTCGCTGCGCTCTCCATGCGTTCACCGAAGGCAAGGATGAGATCTTTCAGCGACGGTTCGGCAACCCGCGAGGCCGCTTCCTTGTAGTCGACCCATTCGAGCTGTCGGCGCCCTTCCTCGGGGAAGTGCTTGCAGAGATCGTCGACTTCCAACGCGTGCACCTGCACCTTGACCGAAATCTTCAGCCCGTGATCCATGCGCTTCTGGTAGAGATAGTAGCCGGCGGTCGCCTTCTGCACATGCCCCTTGACGCCGGCTTCCTCGTAGGCTTCGCGCTCGGCCACTTCATGGGCGCGCTTGCCCTGCATCGGCCATCCCTTGGGAATGACCCAGCGGCCGGTATCGCGGCTGGTGATCAGGAGGATTTCGAGGGCCTTGGTCTTCTTGCGGATCCGATAGCAGAGCGCGGCATACTGCATGCGCGCCGGTCGACGCAGCATCAATTGGACATCGGATGCGAGCCTGTTCAAGAAGTTCAAGGTCGTCTGTGCTCCTCTCGGCGAATCAGTGGCTTTAATTGCTTTGCCGGCCAGTATGGCAGCGTCCTGCAGCGTGTAAATGTCGCGGGTATTCGGCAGCCGGATATGCGGTTTGCTTTCCGCAGAACTGTGGTCCGGATACGACAGGATATGGTGTTTTCGCGGCATATTTGCAAACCGACCGACAGCCATACGTTGTCGTCGGATCACGATTGGTTTCGGGGTGGAACGGTTCGAGATCGCAAGGGCGATTGATTCCGACCGGAGAGGCGGCTGCAGGGTAGAGCCGGGGGTCGGGCGCGGGCCCGATCTGTCAGTTCGCGCGGTCGCGCTGCTGCATGCGCAGGCGGGCGATGCGGTTCCATTCTCCGGTGCGTTCCGCCTCGCGGGTGGCGGCGGCGACGAAGTCGATATGGCTCTGCGAGGCGGCTTTCGCCTTCGCCGGATCCCTTGCCATGATCGCCTCGTAGATCGCTTCGTGCTGCACAAGAAGCCGGTCGCGCGCCCCCGGCGCATCGAAGACCGAATTGCGATGGAAGAATATGCCCTGCTGGAGCAGCCGGTAGCAGGCGCGCAGCGTGTGCAGGAGAATGATGTTGTGGGCGCTCTCACCGATCGCCTGATGCAGCTCGATATCGGCTTCGAGTTCGGCGTCAAAATCGCCGGCGGCGTGCGCTCTGCGCATGCGCTCGATGATCCGTGTCAGGATGTCCCGGTCGTAATCCGTCGCGCGGGTGGCGGCGAGTTCCGCTGTCAGCCCCTCAAGCTCGCGCCGGTATTCGAGGTAATCCTGGGTTGCCTTGTGATGGCGCGCAATGAGGTCGATCAGCGGCCTGGAGAAGATCTGCCCGACGACGTCGGCGACGAAGGTGCCACCGCCGTGGCGGCTTTCGACCAGGCCACGCCCTTCGAGTTCCTTCAGCGCCTCGCGCAGGATCGGCCGCGACACGTCGAAGCGCTTGGAGAGTTCCCGCTCGCCGGGCAGACGGTCGCCGTCGCGCAATACGCCTTCGAGGATCAAAAGCTCGATCTGCTGCACGACCTCGTCCGCCGTGCGGCTATGGCTGATACGGGCGAAAAGGTCGATCTGGTCTTCGGTCACGTCTGGTCTCCAGATCACGCGGATTTCGGCCGGGTTTGCCCGAAATCGCGAATGTGGTCGGTTTGCATGCGGCAAGGGCGAAAGGAGCGTCGATGCTCAGCGCCGCAATCTAGGCAGGTCGCGCAAAGTGGTCAATTTGATTGTCCACTTGGGTGCGTCCGATTGGATGCGACTGACAAAAGTCAAACTGCGGCAATGCGTCCTTTGTTCTTTTGCTCTTTCCGTTGATAAGAAAGTTGTGATGAACGCGTGAGGGGGACAAGGCGCTTCATGGCAAAGGGTAGTTTTGCATTTCCGGTGGCGCCGATGCGCGCTTTGGCCTTGGGCGAGGTTCATTCGCGCCCCTATGCGCTGGTGACCACGCCGCGGGTGATCTTTCAGCTCGCCTTCCTGACAGATGGTGGCTCGATCGTCGATCACGCCGTGCTGTCGGAGCTTTCGCGGGCCCGCGGCATCGCGCCGCCCGGCCGTGACGCCAACCATCACGCGATGCCTTGGGGGCAGGGCACGCTGCGCTGGGAGCGTCATACCGAATTCTCCACCTATTTCTGGGACGCGCCGCCGCCGGAGAAATTCGGCGGCGATGTGCCGATCCATCCGTTCGGCGACGGCTTTTCGCCGCCCGGCTCTCTGATCTCCGGCATCCGCCTCGAGATCCGGCCGGATACGCCCGAGACCCGCGAGGCCATCGGCCTCTTCGATCCGACGAGCCTCTGTTACAGCGAGACCAAGAACGGCCAGGCGGTGATCGTCACCGACTTCCGCCAGAACGGTGACGGCCTGACGCAGATCCTGGTGATCGATCGCGGCATGACGGAAGCCGGTACCGGCGCACTCGTCCAGCGCTTGCTCGATATCGAAACCTACCGGACGCTGGCGATGATGGGCCTGCCGCTTGCGCAGTCGCTGTCGCCGGAAATCCGCCGGACGGAGGACGGGTTGACGGCGGTGACCCAGCGCATGAAGGAAAACGTGCGCGAGGAGGCCGACGACATGTTGGCCGAGATCACTCGGCTCGCGGCCGATCTCGAGGCCGGTGCCGCGCTCAGCCTCTATCGCTTCGGCGCCAGCCGCGCCTATTACGGCATCGTCCAGGAGCGCATCCGCACGCTCGCCGAAACGCCGGTGCCAGGCTACGAGACCATCGGCACCTTCCTCGAACGACGTTTGGCGCCGGCCATGCGCACCTGCCAGTCGGTCGAGGAGCGCCAGGCGAACCTGTCGCGCAAGCTCGCCCGCGCCACGGCGCTGCTTCGAAGCTGGGTCGACGTCGAGCTTGAACGGCAGAACAGCGCGCTTTTGAACTCGATGGACCGGCGCGCCAGGTTGCAGTTGCGCCTGCAGCAGACCGTCGAAGGCCTGTCGGTCGCCGCCATCTCCTATTACGTGGTCGGGCTGTTCGGCTATCTCGCCAAGGCGGTCAGCCACGAGCTGCCGATCGATCCCGGTCTCTTGACCGGGCTTGCCGTGCCCTTCGCCGTTGCCGGGGTCTGGCTGATCGTGCGCCGCATTCGCCGCCACCACGAGGACAGCGAGCATAAGTAAGCAATTCCAGCAAAAGTGTGCAGCGGTTTTGCGTCCGGAATTGCGGAAAACAAAGATGCCAGGCCGGTTCGCCTACTGCTCCCAATAGGGGATCGGTCCGTAGAGTTCGGCGAGATAGTCGATGAAGAGGCGCACCTTGGCCGGGAGGAACTGGCGGCTTGGGTAGACGGCCGAAAGCGTCAGCTGCTTCGAACCTTCCCATTGCGGTAGCACCTGCACCAGCTGGCCGCTGCGCAATTCCGGGCCGATATCCCAGGTGGAGCGCAGTGCAACGCCGGCGCCGGCGATGACGGCAGCGCGCACAATCTCCGAGGAGTTGGTGACGAGCGGCCCTTCCGGGTGCCAGACCAGCGCGCCCTCCGGCCCTTCGAGCTTCCAATTGTCGTTGTTATGCGCCGGCAGGCAGAGGTGGTTGGCGAGGTCGCCGATCTCTTTCGGTGCGCCGTTGCGGGCGATGTAGTCCGGCGAGGCGCAGAGCAGCCGGCGGACGGGGGCAAGCTTACGGGCGACGAGCGACGAATCCACCAGTTCGCCGATCCGAACCGCCATGTCGAAGCCTTCCGCGACGATGTCGGTGAATTCGTCCGTCAGCACGATGTGCAGTTTCAGATCCGGATGGTCCTTCATGAACTTGGTCAGATGCGGCGCGATGTGCATGCGGCCGAAGGAGGTGGGTGCCGATATCCGCAGCACCCCGAGCGCATGCGACGAGCGGCCCGACGCATAGGCTTCCGCCTCCTCGATGCCGGTCAGAATGCCGAGCACCCGGTCGTAGAAGCCCTGGCCGGCTTCCGTCAGCGAAATCTGGCGCGTCGTGCGTTGAAGGAGGCGCGTGCCGAGCCGGTCTTCGAGTCTCTTGATGCGCTTGGAGATCACAGCTGGGGAAAACCCCAGCGCCCGCCCCGCTGCCGACATACTGCCGGTGGAAACGACCCGTGCAAAAATCTCAAGATCGCCTAAATTCGTCATCAATCGTTGCCATTATTTCCAAAACGGAAAAGCTCAATAGCATTTGCGAGGCCTCTGTCCTAGTGGTAAAGAAAATGAACCAATCGATATGCGGCGGGAGGAGCTGATGGCGGAGACAATCGGTTTTCTGCAGCCGAAACCAGAGGTTATCGCCCGGCGCCGCGAGATTATCGCCGACCTCTCGGACCTGCTGCCCGAGGGCTGTCTGATCAGCGACGAGCGCGGACTGAAGCCGTTCGAGACCGATGCCTTCATCGCCTATCGCCGCATGCCCCTGGCGGTCGCCTTGCCGGAAACCACCGAACAGGTGGCCGCGCTCCTGAAATACTGCAGCCGCTACGGCGTTCCCGTCGTGCCGCGCGGGGCCGGTACCTCGCTTTCGGGCGGTGCCATCCCACAAGAGGATGCGGTCGTCATCGGCCTCTCGAAGATGTCGCGCATCCTCGATGTCGACCTTTTCAATCGCACCGCCACCGTTCAGGCGGGCGTTACCAACCTCAACATCTCCGAGGCGGTTTCCGCCGATGGCTTCTTTTATGCACCCGACCCGAGCTCGCAGCTCGCCTGCACGATCGGCGGCAACATCGGCATGAATTCCGGCGGTGCTCATTGCCTGAAATACGGCGTCACCACCAACAATCTGTTCGGCGTGAAGATGGTGCTGTTCGATGGCACCGTCGTCGATCTCGGCGGCAAGGCGCTGGATGCGGCGGGCTATGATCTGCTCGGCCTCGTCTGCGGCTCGGAAGGCCAGCTCGGTATCGTCACCGAGGCGACGGTGCGGTTGATCGCCAAACCGGAGGGAGCCCGCCCGGTGCTCTTCGGCTTTGCCTCCTCGGAGGCGGCCGGCGCCTGCGTCGCTGATGTCATCGGTTCCGGCATCATTCCCGTCGCGATCGAGTTCATGGACAAGCCGGCGATCGAGATCTGCGAAGCCTTCGCCCACGCCGGCTACCCGCTCGATGTCGAAGCGCTACTGATCGTCGAGGTCGAAGGCTCCGAGCCGGAGATGGATGCGATGCTCGCGAGCATCGTTGCGGTCGCGCGCCGTCACGGGGTCGCGACCATCAAGGAATGCCAGTCGGCCATGGAAGCGGCCGCGATCTGGAAAGGCCGGAAATCCGCCTTCGGCGCCACCGGCCGCATCGCCGACTATATCTGCATGGACGGCACCGTGCCGCTCAGCCAACTCTCCCATGTGCTTGCCCGCACCGGTGAGATCGTCGCGAGCTACGGCCTGCGCGTCGCCAATGTCTTCCACGCCGGCGACGGCAACATGCATCCGCTGATCCTCTACAACATCAACGACCCGGAGGATGCTGCGCGCGCCGAGGCTGCCGGGAACGATATCCTGAAGCTCTGCGTCGACGCGGGTGGCTGCCTCACCGGCGAGCATGGCGTCGGCATCGAAAAACGGGATCTCATGCTGCATCAGTACAACCAGATCGACCTCGACCAGCAGATGGCGGCGCGAGCTGCCTTCGATCCGCAATGGATCCTGAACCCGTCCAAGGTCTTCCCTCTTAAAGGGCGTCCCGCCGCATGATCGTGCATTTCGAACCGGCCAGCGAAGAGGGGATTGCGACCGTCGTTCGCGCCATGGCGGCGGACAAGGCGTCGCTCGCAGTGATCGGCGGCAACACGCGCTCCGGCCTCGGCAATCCTGTGCGCGCCGATCGGGTGCTGTCGACCCGCCGCCTTTCCGGCATCGTCAGCTACAATCCGGCCGAAATGACGATCACTGCGCTTGCGGGAACGCCACTGCGCGAGATCGGCGAGGCATTGGCCGAAAACCGGCAAATGCTCGCCTTCGAGCCGATGGATCACCGGCCGATCTTCGCCTCCTCGGGTGAGCCGACGATCGGCGGGGTCTTTGCCGCCAACGTATCCGGCCCCAGGCGCTATGTCGCCGGTGCCGCCCGCGACAGCCTGCTCGGTGTGCGTTTCGTCAACGGCGAGGGCGAGGCGATCAAGGCCGGCGGGCGTGTGATGAAGAACGTCACCGGTCTCGATCTGGTCAAGCTTTTGGCTGGCTCGCATGGCACGCTCGGCATCCTCACCGAAGTCACCTTCCGCGTCCTGCCGCTGCCGCCGGCGTCGGAGACCATCGTCGTCTCCGGGCTCAACGATGCCGAGGCGGCGGCGGTCATGGCCGAGGCAATGGCGCAGACAACTGAGGTTTCCGGCGCGGCGCATCTGCCCGAGAGCGTGCGCGGACGGTTCCTGGATGGCAACCTTCCGGATGGTGCAGTCACCGTGCTCAGGCTCGAAGGGCTGGAGGCATCCGTTGCGATCAGGGCTGAAAAGCTGACAAAGGCAGTCGGCCGCTTCGGCGCGGTGACGCGGCTTGATGCATCGCAAACAGCAAGGCTTTGGACGGAGATCCGCGACGTCAAACCCTATGCCGACGGTACCAGGAAGCCGCTCTGGCGCGCGTCCGTCGCCCCGTCGCTTGGCCATCAACTGGTAGCAGCACTGCGGCTGCAGACCGGCGTCGACGCTTTCTACGACTGGCAGGGCGGTCTCGTATGGTTGCGCATGGAGGCCGATCCCGAGGCGGAACTGGTGCGCCGTTACATCAAGGTTCTCGGCGGCGGCCACGCGACCCTCGTCAGGGCCGATGACAGCTACCGTCAGGCCGTTTCATCGTTTGAACCGCAACCCTTGCCCGTGGCACAGTTGAGCGAGCGCGTGCGCGCGAAGTTCGACCCGCACCGGATCTTCAATCCCGGCCGCATGGCCGCGATTTCCTGAGCGCATTCGCAAGGGAACAGGAGAGACAAGCATGAGCGATAAGGGTCCGCAGACACCGTTCTCCCGGGAGACCGATCGCTGGCTGGAGCCGGGCAAGATCAACGTGCAGGTGATCTATGTCCTTTATCTCGTCGGGTTTGCGGTGGGCATCACGCCGATCATCGGCGTCGTCATGGCCTATCTCAATCGTGGCAAGGGCGCGCCGTGGGTCCAGACGCACTATGTCTGGGCGATCCGGACCTTCTGGATATCGCTGCTGTTCCTGTTGATCTCGCTGTTGCTGACGGTGGTGCTTGTCGGCATCCTCGGCTTCATCGCCACCGCTGTCTGGATCGTCGTGCGCTGCGTCGTCGGCCTGCAAAGGGCCGCGCGCGAAGAGCCGATCACCAATCCCGAGGGCTGGATGGTTTAGGCCGGTATGCAACCGGAGACCGGCAAGGTCGAAGGAAGCTGAAAACAGAATGTTGCAATCGACCGCGGCGCGAAGCGCCCGGTTCCGCAGGACGAAGAGTGGAGTTCGCACTTGCAGACCAATTTTACCGCCGCGCAGCTCGCCGATCCGCACGTGGCCGAATCCGAGGCCATTCTGCGCAAGTGCGTGCATTGCGGCTTCTGCACCGCGACCTGTCCGACCTATGTTACGCTCGGCGACGAGCTCGATAGCCCGCGTGGGCGTATCTATCTCATCAAGGACATGCTGGAGAACGGCCGGGCGGCCGACAAGGAAACGGTCACCCATATCGACCGCTGTCTGTCGTGCCTCGCCTGCACCACTACCTGTCCCTCCGGCGTCGACTACATGCATCTCGTCGACCATGCCCGCGTGCATATCGAAAACACCTATCGCCGCCCGTTCAAGGACCGGCTGGCGCGTTCCGTGCTCGCAGCGGTGCTGCCCTATCCGCAGCGCTTCCGCCTGTCGCTGAAGGCAGCCGGCCTTGCCCGGCCGCTCGCCGGATTGATGAAGCGCGTCGCCTTCCTGAAAACTCTTGGCGTGATGCTCGATCTGGCGCCCGCCGTCGTGGCGGAGCCCTCGGCTTCGGCCACACCCGGCGTTCATGCGCCCAAGGACAAGCGTGTCGGCCGCGTTGCGCTGCTCAGCGGCTGCGCCCAGCCCGTGCTGAAGCCGGAGATCAACGAGGCGACGATCCGGCTTCTGACGCGATTTGGTGTGGAGGTGGTCGTTTCGGCCGGCGAGGGCTGCTGTGGCGCGCTGGTGCATCACATGGGCCGCGAGAACCAGGCGCTCGAAGCCGCGCGCCGCAACGTCGATGCGTGGCTCAAGGTTGCCGACGAAGGTGGACTCGACGCCATCGTCATCACCGCTTCGGGTTGCGGAACGACGATCAAGGACTACGGCCACATGCTCAGGCTCGATCCCGCCTATGCGGAAAAGGCCGCACGGGTCTCGGCGCTGGCCAAGGACATCACCGAGTATCTGGCGACCCTCGACCTGCCGGAACAGGAGGCGCGCGGCATGACGCTCGCTTACCATTCCGCCTGTTCGATGCAGCACGGCCAAAAGATCACGCTTGCGCCGAAGCAGCTTCTGAAGCGCGCCGGCTTCGTCGTGCGCGATCCGGCCGAGGGCCATCTCTGCTGCGGTTCGGCCGGTACCTACAACATCCTGCAGCCGGAAATCTCGGCCAAGCTGAAGGCGCGCAAGGTGAAGAACATCGAGGCGACGAAGCCGGATGCGATCGCGACCGGCAACATCGGCTGCATCACCCAGATCGCCAGCGGCACCAAAATCCCCATCCTGCATACGGTCGAATTGCTCGACTGGGCCTATGGCGGGGCAAAGCCTGAGGGGCTCTGAGGCAAAGCAAAAGGCCGGCCACCTTTCGGGAGCCGGCCTTTTTGGTGGGTGGAAGTTTCGGCGTCCTCAGCCGCCAAAGATCTGGCGGAAGATGTCGACGCCGCGATCGTCGAAATAGGTGTCGCCGGCCTTGCTGCCGGGGCCGATGACGATGACCTTCGTGCCGACGTCGGCGCGGTCGTAGAGATGCTCCACGTCCTCGTTCATCATGCGGATGCAGCCGGAAGACATGTTCTGGCCGATGGTCCAGGGCTGGTTGGTGCCGTGGATACGGAAGATCGTGTCGCGGCCGCCCTTGTAGAGATACATGGCGCGGGCGCCGAGCGGGTTGTCGATGCCGCCTTCCTGGGTGATCGGCAGGATGCGGCCCTTGGCGGCCTCGCGGCGGCGCATTTCGGCCGGCGGCGTCCAGGTCGGCCATTCGGCCTTGCGGCCAACCTTCACGACACCCGACCAGCCGAAGCCGTCCCGGCCGACGCCGATGCCGTAGCGCGTCGCGCGGTTCGGGCCGTCGATGTAGTAGAGAAACTTGTTGTTGGTATCGACGATGATCGTGCCGGGGGCTTCGTCGGTGCGGAAGCGAACCTTGGTGCGCCAGTATTGTTTTGCCGGCTTCTTCGGAGTGGCCACGAGTACAATGTCTGACGACTGGATCTTGGGGCCTGCTACGGGCGCCGGCGTGAAAGCCGAGGCGCTGGCGGCCACAAGAATAGTGCTGGTCGCAATCGCGATTGCGACCACTTTGCTGGCATGACGCTTCATTTACGATTCCCTCTAAACCCTCGTTGCAGGCAGGCTATGCAAAACGCATCGAAGTTCAAGCCCGCGATACATCCGGTAGATCAAACGTGATCACAAAACTTGCCTGTCCTTACGCTGCTGTTGCCTGAAAATCACGCATAGGCAACAGCAACACGGGTGAGGAGAGGGGAATATTCTATGCAGTGCTGCAATTAGATGACGATAACCTTCGTGCCCACTTTCACGCGCTCGTAAAGATCGACAACGTCTTCGTTGCGCATGCGGATGCAGCCGGAGGAAACGGCATAGCCGATCGTCCAGGGCGCGTTGGTGCCGTGGATGCGGTAGAGCGTCGAGCCGAGATACATGGCGCGTGCGCCGAGCGGATTTTCCGGGCCGCCGTCCATGCGCGCCGGCAGGTAATGGCCCTTGGCCGCCTCGCGGGTGATCATCTCCTGCGGCGGCGTCCAGCTCGGCCATTCCGCCTTGCGGGTGACCTTGTGGGCGCCGGCCCATTCGAAGCCCGGCTTGCCGACACCGACGCCATAGCGCCGTGCCTCACCGTTGCCGGTCACCAGATAGAGGAAGCGGTTGTTGGTATCGATGACGATCGTGCCCGGCTTTTCCTTGCTCTCATAGGCGACCGTCTGCGGCAGGTACTGCGGGTCGAATTTCGATTTCACCGGCCGCTGGGCGCGCATGGCATTGGCCGGCTGGATCAGCGGATTGACGGCGCGGCGCTTGACCTGAGGTTTCGCGACCTGTCCCTGCTGATAGAACTGTTTTCGGGTGGCCTGCGGAATCTGCTGCCGGTAGATAACCTGCCGCGTGCGCGCCTGCTGTCCGCCGAGCTGCATCACCCAGGGGGCGGTGAGGTCGGGACTGACGACGACGGGCGGCCTGTTCTGATACCGGTCCTGTGCTCCGGCCGGGCCAGCCACGAGGGTCAGAAGAGAGGCGGCTATAAGAAGAGACTTTTTCAACATCGGACGGACTCGCTACCTTTCGCCGAAAATCACTGAAGGGGGCGCAGTCTGCCGGTGAGCGGAATGCTCGAACGGACGGGTTGCGCCTTGGCAATGGGGGCAATCGTGTCATTTGGAGGGCGACCGAATGGTAAACGGTGCCTCGTTAAAAGCCGATGGCGCCGATAAAGCTTTGGGTAGGGTTATCCGCTGCTTTAGGAATCTGGTTTGCAAATGGTAAAGGCAGGAAAATGAGCAGGATGGAGCAAAGAGGGCGATGACGGCCAAGGGCATTGTGATCGGTGAGGACGGATTTTTGCGTTGCGCCTGGCAGGGCAATCTCGACGATTATCGTCGCTACCATGACGAGGAATGGGGGCGCCCGGTCACCGACGACCGCCGGCTTTTCGAGAAGATCTGCCTGGAAGGTTTCCAGTCCGGCCTGTCCTGGCTGACGATCCTGCGCAAGCGCGAGGCGTTTCGCGCCGCCTTCGCCGGTTTCGATTTCGACGCGGTCGCAAAGTTCGGCGACGCGGAAATCGGGCGTTGCCTTGCCGATACAGGCATCGTGCGTCATCGCGGCAAGATCGTCTCGACGATCAACAACGCGCGCCGCGCCCAGGAACTGAGGCAAGAGTTCGGTTCGCTGGCGGCCTATTTCTGGTCCTATGAGCCGCAGGCAGCCGAGCGTCCGCAGGTGGTGACCTATGAAGCGATCGTCGCCAATCCGACGACCCCGACCTCGACCCGCATTTCCAAGGATTTGAAGAAGCGCGGCTGGACCTTCGTCGGCCCGACGACGATCTACGCCTTCATGCAGGCCATGGGCCTCGTCAACGATCACATCGAAGGCTGCCACTGCCGCACGGTCGTCGAGGAGTTGCGTGGCAAGCTTGCAAGGCCCCAGGCCCGCGTCGCCTGATGAGTGCGCCCGTCGTCTGCCTGACGACGGGTGTTTGCCGGTGGCGTTGGGACTGCGGGTTCAGCCGCCGTTCTTGGCGAGCCACGCCTTCATCGTCCTGATCTCGCCTTCCTGCGCCTTGATGACCTCTTCGGCCAGCTTGCGCAGCGTTTCGTCCTTACCGTATTCGAGCTCCACCTTCGCCATGTCGATCGCGCCCTGATGGTGGGCGATCATGCCGCGCACGAAGTCGATGTCCGCCTTGCCGGTGTAGGTGATGTCCATGTCCTTGTGCATGCGGGCATTGGCTTCGGCGAAGGCTTTGCTCGAAGGCGAATTGTCGCCCTTCGGCATCGCGGTTTCGGTCGCTCCATGGTGCATGCTGCCGTGTCCGGACTCCTCTGCCAACGCAGGAAAGCCGAGGCAGGCGGAAAGCGCGAGGGCGGCGATCAGCGGTTTCAGCGACATGGTGTTTCCTTCCTTATCTGATGTCTCGTGCCAAGAGGCCGGCCGTGGCCGGCTCCTTGGCACTCCATCAATCTAGGGAAGGGCTGGCTGCGGATTCAACCCGTCCGTTCAGGCGTCAAGCGCAGGACGCTCGCGCGGAAAGGCGAAAATGCCCTGCAGCATGTTTTCGCCGGTGGACGCGTCGAGCGACGACCGGCCGACGCAGAAAAGCTGTGCCGCCTTCAAACTTGGCAAGCGCACGAGCGCCGTGAAGCAGAACGAAGACGGCGACGCGGTTGCCTGCTCGAGGATGTTGAGCACTGTCACGCGATCCCGGCTGTCATAGGCACGCACCAGATCGACGATGCCGCAGGAGCGGTTGGAAGCGCCAAGCAGGGCGGCGGTTCGCTCGCCCAGATGAAAGACGCCGCTGGCCAGATCGCAGCGCCATGTCTCCACGAAATAGTCGCTTTCATCGAGGTGGTCCATCCAGGCCGAATGCGCCTCGAGGTGCCCGGGTTGGATGGCTCCCGAGCCAGGTGTCATGAACCTCAACATGATGCCCTTCTTCTCGCCGCGCGGACGTGATGTCTCGTTACCGGAGACCGCCACTGCCGCAAGGCGCTTCGATGCGTTGTTTGCCATTGAAGTGTTTTCCCGATGCAGTCATTGCATCGAAAACTCGTTTGTAGGTACTCGGCCCTTGGCCGCGAAGATAGACGATCATCGGTGCAGCCGGAACGTCGTCGATCGGTCAGGCGATAAACTTTTAGTGATTGCATATCGTCTAATGCGCCTTGTGGTTGAGGTCAAGTCCTCCCCGACGCGTCGCGATGGTGCGTGTCGATCCCGATGACGCGAAGCTCACCCGTGCTAGGCTTTGACGCAAAGCGCCGGCGCATGGCCCGGGCGAACGCTTTGCGCGGTGCAAACCCTTGCCGCCCCCCACTTGATCCGATAGGGAAAGCAGCCAACAAGAGACAGTCCGGAATGCTCCCATGACCGAGAAACAGAAGAAACCGCAGAAGCTCAAGGCGCGTCTTCCGCGCGGCTTCGTCGATCGCTCCGCTGCCGATATCCGCGCGACGGACGAAATGATCGGCAAGATCCGGGCGGTCTACGAGCATTATGGTTTCGACCCGGTCGAAACACCGCTGTTCGAATACACCGATGCGCTCGGTAAGTTCCTGCCCGACAGCGACCGGCCGAACGAAGGCGTCTTCTCGCTGACCGATGACGACGACCAGTGGATGTCGCTGCGCTACGACCTGACGGCGCCGCTCGCCCGTCACGTCGCCGAGAACTTCAACGAGATCCAGCTGCCGTTCCGCACCTATCGCGCCGGCTACGTCTTCCGCAACGAGAAGCCTGGCCCGGGCCGCTTCCGCCAGTTCATGCAGTTCGATGCCGACACCGTCGGTGCCGCCGGCGTCCAGGCGGACGCCGAAATGTGCATGATGATGGCCGACACCATGGAAGCCCTTGGCATAGCGCGCGGCGACTACGTGATCCGCGTCAACAACCGCAAGGTGCTCGACGGCGTCATGGAGGCGATCGGTCTTGGCGGCGACGACAAGGTCAATGCCCGCCTGACGGTGCTGCGCGCCATCGACAAGCTCGACAAGTTCGGCCCCGAAGGCGTCAGGCTCCTGCTCGGCGAAGGCCGCAAGGACGAAAGCGGCGACTTCACCAAGGGTGCGGGCCTCAATGGCGAGCAGATCGACAAGGTCCTGTTCTTCGTCGGCATCCAGAATTATGCCGAAAGTGCCGACGAACTGGCAGTGCTCGTTTCAGGCACCGCCAAGGGCGGCGAAGGTGTCGAGGAACTCAACACCATCCGCAGCCTGGTCCTGAGCGCCGGCTACGAGGCTGACCGCATCAAGATCGACCCCTCGGTCGTGCGTGGTCTCGAATATTATACCGGCCCCGTCTTCGAGGCCGAGCTGCAGTTTGCCGTCACCAACGAGAAGGGCGAAAAGGTCGTCTTCGGTTCGGTCGGCGGTGGTGGTCGCTACGACGGTCTCGTGTCGCGTTTCATGGGGCAGCCGGTCCCGGCGACCGGTTTCTCGATCGGCGTTTCCCGCCTTATGACGGCGCTGAAGAACCTCGGCAAGCTCGGTGCATCTGACGTGCTCGCGCCTGTTGTCGTCTGCGTCATGGACCGCGACATCGAGGCGATGGGCCATTACCAGCGTTTCGTGCAGCAGCTCCGCCATGCCGGCATCCGCGCCGAAATGTACCAGGGCAACAAGAAGAACTTTGGCGATCAGCTGAAATATGCCGACCGCCGTGGCTCGCCGCTCGCCATCATCCAGGGTGGCGACGAGCGCGCCGCCGGTGTCGTGCAGATCAAGGATCTGATCGAGGGCAAGCGCCTGTCGGGTGAGATCGAGGACAACGCGGCCTGGCGCGAGGCGCGCGTGGCCCAGGTTTCCGTGCCGACGGCCGAACTGGTCGAAAAGGTGCGCGAGATGCTGGCGGCACAGGCCGAGGATCGGGCAAGGGGCTGACGACTATGGCCCTCATCAATCTGCCTGCCTTTGCCGATGCGCTGCTTGCCGACTTCGAAAGCCTCGGCGCGCTGCGTGTCGACACTCCGGTGATCCAGCCGGCCGAGCCTTTCCTCGCCATGGCCGGTGAGGATCTGCGCCGCCGCATCTTCATGACCGAGAGCGAGACCGGCGAGAGCCTGTGCCTGCGGCCGGAATTCACCATTCCCGTCTGTCTCCGCCATATCGAGGCGGTGACCGGAACGCCGAAGCGCTATGCCTATCTCGGCGAGGTCTTCCGCCAGCGCCGCGAAGGCGGCAACGAATTCTACCAGGCCGGCATCGAGGATCTTGGCGACACCGATACGGCGGCAGCCGATGCGCGCGCCGTCTCTGACGCGATGCGCATCGTCGCCAACCGGGTGCCGGGCCGGTCTCTCAGCGTGACGCTTGGCGACCAGGCCGTGTTTGAAGCCGTCGTCGGTGCCTGTGGCCTGCCGGCTGGCTGGCAGAAGCGGCTGATCCACGCCTTCGGCGACCAGAAGCACCTGCAGAAGCTTCTGACCGAGCTCGCCCATCCGCGCACGGTCGGCGTCTTCGGTCCTGAAGTCGTGCGGCTGTCGATGGACGGCCTGCTCGAAGACGAGGACCGTCTCGTCGCGCATGTCGCCGCAACGATGGAAGCGACCGGCTATTCGACCAACGCTAGCCGTTCGCCGCAGGATATTGCGCGCCGGCTGAAGGAGAAGATGGAACTGGCGAACACGCGGCTTGACCGCAGAACGCTGGATCAGGTCGCCGCGTTCCTGGCGCTCGACGTGCCGCTTGCCGATGCGCCGGCCGCACTCTTCGCTTTCGCGCAGAAATCCGGCCTCAAAATCGATGATGCGCTCGCCCGTTTCGATGCCCGCGTTGCCGCCCTTAGCAAGGCCGGTTCCGACATCGGCGCCATTCGTTATCGAGCGGCCTTTGGTCGTCCTCTCGACTATTATACCGGCCTGGTTTTCGAGGTTGAGCTTGCCGGAACGCATGCCGTCCTTGCCGGCGGCGGCCGCTTCGATCGGCTGCTGACTCTGCTCGGCGCCCGCGAGCATATCCCGGCCGTCGGCTTCTCGCTCTGGCTCGACCGCATCGAAAAGGCGATTGCCTCTGAAGGAGGCGCCCAATGACCATCACTATCGCCTTGCCGTC
This sequence comes from Ensifer sp. Root558, assembly GCF_001427045.1. NCBI lineage: Bacteria > Pseudomonadati > Pseudomonadota > Alphaproteobacteria > Hyphomicrobiales > Rhizobiaceae > Ensifer > Ensifer sp. Root558. The sequence goes on along the minus strand of NZ_LMGC01000023.1, from coordinate 666,572 downwards.
CAAGGGGCGGATGAAGGATGACGCTTCGGCGATCTTCGAACGCGCCGGCCTGAAGATCGTTGCCGTCGGCAACGACCGCTCCTATCGCGGCCGCGTCGAAGGTGCTGATGATGTGGAGATTGCGTTCCTTTCGGCGTCGGAAATCTCGCGAGAGCTCGGCAACGGCTCAATCGATTTCGGCGTAACCGGCGAAGACCTGGTGCGCGAGGGGCTTGCCAACGCCGATGCGCGCGTCGAGTTCTGCGCCCGTCTCGGCTTCGGTCATGCCGACGTCGTCGTCGCGGTGCCTGAGGTCTGGTACGACGTCGACACCATGGCCGACCTTGGCGACGTTGCCGCCGATTTCCGTGCCCGCCATGGTCGCCGTCTGGCGATCGCCACCAAGTACTGGCGGCTGACGCAGAACCATTTCTCGGGCAGCCACGGCATCCAGCTTTACCGCATCGTCGAAAGCCTCGGGGCGACCGAAGGCGCGCCGGCCTCTGGTTCCGCCGACATTATCGTCGACATCACCTCGACCGGTTCGACGTTGAAGGCAAACCACCTGAAGATACTCACCGATGGCGTGATCCTGCGTTCCGAAGCTTGCCTGGTTCGGGCGCGCAAGGCGGCTCACGAGGGCGATCCTGTGGTGGCACGGATTATCGCGGCCGTGCGTAGCGTCCTTTGACGCTGCGAACGGGGCATGCGCGGTCTTGACGATCCCGCCGGTTACAAAAATAAAGTAGGGCCCTCAAAAGGCGCGCCCTCCGCTCCTATGTAAGTCTGCGTGCGGCGTTTCTGCCGCCTCCCGCTGTTCCGTTCCAGGAGACCTTCATGGCCGATCTGTCCGCCTTTCCGATCACCAAGCGCTGGCCGGCGAAAAACCCTGATATCATCCAGCTCTATTCGCTGCCGACGCCGAACGGCGTGAAGGTTTCGATCGCGCTCGAAGAGCTGGGCCTGCCCTACGAACCGCACCGCATCGCCTTCGATACCAATGACCAGAAGTCGCCGGAGTTCGTCTCGCTCAACCCCAACGGCCGCATCCCGGCGATCATCGATCCCAACGGCCCGGATGGAAAGCCAATCGGGCTGTTCGAGTCCGGCGCGATCCTTATCTATCTCGCTAAAAAGACCGGCAAGCTGCTGCCTGCCGACGCGGCCGGCCGCTACGAAACGATCGCCTGGGTTATGTTCCAGATGGGCGGCGTCGGTCCGATGTTCGGCCAGTTCGGTCACTTCTTCAAGTTCGCCGCCGACAAGGTCGCCAACAATTCCTACCCCGTCGAGCGCTACCGTGACGAAGCCAAGCGGCTGCTCGGCGTGCTCGAAACCCGCCTTGACGGGCGGCAATGGCTGATGGGCGACGATTACACGATCGCTGACATCGCCACCTATCCCTGGGTCGAAGGTGCGCGCAGATTCTATGGCGGTGCCGAGGTCCTGGATTACAAGAGCTTCCCCAAGGTGATGGCCTGGGTCGAGCGCGGCCTGTCGCGCCCGGCGGCTCAAAAGGGCATGGACGTGCCGCGCAAGGAATAGCAAACGGCGTGGCCTGTGCCAGAGTTGACGAAGCTCGGGCGGAAGGCTAGGCCTTGTTGTACAGATGAATAAAGGCAGGTGGGAAGCGTGTCCGGAAGGCTTGTTGTTGTCGGTGGCGGTCAGGCCGCCTTTGCTCTAGTTGCGAAGCTCCGTGCGCTCAAGGACGAGCGGCCGATCACCATCGTCGCCTCCGAAGCAAGCCTGCCCTATCAGCGCCCGCCGCTCTCCAAAAAGTATCTCCTGCGCGAGATGAGCCTCGACCGCCTGCTCTACCGGCCGGAAGCCTGGTACGGCGAGCACGCTGTCGACGTGCGCCTCGAAACGACCGTGATCGGGCTTGACCGGGCCGGCAAACACGTGACGCTCAGCGATGGCACATCGCTCGACTATGAAGTGCTGGCCTTTGCGACCGGCGCCACGCCGCGCCGGCTGCCGGCCTCGGTCGGCGGCGATCTCGAGGGTGTCTTCGTCGTTCGCGACTTCAGGGATGCCGACAGCCTTGCCGAGGAGATGAAGCCCGGCCGTCGCGCGCTCGTCATCGGCGGTGGTTACATCGGTCTTGAAGCGGCAGCCGTCGCGCGCACCTGCGGCCTGGACGTCACGGTCATCGAAATGGCCGACCGCATCCTGCAGCGTGTTGCCTCCTCGGCGACGTCGGGGCTCGTGCGCGACATTCATCGTGGTCGCGGCGTCGATATTCGCGAGGGTACCGGTCTCAACCGCCTCGTCGGCGACAATGGCCGTGTCACCGCGGCGGAACTCTCCGATGGTTCCACCTTGCCGGTCGATGTCGTCATCGTCGGCATCGGCGTGACCGCCAATGATCGCCTGGCCCACGACGCCGGGCTCGAAACCGCAAACGGCATCGTCGTCGACGCGCATGGCCGCACCTCCGATCCGGCGGTCTTCGCGATGGGTGATTGCGCCGTTCTTCCCTTCGAGGATCTGCGCATCCGGCTGGAGTCGGTGCAGAATGCCGTCGATCAGGCCGAAGCGGTCGCGGCTATCCTTGCCGGCAGTGATGCCCCTTACGATCCCAAGCCCTGGTTCTGGTCGGACCAGTACGACGTCAAGCTGCAGATCGCCGGCTTCGGGCTCGGCCACGACGAAACCATCGTCAGGCCCGGCCAGCGCGAAGGCAGCGTGTCGGTCTGGTATTTCCGGCAGGGGCGCCTGGTGGCCGTCGATGCGATCAACGACGCCAAGGCCTATGTGACCGGCAAGAAGCTGCTGGAGAGCGGCATCAATCCTGACCGAGCCGTCATCGCCGATCCCCAATCCGACCTCAAGGCGCTGCTGTCGCAAGCATAGGCGGCGAACCACGCCAGGCGGCGCTTTTTGGCAGGCTGCAACTTGAAGGCGGCGTGGTTTCAAAATTCGTTAACGACGAAACTATTGTCTTGCTGGGCAATTGCCCGGCAGAGCCTCGATTTATCACTTCCTTAAATCACCTGACGCCAACACAGGCAGCTTAAGTGGAGGCGAGAGGTCTCGTTTCCCGACAGAATTTGATTTAGGCGATTGGCGATGTTCAAGGTTCTTACATGCCTGGTGGTAGAGCATAATCCCAGACTGGTCGTTTTGGCCGCACTTGTGTGCTTTCTCGCGAGTTACGGAGCAGTAACGCTGCTGCAGCGCGCCCGCGGCTCCTCGGGCAAGGCGAAAGCGATCTGGGCGACGGCCGCCGGCATCGCCAGCGGCTTCGGCATCTGGGCGACCCACTTCATCGCCATGCTCGCCTATGATCCCGGCGTCGTCCTCGGCTACCAGATGGATCTCACCGGCCTGTCGCTGGCCGTTGCCATCATCCTCACCACGACGGCCCTATTGATCGCGACCCATGTTCAGGACCGCCTCGGCTGGATTGCTGGCGGCTTCGTTCTCGGCGGCGGCGTCGCCTGCATGCATTTTCTTGGCATGGCGGCGCTCGACGTGCCGGGCAGCATCCGCTGGAATGCGGCACTGGTCGTCGCCTCCGTGGTCGTCGGCTCGCTGTTTGACATCGCCGCTCTGCGCACGATCGCCAGTGTCGGCAAGCCGCTGAAGGCGAAGATCCTTGCCACCCTGCTGATGACGCTCGGGATCGTCGCGTTGCATTTCACCGCCATGGGTGCGGTCACGATCGAGGCCGATCTGCTGACGCCGACCCATGCGGGCATGATCCAGCCGCATCTGCTTGCCTTCGTCATCGCCGGCACCGCCTTCTTCCTGCTGTCGATGGTGCTGATCGCCGCCGGCTTCGCCCATCATGCCGAGCTTTCCGCCGCTGCTGCCGAACGGGAATTCGCCCGCTTCGTGCGCAGCGTGAAGGACTACGCGATCTATATGCTCGACACCGACGGCCGCGTCGCCAGCTGGAACGCCGGCGCCGAGGCCAACAAGGGCTATAAGGGCGAGGAAATCGTCGGCAAGAATTTCGCCTGCTTCTACTCGCAGGAGGATCAGCGCGACGGCGTACCGCAGCGGGCGCTCGAGGTCGCACTGGCCGATGGTAAGTACGAGAACGAAGGCTGGCGCTATCGCAAGGACGGATCCCGGTTCTGGGCTCACGTGGTGCTCGACCCCTTCATGGACGACGACGGCAAGCACGCCGGCTTCATCAAGATCGTCAAGGACATCACCAAGGCGAAGCTTGACGCCGACCGTATCGCCGAAGTCAGCAACAATCTCGATGTCGCGCTCGAAAACATGTCGCAGGGCATCTGCCTGTTCGACAGCAGCGACCGGCTGTTGCTCTCCAACCGTCGCTGCCGAGAGATCTTCGGCTTCTCCGAGACACTCGCCGGCAAGGGGCTGACCTTCCGCGAAATCCTCGATATCGTCTTTGCCCGCATCTACACAGATCCGGAGATGGCCCGGACCAAGGCCGAGGAGCTCTACCAGAAGCACCGGATCGAAATGGTCGGCAATGGCGGCGGCGATATCGTCGAAAAGCTCGTCAACGGCCGCTCGATCCTGACCAAGCATCGCACGCTGCCCGATGGCGGCTGGGTGAGCACCTATGAGGACATCACCGAGCGGCTCGACACCGAGGAGCAGATTACCTTCCTTGCCCGCCACGACAGCCTCACGGGGCTGCCGAACCGGCTGCAGTTCAGCAGCTATCTCGAAGAGGAGCTGGACGCGGCCGCCTGGTTCAACCGCAAGGTCGCCGTCATCGGCATCGACCTCAACAAGTTCAAGGAAGTCAACGATCTGCACGGCCACGCCGCCGGAGACTTCGTGCTGGTGACGATCGCCCAGCGCATGAAGGGCCTTCTGCAGGAAGGCGAGTTCGTGGCACGCTTCGGCGGCGACGAGTTCGCGGCGGTCAAGCGCTTCGAGGAACTCTCCGAGCTTAACGACTTCCTGCGCCGGATCGAAAAGAGCCTGCATGAGGAAATGCGCTTTGGCGATTTCGAGCTCAAGTCCGGCGGCAGCATGGGTGTCGCGATCTATCCGCAGGATGCCGAGACGGCCGACACGCTGATCAACAATGCCGACCTTGCGATGTACCGGGCGAAGGCCGCCCTCAACCAGACCGTCTGCTTCTACGAGGTGTCGATGGATGAAGCTGCCCGCCAGCGGCGCGCGCTTGCCAACGATCTCTGGGACGCGGTCGAGAAGAAGCAGCTTGCCTTGCACTACCAGGTGCAGAAGTCTGTGATGAGCGGCGCCGTCATCGGCTACGAGGTGCTCCTGCGCTGGAGCCATCCGGAACGCGGCATGGTGCCTCCGAGCGAGTTCATCCCGCTTGCCGAGGAATGCGGCGCGATCCTGCCGATCGGCGAATGGGTGCTGCGCGAGGCCTGCCGCGAGGCGGCGGGCTGGGAGAGCAGTCACAAGATTGCCGTCAACCTTTCGCCGGTCCAGCTTGCCAACGGCGACATCGTCAGTCTGGTTCAGGACGTGCTTGCCGACACGGGTCTCGACCCGAACCGGCTGGAGCTCGAAATCACGGAATCGACGATCATCGACGACAAGGAGCGGGCGCTGCTGACGCTGCGCCAGATCAAGGAACTGGGCGTCACCATCGCGATCGACGACTTCGGGACCGGCTATTCGTCGCTCGAGACGCTGCGGTCCTTCCCCTTCGACAAGATCAAGCTCGACCGGAGCTTCATGTGGGAAGTGGAAGGCAGCCCGCAGGCCAAGGCGATCGTGCGCGCCATTCTTGCGCTCGGCCAGAGCCTGTCCGTGCCTGTCCTTGCCGAAGGCGTCGAAACGCAGAAGCAGCTCGATATCCTGCAAGCCGAGGGCTGCGACGAGGCGCAGGGCTATCTGCTTGGTCGCCCGGCGCCGATCACGGTGCTCTTCACGGGCAAGGACGACGCGGCGGCAGCCTGAGCCGTACGTCCGCGTCTCTGCCGCACACCTTCACCGCAATCGCCCATGGGGCGGTTGCGGCGGCCATATGTGATCGAGGGTTCTCTACACTCGGGCCCGTGCGCGGGCAGGGGCGGGCTTACTGGCGCAGCAGTGCGCGACCCGCGACTTCCACGAGAAAGCGTGGAAAGAAAAAGATGCCGGTGATCATGCCGGAATAGCGCTGTTCGAGGCCGGAGGATTCTCCGATGCAGAATAGCGGCTGCTTCTGGCCGGACTCCTCGAGCGCGATCGTCGTCGAAAAGCAGAAAGACGAGCAGCTCGTTGCCGCCTGTTCGAACAGTTCGAGCACGTGATTGCGATCGGCCGGATCGTAGCAGCGAACGAAGTTCAGAAGGCCGCACTCGCCGTCACGCAGGCCATGGATCGCGGCCGCCTTCTCGCCGAGCCGGAACAGGCCCGTCGACAGGTCGCCGGACCACCCCTCCGAGACGCAAAACTGCTCCATGAATTCATGATGCGGTAGGCCCGGATGCAGATGTCCCGAAGAGCCGAGGGGAGCGGAATTTGCTCTGGTGATCTTAAACACGGTCTACCCCAGCAGAGTTCCCGGAGCTGCCTTCGGCGCCCCAGGGAAACGCGTCCCAATGTGCAAACTGCGCCCGACATGACCAATACGAGAGCGCACGCCACGTGATGTGGGTGTTTTCTCAAGTAGAAAGGTCTATAGATAGTAGTGGATCTCGCCGGCGAACTTATTTCGAAGGAGAGTGTCGGCTTAATTTGCGATTAAATACTTTTATTCTTTAGGTATAGTCTCGAAGAATTTCCGGATGGGCAGCGAATACGAAAAAGCCCCGGCGATTGCCTGTCTGCCTTAAGTGTGCCGCCCAGTCTCCCCTCAATCTTCGCTCACTTGGGGCGCTGTTATAGTTCGTTTTTTTTCGACTTCAACGGTTTTTTGAAGCCTGACTACAACCGATGGGTTTTTTCCTGCCGACTGTTCGGCAGATGCTCTCCGGCGATGAGTGGCATTGATAAAAAACAAGAAAGGCGACCCGAAGGCCGCCTTTCCGATCCGGATGGATCCTTGCAATAAGGCTKTCGCCATTATCACATCATGTCCATGCCGCCCGTTCAGYGCGCTTGACGCGCTGAACCACTTTAAGTGCATGGGCGAAGCTTTATGGACGATGCTGCGATAAGGCTGTCGCCATTATCACATCATGTCCATGCCGCCCATGCCGCCCATGCCGCCAGGCATGCCAGCCGGGGCGTCCTTCTTCGGCAGTTCGGCGATCATGGCTTCCGTCGTGACGAGGAGGCCGGCAACCGAAGCAGCGTCCTGAAGGGCGGTGCGAACGACCTTGACCGGGTCGATGATGCCCATCGAGATCATGTCGCCGTATTCGCCGGTCTGGGCGTTGTAGCCGAAGTTGTCCTGGTCCTTGTCGAGGATCTTGCCGACAACGATGGAGGCTTCGTCACCAGCGTTCTCAGCGATCTGGCGGGCCGGAGCCTGCAGAGCGCGACGAACGATGTTGATGCCGGCTTCCTGGTCGTCGTTTGCACCCTTGACGGTGATCTTGACGGAAGAACGCAGCAGGGCAACGCCGCCGCCCGGTACGATGCCTTCCTGAACAGCAGCGCGCGTCGCGTTGAGAGCGTCGTCGATGCGGTCCTTCTTTTCCTTCACTTCGACTTCCGTCGAGCCGCCAACGCGGATCACGGCAACGCCGCCAGCGAGCTTGGCAAGACGTTCCTGCAGCTTCTCGCGGTCGTAGTCGGAGGTGGTGTCTTCGATCTGGGCCTTGATCTGGGCAACGCGGCCTTCGATGTCGGCCTTCTGGCCGGCGCCGTCGACGATCGTCGTGTTTTCCTTGGAGATCGAAACCTTCTTCGCACGGCCGAGCATGTCGAGCGTGACGTTTTCGAGCTTGATGCCGAGGTCTTCGGAGATCACGGTGCCGCCCGTCAGGATGGCGATGTCTTCGAGCATGGCCTTGCGGCGATCGCCGAAGCCCGGAGCCTTGACGGCAGCGATCTTCAGGCCGCCACGCAGCTTGTTGACGACGAGCGTTGCAAGAGCTTCGCCTTCGACGTCTTCAGCGATGATGAGGAGCGGCTTGCCGGTCTGAACGACAGCTTCGAGAACCGGGAGCATGGCCTGGAGGTTCGAGAGCTTCTTCTCGTGAAGGAGAACGAAGACGTCGTCGAGGTCAGCGACCATCTTTTCCGGGTTGGTGACGAAGTAGGGCGACAGGTAGCCGCGGTCGAACTGCATGCCTTCGACGACTTCGAGTTCCGTTTCGGCGGTCTTGGCTTCTTCAACCGTGATGACGCCTTCGTTGCCGACCTTCTGCATCGCTTCAGCGATGTCGAGGCCGATCTGACGCTCGCCGTTGGCCGAGATCGTGCCGACCTGTGCAACTTCTTCCGAAGTGTTGATCTTCTTGGCCTTGGCCTGGAGATCCTTGACGACTTCGGTGACAGCGAGGTCGATACCACGCTTCAGGTCCATCGGGTTCATGCCGGCAGCAACAGCCTTTGCGCCTTCGCGAACGATCGCCTGGGCAAGAACGGTTGCAGTCGTGGTGCCGTCGCCGGCGATGTCGTTGGTCTTCGAAGCAACTTCGCGGACCATCTGGGCGCCCATGTTTTCGAACTTGTCTTCGAGTTCGATTTCCTTGGCGACCGATACGCCGTCCTTGGTGATGCGCGGAGCGCCGAAGGACTTGTCGATGATGACGTTACGACCCTTCGGGCCGAGCGTGACCTTTACCGCGTCAGCGAGGATGTCGACGCCACGCAGCATCTTTTCGCGCGCGGTGCGGCCGAACTTGATTTCTTTTGCAGCCATTAGAGAAAACTCCCGGGCTCATTGCCCATTGGTTGTCATAAAAAGGGGTGGACGCCGGCTGATCAGCCGATGATGCCCATGATGTCGGCTTCCTTCATGATCAGAAGGTCTTCGCCGTTGATCTTGACTTCGGTGCCCGACCACTTGCCGAACAGAACGCGGTCGCCAGCCTTGACGTCGAGGGCAACGACCTTGCCGCTTTCGTCACGGGCGCCCGAACCGACGGCGACGATTTCGCCTTCCTGCGGCTTTTCCTTGGCGGTGTCCGGAATGATGATGCCGCCCTTGGTCTTCTCTTCAGACTCAACGCGGCGAACGACGACGCGGTCGTGCAGCGGGCGGAAGTTGGTGCTTGCCATTAGTCTAATCCCTCGATCAAATGACATTACGGATCGCTGATCGACCCGATGGATGGGTGTTAGCACTCTCATTTATCGAGTGCTAGCGATGCCGAGATAAGCTTGGGTATGGGGTGAGTCAAGGATCGGCGCCTAGATTTTTTGCTGACGGCAGTTGCCCTGGACGGGCGCAGCAGGCGCGGGCACAGGCAGCCTAGCCCCATTCTTGGCGAAATGTGGGCGATCGCGTCGATGAGTGGCATGGGCGGGATTTTGACGGTTGATAACCACGACAATGTGCTTCTACGCGGCGGGCCGCATCTGCAGTGCATTTTTCCTGGTTCTCGACACCGCCGGAATCCTTGGGAGGGTGCGCCTTTTTCGGGAGACGAGACTTGTAATCTCCTGTCTTCCTTGCCATGCAAGCCGGAAACCGTGTTTGCAGGAAGCCAGGATGGCCGCAAGGATCAACAGTTTTCGCGAAATCGCCAAGCGCTACGATGTCGTTTTATGTGACGTCTGGGGCGTGCTTCACAACGGCGTGCAGGCTTTCGCGTCCGCCTGTGAAGCATTGGCCGAGGCGCGCGCCGCCGGACTGACCGTCGTGCTCATCACCAATTCACCGCGCCCGAGCCCGATGGTGAAGGTGCAGATCCGCAGTCTCGGCGTGCCCGACGAAGCCTATGATCGGATCGTCACTTCGGGCGACGTGACCCGGGCGCTGATCGCTGCCGCCGACAAGAAGATCTTCTTCATCGGCGCCGAGCGCGACCTGCCCCTGCTCGAGGGGCTGGGGACGCAGATCGTTTCCTCGGAAGATGCCGAGACGGTCGTCTGCGCCGGCTTCTATGACGACGAGACCGAAACGCCCGAGCATTACCGCGCGACCCTGACGGGCCTTGCCAAGCGCAAGATCCCGTTCATCTGCGCCAACCCGGACCTCGTCGTCGAGCGTGGTCACCGGCTGATCCCCTGCGCCGGTGCGATTGCCAAGCTTTACGAAGAGCTGGGTGGCGAGGCGCGCATCGCCGGCAAACCCTATATCGCGATCTATCGCGCCGCCCTGGGCGAGGCGAAGGCCGCGCGCGGGGCGATTGACCTGACCCGTGTCATCGCCGTCGGCGACGGCATGCCGACGGACGTCAAGGGCGCGCAGGACGCGGGCCTGGATCTGCTCTATATCAGCGCCGGTATCCACGCCCAGGAATACATGAACGAAAGCCGGACCGACGAGGCGAAGCTTGCCGCCTTCCTCAAGAAGGAGGGCGCCTCGCCGAAATACTGGATGCCACGGCTCGCCTGACGGGAAGACGGAGATGACGGTTTTTCATCGCAACGAGACCCGTGATCCGCTTCCGGAGCACTTGCGCGGCGGTGTCGTCGCCATCGGCAATTTCGATGGCGTTCACCGCGGCCACCAGTCGGTCCTTAACCGGGCGCTGGAGGAGGCCAAGTCGCGCGGCGTGCCCGCGCTGGTCCTGACTTTCGAGCCGCATCCGCGAACCGTTTTTCGCCCGGACACTCCAGTCTTCCGGCTGACGCCGGCGCCGCTGAAGGCGCGCATCCTCGAAGGCATGGGCTTCGGCGCCGTCATCGAATATCCCTTCGACCGTACCTTCTCTCAGCTTTCCGCCTCGGATTTCATCCACCGCATCCTGCTTGAATGGCTGCATGCCTCGCATGTGGTGACCGGTTTCGACTTTCATTTCGGCAAGGGCCGCGAAGGCGGGCCCGCCTTTCTGATGGCGGCAGGCGGCGACAACGGGTTTGGTGTGACGCTGGTCGATGCCTTCCGTGATGAAAATGCATCCGTCATCTCGTCGAGCTATGTCCGCGCGCTGCTCGGCGAAGGCGATGTCGCCCAGGCCGCGGGCATGCTCGGCTACCGTTATCTCGTCGAAGCCGAGGTGATCGGCGGCAAGAAGCTCGGTCGCGAACTCGGTTTTCCCACCGCCAACATGCGGCTTGCACCCGAGGTGGAACTCCGACCCGGCATCTACGCCGTGCGCTTCCGTCGTCCCGACGGCTCGCTTTACGACGGGGTCGCCAGTTTCGGGCGCCGGCCGACGGTCGACAGCGACGGCGAACCGCTGCTCGAGACCTTCGTCTTCGACTTCTCCGGCGATCTCTATGGCGAAGTCTGCGCCGTGACTTTCTTCGGTCACCTGCGCGACGAATTGAAATTCGATGGCCTCGATCCGCTGGTGGCGCAGATCCGGCAGGACGAGGCCGAGGCCCGCGCGCTGCTTTCCGGCGTCACGCCACTCGGTGACATCGACCGCAAGCTCAACTTCGCCCGATAAAAGATTTCGGTCTTCGCGCGGCGGCGGACCTTTTCAAAAGGCCGAAAACGCCTTAAACAACCGGCCACCATGACCCGGCACCGTCGATTGATCATCGATCAGCGAATTATTGGCCCGGCCTTCCGCGTGCTGTGATCAGCCGGAAGGTCCGGGATTTCGGCGTTTCCGACGCCCCAGTCATCTCTCGATACCGAGCCCATTTCGTATGCGCGGCCGTTCGCGCGAAGAAGCGATTGCAAAAACCATGACCGACACCGCTGAAAAGATCGACTACTCCTCGACCCTCTATCTGCCGCAGACGGAATTTCCGATGCGCGCGGGCCTGCCGCAGAAGGAGCCGGAAACGGTGGCCCGCTGGCAGAAGATGGGCCTCTACAAGAAGCTGCGCGCATCGGCTGCCGGCCGCGACAAGTTCGTGCTGCACGACGGCCCGCCCTATGCCAACGGCAACATCCACATCGGCCACGCGCTGAACAAGATCCTCAAGGACGTCATCAACCGCTCGTTCCAGATGCGCGGTTTCGACGCCAACTACGTACCCGGCTGGGACTGCCACGGTCTGCCGATCGAGTGGAAGATCGAGGAGAAGTACCGCGAGAAGGGCCAGAACAAGGACGAGGTTCCGGTCAACGAGTTCCGTCGGGAATGCCGCGATTTCGCCGCCGGCTGGATCCAGGTCCAGGCCGAGGAGTTCAAGCGTCTCGGCATCGAGGGCGACTTCGACAATCCCTACACGACGATGAACTTCCACGCCGAAGCGCGCATCGCCGGCGAACTGATGAAGATCGCCAAGCTCGGCCAACTCTATCGCGGCTCGAAGCCTGTCATGTGGTCGGTCGTCGAGCGCACGGCGCTTGCCGAAGCCGAAGTCGAATACGCCGATGTCGAAAGCGACATGATCTGGGTGAAGTTCCCGGTCACCGAAGGTCCCGACAGCCTTGCCGGCACCTTCGTTGTGATCTGGACGACCACGCCCTGGACCATCCCCGGCAACCGCGCCATCGCCTACTCGTCGCGTTATGCCTATGGCCTCTACGAAGTGGCGACCGCCGAGAACGATTTCGGCCCCCAGCCGGGCGAGAAGCTGATCTTTGCCAAGCGCCTGGCCGATGAGTCTGCCGCCAAGGCGAAGCTCACCTTCAACTTCGTTCGCGACCTCGAGGCCGATGAACTGTCGTCCGTGACCTGCGCCCATCCGCTGCACGGTCTGGGCGGCGGCTACGCCTTCAAGGTGCCGTTGCTCGACGGCGACCACGTGACAGACGATGCCGGCACCGGCTTCGTGCACACGGCCCCGAGCCACGGCCGCGAGGACTTTGATGCCTGGATGGACAATGCCCGCGCGCTCGAAGCCCGCGGCATCTCCTCGGCGATCCCGTTCACGGTCGATGATGCCGGCTACTTCACCGCTGACGCCCATGGTTTCGGCCCGGACGCCGAAGGTGGCGCGGGCCGCGTCATCGACGACAAGGGCAAGAAGGGTGACGCCAACGATCGCGTCATCAAGGCGCTGATCGCCCGTCACGCGCTCTTCGCTCGCGGTCGCCTCAAGCATTCCTATCCGCATTCCTGGCGCTCGAAGAAGCCGGTGATCTTCCGCAACACGCCGCAATGGTTCGTCTACATGGACAAGGCCTTTGGTGATGGCACGACCCTGCGTTCGCGCGCGCTGTCCGCCATCGACGACACCCGCTTCGTTCCGGGCGCCGGCCAGAACCGCCTGCGTGCGATGATCGAAGGCCGTCCGGACTGGGTGCTCTCGCGCCAGCGCGCCTGGGGCGTGCCGATCGCGATCTTTGCCGACGATCAGGGCGAGATCCTGATCGACGAGGCCGTCAACGCTCGCATCCTCGACGCTTTCGAACAGGAAGGTGCCGATGCCTGGTTCACCGAAGGCGCCAAGGATCGCTTCCTCGGCAACGACCACGATCATGCCAAGTGGCATCAGGTCATGGACATCCTCGACGTGTGGTTCGACAGCGGTTCGACCCATACCTTCACGCTCGAAGACCGTCCGGACCTGAAGTGGCCGGCCGACGTCTATCTCGAAGGTTCGGACCAGCATCGCGGCTGGTTCCATTCCTCGCTGCTCGAAGCCTGCGCCACGCGCGGCCGCGCACCCTACAACGCCGTTGTCACCCATGGTTTCACCATGGATGAGAAGGGCGAGAAGATGTCGAAGTCCAAGGGCAACACCGTCACCCCGCAAGAGGTGATGAAGGATGCCGGCGCCGACATCCTGCGCCTGTGGGTGATGACGACGGATTATTGGGAAGATCAGCGCCTCGGCAAGACGATCATCCAGACAAACATCGACGCCTATCGCAAGCTGCGCAACACGATCCGCTGGATGCTCGGCACGCTCGCCCACGACAAGGGCGAGGAAATTGCCTATGCCGAGATGCCGGAACTCGAAAAGCTGATGCTGCATCGCCTGGCCGAACTCGACCAGGTCGTGCGCGAAGGCTACGACGCCTTCGACTTCAAGAAGATCGCCCGTTCGCTGATCGATTTCTCGAACGTCGAACTCTCGGCCTTCTATTTCGACGTTCGCAAGGATGCGCTCTACTGCGACGCGCCGTCGAGCCTGCGCCGCCGTGCGGCACTCGCCGTCATCCGCAAGCTCTTCGATTGCCTCGTGCTGTGGCTGGCGCCGATGCTGCCGTTTACGACCGAAGAGGCCTGGCTGTCGCGCAAGCCCGATGCGGTCTCGGTGCATCTCGAACAGTTCCCGGCGATCCCGGCGGAATGGAAGAACGATGCGCTCGAAGCCAAGTGGGAGAAGATCCGTGCGGTCCGCACCGTCGTCACCGGCGCGCTCGAGATCGAACGCAAGGACAAGCGCATCGGCTCGTCGCTGGAAGCCGCACCGGTCGTCCACGTGGCCGATCCGGAGCTGTTGAAGGCGCTGGAAGGCCAGGATTTCGCCGAGATCTGCATCACCTCGGGGATCACTGTCGAGACCACCGAAGGTCCGGCCGACGCGTTCCGGCTGGCTGACGTGGCCAAGGTCAGCGTCGTGCCGAAGCTTGCCGAGGGCCAGAAATGTGCTCGCTCCTGGCGGATCACGACCGATGTCGGTTCTGACGCACTCTACCCGGACGTGTCCGCCCGGGATGCCGCTGCCTTGCGCGAGCTTGGTTTCAAGGCTTAACGCATTGTTACCGGATGAATTGCACTCCTTGCGTTCATCCGGTAAAACCTGCCCGAAATTTGGCGGATTTCTCCGCCATGGGCGCTTGAGTGGCCGCGCTGACTGGTGGCCGGCTGGAAGGAATCTCATGGAAATGACGCGAGAGTTGCGAGTGTTTGCCAGCGTGGCCGCCATTTTGACGAGCGGCCTGGTGCTTACGGGCTGCATCGGCGGGCCGACCTACGGCACGGACAAGACGGCCGGCGAGCAGCTCATGGACGACCTCGGCAGCGTCGCCAGCTTCGGTCCGCCGAAGCGGGATCCGGTCAAGTACCAGCCGCGTCCTGGTCTCGTGCTGCCGCCGTCCACCCAGCAGGCGTCACTCGTCGAGCCGCAGAAGTCGCTCGCCAGCCGTGAGGGGAACCCGGAATGGGTCGAGTCTCCGGAAGAGGTGCGCAACCGCCTGCGTGAAGAGGCCGACGCCAACAAGAACAACCCGAACTACGTCTCCCCCCTTGCCAAGGCCAGCGCCAACGGCCGCCGCCTTTCGGCAAAGGAGCAGCAGGAGGCCTACCGCGAGGCCCGCAAGGTCGAGCAGGGCGCCTATTCCGACAAGCGCCGCTTCTTGAGCGATCCGCCGCTCGACTACCGCCGCCTGCCCGAGGGCACGGAGACCGACCTCGGCGAGCCGGAGAAGGACAAGGAGCGCCGCCGCAAGAAGGAAGCGCAGGTCAAGAATTCCGGCACCAAGTGGTATTGGCCCTTCTAAGACCAGTTCGCCGTTTCATTTGAAACGGCGAATGCCTCACCCTTTTGCATCCATGCAGCTCCGGACGAAAGCACTTCGCGCGTTTTCTGGAATTGCCTAAGCAGCGCCAGAGCCATGACCATCAGCATTCGCGACGCCCGCCCGGAAGATGCAGAGACGATCCTGCGCTTCATCACGGAACTTGCCATCTACGAAAAAGAGCCCGACGCCGTCGAGGCGACGGTCGGGATGCTCCAGGATTCGCTTTTCGGCCCGGGCGCCATCACCCGCGCCGTGATCTGCGAGAAGGACGGCAAGCCGGCCGGCTTTGCCATGTGGTTCTACAACTATTCCACCTGGCAGGCGCGCAAGGGGCTTTATCTCGAGGATCTATACGTCACGCCGGATTGCCGCGGTTCGGGCGCCGGCAAGATGCTCCTGAAGCACCTGGCAAGGATTGCCGTCGAGGAAGGCTGCGGCCGCTTCGAGTGGAGCGTTCTCGACTGGAACGAGCCGGCGATCCGGGTCTACGAGGCCGTGGGTGCCGAGCCGATGTCGGAATGGACGCGCTACCGTCTCTCGGGCGCAGCACTGACGAGCTTCGCAGCCGACTGAAGCAAGAATACGGACGTGCCTTCTCAGCGCTTGCTGGCGAAGAAATCCCTCAGGATCTCGGCAGATTCCCGCTCGGCGAGGCCGGAATAGACGTCGGGGGCGTGATGGCAGGTGGGCGAGCCGAAGAACCGTACGCCGCTGTCGACCGCACCGCCTTTCGGATCGTCCGCGCCGTAGTAAAGGCGGCGGATGCGCGCAAAGGAGATCGCCGCGGCGCACATCGTGCACGGCTCGAGCGTCACGTAGAGGTCGGCGCCAGCAAGCCGTTCGTCGTTGAGGACTGCGGAGGCTTCGCGGATCGCGACAATTTCGGCATGGGCCGTCACGTCGTTGAGCTCGCGGGTCCGATTGCCGGCGCTGGCGATGATCCGGCCGTCGAAAACCACCACGGCGCCGATCGGCACTTCGCCGCGTTCGGCAGCCTTGCGGGCCTCTTCAAGGGCCGCATCCATGAAGCGTGTCGTCTCAGCCATCGCTCAAACAATAATTTCTCTTAACCCACGGGCCGCGACCTGATAGGACAGCCGCAAAAGGCAGGCAACACAAATGACATCCAAAGACAAGCCCACGCGGCCTGGCGGCAAGTCCGCTGGCCGGGACAAGAAACCGCATTTCGCCGACAAGAAGGGCGCTGCGCCGAAAAAGGCTGCAGGAGCCAAGGCTTCCGGCCCGAAGTCTTTCGGTGCCAAGGGCCCCGGCAGGAGCTTCGACGCAAAGACGTCTGATCCCAAGGCCGGCGCTTCGCGTCCGGCCCGGGAGCGCCCGGCAGCGGCTGCAGCGGCCGCCGACGAGCCGCAGCGCATCTCGAAGATCCTGGCGCGCGCCGGCGTTGCCTCGCGTCGCGACGTCGAGCGCATGATCATGGAAGGCCGCATCAGGCTCAACGGTGTCATCCTCGACACGCCCGTGGTCAACGCGACGCTCGCCGATGCGATCGAGGTCGATGGCCAGCCGATCCGCGGTATCGAGCGCACGCGCCTCTGGCTCTATCACAAGCCGGCCGGTCTGGTGACCACCAATGCCGACCCGGAGGGCCGTCCGACCGTATTCGAGAACCTGCCGGACGAGCTGCCGCGGGTTCTGTCGATCGGCCGCCTCGACATCAACACCGAGGGCCTGCTGCTCCTCACCAATGATGGCGGCCTTGCCCGCGTGCTCGAACTGCCGTCGACCGGCTGGCTGCGCCGTTACCGCGTGCGCGCCCATGGCGAGATCGATCAGGAAGCGCTCGACAAGCTGAAGGACGGCATCGCCGTCGATGGCGTGCTGTACGGCGCCATCGAAGCGACGCTCGACCGCGTCCAGGGCTCGAACGTCTGGATCACGATGGGGCTTCGCGAAGGCAAGAACCGCGAAATCAAGAACGTGCTCGGCGCGCTCGGCCTCGACGTCAACCGCCTGATCCGCATCTCCTACGGCCCGTTCCAGCTCGGCGAACTGCCGGAAGGACACGTCCAGGAAATTCGCGGACGCACGCTGCGCGACCAATTGGGACCGCGCCTGATCGAGGACGCCAAGGCGAACTTCGACGCGCCGCTTTACAATGATCAGGCGGCGACCGTTGCCGGTGAGGCTGAAGACGACGCCGCCGACACGCGCAGGCCGGAGCGCAACAACCGCTGGGAAAAGCCGGAGGACAAGCGCGAGCGTGCCCTTTCTCGTCTGGACACCCGTCGTGACGACCGCCGCGACGGTGGTGGTCGTGGCAAGGATGGTGCCCGCGGCAAGGGTGGCCCGCGCGAAGACCGCGACGCCAAGTTCGAGGATCGGCCGAAGCGCGCGCCGGCTCAGCGCGCCCGCACGGCCAATGTCTGGATGGCGCCGGGCGCCCGCCCGCTCGCCGAAAAGAAGCCGAAGTCCGTTGATGGCGATGCCACCGAGAAGTCCGCCCGTCGCGAGCGTCCGGAAAGCGCGCCTAAGTCCAAGCGCTACGGCCGCAACAAGGATGGTCTGGCGACGAAGACGACCGGCAAGTTCGACCCGGACCGCAAGGGTGGCCCGCACAGAGACTTCGACCGCGCCGATCGTCCGGCCTCTGCCGCGCCGGTCAAGCGTCGCGACGACGAGGGCGAATGGATCAGTGCCAGCGAACCTGCCCGTCGCGGCAAGGACGAGGGCCGCGATGGCGGTTTCGGCCGGCGCAAGTCGGGCGACGCGGGTGACCGCAGGTCGCGCGATCACGGTGACCGTCCTGCGCGCCGTGACGGCGGCGACCGTCCCCGTTCTGAAGGCGGACCGCGCAGCTATTCCGACAAGCCGAGGGCGCCACGCGCCGACGGTGATCGTCCGCAGCGTCGCGAAGGCGGTGAGCGTTCGTTCAGTGACCGTCCGGCTCGCAGCGACGGCGGTGATCGCCGGTTCGACAAGCCGCGGGCTCCACGCGCTGACGGTGACCGTCCGCCGCGTCGCGAAGGTGGCGACCGTCCGTTTGGCGACAAGCCTCGCGGCAAGTCGTTCGGCGGCAAGCCCTCGGGCGGAAAATCCTTCGGTGAACGCTCCGGCGGTCCGCGCGGCGGTAAGCCTGGTGGCGGCAAGCCCGGCGGTGGACGCCCCGGCGGTCCTGGTCGCTCCGGCGGCGGGCGCCCGGCTGGCGGCGGCAAGCCGCGCGGCAGAGGAAACTAAGCGGTCGTGCGGATCGTCGGCGGAGAGTTTCGGGGTCGCAGCCTGGCGACCCCAAAGTCCAACGATATCCGGCCGACCACGGACCGGACGCGCGAAAGCCTGTTCAACATTCTGAGCCATTCCTATCCGGACGCGCTCGACGGCACGCGTGTGCTCGACCTTTTCGCGGGCACCGGCGCCGTCGGCTTCGAGGCGCTGTCGCGCGGATGCCGGCATGCGCTCTTTGTCGAGCAGGGCGTCGAGGGCAGGGGCCTGATCCAGACCAACGTCGAGACGCTCGGCCTGCAGGGCCGGGCCAAGGTCTTCCGGCGCGACGCCACGAGCCTTGGCGGCGTCGGTACGATGGAGCCGTTTCATCTCGTCTTCGCCGATCCGCCCTACGCCAAGGGGCTGGGCGAAAAGGCATTGGAGTCGGCTGCCATCGGCAACTGGCTGGTGCCCGGCGCCCTGGTGATCCTCGAAGAGCGGGCAGATGTCCAGCCGGCGCCGGTCGCAGTCTTCGAAAACCTTGACGTCAGGGTGTTCGGCGACACGCGCATGCATTTCTATCGGTTTCGCGGAGCCTGATGCCGTAATTTCGGTTGAGTTGCCGGGATAGGCTCAGCCGGACGACGCCATTTTCTCAACCCGCCCAGCGCGGAGGCATGCCGATGAAGCAGGATCTTTCGATGACGCATGGATCGGCTGGGGCCCCGGCGCGGCCCACCGTCGCGCTGGCGCTTGGCGGTGGCGGCGCCCGCGGTCTTGCGCATATCCATGTCATCGAGGCACTGGATGAACTCGGCATTCGGCCGGTCGCGATCGCGGGCTCGTCGATCGGCGCGATCATGGGCGCCGGCATGGCGGCGGGTTTGCGCGGCGAAGAGATCCGGGCCCATACGCTTTCCACCGTCGGCCACCGGCGCGAAGTGGTCAACCGCCTGTGGCAATTGCGGCCGTCGAGCCTTTCCGAAGCGATGGCGAGCGGCTTCCGTTTCGGCCAGTTCAATGTCGAGCGGGTGCTCAAGGCCTTCCTGCCCGAGGCCATCCCGCAGAAATTCTCCGACCTCGAAATCCCGCTGAAGGTAGTCGCCACCGACTATTACGGTCAGACGGAGAAGATCTGCGAGAAGGGCGACCTCCGCAAGGCCCTGGCTGCGTCTGCGGCGCTGCCGGCGATCTTCACGCCGGTCCGGATCGACGGGCGGGTCATGATCGACGGCGGCATCTACAATCCCATTCCCTTCGATCACCTGCGCGGCCTTGCCGATATCGTCATTGCGGTCGATGTCGTCGGCGGGCCGGATGGCGACGGCAAGGCGATCCCGAGCCGGATCGACAGCCTGTTCGGCGCGAGCCAGCTGATGATGCAGTCGATCATCGCCATGAAGCTGAAGGAGGGGGCGCCGGACATCCTGTTGCGTCCCGATGTCGGCCGCTACCGCGTGATGGATTTCCTGCGCGCCCAGGACGTGCTGAACGCAACGGCTGCGATCAAGGACGAACTGAAGCGCGCCCTCGAAGAGCGGATGACAGCGCCAAGGCTCACCTGAACCTTGGTGTTTGAAGCTTGGGGCCTGAACAACCTTGGCAATGACGGCGCGTGCCGTCGCAGCGTGAGCGGTTAGGCGCTTTCGCGCTCGTCCGCGGGAAGGCCCGGGAGGATCCGTTCGCCAGTCTCTTGCGAATGGTCGACCTCGCGCTTCGGCTTGACCAGCGGCTCCGGACGCACAGGCCGCGAGTGCAGCATGTCGCGGCCGGCGGTGATGCCCTCGGCCTCCTGTAGCACGAGGCGCGCCTCGTCGCGCTTGCGGATGTCGTCCATGATCGCGATCGCCTCGTCGTCGCCGACCCCCAGTGCCTCCAGTGTCTTGCGGCCGAAGAGCAGGCCGGACTCGAAGGTCTCGCGCAGTTCGTAGTCGACACCCTTGGCGCGCAGTTCCAGCGTGTGCAGACGATCGTAGGAGCGGGCGTAGATGCGGGCATTCGGATATTCGGATTGCACGAGATCGATGATGTGGTCGGTCGTTTCCTTCTTCTGGGTGCAGACGGCGACGATCTTGGCCCGTTCGATGCCCGCGGCGCGCAGCACGTCGAGACGGTTGCCGTCGCCGAAGTAAATCCGGAAGCCGAAGGTCGCGGCCTGGCGCACGCGCGCGGCGGAATGATCGATGATCGTCACATCGCGACCGCCGGCAAGCAGGATCTGGGCGGCGATCTGGCCGAAGCGGGAGAAGCCGATCATCAGCACATCGGCATTGGCGCCGTCGAAGTCTTCTTCGATCTCTTCGTCCATCTCGTCCTGCTCGCGCATCAATTTCGGCGCGAGCATTGAGGCAAGGGGCGTCAGCGCCATCGACAGGGTCACGATCGCGACCAGCAGCGAGGCGTTGCCGTCCGAGAAGACGCCGGCGCTTGCCGCCGCCGTGAACAGCACGAAGCCGAACTCGCCGCCCTGCGGCAAGAGCAGGCTGATGCGCACGGCGTCATTGTGATGTGATCCGGTGAAGCGGCAGAGCCAATAGAGAACCAGGCTCTTCAGTGCCATCAGCAGCGGCACGGCGATGATGATCAGCTGGTAGCGCTCGACGATGACGCCGAGCTCTAGCGACAGGCCGACCGCCATGAAGAACAGCGCCTGCAGGATACCGCGAAACGGCTCGATATCCGCCTCGAGTTCATGGCGGTAGGAGGACTCGGCCAGCAACACGCCTGCAAGGAAGGCACCCATGGCCATCGACAATCCGGCGAGCTGCATCATGGTCGCCGCCCCCATGACCACAAGCAGTGCGGCGGCGATCATGACATCGCGTGCGCCGGTGCGAGCGATGAGCTGGAACAGCGGGTTCACAAGGTAGCGCCCGGCAGCGAAGAGCACGACGATCGCAGTGGTGGCGATGGCGAAATCCTCGAGCGGCGGCGTGGTGTCCTCGGGCGCCTGTGCCGCCAGCAGCGGGATCAGCGCCAGAAGCGGCACGATCGCGAGATCCTGCAGCAGCAGGATCGAGAAGGCGCGTTGCCCGTAGCGCGTGTTGCGGTCGTTGCCCTCGTCGAGGATCTGCATGGCGAATGCCGTCGACGAGAGGGACAGTCCGAAGCCGGCGATGATGCTGCCGCCATGATCGAGGAGGCCGAGGGCATAGATGGCGTAGGAAAGCAGGATGCCTGTCAGCAGCACCTGCGCCGTGCCGAGGCCGAAGATGTCGCGCCGCATCTGCCAGAGGCGCGAAGGCTTGAGTTCGAGCCCGATGATGAAGAGCAGGAAGACGACGCCGAGTTCCGAGACGTGCAGGATCTGCTCGCCTTCGGTGATGCTTTGGGCGACAGGTCCGATCAGCACGCCGGCCGAAAGGTAGCCGAGGATCGTGCCGAGCCCGAGCCGCTTGAAGATGGGAGCGGCGATCACTGCGCCACCGAGCAGCATCAGGGCCTGGGAATAGATGATCGGTGTCGTTGCCATGCCTCAGGCTTTCACTGTTGCTGAACCCGGCCCCCAAGCGGAGCATTCGAGAGCGCTTCATTTGCGGTGTTTGAGCGGGAATCGGGTCGATGCCCTTGATGCCTGCTTCGCCGCACAATAAATGGGGCAGGAATGAAAGGCCACACCATGTCAGACACGATCGATTCTGCCGACCTCGAAAAACGCGCATCCGAACTCGTGGACCTCGCCCGCAAGGCCGGCGCCGATGCGGCGGACGCGGTGGTGGTGCGCGGGCGCTCCCGCTCCGTCTCCGTCCGCCTCGGCAAGGTCGAAGCGACGGAAGCCTCCGAAAGTGACGACTTTTCGCTCCGTGTTTTTGTCGGACGGCGTGTCGCCAGCGTTTCGGCCAATCCGGGTTTTGACCTGAAGCTGCTCGCGGAGCGCGCGGTTGCCATGGCCAAGGCTTCGCCGGAGGATCCCTTCGCCGCGCTGGCGGACGCCGACCGGCTGGCGAAGTCCTATCCGGACCTCGACCTTTTCGACGCCACGGCGGTTTCCACTGAAACCCTGACCGAGGCAGCGCTTGCCGCCGAAGAGGCGGCACTCGCGGTCTCGGGCGTTACCAATTCCAGCGGCGCTGGGGCATCGGCCGGCATGGGCGGGCTGGTACTTGTCACCTCGCATGGCTTTTCCGGCTCCTACATGGCCACCCGCTTTGGCCGCTCCGTCAGCGCGATTGCCGGCGAGGGCACCAAGATGGAGCGCGACTACGATTATGATAGCCGCCTCTTCTTTGCCGACCTGCGCGACGCCGACGAAATCGGCCGCCTGGCCGGCGAGCGCGCGGTCGCCCGCATCAATCCGCGCCAGGTGCCGACCGCCAAGAATGTCACCGTCGTCTTCGATCCACGCATAGCCCGCGGCTTCGTCGGCCATCTGGCCGGCGCAATCAATGGCGCGGCTGTCGCCCGCAAGACGAGTTTCCTGCGCGACATGATGGGCAAGCAGATCCTGAAGTCGGGTCTTTCCGTGACCGACGACCCGCTGATCGTGC
Source organism: Ensifer sp. Root558 (assembly GCF_001427045.1). Taxonomy (NCBI): domain Bacteria; kingdom Pseudomonadati; phylum Pseudomonadota; class Alphaproteobacteria; order Hyphomicrobiales; family Rhizobiaceae; genus Ensifer; species Ensifer sp. Root558. Next base: position 643,670 of record NZ_LMGC01000023.1, on the reverse strand, counting down.
GTGGCTCCTCTTCGCGTCCCTTTGACGGCGAAGGGGTCAGCGGCGAGAAACTGGCGATGGTCGAAGATGGTGTGCTGAACCACTGGTTCCTGTCCACATCGGCAGCGCTCGAACTCGGGCTTCAGACCAACGGCCGCGGCGTGCGCGGCGGTCCGACGGTCAATCCGTCCTCGACCAATCTGGCGCTCGAGCCGGGATCGATCTCGCGGGACGATCTCATCCGCGGGGTTGGCACCGGCTTCTACGTCACCGAACTGATCGGCCAGGGCGTCAATATGGTGACCGGCGAATACAGCCGCGGCGCCTCCGGCTTCTGGATCGAGAACGGCGAGCTGACCTTTGCCGTCTCTGAAGTCACGATCGCGTCCAATCTCAAAGACATGTTCATGGCGCTGACGCCGGCAGACGACATCGACCGCAAGTTCGGCGTCGCGGCGCCGACGCTCGCCATCGAGGGCATGACGCTCGCCGGCCTCTGACAAGGCCGCTGGAAAAGCAGGCGCGGGAAGCCCGCGCCGATCCCGCCTTCCGGACAAGGGAGAGGCGGGCTGACGGGGTTTTGAATGTCTGACACAGCACCACCGGGCGCGGACTGGAAGCCGGATCTCGACGTGATCCGTGCCGCGGCGGTTGTCGCCGGCGAAACCGCGCTCGGCTATTTCCGCAAGGCGCCCGACGTCCGCTGGAAGAACGAAGGCCGCTCGCCGGTAAGCGAGGCGGATCTTGCCGCAAACGATGTGCTGAAGACGCGCTTGCTTGCGGCCCGGCCCGATTACGGCTGGCTGTCGGAGGAGACGGACGACGATCTGAGCCGGCTGTCGCGCGAAACGGTCTTCGTCGTCGATCCGATCGACGGCACGCGGGCTTTCATCGCCGGCAAGGAACTCTGGTGCGTCAGCGTCGCCGTCGTGCATCGCGGCCAGCCCGTTGCCGGCGTGCTCTATGCCCCGGCGCTCGATGAACTCTTCGAGGCGGTCGCAGGCGGCAGTGCGCTGAAAAACGGTGCCCAAATCTCGGTGCGCGAGGCAAAACCCGGGGAAACACTGCATCTGGCGGCTGCCGAGGACACGATCGGCAAGCTTCCGGCGCCCTATCGCAGCGCCGTTACCCGTATCCCGCATGTGCCGTCGCTTGCCTATCGGCTGGCCATGGTTGCCGACGGGCGGATCGACGGCACGCTGGTGAAGAAGAACTCCCACGACTGGGACCTGGCTGCAGCAGATCTCATTCTAGCGAGCGCCGGCGGCGCGCTGGCCGATCTCGATGCGCAGCCGCTCTCATACAATCGATCCACTGTCGTTCACGGGGTTCTCTGCGCGGCGGCAAAGCCGCTCTTGCCGGGCCTGATCGCCGCATCGCGGTCCATGGAGCCCCATTGACCTTTGAGGCTGAATGCCTCAAATCAACGCCCACACCCAACAAGAATAAATGGAAGTCCGATGGCTCACGACACCGAGAAAAAACAACGTCTGCACCTCGTCTTCGGCGGCGAACTCACCACGCTGACTGACGTACATTTCCGCGACCTGGACAAGCTCGATATCGTCGGCATCTACCCGGACTACGAAAGCGCCCTGACTGCTTGGAAATCCAAGGCGCAGATGACCGTCGACAACGCTCACATGCGTTACTTCATCGTCCACATGCACCGTCTGCTCGACCCGGAAAACGGCTGATGCCGATGAGGTCGGGATGCGCGGTGTTTACCCGCATGCCAGTCGCCCTTAAGTCTCTCCGGGCCGGAACGGCCGGGGAAGGTGGCCTGTCATGAGCAGCTTTCGCGCGCGCCTGGCGCTGTCCAGCTACCGCTGGATCGGCTCGGCCATCTATCCTCTCGTCTGGTCCTACCTTGCCATTCGCGCGGCGAAGGGCAAGGAGGATCCGGCGCGCCGCCGTGAGCGCTACGGCCATGCCAGCGAGCCGCGGCCGCAGGGCCCCCTCGTCTGGTTCCACGCGGCAAGCGTCGGCGAAACCAACGCCGTCATCCCGATGATCAAGGAAATTAGGCGGCGCGGCATCCACGTCGTGCTGACGACCGGGACGATGACCTCGGCGCGTGTCGTGGCCGAGCGCCTGGGGTCGACGGTGATCCACCAGTATGTCCCGCTCGATTTCAAGCCGGCCGTCAGCCGTTTTCTCAACTACTGGGAGCCGGATCTGGCGATCATCGCCGAATCCGAGATCTGGCCGATGACCATCCTGGAACTCGGCCGCCGCCATATCCCGCAGGTTCTGGTCAATGGGCGTATGTCCGACCGGACCTTCGCGCGCTGGAAGCGTCGGCCGGCGCTCGCCGATGCGCTGTTCGAGAATCTCGCGCTCGTCATTGCCCAGTCCGATGTCGATGCGGAGCGCTTCCGCACGCTCGGTGCGCTGCCGGTCATGGTGTCGGGCAATCTCAAGGTCGACACCGACGCGCCGCCACACGATCCGCAGGCGCTGAAGGAGTATCGCCAGCAGATCGGCACGCGCAAGACCTGGGCGGCGATCTCGACCTTCGACGGCGAGGAGGCGGCCGCCGGTGTCGTGCACCGTGCGCTCAAGGAGCGAACCGGCCTTCTAACGATCATCGTTCCGCGCCATCCCGATCGCAGCGACGCCATCGAGGCGGCGCTGACGGCCAAGGGGCTGAAGGTCGCCCGGCGCACGCGCCGCGACGCGCTGACGCCGGACGTCGATATCTTCCTTGGCGACACGATCGGCGAAATGGGTCTCTATCTCCGCCTGACGGAGGTTGCCTTCGTCGGCCGTTCGCTGTTTGCCGAAGGCGGTCAGAACCCGCTGGAGCCGGCCATGCTCGGCTGTGCCATCCTGTCAGGCGGCAACGTCCAGAATTTTCGCGAGACCTACCAGACGCTGGCCAAGAACGGCAGCGCCAAGATCGTGCGCGATGTCGAGATGCTGGCCAAGGGCGTCAACTATCTGCTCGCCAACGACGACATGCGTCGCTCGATGATCGATGCCGGCCTCGAAACCGTGCAAGAGATGCGCGGCGCCCTGTCGGCGACGATGAAGGGACTTGAGCCCTATATCAATCCGCTCATCGTCAAGGCGCGTCTCAACCCGCCGACCGACAACTGATCCAGCAGGAGACGAAGCCTCGTCATGACCGCAGCCAAAGCCATAGCCGGCATCCTGTTCGACAAGGATGGAACCCTGCTCGACTACGCAAAGAGCTGGGTACCGGTGAACTACGAACTGGCGCGGATCGCGGCAAAGGGTGATGAGGCTCTGGCCCGCACGCTGCTTGCAGCCGGCGGCATGGACGCCGACACCGGCCACGTGCTGCCCGACAGCCTGCTTGCCGCAGGCAACACGGTCGAGATCGCGACCGGCTTCGTCGGCGCGGGCGCGCCCTTCACGGTTGCCGAACTGACGACCCTGCTTGACGGCCTGTTTGCGCGCTCGGCTGAATATGCCGTGCCGGTGACCGATCTCGGCGCTTTCTTCGCCGGGCTGCACGCCAAGGGCTACCGCCTCGGTGTCGCCTCGAGCGACAACGAGCGTTCGATCCGCGAAACGGCAAAGCGCTTCGGCTTCGAGGATTACCTGCACTATGTGGCGGGCTACGACAGCGGCTACGGCGTCAAGCCGGAGCCGGGCATGGTGCTTGGCTTTTGTGCTGCGACCGGCCTTGAGCCGCAGCAGGTCGTCGTCGTCGGTGACAACAATCACGACATGCACATGGGCCGCAGCGCCGGCGTCGGCATGACGGTCGCCGTCCTGACGGGTACCGGCTCGCGCCAGTCGCTTGCGGCGGCTTCCGACCATTGCCTCTCGGATATCACCGAACTCGAAGCTGTCCTCTAGATCGAGTTGCGGCAGCACTTGCCGCGATTGCCTTCAGTTTTGCATCGTGATCGGCCCGGTTCAGCGCCCCTGCCGTGGCCGTATTGGTCTCCATAGCTTGCGTTTTTTCCCGTTCTGACGTTTTTTGTCGCAATCCGCCGGTTTCGACCGGCGAACAAACCGTCCCTCCCGGAAACGGAAGGACCTGAGCGGCCGGGAGGCCACGGAACGAAGATGGTATCGGAAGCGCCGCCATTCTGGTGGACCAAGGCGGATTGGCGTGCGCGCGCGTTGTGGCCGTTCTCATGGGTTTACGGACGGATTGCCGGCATGCGCATGGATCGCGCGCAGCGCGCCTCCGTGCCGGTCCCGGTCATCTGCATCGGCAATTTCACCGTCGGCGGCGCCGGCAAGACGCCGACCTCCATCGCGCTTGCGCGCGTCATCCGCGAAAAGGGGCTGAAGCCCGGCTTCCTCAGCCGCGGTTATGGCGGCTCGCTCGACGTGACGACCGTCGTCGATCTGGAACATCACCGCGCCCGCGACGTCGGCGACGAACCATTGCTGTTGGCGAAGGAGGCCTTGACCGTCGTCTGCCGCCGCCGCGTCGATGGGGCTCGCCGGCTGGTGAAGGAAGGCGTCGACATCATCATCATGGACGACGGTTTCCAGAGCGCGCGGCTGGCCTTCGACTTCGCGCTTTTGGTGATCGATTCCCGCCGCGGCATCGGCAACGGCTATCTGGTGCCGGCGGGCCCGGTGCGGGCGCCACTGTCGAACCAGCTCCGCCACGCCACGGCCCTGCTCAAGATCGGTGACGGCATCGAGGCCGACGCCCTGATCCGTCGCGCCGCCCGCGCCGGCAAGCAGATCTACGAAGCCGACGTCATAAGGCGCGACGACGGATCGCTAAATGGCGTCAAGGTGCTTGCCTGGGCGGGCATTGCCGATCCGGAGAAGTTCTACCGCACCGTTCGGGAGACGGGCGCCGTCATCGAGGAAACCCGCAGTTTTCCCGACCACCACCATTTCTCCGAGGACGAAATCGCCGATCTGCTCGACCAGGCTGCAGCGCTCGGCTGCCAGCTCGTTACCACGGCCAAGGATCTGGTGCGCCTGGAGCCCGGCCACGGCCGCGCCGCCGAACTCGCCGCAGCGAGCAGGGTGATCGAGATCGATGTGCGCTTCGACGACCCGATGGCGCCGAAAAAGATCATCGAGACGGCGCTTGCCGCGGCGCGTGCCCGCAAGCTGCGCGAAGGCGCGGCTAAGTAACGGCGCCCTGTGGGTCGTGGCGCCGGAGTGCCGTCGTTGGTGTCCGGGCTTGATTAGCGGCGCTGGTTGGGCAGCGCGCCTGCGCGCTTTTCCGCCTCGAGCGAGGCTTCCGCGTCGACATAGGGCTCCTGCCGGGCGACGCTCCAGTAACGCAGTTCGTCGACGGGGATGATCTTGCCGGTCATCGCGCAGACCACGTGCGAACCCGCAAGCACGATCTGAAAGTCGCCGTCGAGATAACGGATCTTCGCTTCGCGCGAAGCGCTTCCTTCAAACCGGTTCATCATGCTCGGCGCCTGTTTCCGTCTTCGTTATTGGTTCTCTGGTCTAGCTCGCCGTCCGGAAAAATGCCAGTCGCATTTCGCCAGGCGTGAAGATCAGCTCCGGCCGAACAGCCGTTCGATATCGGAGAGCTTGAGTTCGATATAGGTCGGCCGGCCGTGATTGCACTGGCCCGAGCCGGGCGTCGCCTCCATTTGCCTCAAAAGCGCGTTCATCTCCTCGGTGCGCATGCGCCGTCCCGAGCGCACCGATCCGTGGCAGGCCATGGTCGCGGCGAGATATTCGAGCCGGCTCGTCAGCCCGCTTGCCGTATCCCATTCGGCAAGCTCGTCGGCGAGCTGGCGCACGAGACCGACGGCATCCATTTCGCCGAGCATGGCCGGCGTTTCGCGCACCGCAATCGCGCCCGGTCCGAAGCGCTCGATCGCGAGACCCAGGCGGGAGAACTCCTCCGCATGGGCCATCAACCGGTCGCAATCGTCTTCGGGCAGGTCGACGATCTCCGGGATCAGCAGCGCCTGGGCGGCGACCGGTCGCGAATGCAGCGCCGTACGCATCGCCTCGAACACCAGCCGCTCGTGCGCGGCATGCTGGTCGACGATGACGAGGCCGTCATCGGTCTGGGCGACGATGTAGTTTTCGTGCAGTTGGGCGCGCACGGCGCCGAGCGGGAACGATTGCGGCGGCGGCGGTTGCGGGGCCTCCGGCGCCGGCACGGGCATTTCTCGCTCGAACGGGGTGGCGACACGCGCGGAAGGGGCGGAAAATGCCGCAAAGCTTGCCTGCGGCTGCTCGCCGAGGTGGCGCAGCATCGCGTCGAATTGTGTCGGCCGGGAAGGCGACGTCTCGGCGCTCCAGGGCTGCGGGCGGTAATCGCCGGAGCGGAACGCCTGCATCATGCCGCGGGCGCCCGTCGTTGCGGCGCGGTCGCCGTCGCGCGTCAGCGCCTGACGGATCGCGCCGATGATCAGCCCGCGGATCAGGCCGGGGTCGCGGAAGCGCACGTCGGACTTTGCGGGATGCACGTTGACGTCGACGAGCGCCGGGTCGAGCGTGATCGACAGCACGGCGACCGGATAGCGGCCGCTCGGGATCGTCTCGGAATAGGCGGCACGGATCGCTGACAGCAGCAACTTGTCCTGCACCGGGCGGCCATTGACGAAGACATATTGCTGCAGCGAGTTGCCGCGATTGTAAGTCGGCACGCCGGCAAAGCCGGTCAGTTCGACGTCTTCCCGCGCCGCATCGATCTCGATCGCATTGTCGCGAAAATCCTTGCCGAGCACTTGCGCCATGCGCGCCAGCCGGTCGTCGCCGGTTGCCGGGAATTCGAGTGTCGAGCGGTCGCTGCCGGAGAGCACGAAACGGACCGCCGGAAACGCGATCGCCATGCGGCGCACCACTTCCGAAATGGCCGCCGCTTCCGCCTTCTCGGTCTTCATGAACTTCAGTCGGGCCGGGGTGGCGAAGAACAGATCGCGCACTTCGATGACGGTGCCGGTATTGGCGGGCGACGGGCGGACCGCCTCGGTTTTGCCGCCGGTAACCGCAATGACCGCGCCTTCGCTGGCGCCGGCCGTGCGCGTCGTGATCGACAGCCGGGCGACCGAGCCGATCGAAGGCAGGGCCTCGCCGCGAAAGCCGAGGGTGCGGATGTCGAAGAGGCTGTCGTCGAGCTTCGACGTGCAGTGCCTTCGGACCGCAAGTTCGAGGTCGCCAGGTGCCATGCCCGAGCCGTTGTCGGTGACCCGCAGCAGCGTCTTGCCGCCGCCGGCGGTCGCGATCTCGATGCGGGTCGCGCCGGCGTCGAGCGCATTCTCGATCAGCTCCTTGGCGGCGCTGGCCGGACGTTCGATCACTTCGCCGGCGGCGATTTGGTTGATGAGGGTTTCTGAAAGCTGCTTGATGGCCATGGCCCATTTTCCGGGATTCGCCGCGGAAACGGAAGAGGGGACGGTATCTCGTCCCCGGTCGCGAGCGCTTGGTGCCGACACCCTTGAAAAATGATCGAGGGTTTAATCGGCCCTTAACACTCTGCTGCGATTTTCCACAACAACCTGAATGATCACGGGTTTTGTCTTTTGAGCCTTGCGGCGTAGCTGGACGCCGCACTCCCGCCGCTCGAAGAGACGCCTGCCAAGGCCACCCCAGCATGTCCCGAAATGAAACCGCCGTTGCAGCGCCGCGCGTCATTATGAAGACGCGGCAGGCCGTTGTGGCACTTTGGATGGCCGCCTGTTCCCCCTGATCTGACGATCCAGGGACACATGCGGTAGGCGAGTGAGGACAGTGCGATGAGCGATGGGGCGCCGAACGGCGCGGACATCAACAGGGTCATTCTTGAGTCGAGTTGCGACGCACTCGGCATCGCTGTGCTTGTCTGCAGCCGGGACGATACCATTCTCTTTGCCAGCCGCACGATGCTGCAATTTTTCCCGGTCCCGGCGGAAGCCCTGATGCCGGGCGCGCGGCTCAGGGATTTCCTCGGTGCCGTCTATGACACCGGTGTCCGTCCGGGCACCGTCCCGGAAAACAGCCGCCGACGCACCAACCGCGAGGAATGGATTGCCGAGCACATGGCGCTGCATTGGCGCGAGCGCTACGAGAGCGTAGAGCGCGCCGGCCGCACCCGCTGGGTTTCGATGCGCAAGCGCCGCCTGTCGAGCGGCATGGGCATCCTGTCGATCAGCGACGTCTCTGACCAGAAGAAGCGCGACGAACAGCTTCAGACCGACCTGGAGCGGGTGGAGCTGACCGAGCAGATCCTCGACGCGCAGCCCAATCCCATCTGCGTCAAGGATCGCAATCTCAATTACATCGCAGTCAACAAGGCCTTCTGCCTGATCCATGACCTGGCGCAGGACGCCATCCTCGGCCGCTCAGCCTGGGACCTGGTCGAGAGCGACCTGGCGGAGCGCTTCGAACAGTCCGATCGCATGGTGCTTGAAACCGGCAAGCCGTTTTCGCAGGCCGAGCACATCGTGCGTGCCGACGGCAGCGACCTCTGGGTGCTGACCCGCAAGTACCGCGTCGGCATGCCCGGCCGCCATTTCGTCGTCACCTGCATGAACGACGTGACCGATATTGCCGTCTGGTATCCGGGCGGCGAGGAGCCCTCGGGCGAGGTCACCCTGCAGATCCGCGACTACAGCATTTTTGCCGCGGCGCAGAATTTCTACGATCCTTTCCGGGCGCTGAATGTCCAGCAGCTCGTCGAGGCGGGGTCGATGATCGAGACCTTGCCGGCGCGCGGCCTGCGGGTGCTTCTGGCGACCGACGACCGAGCGCTGGAGGAGCGGCTTGTCGCCCGGCTGCGCGGCTCCGGGCTCGACGCCTGCGCCGTTCGCGATGTCGACGAATTGCACGCCTTCTGCGCTGCTGTCGACGAGGCGGGGCTGAAACTCGACATCCTGCTGCTCGACGCGGCTTTCCCCGAGCGGCAGAAGATAGCTGCCGGCTGGCGCGACAGCCCGATCCTCCCGGTGTCCGCCGATCAGGACGGGGCGGCGGTGCTTGCGGAAGTCTTCCGTGTTTGTTCCGAGCGCGCGGGTGCCGCGCTGCAACCGGAATGGTCGCTGTCGTTCGAGGCCGAAGAGATCGCGCCGCCGCCGCCGGCTCCGCAGGTCGACGTGCTCGTTGCCGAGGACAATCAGATCAACCAGTTCGTCTTCACCCAGATCCTCGAGGGGCTCGGCGTTTCGCATCGGATCGCCGCCAACGGTCGCGAGGCCGTCGAACTCTGGCACGAACTGCAACCGGCCCTTGTGTTGATGGATGTGTCGATGCCGGTCATGAACGGCTTCGACGCAACCGTCGCAATCCGGTCGGCTGAAAAGGGACGCGCACAGAAAACTCCGATCATCGGGGTTACCGCCCAGGCCTTGGATATCGACCTGCAGCAATGCAAGGCATGCGGCATGGACGACCACATCATGAAGCCGGTGAGCCCCGATATGATCGAGGCGGTGTTGAGAAAATTCATGCCGGTGAAGGCAGTACGAACGGCAGGTTGAGTAAAAGGCGTGTCAACTCGCTAGAATTGGGGAGGCCAATGGCAAATCTTGGAGCGGCACGATATCGGATTGTTAACCGCCGATTGCGATCGTCTGCCCCGAATTGCCGCTAAAGTGTAGAGCCCCATCCGTATGCCTCGCATCCACCTCGTTGCCCAAGCCCCGGTCGTGTCGGAAAGACACAGCCGGTCTTCGTCGTGGCGCACGCTGGCGGCGGGCTCGATCGCACGCCATCCCTGCCAGATGAGTGGGGGACGGCGATGATGACAGCGGAAACTCCTTACCACCGTGTTGGCCGCGAGGCGCCTGCGGCCCGGGGTGATGTCGATCAACTGACGGGGCTCGGCAACGCCCGTTGCCTGCGCCAGTGTGTCCTTGATCTCGCCGAGGAGCGTGCCAGCGACCCGGCCCCGTTCACCATCGGCCTTGCCAATATCGATGGTTTCAAGCCGATCAATGACCTGTTCGGACCGGAAGCGGGCGACGAAATCCTCTGCCAGGTGGCCTATCGCCTGAAGGCCTGCGCGCCCGAGGGCGCCACGATCATCCGTTTCGACAGCGATGAATTTGCCTTCGTGTTGCCGCTGATCTTCGAGCGCAAGGGCGCCGAGAAGATCGGACAGATGCTGAAGGAGGTGCTGTCGGCCCCCTTTGATCTCGGCGACCGTCACGTTCGTCTGTCCGCCTCCTTCGGTTTCGCCGTTTATCCCTTTGCCGGAGAGGTATTCGAGGACCTCCTGAAAAGCGCCGATACCGCGCTTTATCGCTCGAAGCGCCGCGGCCGCGGGCAGATCACCGTCTACTCGCAGGAGATCGCCCAGGAGATGAAGCGCGCGACGCAGCTTGAGCAAGCGCTGCGCAACGCCATCATCGCCAACGAGGTTGACGTGCACTTCCAGCCGATCGTCGATCTGCGCAACGACGCGGTTGTCGGCTTCGAGGCCTTGGCGCGCTGGTGCGATGCCGATCTCGGCTATGTCTCGCCGGCGGTGTTCGTGCCGCTCGCCGAAGAGCGTGGTTTCATCGATTCGCTCGCCGAGGTCCTGCTGCGCAAGGCAGCCCATGCCGCGCTTTCCTGGCCGAAGGAGCTCTTCCTCTCCTTCAATCTCTCCTCGGCGCAGCTCACGGATCCGACCACCAGCCGGCGCCTGCTGTCGATCATCAGCCAGATCGGCCTCGACCCGCGGCGCCTGGAGCTGGAAATCACCGAAACGGCCGTCATGGCCGATGCGGATATCGCCCAGAAGATCGTTGCGGAACTGCGCGCCGCCGGCGTCCGCGTCTCGCTCGACGACTTCGGCACGGGCCAGTCGAGCCTTGGCCGGCTGCGCGACTTCTCCTTCGACAAGGTCAAGATCGACCGGGCCTTCGTCTCGCGCATTTCTGCCGATCGTGCCTCGGAGCATATCATCAAGGCGATCGTGTCGATGTGCGAGGGGCTTGAGCTCGAAGTCGTCGCCGAAGGCATCGAGGATTTTTCCGAAGCCCTGAAACTGAAGGCGCTCGGCTGCGGACTGGGGCAGGGCTACTTCTATGGAAAGCCCGCCGATGCGGTGGCGACGATGCGCTATCTTGCCGATCGCTACCGCGATCTTCCCGCCCAGGCCTGATCCGGGTTAGTCCTCGGCGCCGGACATCGCTGCGCGGTCGCGCCGCCCCTCATCCAGCAGCCAGTCACGCACCCTTTTGGCCTGCGCATTCAGTTCGCGCGATCGCGGCCAGACGACGTAGAAGGCAAGGCCCGTCTTCAGCACGTGTCCGGCGACCGGGACCAGCGCGCCCGAGCGGATCTGCGGATAGATCAAGTGTTCCCAGCCGAGCGCCACGCCTTCGCCGGATAGCACCGCCTGGATCACCAGGACATAGTCGTTGATCGAAAGCCGGCGCGCCTGTTTGGGATAGGCAAGACCGGCGCTCGCAAACCACTCGGTCCAGTCGCAGGCGCGTCGGACCGGCTCTTCCAGGTGGATGAGATTGTGGCGTGGCAGGTCGGCGGCCGTTTTCGGCAAGCCGTGCCGCTCGATATAGGCGGGTGTGGCGACCGCGTTGACCACCTCGTCGGCGAGCAGGGCGGCATGGTAACGCGGCCAATGGCTTGGGTCGCCGCCGCGGATGCCGAGCGGGATCGGCTCTTCCTCCAGATCGAGGTCGCGCACGCTGGTCTGGATCCGGAGATCGATTTCCGGCAGGTCCTCGCGCATGCGGTTGAGGCGCGGCAGCATCCACATCGAGGCAAAAGCGGTGGAGGCCGCGAGCGTCACGTTGGTCTCGCGGCCTTTGGCGCGAATGTCTTCGGCCGACTTCTGGATGCGCGACAGGCCGACGGAGACGTCGGCATGAAACTTCTCGCCCGCTTCCGTCAGCTCGACCGCGCGGTGCACGCGATGAAACAGCGGCACGCCCAGCTGTTCCTCAAGACCGCGCACGGCGTAGGAGACTGCAGCCTGGGTCATGCCGAGCTCGTTGGCAGCACGGGTGAAGTTCTGGTGGCGGCCGGCTGCCTCGAACACGATGAGGCTTGTGGCGGACGGGAGCAGGCGGCGCAGGTTTTCCATAAATGACGCTTATAGCATGGATCGAATTTTTCCAGCGTTACAGTGGAGTTTTTCGCCCATAGCATCATCTGAGATGATGGGAGGATATGGGCATGGATACGGCACTGGCAACGGACGCGGCGGTACCGAGACGGACACGCGGCACACGGCCGAACCGGCGCGAGGGCGCAGGACGCAGCCTCGGTGTTCCCTACATCACCAGAAACATTCCGACCTACGATATCCTCGGCGAGGAAAGCCTGCTTCGGATCGAAGCGATTGCCGATCGAATCCTTGCCGAAGTCGGCATCGAGTTTCGCGACGACCCGGTTTCTCTCGATCACTGGCGAAGGGCCGGCGCGAAGGTCGACGGCGTCCGGGTGACCTTCGAACCGGGCATGCTGAAGGAAATCGTCGCCTCGGCGCCGCACCAGTTTACCCAGCATGCCCGCAATCCGGCGCGCAATGTCGAGATCGGCGGCAACAACGTCGTCTTCTCGCCGGCCTATGGCTCGCCCTTCGTCATGGACCTCGACAAGGGCCGGCGCTACGGCACGATCGAGGACTTCCGCAACCTGATCAAGCTGGCGCAGTCGAGCCCCTGGCTGCACCATTCCGGCGGCACGATCTGCGAGCCGGTCGACGTGCCGGTCAACAAGCGCCACCTCGACATGGTCTACAGCCATATCAAATATTCCGACCGCGCCTTCATGGGTTCGATCACGGCGGAAGACCGTGCCGAAGATTCGATCGAGATGGCGCGCATTCTCTTTGGTCGCGATTTCGTCGATCGCAACTGCGTCATCCTCGGCAACGTCAACGTCAATTCGCCGCTCGTCTGGGACGGGACGATGACGAAGTCGCTACGCGCCTATGCGCGGGCAAACCAGGCCGCGGTCATTGTGCCCTTCATCCTTGGCGGCGCCATGGGGCCGGTCACCAATGCCGGCGCCATCGCCCAGTCCTATGCCGAGACGCTTGCCGGCTGTGCACTGACCCAGCTGGAGCGCAAGGGCGCCCCGGTCATTTTCGGCAATTTCCTGTCGTCCATGTCGCTGCGCTCGGGCTCGCCCACCTTCGGCACGCCGGAACCGGCGATCGGCAGCATGGTCGTCGGCCAGCTTGCGCGCCGGCTCGGCCTGCCGCTGCGCTGTGCCGGCAATTTCTCCAATTCGAAGCTGCCGGATGCACAGGCGATGCAGGAAGGCGCGATGTCGATGCTCTCGGCGGTGCATTGCGGCGCGAATTTCATCCTGCATTCCGCCGGCTTCGTCGATGGGCTGCTCGCCATGTCCTACGAGAAGTTCGTTATGGACACCGACTTCTGCGGCGCGCTGCATGCCTATCTTGCCGGCGTGGTCGTCGACGACAACACGCTGGCCATGGACGCCTTCCTGCAGGTCGGTCCCGGCAGCCATTTCCTCGGCTGCGACCACACCATGCGCAACTACCAGACCGCCTTCTGGGATTCGGCCCTTTCGGACAACGAGCCCTTCGAGAAATGGGTTGAGGAGGGCGAGACCGACATGGCGACGCGTGCCAACCGCGCCTGGAAGAAGACGCTTGCCGAATATGAAGCGCCGCCGCTGGATGTGGCGCGCGACGAGGCGCTGATCGATTATGTCACGCGCCGCAAGGAGAGCATGGCGGATGCTTGGTACTGACGAAGCCGGCATTCTCGGTCGCCTTTCAAGGAACAGGAAACGACATCGTCGAAAGATCCGCTGCTGCAGCCTTCCCGCCTGAGCCGACGACCTCGTCGTGTCGAGCTGGGATATCATCGCCGGGACGGTGAAGCCGGAGGGGCCGGTGCCGCTCTATGACGACAACGGCGCCTATAGCGGCATGATGGCGGCCGAGCTGATCGCGCGAGGCGGCGGCGAGCAGATCGTCTCGCCCGAGCGCATGTTCGCGCCCGAGGTCGGGGGCATGAACCATGTGCCCTATGCGACCGCCTTTGCCGAACACAATGTCCGGGTGACGATCAACACGCGGCTGAAATCCGTTCGGCGGGAGTGCAATGGCCTTGTTGCGACGCTCGGTTCCGATTTTTCGGACAAGGCAACGATCAAGGGGCGTGTCGCGCCACTGGTGGTCGAGGTGCCGATGGACGACCTCTGTCGTGAACTCGAGCTGCTTTCTCGGAAGCTGGGGGGCGTCGATTACAAGGCGCTGCTTCGCGGTGAGAACCCCACCCCGCAGAAAAACCTCGATGCCCGCTTCGACATGTTCCGGATCGGCGATGACGTCGCCAGCCGCAACATCCACGCGGGCATTTACGATGCCTACGCGACGGAGTGCTCGTCTGACGCAAAGCCAAGGCGGCGGTGCCTGGCACCGCCGCCCGTTGGAAGGCGTACTGAACAGCTTGGAATGCTACGACGTTACTGCTGCGGCTGTTCGGTACCCTGCTGCATCGGCTGCGCCGGTGCAGTAGTCGTGGTCGAAGAGGTCGTCGACGTGTCAACCGGCTGGTTGGCGTTCTGTTCGGCAACCTGCTGCGCCTTCGTCTTGAACTCCGGAGCCGACTTCAGCGTATCGGCGGTTTCGGTGGTCGTCAGCTTCAGCTTGTCCGTGTTGGGCTGCTCGGCGATCGTGATGCGATCAAACGGAACCGCTACGTCCTTTTCGCCGAGACCCAGGAAGCCGCCGACACCGATTACGGCCGCTTCCACGCCGCCATCCTTCTTCATGATCAGGTCGTTGATCTCGCCGATGCTTTCGTCACCGGCATTGTAGACGCTCTGGCCGATATAGGTGCTGGTTGCGATCTGGTCGCTTGCCTGCTCGGTCAGATAGGTGGCGTCCGATTGCGCCATATCAGCGGTCTTGGTTTCCGTGATCGGCGGCTTCGTTTCAGCCTGATCGGCCGGAGCCATGGCGTCCGGGGCGGGCTGCGCCGGCTGCATTGTCTGCGGCTGTTCCATCGGCTTGGTTGCGTCCTGCGCGAAAGCCACCGGGGCGACAGTAAGACCCGCGAAGAGCGCGCCGGCTGCGACGGTTGTTACGAGTTTCTTGATCATCTCAAACTGCCTTTCCTTGACGTTTCGATCAGGGCGCGGCCTGGCTTCTGCCGCCAGGTCGACCGCGCCGGTGATATGGTGTCAACGCCCGGGAGCCCGAACGGTTCCGGAAAAAATAGTCAAAGTTTCAGGTCGAAAGGTCCGTTGCCGGTGAACGTGACCCTCGTCCGCGATTTTCCAAGGATTGTCGGCAATCTCGCGCGGACATGTATTTTGGATTTCGAATATATGTATTTTAGTGATCAATTATGTACTTTGGGTCATTCATGAATTCTTGAGCGTTCTTGTCGATACTTGGCAGATGGCAGGAAATAGCGCGCAGCGTCGTCACCCTGTTATCCCGGGATGGTTTTCGATGTTTTTGCCGCGCCGCTTTCTTTCTGTTTCCTTGCTCTCCGTTCTGGCGATGGCCGGCCTCGTTCTGATCGAGCGCAATCTTTTTGGGCTGCGCTATTTTTCGGAACGGGTTCCTGGCGTCGAGCCCTACAATCTCTGGCATGCCTGGGTGGCGCTGAGCCTGTCACTCGCGGCGGTTCAGGGCTTTACCCGCGATGCCGCCTGGCTGGGCGCGCCGGAGCTGCGGCTGGCGTCCGGCCGCGAGCTTGGGCTTTGTGTCGCCGGCTGGATGCTCGCCGTGCTGATGGCGCTGGTGTTCGTTGCCGATCCCCTCGGTTTCAGCCTTCTGGCGCGTGAAGACGGCCTGGTCGAATGGGCCTCTGCCCTGCTGATCTTCATCGCCAGCGGTTTCTTTGCGTTTGCTGCCGTCGGGCAACTGCGCGTGGCCCGTTCAGGAATGGGACGTCGCGCCTGGATGGCCGCGGCTTTTGCAGCGCTTCTGGCGCTTTGCTTCTTCGTGGTCGGCATGGAGGAGATATCCTGGATGCAGCGCGTCTTCGGTATCGCCACGCCGGAGGGCCTGCTCGCGCTCAACAAGCAGCAGGAATTGAACCTGCACAACATCTCCACCGGCTTCTCGGAACTGCTCTACTACACCGGCAGCTTCTTCCTTTTGACGCTGGCGCCCTTCGTCTGGCTCTATCTGCGCAAGAGCATCAGCCTTGGTCGGCTCGATGCTTTTGCGCCGAGCGTGCTGGTGCTGGCGGCAAGCGCCCCGATGGCCGCCTTCAACAGCGACAACTGGAGCATGTTGCCGACGCAGATGATGGTGATGATGACCGTGATCATACTGCTGATGGTTGCCGATATCGCGCTGAGGGCAGGGCACTGGCGCGAGTTCATCGTGCTGACGGCAGGCGCCATTCTGATCGTCGCGATCCAGGAGCTGTTCATTCTCCAGGCTTCCACGCTCGTGCGCCTTTGGGACCCGACCGAGTACAAGGAGTTTTTCATTGCGCTCGGGCTCGCCATCTACGGCTTTGAAACCTGGTCGCGACTGCGTTCGCCGGCCGCAAGGCTTTCGCCGTTGGGCTCCCGTCCCCTGGCCGGATAAAAATACCCCGCCTGACGGGCGGGGTATTTGAAACGCGTCTGCCTCGAACTGCGTCCGAAGCCGTCAGTGGCTTTCGCGCAGCACTTCGCTGCCGCTGCCGCCGACGAGGAAGTCGAGGTCCGCACCCTTGTCTGCCTGCAGCACCGTGTCCTGGTAGAGCTTGTAGTAGCCGCGGGTCCATTTCTGCGGCGGCGCCTGCCAGGCGGCCATGCGCGTGGCAAACTCTTCCTCGCTGATCATCAGGTTGAGCTCGCCCTTCATCGCGTCGAGGCGGATGCGGTCGCCGGTCTTGACGATGGCGAGCGGCCCGCCGGCATTCGATTCCGGGCTGACATGCAGGACCACGGTGCCGAAGGCGGTACCGGACATGCGGGCGTCGGACACGCGCACCATGTCGCGCACGCCCTTTTCGACGAGGCGCCGCGGGATCGGCATGTTGCCGACCTCGGCCATTCCCGGATAGCCCTTGGGTCCGCAGCCCTTGAGCACGAGGATCGTGTCTTCGGTCACCGGCAGGTCCGGATCGTCAATCTTCGCCTTCAGCTCCTCGATCGTCTCGAAGACATAGGCCGGACCTTCATGGACGAGGAGATGCTCGCTTGCGGCCGACGGCTTGATGACGGCGCCGTTTGGGGCAAGGTTGCCCTTGAGCACGCGAATGCCGGCGGCAGCCCGCAGCGGATTGTCGAGGGGGCGGATGACGTCGTCGTTGTAGACTTCGGCATCCTCCCAGTATTTGCTGATCGGCACGCCGAAGACTGTCGGCGCGTCGGCATGCAGCAGATGCTGTATGCGGTTCATCACCGCCGGCAGGCCGCCGGCATAGGCGAGGTCTTCGATCAGATACTTGCCGGACGGCATGCAGTTGACGATGCACGGCACCTGGCTGCCGACGCGGTCGAAATCTTCAAGACAGAGATCAACGCCGGCGCGGCCGGCGATCGCCAGCATGTGCACGACGGCATTGGTCGAGCCGCCGACGGCGGCGTTGGCAATGATGCCGTTCTCGAAATTCTTCTTGGTCAGCACCTTCGACAGGCGCAGGTCTTCATGCACCATCTCGACGATGCGTTTGCCGGTCATGTGCGACAGCGCCATGCGGCGGGCGTCGACGGCCGGCAGCGCCGCATTGGTCGGCAGCGACAGGCCCATCGCCTCGACGATCGACGCCATGGTGGTGGCCGTGCCCATCGTCATGCACACACCCGGTGAGCGCGACATGCCGCTTTCTGCCGCCATGAATTCCTGCATGCTCATATCACCGGCGCGTACGGCCTCGGAGAACTTCCAGACATCCGTGCCGGAGCCGATGTCCTTGCCCTTCCACTTGCCGTTCAGCATCGGGCCGGAGGAGACGACGATCGTCGGCAGGTCGACCGACGCCGCACCCATCAACTGGCCGGGGGTTGTCTTGTCGCAGCCGCCGAGCAGCACCACGCCGTCGATGCCATAGGCGCGGATCGCCTCTTCGACATCCATGGCAAGCAGATTGCGAAAGAGCATCGCGGTCGGGCGCATCTGCGTCTCGCCGAGCGAAGACACCGGGAACTCGACCGGGAAACCGCCGGCCTCCCACACGCCACGCTTCACGCCCTCTGCCAGAATGCGCAGATGGCTGTTGCAGGGCGTGAGTTCCGACCAGGTGTTGCAAATGCCGATAATCGGGCGGCCGTCGAAAACGTGGTCCGGAAATCCCTGGTTCTTCATCCAGGAGCGATGGATAAACCCATCCTTGTCGGTGCCGCCGTACCAGTGACGGCTGCGCAGTTCTTTCTTCTTGTCGCTCATGCGAGCTTCCTCCTCACCATGCGATCAAACGCGTGGCTGAATTGTATGACTTTTTATTGGCGCTTCGCCAAGAGTTACTCGGCCAAGAATTTCCGGTCAGAGACGGAAAGACGGTTCGAACCGGCCCTTGACACTGACGCCGAGATCGAAGGCCTTGCCGGCATGCGGGTCCGCCGCACGCGTTGCCTCGTCCATGTCCTGCCAGGCGGATGTCACCAGCATGCGGTCGGCCTTCGCTCCGATGAAGGCGGTACAGCTCGGCTGGCTCGTCGGCACGGCGTAGCGCGCGATGCGCGCGCCGTCGGGGCGGTAGACATCGACCGTGCCGCTGCCCCAGCGGGCGTTCCAGATCAGGCCGTCGGCATCGCACACGGAGCCGTCGATACCGCCAGCTTCGCCACTGCCGTCGACGAGCAGGCTCGGTTCGCCTTTCGGCAGCCCGGTCGCGGCGTCGATATCGACGCGCATCAGGTGATTGATGTCGGTATCGACGAAATAGGCGACGGTTCCATCCGGCGAGAAGCAGATGCTGTTGGGAATGGTGATGGCGGCATAGAGCTTCGTCACCTTGCTGCCGGCGACGTGATAGATCGCGCCGGAGCCCTTTTCGGCGCTGCGGCCCATGGTGCCGATCCAGAGCGAACCGGACGCATGAACCCGGCCGTCGTTCGAGCGATTGATGGGTTCGTCCTCAAGCGTGGTCAGCAGGCTGAAGGCACCGGTCCGCGTATCCCGGATGAAGAGGCCCTGGTCGGAGGCGATCAGCTGCCGGGTCGGATCGATGACGGCGAGCACGCTGCCGAGGAAGGGTAGGGCGTGCACGGACTTGCGCCCGCTTTCGAGGTGCAGTTCATGCAGTTCCTGGCCCTTAATGTTGAACCACCAGGCAGTGCCGGTGGCCGGGTCATAGGTCGGACCTTCGCCGAGGATCGACGTCGCTTCGCAGAGAATGCTGCCGGAAAAGGGGATGGTGTCGCTCATCAGCGCGCTCCGTAGACGGCGTCGTAGGCCTTGATGGTGGCAACGGCGCGCTCGCGCACTTCAGCCGCGCTCATGCCGGGCTTGTAGAGGCTGGAACCAAGACCGAAGCTGCGGATGCCGGCCTTGGCATAGTCGCCGAAATTCGCGTCCGAAACGCCACCGACGGCAGCGATTTCCAGCTCTGGCGGCAGGATCGCGCGGATCGCGGTGATGCCGGACGGGCCGAGCACGCTTGCCGGGAAGAACTTGAGGCCGGTGGCGCCCGCCGCCGCGGCCGAAAGCGCCTCGGTCGGGGTGAGCACGCCTGGCATGGTCACCATGCCCTTTTTGGCGGCGAGAGAAATCACCGCCGGCTCGACATTGGGGCTCACCATCAGGCGGCCGCCGACATCGGCGAGTTGTTCCACCTGTGTCGTCGTCAGCACCGTGCCGGCGCCGATCAGGCATCCCTCGGGCGCCATCTTCACTGCCGTCTCGATCGAGCGGAACGGATCGGGCGAATTCAGCGGGATCTCGATCGCGGAGAAGCCGGTCTCGATCAGGGCACCAACGACGCCTGCGGTTTCCTCGGGCTTGAGGCCGCGCAGGATCGCGATCAGCGGGTACTTCATCGACGGAAAGGGAATGCGGGTCATGAGCGTGTCTTTCGTTCAGAGGGGCCAGATCGCCTGGGCGGCGGTCGAAAGGCCGGAGCGGACGGCCGTGTCGGCATCGACCACCTGAAGAGGGCAGTCGAGGCTTTCGAGCGCAGCCTGATAAAGCGTACCAAGGGATCCGGAGGCGACGAGGCAGATGCTGTCGATCGTCTTGGCTGAAGCCAACGCGCCGGCGATCTCCAGGCCGATCAGCGTGCCCGACAGCAATGCCTTGGCGTCGGTCGCGCTTGCGCCGTGCAGCAATTGGCCTGAGCGCGCGCCGAAGATCAGGCTGGTGGCGAGCGCCGGATTTGTGCGTGCCTCGGCCACCGCCGCCGCAAAGGCGGGATGATCGCCGGTAAACGCATGCGCGTCGGCGATCGAGTGGCTGAGGATCGAGTGCTTGGAGATCACGTCGAACAATTCGCCGGTCATGAAGGTGGAAAAGCCGCTGACGGCGCCGTCTTCGAGCCGCACCCATTTGCTGTGTGTGCCCGGCATGCAGACGAGATGTAGACCGCGACCGAGGTCGCTTGCCGCGCCGAGCAATTGCGTCTCCTCGCCGCGCATCACATCCGGGTGCCGCCGATCACGCTGCGCCAGACCCGGCAGGATACGGATGTCGCGATCGAGATCCGGCACTGCCACGGCATGGGAGGCGATATCGGCGAGCGCGGCCGGCGTATCGAGGTAGCCGGCCTCCACCCAACCCTGCTTGGCCCCGGCCATGCCGCAGATGATCGCCGGCAGGTGGCCTGGCGCATCGACGGCGGCCAGGTGCTTTTCGAGGATCGCATGGAACCCGGCCTTGTTGGCCGTGGTCATGCCTTCGCCGCTTCGGCGCTCGGCGAGCACCGAGCCGTCCTCGCCGATGATCCACAGCCGGAAACTCGTGGTTCCCCAGTCGACCGCGGCATAATAGGCTGCCGTCATCAAAGTGCGCCTCCATCGATGATCATTGTTTGCGCGGTCATGCCCGACGAGCACGCCGACGCGAGAAAAAGGCAAGGGCCGACGAGATCGTCGGCGGTGAGGCTGCGCTTCAGGCACTGCCGTTCCTGCATGCCGGCGATTGCCGCGTCGCTCAGCCACAGCCGTTTCTGGCGCTCGGTGACGATCATGCCGGGCAGGATCGCGTTGACGCGGATGTTGTCCTGGCCGAGCTTTCCGGCGAGCGATTTGGTCAGGCCGACGATCGCGGCTTTCGCCGTCGCATAGGCCGGGATTTCGGCCATGTTGAGCAGATAGGCGATCGACGAGAAATTGACAATCGACCCGCCGCCGGCTTCGCGCATATGCGGCGCAACCGCCTGGCTCATGAAGAAGAGGTGCCTGAGGTTGACCGCCTGGCTCTCGTCCCAGCTCTCTTCGGTCACGCTTTCCAGTGGCTCGCGATCGTCGCGCGCCGCATTGTTGACGAGCACGTGGAGCGCGCCGAGAGCGGCCGCCGCAGTCTGCGCGGCCTTTTTTACCGCTTCGATGTCGCGCAAATCGGCGGGAATATAGACCGGTGCCGTGCTTGCCTTGATGGCGAGCCTTTCGACGAGGTCGAGGCTTGCCCTCTCGTCGATATCGACGAAGGCCACCCGTGCACCCTGGTCGACGAAACCCTCGACAAGCGCTGCGCCAATGCCGGAACCGCCACCGGTGACCAGCACCGCGCGGTCTTTGAGATCATGAAATTGTGCCTTCGGCACCGGCATATTCCTGTATCCCCGATCAGTCCTATGGTGAAGATTTGTTCCATTATTTGGAACTTGATTTTATTATATGGAATTATCACGTCGAAGCGTCTACCTTGTCAAGGTCGCGCGCCCGATCGCGCGACTGCAATCGGAAACAAACAAGCGAGCGACGATGACGGATGAAGCGGCAGGCGGAGGGGACGAAGTGCGTGCGGAGGCTGGCACGGGCACGCTCGGCAAGGCAATCACCGTCCTGGAAGCGGTGGTCACCGCCGATGGCCCGCAGCGTTTTACCGATATTCTCGCCCGGTCCGGCCAGCCGCGCGGCACGTTGTACCGGCTGCTCAGCCATCTGGTCGAGGAAGGACTGCTGATCCAGCGCCGCGACCTCTCCTATGAGCCTGGCCTTCGGCTGCTGACGCTGGCCTATCGTTCCTGGTCCGCCAATCGCTTTCGCGACGTTGCCGAGCCTCACCTGCAGCGATTGCACGAACTGACCGGTGAGACCGTGCATCTCGGCATTCTGCGCGAGACCGAGATCGTCTATGTCGACAAGGTAGAAAGCCGCCAGACGGTGCGCATGAGTTCGCAGATCGGCAAGGCGTCGCCGGCCTATTGCACTGGCATCGGCAAGGCGGCCCTGTCCTTGCTTGGACAGCCGGAGTTGGAAGGTATTTTGGCCCGAACCGAGTTTCAGGCCTTCACGCCGCACACCCATCGCTCGGCCGCCACCTTGCTGGCGGAGATCGAGGAAATCCGGCGCGACGGCCACGCCTTCGACCGCGAGGAACATGAAACGGAGATCCGCTGCGTTGCAGCACCTATCCTCATTCCCGGCAGCGAACTTGCGGCCGGCCTGTCGGTGACCGGGCCCGCCTATCGGGTGACCATGGAACAATTGTCGGCCTGGGCGGCAGCGGTTCGGGCAGCGGCGCAAGCGGTTGGCGAGGACGCGGCGATCCGTCTTGGGCCCGGCCGTGGTGGACCTTGAATTCACTTTACGGTAAATTAGAAACATCGACTGGACGTGGCGCGTCTCGCTCGATAGCTTTAATATATCAGACTCAGGTTCGTGGATGGTCTTAGTCTGGTTCGTTTTTGGTATTGGTATAAATTTTTGACGTGATCTTCATGCGGCGTCAGCGGCCGGTTCCCGCATGGAACCGGATGTGGAAAAGGGCGGAAGATGATTGATTTCAGCGCGAATTTGTCGGCGTTGGCGCTTCCTGATGGGCGAACCATCCGTGGGCCGATTTGTTGCGAAGAGGATATCAGGCGCGTGATCGCCCAGGTTGCGGATTCCTACGGTTTCCGTGGTTTCCTGGTGCTTGCCATTCCGGAAACGGAGAGCAACAGCCTGTCCGTCAACGCCTTGATGACGAACTACCCGGCCGCCTTTCTCAAAGGCTATGACAGTGCCGGCTTGATCAATGGCAGCCCGGTGATCCAGCGGCTTCGGCGCAGCACCATCCCCTTTACCTACGACGCGCACCAGCTTGCGCGCCGCCGAGCCGACGGCAAGGGCGATGCGGCGGTCTGCGTCTTCGAGCAGGCGAACATGCCGCGCGGCCTCTATCTGCCGGTGCACGATGCGAGCGGCCACCGCGCCGCGATCGCCTTTGGCGGCGACCGTCCCGTGGTTTCCAATGACGAGCTTCAGGAGCTCAACCTTTGGGCCGGCGTGCTCTACAGCAAATACATGGAGGTGCGCGATCGCGACAAGCGCGGTGCGGGAAGCCTTTCACGCCGCGAGGTCGAGTGCCTGCGCTGGGCGGCCGCCGGCAAGACCACCAGTGAAATGGCGAAAATTCTGGCGCTGTCCGAATATACCGTCAACCACTACCTCAACCGGGCAACGCGCAAGCTGGATTCGGTCAATCGCGTTCAGACCGTCGCAAAGGCCGTGCGCGCCGGGTTGATCAACTGATCGCCGGCACGCGTCGCGCGCGAGCTGATGGCAATATCGGCCTTCACGAGGGGAAATACACAGACTTTTGGGTCGAAGCGGCAGGGATTTTCGATCATCTGTTGGCATTGGCAGGCGGCTCGGTCTATTTGATACGTGATGAATGCCATGGAACGCGCGAATGCAGGATACGATGACGACCGGGATGACTGACGCAGATCTGCCCCGGGGCGGCGATTTCGCGTCCGAGATCGCAAAGCTTGAGACCCAGTTCGATATCATCCGCTATATGCGGCGGATCACGCAGGTTTTTGGCTTCAAGACGTTTCTGATCTGCTCGATCCCCTCGATCGACGTGGAGCGCCTCGCCGCGAGCACCGTCATCTCCAACATGCCGGCCGAGCTGCTGAACAAGTATGACAGCCTGTCGATGCTGCGCTTCAGCACCGGCGTGCGCCGCCTGCGCGAGACGACGACGCCGTTCCAGGTGACGCTTGCAGCCTGGGAGGGAGAGGGCGGCAAACCGGAATCGGCGGCCGAATACATCGAGATGCTGCGCGAGAACGGTATCTTCCAGGCAAGCTACTTCCCGGTTCATGACGCCGAGGGCGGCCGCGGCGCTGTCATCCTGATGGGCCCGCTGGTCGAACTGCCGATGACCGTCACCATGGAACTGCAGATGATTGCAATCCATGTCTATAACCGCCTCGCCGAAATCGGCTCCGTGTGGAAGAGTAGCGGCGCAGCACTTTCGGAGCGCGAGATCCAGTGTTTGAGCTGGACGGCTGCCGGAAAGACCAGCGCCGAGATCGCCGGCATCCTCGGGCTCTCCGAGCATACGGTCAACCACTACCTCAACCACGTGACCAAGAAGCTCGACGCCGTCAACCGCACTCAGGCGGTCGTGAAGGCGATGAAGAAGGGCTACATCAGCTAGCCCCAAGTCGGCCCTGCGCCGCAAGCCTCTTCCTGAATGTCCTCGACCTGATGCGATCGAAAGAAGCTTGGGGAAGCCCGGCATGCTGTCGCCAAGGTTCCGTCATCTGGGCGATCTGCTCCATCCTTGGACGATTTGCAGACGGTTGCTCAGAAACTGGGCATATGCCATCGCCGGCCGATGAATGGCGGTCGAGATTATCTTTTTGAAATTGCTGCCTATTTCCGCCAGATCTGAAACTGGCACGCATCCTGCATTTCTATTGGCATGTCCAGAGGGGACTAAAAAGAAGACAGCGCCCAAGAAGGTCGCGACCGAAAGGGCCACTGCCCGCCTTGAAGGTGATCCCGGATGTACGGACACCGAGGCGGGTGGTGGCCCTTCCTTTTTCCGATATGTCGCATTGGCGAAGCGCCCCGCCTCGACTATCTAAGAGATAACAAAAGAATGAGAGGGCGCGATGCCGGAAGTCACGAAAGAAGTGGTGCTTGAAAAGTTGCGCACGGTGCGTGGCCCGGGCATGGAAGGCAATATCGTCGACCTCGGGCTCGTGTCTGATGTCTTCATCTCCGACGGCAAGGCCTATTTCTCGATCACCGTGCCGGCCGAACGCGCCAAGGAACTGGAGCCGATGCGGGCTGCAGCCGAGCGCGTGGTGCGTGACATTCCCGGGATCACCGCGGCAATGGTCGCTCTGACGGCCGATCGCAAGGCAGCCGCAGGCAGCGCGCCGGTGCAGCGCCCGCAGCCGCAGGCACCGTCCCATGCAGGCCACTCCCACGCCCCGCGTCCGGCTGGCGGACCGCCCGCCAAGGCGGGGATCCCCGGCGTCGGCGCGATTATCGCCGTCGCTTCGGGCAAGGGCGGTGTCGGCAAGTCGACCACGTCGGTCAATCTGGCGCTGGCACTCCAGGCAAACGGCCTGAAAGTCGGTCTGCTCGATGCCGATATCTACGGCCCCTCGATGCCGCGGCTGCTGAAGATTTCCGGCCGGCCGCAGCAGATCGAGGGCCGGCTCATCCGCCCGATGGAAAATTACGGCCTCAAGGTCATGTCCATGGGTTTCCTCGTCGATGAGGAAGTGGCGATGATCTGGCGCGGACCGATGATCCAGTCGGCGCTTCTGCAGATGTTGCGCGAGGTCGCCTGGGGCGATCTTGACGTGCTCGTCGTCGACATGCCGCCGGGCACGGGCGACGCCCAGCTCACCATGGCCCAGCAGGTGCCGCTTGCCGGTGCCGTCATCGTCTCGACGCCGCAGGACCTGGCGCTGATCGATGCGCGCAAGGGCCTTGCCATGTTCCGCAAGGTGGAAGTCCCGGTGCTCGGCATCGTCGAGAACATGAGCTACTTCGTCGCGCCCGACACCGGAAACCGCTACGACATCTTCGGGCACGGCGGCGCCCGCAAGGAGGCAGAACGCATCGGCGTACCCTTCCTCGGCGAGGTGCCGCTAACGATGGGAATTCGCGAGACGTCGGATGCAGGAACGCCGCTGGTCGCCTCCGACCCGGCAGGCGAGGTCGCGCGCGTCTACCGCGATATCGCGACAAAGGTCTGGGAACAGGTATCGGCCACGCAGCAGGACAAGAGCCGCGCCGCGCCGAACATCGTGTTCGAGTAGTTTGTCTCGAAGCGGTTCTGCCCGGCTGCCGGGCACGAATCGTTTTGCCCTTGATTCGGTTTTGATTTAAGCAAACATGCTATAGGGTGGCGCCGAACTGGCGGCGCATGCCCGCGTGCCGGATTGCAAGAGGGCATTGATTTTGCGTTTGCGTTGCGCCATATGCCTTGCCGCACTTGCGAAGGTGCCCAACTTGACGCCCTCTCGCCCGAGATCTTGGCCTCTCGCGATGACTGAGTTGAAGACTTTGTCCTGACTGGCGGAACGTCCCATCCGATGGATCTCTATTGTGGGTATTTTGTGGCGCACGACCTTTCGCCTCTTCCATTCGACCCTAAGGTTGGCATGACGAGGACGCTCGCATGATCACCGGCTATTGCGCCGATGGCACGGCCGTCGTCCTGACGCCCGCCGACCCGCCCGAGAGCTTGCGTTCGGACCTCATCTGGCTGGATCTGGTCGAGCCGAACAAGGCGGAAGATCTGATGATGGAAAAGCTGCTCGGCATTTCCATCCCGACGCGCGACGACCTCAAGGACATCGAGCCTTCGAGCCGTCTCTATATCGAGGAGAACGCCGTGTTCATGACGGCGTCACTGGTGTTTCGTTCGGACACGGAGATACCCGGCCTGACCGACATCGGCTTCATCCTGGCGGGTAGCCGGCTCGTCACCATCCGCTATGCCGAGCCCCGATCCTTCGCCCTCTTCAAGGCGTCGATGCACCGCTTCCCCGGAAATTGCCGAGACGGCGCGGTGGTTTTGACCCGGCTCCTGGAAACGATCGCCGACCGGACCGCCGAAATTCTCGAAGAGGCCGTGACCAAGATCGACGATCTGTCGATCGCCGTCTTCGGCGACAAGGCCGCCGGCAAGCGCCGCCCGCCGCATTTTCTCGAGGCGCGCCTGCGCGACGTTGCCGGGCATCATCGTCTGGTCGCCAAGACCCGCGACAGCCTCGCCTCGCTCTCGCGCCTGCTGACATTCGTCTACACCGTTCCGCAGG
Source organism: Ensifer sp. Root558 (assembly GCF_001427045.1). Classification (NCBI taxonomy): domain Bacteria; kingdom Pseudomonadati; phylum Pseudomonadota; class Alphaproteobacteria; order Hyphomicrobiales; family Rhizobiaceae; genus Ensifer; species Ensifer sp. Root558. Next base: position 616,743 of record NZ_LMGC01000023.1, on the reverse strand, counting down.
TGCAGGACGACAAGGAAACGCGCGAACTCTGCCGCTCGATTTCGCGCGACATCCAATCGCTGTCCGAACATGCCGGGTTCATTTCCGGCAACATTACCTTCCTGCTCGATGCATCGCTCGGCCTGATCAACGTCGAGCAGAACGCCATCATCAAGATCTTCTCGATCGCGTCGGTCGTGCTTCTGCCGCCGACGCTGGTCGCCTCTGTCTACGGCATGAACTTCCGCGTCATGCCCGAGCTGGAATGGCAATTCGGTTATCCCTGGGCGATCGCGGCGATGGTGATATCGGCCGTGATCCCCTTTTTCTTTTTCCGCTGGAAAGGCTGGCTTTGAACGCCAGTAGGTTTGCATGACCCAATCGCATGCCCCTTCCACTCATGAGCCGAAGGACCTGCGCCGTCTGCTGGTTCTCGGGCTTGGTTCGATCGGTGTCGTCTATGGCGATATCGGCACCAGCCCGCTCTATGCCTTTCGCGAAGCGTTGCGCCCGGTTTCCCATGACGGTGTGACCGATGCGGAGATCATCGGCCTGATCTCGCTGATGATCTGGACGCTGACGATCATCGTCACGATCAAATACGTGCTGTTTCTTCTGCGCGCTGACAACCAGGGGGAGGGCGGTACGCTGTCGCTGCTTGCCCTGTTGATGAAGTCCGCCAACGGCCACGCCGCCATCCTCTTCTTCATGGGCATTGCCGGCGCCGCGCTCTTTATCGGCGACGCGATGATCACGCCGGCGCTGTCGGTTCTTTCGGCGGTCGAAGGTCTGAAGCTGGTGACGCCGGCGCTGTCGGAATATGTCGTGCCGATCGCGGTGGTCATCCTGTTGATGCTCTTTGCGGTGCAGTCGAAGGGAACCGCGGCGGTCTCGAATTTCTTCGGTCCGATCACGCTCCTCTGGTTTCTGGTGATGGGCGGCATCGGTTTCGTGCACATCTCCGACGACTTATCGATCTTCAAGGCCTTCAATCCCTACTACGCCGTGAGCTTCATGCTCAGCGAAGGCTATGTCGGCATCATCGTGCTCGGCGCCGTCTTCCTGACGGTGACCGGTGCAGAGGCGCTCTACGCCGACCTTGGCCATTTCGGCCGCCGGCCGATCCAGTGGGCCTGGTTCCTGATCGTCTTTCCGGCATTGACCCTTAACTATCTCGGCCAGGGCGCCTTCGTCCTGAAGAACCCGGAAGCGATGTCCGACCCGTTCTTCCTGATGTTCCCGAAATGGGCACTGCTGCCAGTGGTCATTCTGGCGACGGCGGCAACCATCATCGCCAGCCAGGCGGTGATAACCGGTGCCTTCTCGCTGACGCGCCAGGCGATCCATCTCGGCTTCCTGCCGCGCATGGCGATCTTCCATACGTCCGAGACCCATACTGGCCAGATCTACCTGCCGAACGTCAACACGCTCCTGATGTTCGGCGTCATGGCGCTGGTCTTCGTCTTCGGTTCGTCCGAATCGCTGGCGACCGCCTACGGCATCTCGGTGACCGGCGCGATGGTGGTGACGACGGTGCTTTCCTTCGAGTTCCTGCGCATGCGCTGGAACTGGTCGGCGCTTGCGGCCGCCGCTGTGCTGTTGCCGCTCTTCGCGCTGGAGTTCATCTTCCTCGGCGCCAACATGCTGAAGATCCACGACGGCGGCTACGTTCCGGTGCTGATCGCCGCCACCTTCATCATCATCATGTGGACCTGGCGGCGCGGCACCGAAATCCTGCACGCCAAGACCCGCCACATCGACATTCCGCTGGCGAGCTTCATCAAGTCGATCGAGCGCAAGAGCGAACATGCGCCGGTGGCCGTGCCCGGAACCGCCGTGTTCCTGACGAGCGATCCGGAATCGACGCCGGCCGCACTGCTCCACAACATCAAGCACAACCACGTGCTGCACAATCAGAACTTCATCCTGACGATCCGCACGGCCAATACGCCGAAGGTGCCGAAGTCGGAACGGGTGAGCATGCAGCCGTTGTCGGACCGGTTCACATTGCTCGAAATGCGCTTCGGCTTCATGGAAACGCAGAACGTCTCGCAGGCGCTCGGTCTCTTCCGCAAGTCGGGCCTGAAGTTCGACATCATGTCGACGTCCTTCTATCTCGGCCGCCGCAAGCTCGTGCCCGATGCCGAGAGCGGCATGCCGCACTGGCAGGACCGGTTGTTCATCGCGCTTGCGAATGCGGCAATCGATCCGTCGGACTACTTCCGCCTGCCAACCAACCGCGTGGTCGAACTCGGCTCGCACGTGATCATCTGACGTTTGCCCGGTCCTTGGCCGGGCCGCGGGATGGGCCGGATATACAACGCAACGAAGCCGCCTTCCGATGGGGAGGCGGCTTCGTTGCGTTGTGGGGGCATCCACCTTTCAGCGATCGCGCATTAACCAAACATCAAGGTTAATGCTTCATTTTCAAAGCACGAACGGAGCGGTCCCGGCGAAGTGTCCGGCTGCTTGATTGTCTAATCTTCCCGCGCGGAATTCTCGACGCTGGCGCATAGCCGGCGCGGGCGAAGCCGTGCCGCCTGATAGCGTTGCGTGGAGTCGGTTGGTGCGTAAGAGTCGGAACCTGCGTCTAAAGTCTCGCCTGAACCCGTCCGCCTGGATGGCGCCCGCGATCATCGGCCTTGCGCTTTATCTCGGCTTTCCCTCGTCTGTGGCCTATGCCGACCTCGCGACCTTCCTGTCCGGCATCAACCGGGGCGGCGAGCGCTGGCGCATGTATATGACGCCGTCGCCGGCCGGCTCGATCCACGAAGCCGAAATGGTGTTTGCCGATCCGGTCACCACGGGCGCGCTTGACGGCGGCGCCGGCATCACCATGCCGGACGGCAGCCGCGTCGCGCTGACCGCGGAAACCAAACATTCGGGCACGCCCGACGAAGACCGCGTCAACCGTCAGGCCAAGAAGGGTCGCGTCGTTGCCGTGACCCCGGTAACGCCGCCCAAGGATTTCTCCGCCGGCTCCATCCTGCAGCGCACCAGCTCCCTGATGGAGCCAAGCCTGGGGGAGGGGGAGAAGATGGTCTTCGCCAAGTCCCGCATCGAAGGCAAGGAGATCGAGATCGCCACCGCCTTCTACCGGAAGACGCCGCCAAAGGCGGAGCCCGGCGTTTCGCCGATGCTGGCCAAGCTCGTTACCAACGATCGCCCCGACATTCTTGCGACTGCTTACGTCCGGCCCGAGCCGGACTACGCGCGTGAATCGCCCTTCGATTCGATCCTGCGCGAAGACAGGAACGCCGGTCGCTTCATTCCCGAGATTGCGCCGGACGACCACGCCTGGGCCGCCACCGCATTGCCGGGGTCGGTCTTCAGCAAGGAAGAGCAGACCTGCCTGGCTGAAGGCATCTACTTCGAAGCCCGTAGCGAGCCGCTCAAGGGTCAGGCCGCGGTCGCGCAAGTGATTCTCAATCGCGTGCGCAATCCCACCTATCCGAAGACCATCTGCGGCGTTGTTTATCAGAACAAGGCCTGGCGCAACCGTTGCCAGTTTTCCTTCGCCTGCGACATGATCCGCGACCTTATTTATTCCCGCTCGCACTGGAAGACCGCCAAGGAAGTTGCGATGGCCGTCACCGCCGGCAAGATCTGGCTGCCGGAAGTGGGCTCTGCCACCCATTACCACGCAACCTACGTCAATCCGCCGTGGGCGAAGACGATGAAGCGGGTCGGCAAGATCGGCATGCATATATTCTATCGCACCTATGGCGGCGGCTGGAGCTGATCCGCGCCCGACGCGATTCCGCCGCCTTTCCTGCGCACACGCGGAAGGGGGGATTCCCGCCGGTCTCCGGCCGGAATCCTGCCGCGACCTTGTCGAAGATCGATGAACGTGTGCTTAACCCATTGAATTTCATGGAAAACATTGTCCACGATCAAGCGACCTGCACGCCTTGACTATGCGGGTGCCTAAAACTATGTTGCGCGCGACTTCAAATGGGGCCGAAACGTGGCTTGTGCGAAGGCCTATTGTATGACCGAAATCGCGGTCTGAGACCCGATAAGGACGACAAGGGAGTAGCCACGTGGCGGAGAAACCTGAAGAAAGTCTGGAAGCGCGGCTGAAGCAGCTCGGCGACAAGATTGAGGCCAAGAGGCCCAATACGCCTGATGTAGCGGAAGCCAGGGCCGCCGAAAGCCGTAAAGGTTATGCGGCGGCGATGAAGCTCTCGAGCGAGTTCATCGCCGGCATCGTTGTCGGGGCGTTTCTGGGCTATCTTTTGGACCACTTTGCGGGTACAGGGCCGTGGGGATTGATTATCTTCCTGCTTCTCGGCTTCTGCGCTGGCGTGCTGAATGTGCTGCGCTCGGCCGGTATGGTGGCGACACCGGAAGCCGGAAGAGGCGGTTCTGGGAATGACAAGAAGGACGGCGACGCCCGCTGAGGCGTTGCCCCGAAGAAAACGGTTTCCGCTCTCGGGCGGGTAGAACGAAAGAGAAGCGCGGTGTCAAACGATCCGACCCACCAGTTCCTGGTCAATAAGATTGTCCCGATCGAAATTGGCGGAATGGACTTTTCCTTCACCAATGCGTCGCTGTTCATGGCTGCGACCGTGGGTGTTGCCGCAGGCTTTCTTTATCTGACGACGTCGCAGCGCGGTCTTATCCCGACCCGCATGCAGTCGGTCTCGGAAATGTCCTACGAATTCATCGCCTCGATGCTGCGCGAAGGTGCCGGCAGCGGCGGCATGAAGTTCTTCCCGATGGTGTTCTCGCTGTTCATGTTCATCCTGACGGCGAACCTGCTCGGCATGATGCCCTACTTCTTCACGGTCACCAGCCAGATCATCGTCACTTTCGCTCTGGCGCTGTTCGTCATCGGTACCGTCATTCTCTACGGTTTCTACAAGCACGGTCTCGGCTTCCTGAAGCTCTTCGTGCCGCATGGCGTTCCTGGCGTCCTTCTGCCGCTCGTCGTCGCGATCGAAGTCATCTCGTTCCTTTCCCGCCCCATCAGCCTCTCGGTCCGTCTTTTCGCCAACATGCTGGCCGGGCACATCACGCTGAAGGTCTTCGCAGGCTTCGTCACCTCGCTCAGCGCCCTCGGCGCGGTCGGCATCGGTGGCGCCATCCTGCCGCTCATCATGACCGTCGCCATTACCGGTCTTGAGTTCCTCGTCTGCTTCCTCCAGGCCTATGTCTTCGCGGTACTGACTTGCATGTACCTCAACGACGCTGTCCATCCCGGAAGCCACTAAGGAATAACAGTCGCTTGCTTCCGGCCGGATCTCCGCCGGAAGCGCAATCCTAAGCCGCAACACCATTCGAAGGAGTTCAAACATGGAAGCGGAAGCAGCAAAGTACATCGGCGCAGGTCTCGCTTGCCTCGGCATGGCCGGCACGGCTCTCGGCCTCGGCAACATCTTCGGCAGCTACCTCTCTGGCGCGCTGCGTAACCCGTCGGCTGCTGACGGCCAGTTCGGCCGCCTCGTATTCGGCTTCGCCGTTACGGAAGCTCTGGGCATCTTCTCGCTGCTCGTAGCCCTGCTCCTCCTCTTCGCCGTCTAATATCGGCTGGAGTTTCGGCCGCGACCCGTCAAAAGGTCGCGGCCGCGCATATTCTTGAGTGCACCTGGAGGTGAGCATGTTTGTGACCGCGGCTTATGCCCAGCAGTCAACCACCACTGAAGGCGCCGAAGCACACGATGCCGCTGCGGCCGGTGAGGTGCACACCGAAACGGGTGTGGCTCACGAAGGCGAGGCTGGCTCCGGCGTGTTCCCGCCCTTCGATACGACCCATTTCGCATCGCAGCTGCTTTGGCTCGCGATCACGTTCGGCCTCTTCTATCTCCTGATGTCGAAGGTCATCATTCCGCGCATCGGCGGAATTCTGGAAACCCGTCACGATCGGATCGCTCAGGATCTCGATGAAGCGTCCCGCCTCAAGGGCGAAGCCGACGCTGCCATCGCTTCCTACGAGCAGGACCTGGCAGCCGCCAAGTCCAAGGGTCACAAGATCGCCGACGACGCCCGCGAATCCGCAAAAGCCAAGGCCAATGCTGACCGCACCGCCGTCGAAGCCGACCTTGCCAAGAAGATCTCGGCTGCAGAAGACCGCATCGCCGACATCAAGGCAAAAGCACTGGCCGACGTCGGCGCCATCGCCGAGGAAACCGCAACGGCTGTCGTCAAGCAGCTGATCGGCGGAACCGTCACCAAGGCCGAGATCACCGCTGCCGTCAAGGCATCGGCTGGCAACTGAGGAGCACTGAACTATGCATCTTGATGCAACTTTCTATGCCTTCGTTGGCCTGATCCTGTTCTTCGTCCTGATTGCCTATCTCAAGGTTCCGGGCATGGTCGGCAAGGCGCTCGACGCCCGCGCCGAAAAGATCGGCAACGAGCTGACCGAAGCCAAGCGCCTGCGCGAAGAAGCACAGGGCCTCGTCGCTGAGTACCAGCGCAAGCGCAAGGATGCCGAAGCGGAAGCTGCCGGCATCGTCGCTGCCGCCCAGCGCGAAGCCGAAATGCTGACCGCGGAAGCCAAGCAGAAGACCGAGGAATACGTCGTTCGTCGCACGGCTCTTTCGGAACAGAAGATCAAGCAGGCCGAAAGCGACGCGATCAACGCGGTTCGTTCCGCTGCCGTCGATCTCGCGATCGCCGCTGCCGAGAAGGTCATTGCCGCCAAGGCGGACGCCGGCGCCCAGAGCGATCTGTTCAAGAAGGCACTTGGCGACGTCAAGGCACGCTTGAACTAAGCGCTCGGACATTCGATTGAAGAAAGCCCCGCTTCGTGCGGGGCTTTTTTTATGCCTGTCTGCAGAGAACGCGCTGGCCCGAACAATGGGTGGCGCCAGCCTCCGTCAGAGATTTGCGTAGGCGTTTCGCCACATCAGGTTCGGCCGCCGAAGTAGGACCAGTGTTCAAGGGCTAGCGTAGCGCACGTCAGCACGCGCGCCGCCGGTATGGCTTTTGACGCGAGAAAAGCTGTTGACGAGATATGTCGGAAGCGGAACCGAAAACGCCTGCGTAGCGCTGGTCAGGGATTGCGCAAAGGTTAGTCGTCCCGGCGCAGCGGCCGGAAGCTCATGCGGTGCAGCGGGCAGGGGCCGTGGGTCTCGATGGCGCGACGGTGGGTCACCGTCGCATAGCCGGCATGGAGCGCGAAGCCGTAGCCGGGATGTGCGAGATCGGCACGGGCCATCATGCGGTCGCGGGTGACCTTGGCGACGATCGAAGCGGCGGCGATCGACAGCGACCGCGCATCGCCCTTGACGACCGCCTTGGCGTGGCAGGTGAGGCCGGGCGGCACGTCACGGCCGTCGACGAGCACGAAGCGTGCGTTCGAGGGCAGGCCGGCCACGGCGCGCCGCATGGCTTCAAGGCTTGCCTTGCGGATGTCGGTGGCGTCGATCGTGCCGGCCGAAGCCGAGGCGATCGACACTTCGGACGTGGCGAGGATTTCTTCGAACAGTTTTTCGCGCGCCTGCGCCGTCAGCTTCTTGCTGTCGTCGAGGCCCGCGGGAATGGCGTCCGGATCGAGGATGACGGCGGCGGCGACCACCGGTCCCGCGAGCGGCCCACGCCCGGCCTCATCCGCTCCGGCGACCGGCCAGAAGCCATCGCCCTTGGCCGAAAGCTCGAAACTGAAACCGGGCGCTTCGATGATATCGGGAAAAAGGGGAGAATCGGACGATCTGCGAGACATAAGTCTAATTCGCATGATCGACCGATTCTCTTCAAGCCCCCAAGTCCGAGTGCGGCGGCGGACGGGGGATTACCGGGGCCCACGGCGGGTAAGGGGCACCGGAACTGCTATGCGATCTGAGGCGCCCGCTATCGGGTTCGCCTGGCGGTGCGGGGCGATCATCTCTCGCTGCGCGCCGATTACGAATTGCGGATGCTACCAGGCGATCGGAAAGCCTTCAAAGAAGCGAGAGCTGCACCCCCGTTCCGAGCGGCGGCACGAAGAGATCGTCGCGCAGCTGCCGGCGCGTCGGGTTGAAGCCGAGGCGCTTGACCGCCAAGTCGAAGCGGCGGCCAATCTGCCACGCATAGGGGCCGGCGCCCTTCATGCGTTTGCCGAATTCGGCGTCATAGTCCTTGCCGCCACGCATGGAGCGGATGAGCGACATGACGTGCCGGTAGCGGTCCGGATAATTGCGCAGCAGCCAGTCGCGAAAGAGCGGGCTGACCTCGAGCGGCAGCCGCAGCAGGACATAGCTTGCTTCCGTTGCTCCGGCTGTCCTTGCTCCTTCGAGCACGCGCTCGATCTCGTGGTCGTTCAGCGCCGGAATGATAGGGGAAACGAGAACACCGGCCGGGATGCCCGCTTCGGCAAGCATGCGTATCGCCTCCAGCCGCTTGCTCGGCGTAGAGGCCCGCGGCTCCATCGTGCGGGCGAGCTTCCGGTCGAGTGTCGTGACGGAGATGCCGACGCGAACCAGTCCCTTTTCCGCCATCGGCGCCAGGATATCGATATCGCGGGTGACCATCGCTGATTTGGTGACGATCATGACCGGATGGTTGGCGTCCCGCAGCACCTCGAGGATCTGGCGCATGATGCGCCACTCCTTCTCGATCGGCTGATAGGGGTCGGTGTTGGTGCCGATGGCGATCGGCCTCACCTTGTAGTCCTGCCGCGCCAGTTCGCGCTCCAGAAGTCGCGGTGCATCCGGCTTGGCAAACAGCTTCGCTTCGAAGTCGAGGCCGGCCGATAGGCCCATATACGCGTGCGTGGGGCGGGCGAAGCAATAGATGCAACCATGCTCGCAGCCGCGATAGGGATTGATCGAGCGGTCGAAGGAGATGTCGGGAGACTCGTTCCTCGTGATCACCGTGCGCGGCTTCTCGACCTGAACCTCGGTCTTGAACGGCGGCAGATCCTCCAGGCTTTCCCAACCGTCGTCGAACGTCTCGCGGCTGCGCGGTTCGAACCTGCCGGACATGTTGATCCCGGCGCCGCGCCCCCGGCGGCGATCGATGTCGATCCGGAGGCCCGTTGCGCTCATCATCGCTTCGGCCACATCTGCCGTGTTGGCGGGCGCAAGGGCACCCTGCCTGATCTGAGACAGCTCGGTCATTGGAATCTCCCCGGAATCAGATATTTGATCCCGTTTTGTTCTGATTATTTTCCTATCGCGAATGAGAGAACGATTCAAGAACAAAAAATTGGAATTTCGGTTTTGTCGATCAAGGCACCGCTTCGGTCGATGTCCTGGATGTAGCAATTGCCGTGCCGATGCGTTACGAGAAACCATGCTCACGATCATCATGGAAACCCGCGACAACGAAGCCGAACTGGCGCAGACGCTTGCTGTGTTGGTTGCCGGCGCCGTGGAGGGGCTGGTCAGCGATGTGATCATCCTCGATCATGGTTCGAAGGATGGTTCGTCCGATGTGGCCGATGCCGCTGGATGCCGTTTCTGCCGGGATTGGGATCTCGCCGATGTGGTGGGTTCGGCGCGTGGCGAATGGCTGATGTTGCTGGAGCCGGGCGCCCGCCCGATCGGCCGCTGGATCGATGAACTGGCCGAGTACGTGTCGATGAACAAGGCACCGGCCCGCTTCTCCGGTTCGAGACTGCATCGCAGGCCTTTCTTCCGCCGGCTGACCCGGCGGGGAAAGCCGCTGGAGACAGGCTTTCTCCTGCGCAAGAACGATGCTCTTGCGGCCGCCCGCGGCAATACGGGCCTGGATGCCATGACGAATGTCCGCTCTGTCCGCAAGCTCTCGACCGAACTTGTTCCGGCCTGGGTCGCCGTCGAAGCCAGGCGGTAACGCCGGTTCGTAGCGCGCAAAATTAAAGGTGCCAGTCCCGGGGGGACGGCACCTCCAAGCGGCTCTCAAATGACCTTGTTTGGTAGATTTCTATCCGGGCAGCATTCTGGCTACCCGTCGTATCCAACATTGCATTCCGCCTGGGGGACAGAGGCGGAAGGGTCTTGCGGCGCGAGGAATAGAACGTGCGGCGGTCGTTCCTCGCTGTGTCAACGCTTGGAGACTAACGAGAGGAGAAGCGACCGTCAGTTACTAAGGTAACAGGTCGGCCAAGCCGGAACGGTCCAAGCTCTTCAGCCACGTTTCAGATGCTCGTCGAGCCGCGGCATGATCTCCACGAAATTGCAGGGCATGTGCCGATAGTCGAGCTGTTGCTTGAGGATGCCGTCCCACGCATCACGGCAGGCACCGGGCGAACCCGGAAGGACGAAGATGAAGGTGGCGTTGGCAACGCCGCCAGTTGCCCGCGACTGGATCGTCGAGGTGCCGATCTTCTCGAAGGAGATACGGTGGAAGACTTCGGAGAACCCGTCCATGCGCTTCTCGAACAACGGTTCCAGCGCCTCAGGCGTCACGTCCCGCCCGGTGAAGCCCGTTCCACCTGTCGTGATCACCACGTCGATGTTGGGATCGAGCGTCCAGGCCTTTACCTGGTCGTAGATCTTCGTCTTGTCGTCGGAAACGATGGCGCGCGCCTCAAGCCGATGGCCGGCGTCACGCACCCGCGCTTCCAATGTGTCGCCCGACTTGTCGTCGGCGCGCGTGCGCGTGTCGGAGACCGTGAGGATGGCGATCCCGACAGGAATGAACGGACGCTTTTCGTCGATACCGGCCATGCTATTTCCCTTTGCCCACTGTCCTGCAGGCGAGAACGTACCACCCGGGGTAGGCCTCCGAAAGAGCGCGCGCTGTCGCAGCCGCGCGCACGTCGCTGTCGAAAAGGCCGAAGCATGTGGCGCCTGAGCCCGACATGCGCGTGAGCGCCGATCCGGCTTCGGTCAATGCCTTGCAGACCGTGCCGATCACGGGCTCAAGGCCCTCTGCCGGCAGCTGCAAATCGTTGCGCATCGTTGCGATCGCAGAAATCCACTCGGCCGCCGTGCCGGCTCTGTGAGGCGCAACGAGCGGCGGGTTCGTCTTGTTGGCGAGGGCCCGGAAGACAACCGGCGTCGAGACGGCGACGAGCGGATTGACCAGCACGACCGGCAGCGCGGGGAAATCCGCAAGCGGCGTAATGTCCTCGCCGATCCCCTTCGCGAGCAGTGGCGTGCCGGCAAGACACATCGGCACGTCCGCTCCGAGCTGCAGCGCGATGGCGCCGAGGCGGGAGGGTTCGATCGTCGCGCCCCAAAGATCGAGAAGCCCAAGAAGCGTCGCCGCCGCATCCGCGGATCCGCCGCCAATGCCCGAGGCGAGCGGCAGGTTCTTCTCGAGATGCAGGTGGACCGGCCCGGCCGTGTCGGGGTCAAGTGCCTGCAGTTCGGCGCGCAGCAGGTCCCGTGCCTTTAGAACCAGGTTGCCGCCCGCGCCGGCATCCATCGGCAGCGCGGCGGCAAACGCGCCCGAAACCGTGAAGCGATCCGCATCCGCCGGCGAGAGACCGATGCGATCGCCGCAATCGGCAAAAGTGACGAGACTTTCGAGAAGATGGTGGCCGTCGGCGCGCTGGCCGACGACGTGAAGGGCCAGATTGATCTTGGCGGGGGCTGCACGCGTCAGCGCGAAGCCCGCGATGTCACCTTCCGACATGGAACGGTCAGGACTTCTTGTCCGGCGCCGGTGCTTCCGGGGTCACCTTCTTCGGCGCGGTTTCCTTGGCATCGGCCGAGGCGGGGACCGCTTCCTTGAGCGGCGGCAAGCCGTTCTCGATCTTTGCCTTGATCTTCGGGATCTCTGCTTCCTCGGGCTTCAGTTCGAGCGTCTGCGTCCACTGGAACACGGCTTCGAGCTTGCGGCCGACGCGCCAGTAGGCGTCGCCAAGGTGATCGTTGATCGTCGGGTCGCCGGCCATCAGTTCGGCCGCCTTCTCCAGTTCCACGACTGCGTCGTCGAAGCGGTTCATGCGGAAATAGGCCCAGCCGAGGGAATCGACGATATAGCCGTCATCCGGCTTCAACTCGACGGCCTTGCGGATCATCTCCAGGCCTTCTTCGAGGTTGATGTTCATGTCGACCCAGGAATAGCCGAGATAGTTCAACACCTGCGGCTGGTCCGGATTGAGCTCCAGCGCCTTGCGGAAGTTCGGCTCGGCCTTGTCCCAGAGCTTCTGGCGCTCATAGGCGATGCCGCGTTGGAAGAACACCGTCCAGTCGCTGCGCTTCGGGACGGAGCCGATCTGTTCGACGGCGCGATCGTAGAGTTCGCCCATCTCCTTGTAGTCCTTGGCGTCGGAAAGCACGCTGCCATAGGCGAGATAGTTGCGGATGTTCTTCGGATCGACGTCGATGAGCGCCTTCAGGTGCTTCTTCGCCTCGTCGACCTTGCCGATGCTGGCGAGGCTGAGCCCGAGCTGTAGTTCCGAAACGCGCCGCATCGGCGAGGTCTCGGGAATGGCCTTGTAGAGTTCGATCGCCTCGTTCGGTTTCTTCAGGTTTTCGGCGATGCCGCCGAGCATGACCAGGATGTCGGCGCTGTCAGGGTCGAGCCGGCGCGCGGTCTGCAGGTAGAGCGAGACGATGTCCTCGGCGCCGTCGCGGTTGAGTGCCGCACCGATCGAGAAGAGCACGGCCGCAGCGCCCTGGGTGGCGTTCTTGACCTGCTGTTCCTGCGGAACACCATTCTCGATATCGGTCCTCAGCGCCTGCAGCGGCGTGTAGTTGTTGACCATGTTTTCGCCGACGGCGACGGTATCGAGCGCCTTCTGCTTGTTGCCTTCGCGCGCCTCGAAACGGGCAAGCGCTTCGACCGCGCGCATGAAGGTGTCGGGAGCGGCACTTCCGCCCTCGCGGTCGAGAATGGCATCGTTGAGCCTGGTGCGCGCCGTCTGCTTGTCACCCGCAGCAACCGCGATCGCGCCCGCATGATAGTTCTTGAACACGCGGAACCATTCAGGACCGTCAAGGCCGTTGATCTCGGCGAGTGCTTCCTTCGGCTTGCCCTGGCCGAATTTCGCCCAGGCCGAAAGCAGGCCGTTCATCAGCCGGTCGAGATCGTTCGGACCCTGGTAGTTCAGAAGCTTCTGTGCGTTGCGATACTCGCGCTTGCGGATCGCCTCGATCGCGCGAATGACCGTCGTGATGCGCTCGACGGCCGGGTCGGACTTCAACTGCTCGGCAATCTTCGCGCCTTCGTCGAACTGGCCCGCCATCAGAAGCGTGATCATCAGCCGCTGCTTGACGTCGTTGTTGTTCGGCTCGAACTGCAGCGCGATGCGGTAGAGTTCTGTGGCGGAAGCGAAGTCGCGGTCCGTATCGGCGGTGCGGGCAGCGAGAAACGCGCCGGAAAAGGTATTGACCGACTTGATGTCGAACGGCTCAGTTTCCTCGACGGCTGCGGTCTTCTCCTCGGCAAATGCCTGGTAGCCGCCGCTGACAGCAGCGAGAGCCAGCAGTGCTGCGCCGCTGAGGAGGCGGAGAATCGTCTTTTGCCGCATGTCAAACCTTTCGCGCCGATTGCTCGGCTTTCGCACCACTAAGGGTTGTTTTCGGAGTCAGCCACATATAGCCCAACGCAACTCTTGAGGAACAGAATGGCTTTTTTGGCGCAACGCGGCAAGAAAATCCTGTCGCTCGTTCTGACCTGCCCGGAGCCCGTCAGCTGACGCGATCGATGCAGAAGTCGATGACTTCGGTGAGCGCCGATTTCCAGGGAGACGCCGGCAGCGGCGCCAGCGCATCGCGGGCAATCGTGCCGTAATGCTGGGCGCGCGCGATGGTGTCGCTCAAGCCCCCATAGCGCTTGATCAGGCCGAGTGCCTTGTCGAGGTTCGCGTCGCTGCTGTCGCCGCCTTCGATCGCCTCGCGCCAGAAGGCACGGTCTTCCGCCGTTCCGCGGCGATAGGAGAGGATTACCGGAAGGGTGATCTTGCCCTCGCGGAAGTCGTCGCCGACATTCTTGCCGAGGTCGCTCGACGAGCCGCCATAGTCGAGCACGTCGTCGACGAGCTGGAAGGCGAGGCCGAGGTTCATCCCGTAGGATTTCAGCGCGTTGCGGTCCGATTTGCTGGTCTGGGCAACGATCGGCCCAACTTCGGCCGCGGCGGCAAAAAGGGCTGCGGTCTTGGCACGGATGACCTGGAGATAGTCGTCCTCGGTCGTTTCCATGTTCTTGGCGACGGAGAGCTGCAGCACTTCGCCTTCGGCAATGACCGAAGCTGCGGTCGACAGCACGTCGAGCGCGTCAAGCGAGCCGACATCGACCATCATGCGGAAGGCCTGGCCGAGCAGGAAGTCGCCGACCAGCACGCTTGCCTGGTTGCCCCAGATCGTGCGTGCGGTGGATTTGCCGCGGCGAAGGTCGCTTTCGTCAACGACGTCGTCATGGAGAAGCGTCGCGGTGTGCATGAATTCGACGCTGGTTGCGAGCTTGACGTGGGCGTCGCCCTCGTAGCCGAACATCGCAGCGGAGGCGAGCGTCAGCATCGGGCGCAGGCGCTTGCCGCCCGAAGAAATCAGGTGGTTGGCGACCTCGGGAATCATCTGAACGTCGGAGCCGGCCTTCGACAGGATAAGCTGGTTGACGCGCTCCATGTCCGCAGCGGTCAGATCAACGAGCGGCTTTACGGACGCCTGTTTGTTTTTGCTGTCTTCCAGCGGTATCACTACGCCCACACCGGGACTCCTGTTTTCATTGTCGCTTTCGACAATAGGAAGGGGTGTCCCGTGCGGCAAGAGGCGAATTGTCCCGCTTGCTGAAATAGGACAGGAAAAACCGCCGGATGAAGGAATTGATCCGTACCAACGATGCCGTCGTGCTCTCCTTTGCCGAGAGCCTGATGAAGGATGCCGGCATCGCAAGTCTCATCGCCGACCAGGGGATGAGCATTCTTGAGGGCTCGCTCGGACTCTTGCCCCGTCGCTTTCTGGTCGCCGAGGAAGACGCGGACGCGGCGCGCCGGATCCTGATCGATGCCGGGCTCGAGGCGGAGTTGCGCCCTTGAGCACGGAGCCGATGCCGGCTGCGACCGAAACCGTCGATGCATTTCACCGCGGCAAGTTCCATGTCGTCCAGCCACTCGGCCAGGGGCATCGCTCCGGCATGGACGCCATGCTGCTTGCGTCGCTCGTTGCATCGGATCGTCCCTGCCGGGTCGCCGATCTCGGTGCGGGCGCGGGTGCAGCCGGCATGGCCGTCGCCTCGCGGATCGACGATGCGGAAGTGGTGCTGGTGGAGCGCTCGCCCGTTATGGCGGAGTTTGCCCGCCGCAGCCTGGCGCTTGCCGAAAACGCCCGTTTTTCCTCGCGCGTCTCGGTCGTTGAGGCCGACGTTTCACTGACCGGCAAGGCGCGTGTCGCGACGGGTCTGGCGGATGACAGCTTCGATCATGTGATCATGAACCCACCCTTCAACGATGCCTCGGACCGCAAGACTCCGGATGCGCTCAAGGCCGAGGCCCATGCGATGAGCGACGGGCTGTTCGAGATCTGGGTGAAGACGGCGGGCGCGATCATGAAGCCCGGCGGGCAACTGTCGTTGATCGCTCGGCCGGAATCGATCGCCGAGATCATCGCCGCTTGCGGCCGCCGCTTTGGCGGCATCGAGATCACGGCGCTGCATCCGCGGGTCGGTGAAAACGCCGTGCGCATCCTGGTGACGGCGATCAAGCAGAGCCGCAAGCGGCTAGTCTTCCGCGCCCCGCTCGTCATGCACGAGGAGGGGCATCGCTTCGCAGACCATGTCGACGACCTCAACAATGGCCGCGCCGCCTATCGCCGCCGCTGATTTACCGTATGCGGCATTGCGTTCGCCGCATCAGTGCATACATGGCATGGAAGAGCCCCTGGCGGGCGATCCGGCGAAGCATTCCGCTTTTCGCCGATGAGACGCGGTCATGTCTATGATTTCCGGTCGTTCCGGCTCAAAATCATGGCATGTCCCAGCAGGCAGGAGTTGAAATGAAGGCGTTCCTGAGACGGTTGTTGCCCAAGCGTTTTCGCAAGGAAGGCGTGACGATCCCCGTCGTCCGGCTCCACGGCGCGATCATGGCCGGCGGCGGTCAGTTCCGGCCGGCGCTCAACCTGGCGACAGCGGCCCCGCTTCTCGAAAAGGCCTTCGCAATCAAGGAGGCGCCTGCTGTCGCGATCTCCGTCAATTCGCCTGGCGGCTCCCCTGTGCAGTCGCGATTGATCTACCAACGCATCCGCGATCTCGCCCAGGAGAAGAAAAAGCGTGTGCTGATCTTCGTCGAGGACGTCGCCGCATCCGGCGGCTATATGATCGCGCTTGCCGGCGACGAGATCATTGCCGACCCGACGTCGATCGTCGGCTCGATCGGCGTTGTCTCCGGCGGGTTCGGTTTTCCGGAACTCCTGAAGAAGATCGGCGTCGAGCGGCGTGTCTATACCGCTGGCGAAAACAAGGTGATGCTCGATCCGTTCCAGCCGGAAAAGGAAAACGACATCGCGTTCCTGAAGAACCTGCAGCTCGATATCCACGATACCTTCATCCAGATGGTCAAGGCCCGTCGCGGCCAGCTGCTCGCCGACGATCCGGATATCTTCTCCGGCCTTTTCTGGACCGGCCGGCGCGGGCTGGAGCTCGGCATCATCGATAGTCTCGGCGATCTGCGCGGCGAGGTGAAGAAGCGCTATGGCGACAAGGCGCGGCTCGAGCTCATCCAGCCGGTGCGCAGCCTTTTTGGCCGCCGGCAGAGCGGCGCGGCCATTGCCGGTGCTCTGGTCGAGCCAATGGCCGCTTCCGCAGCGGCGGGACTTGCCGAAGCCATCGAGGAAAGGGCATTGTGGGCGCGGTTCGGGCTTTGATGCCTGCCCGGCCTGAAATGTCCTTGGAGGGAAAATGCCGCAACTCATCCTGCTCCTGATCGCAGGTTTCGTCTTCTGGCTCGGCTATCGCAAGTTCGTGGCGGATGCCCAGAAGCTGACGCGCCAGCGCGAACAGGCTCGCCGCGAGGAGCAGACCGGGGCGCAGGGAACGTTGGTGCAGGACCCGGAAACCGGCGAATACAGGCTGAAGCGCGACGGCGAGTGAGGGCGGTCGGAACGCGTCGGTGTGGCTGCGGTCTATTTGCCCGCCCGCTGCCGTAGCGCTTGACCCCTGTCATCAGGCGTGGCACCTGTCCGGCACATTTTCTAGAAGAAATCCGGACGCGATCCATGACCACTCTGCCTGATCATATGAACCCGAAGCGCTCGTTTCAGGCTCTGATCCTGACACTCCACAATTACTGGGCCGATAAGGGTTGCGCCGTGCTGCAGCCCTACGACATGGAAGTGGGCGCCGGTACCTTCCATCCGGCAACGACCCTGCGCGCGCTGGGCCCGCGTCCCTGGCGTGCGGCTTACGTCCAGCCGTCGCGTCGCCCGACCGATGGCCGCTACGGCGAAAACCCGAACCGCCTGCAGCACTACTATCAGTATCAGGTAATCCTGAAGCCGAACCCGTCCAACCTGCAGGAACTCTATCTCGGCTCGCTCGAGGCGATCGGCCTCGACCCGCTGCTGCACGATATCCGCTTTGTCGAGGATGACTGGGAAAGCCCGACGCTCGGCGCTTGGGGTCTCGGCTGGGAGTGCTGGTGCGACGGCATGGAAGTGTCGCAGTTCACCTATTTCCAGCAGGTCTGCGGCATCGAGTGCTCGCCGGTTTCGGGGGAACTGACCTACGGTCTCGAACGCCTCGCCATGTATGTGCAGGGCGTCGACAACGTCTACGACCTGAACTTCAACGGTCGCGAGGGTGCCGAGAAGATCAGCTATGGCGATGTCTTCCTGCAGGCCGAACAGGAATATTCGCGCTACAATTTCGAATACGCCAACACGGCGATGCTGCATCAGCACTTCATCGATGCGGAAGCCGAGTGCCAGGCGTTGCTGGCTGCCGGAGCACCGGGCGACCACAGCAACAACCACCTGCACAAATGCGTCTTCCCAGCCTACGACCAGTGCATCAAGGCAAGCCATGTGTTCAACCTGCTCGATGCCCGCGGCGTGATCTCGGTCACCGAGCGCCAGAGCTACATCCTTAGGGTGCGCACGCTCGCCAAGGCCTGCGGCGAAGCCTTCCTGTTGACCGACGCCGGTGGCGCGAACCTCAACCGGGACGCCGCTTGAGCGTAGAACCGTCCGGCCTTGTCGTTCACATCAACGGCTGGCCGGGTACCGGTAAGCTGACGATCGCGCGCCATCTTGCTGAAAGGCTGGGCGCGCGGCTCGCCGACAATCACACGCTGATCAATCCGGCCGAGGCACTGTTTGCGCGCAGTGACCCGCTTTATCGCTCGCTTCGATCGGCGGTCCGCCAAAGCGTGTTCGAGCACCTGGAAAGGGCGGCAGCCGAACGGTCGTTCATCTTCACCGATGCGCTCTCGGACGATGCCACCGACACGCGTGCCTTCGAGGACTGCGCCGCACTCGCGCAAAAACGCGGCGCTCGCTTCGTTGCGGTCGTGATCGATTGCGACGTCGAGGAAAATCTCAAGCGCCTGACACGCGCCGGCCGGAGCAAGCTGCACAAGCTGACCGATCCGGAAGTTCTTCTGGGATTGCGGCGCGCGCACCGGCTGCTGCGCGGCAGAAGCGACCGATTGATTGAAATCGATGTGACGACGCTCGGCGCTGATGAGGCGGCAGCGGCGATCGCGGCGCGGATCGCTGAACCTTCGACTGTCAGATGACGAAGGTCGTGCCGGCGTCGTTCTTGCAGTACGGCTTCATTGTGGGATAGGCGCCGGTATAGACCTGACCGGAGTAGGTCTGAAGAGCGCGGCGAACACCGCTCGGCCGTTCCGGAGAATGCGCGCTCGCATAGGCAACGAAGAGCGCCGTAAAGGCGATCACGTTGATGAGAGTTGCGAGCGTTTTCATGGTCTTCACTTCGTTTCCGGGGTTGTTCGATGAACCGACTATCGCCCATCGCCGGTCCGGTCGCCGTTCCCGATGGAACAGGAAAGCCGGTCTTTTGACGTGAAAAGGCGTGGCATCGGGAAACACAGTGTTCACGGTGCAGCGGGAATTGGGGAGGAGCAGGTTTCTCTGGCCAAATGCTGCAGAAAGCGCTTTGAAGCTGAGAAGCGAATGCTAATCTCTGCGCGAGTTTTTGGAGGGTGCCCTATGATCGGTCTGGCAATCGCCGTCGTCGTGATTCTGTATCTGGTTTTCGTCTATAACGGTCTCGTCAAGGCGCGGCAGATCGCCGAGGAGGCGTGGTCCGGTATCGATGTGCAGTTGAAGCGCCGCGCCGATCTGATCCCGAACCTGATCGAAACCGTGAAGGGCTACGCCGCACACGAGAAGTCGACGTTCGAAGAGGTGATCGCCATGCGCAACCGCGCACAGGCGGTGCCAGCCGGCGACGTCGAGGGGCGGGCCCAGGCGGAAGGCGCGCTCTCCCAGGCGCTCGGCAAGCTCTTTGCGCTGGCGGAAGCTTATCCGGACCTCAAGGCCAACGAGAATTTCGCCGAGCTGCAGCGCTCGCTGGAAACGATCGAAGGCGAAATCCAGATGTCGCGCCGCTATTACAACGGTGCGGCCCGTGACTTGAACGTCAAGGTCGAGAGCTTCCCGTCCAACCTGATCGCCAACGCCTTCCGCTTCGTCAAAGCCGGCTATTTCGAGATCACCAACGAAGCCGACCGCGCGGTGCCGCAGGTCAAGTTCTGACAGCCACGCCTCCCGAACATTCCTCGCCGCGGGATCCCGCCGCGGCGCCATTCGCATCAAGAGACCTATTCGATGACCTCCGATAGCATGAAAAAACTGACCATCCTGCCGACCGACCACCCGCTCCGCGGTCATGTGCGCCCGCCGGGCTCGAAGTCGATCACCAACCGGGCGCTGCTTCTGGCCGGCCTTGCCAAGGGCACGAGCCGGCTGACGGGTGCCTTGAAGAGCGACGACACCCGCTACATGGCGGAAGCCTTGCGCGCGATGGGCGTCGAAGTCAGCGAGCCGGATGAAACGACCTTCGTCGTCACCAGCACGGGCAAGTTGCTCCCGCCGGCAGCTCCCTTGTTCCTCGGCAATGCCGGAACGGCGACACGCTTCCTGACGGCTGCTGCCGCGCTCGTCGATGGCACGGTCGTGGTCGATGGCGACCAGCACATGCGCAAGCGGCCGATCAAGCCCTTGGTCGAAGCACTCGGAACGCTCGGCGTCGAAGTCACCTCCGAAACCGGCTGCCCGCCGGTCACCGTCAAAGGCACCGGCGGCTTCCCGGCCGGTCGCGTCGTCATCGATGCCGGCCTGTCGAGCCAGTATGTCTCGGCCCTGCTGATGGCGGCCCCCGGCGCCAAGGGTCCTGTCAACATCGAGCTTGCCGGCGACGAGATCGGCGCGCGCGGTTACATCGACCTAACGGTTGCCGCCATGCGTGCCTTCGGCGCCGAAGTCGAGCAGCTGAGCCCCTCCGTCTGGCAGGTCGCGCCGACCGGCTACAAGGCAGCCGACTATGTCATCGAGCCGGATGCTTCGGCGGCGACCTATCTCTGGGCTGCGGAAGTCCTGACCGGCGGCGCCATCGATATCGGCGTTCCGGCGGACGCCTTCTCGCAGCCGGATGCCCGCGCCCATGCGGTGATCGCGAGCTTCCCGAACCTGCCCGCCGTCATCGACGGCTCGCAGATGCAGGACGCGATCCCGACGATCGCCGTGCTTGCCGCCTTCAACAACACGCCGGTGCGCTTCGTCGGTCTCGCCAACCTGCGCGTCAAGGAATGCGACCGCGTGCGCGCGCTGTCGCTCGGTCTGACCGCGATCCGGCCGGATCTGGCGCACGAGGAAGGCGACGACCTGATCGTCTCTTCCGATCCCACGCTTGCCGGCCAGACCTTGCCCGCCTCGATCGACACCTTCGCCGACCATCGCATCGCCATGAGCTTTGCGCTTGCCGGCCTGAAGATCCACGGCATCGCCATCGAAGATCCCGGCTGCGTTGCCAAAACGTACCCGGCCTATTGGGATGCACTCGCTTCGCTCGGCGTCGAATTCACCGGCGACCGGCCTTGATACCGTGCGGGATGTGCGGCCGTGTCTGCGGTTTCCGCGCGCATCCCGTTCTCACCCATAAGAACCGATCTCGTGTCTTGAACCTCAACCGGAAGAAAGCTTGATCCGCATGGTCCGTTTCGCTGCCGCATTTGCCGTTCTGGTGTTTTTGCTGGCAACGGCAGGCGTCGGTCGGGCGGAGGAGGTCTTCTCCGCCTATCGCTCCGTCATCGATGTCGCCAAGGACGGCACGATGACGGTGACCGAGACGATCACGGCGACGGTCGAGGGCAACAAGATCCGCCGAGGTATCTATCGCGATATGCCTTTGACCTTCACCGACGCGAAGGGCAAGCGCAGCAAGGTCGATTTCAAGCTGCTCTCGGTCGAGCGTGACGGTGAGGAGGAGCCCTATCGCACCGAGACGATCAACGGCGGCATCCGCATCTACACCGGTTCGGCCGAGGTCTTTCTGGAGCGGGGGGAGCATACCTTCCAGTTCACCTACGAGACTGGCCGGCAGATCCGCTTCTTTGACGATCACGACGAACTCTACTGGAACGTCACCGGTACGGAGTGGGATTTCCCGATCGACGAGGCGAGTGCGACCGTGACGCTGCCGGAAGGCGTAAGGGCCGAAGCGCTCGATTACTTCACTGGCGGCTATGGCGCGACCGGCAAGGATGCGCGCGCATCCAGGGACGGCAGCGAAATCTTCTTTGCCACCACCCGACGTCTCGATCCGCGCGAAGGGCTGACGATCGCCATCAAGATGCCGAAGGGCAGCATCGACAGGCCCACCTCCAGCCAGGAAAATGCCTGGTGGCTGCACGACCATCTGGCGCTCGTCATCGCCGGTGCCGGCCTTGCCGTCGTCCTGCTTTACTATAGCCAGGCCTGGCTCAGGGCCGGGCGTGACCCGGACCGCGGCGTCATGGTGCCGCGCTGGGATCCGCCGGAGGGCATCTCACCGGCGCTGGTCAATTACATCGACAACAGGGGCTTTTCCGGCGAGGGCTGGACCGCGTTGTCGGCGGCAGCACTCAATCTCGCGGTCAAGGGCCACGTGGTTCTCGAAGACCTGAAGAACGCCATCGTCATTGCCGCCACCGGCAAGAAACCCGACGAAAAGCTGCCGACCGGCGAGGCGGCCGTGATGAAGGCGGTCGATGCCGCTGGCGGCAAGCTCACCATCGACCCCGCCCATGGCACACGGGTGCAGGCGACCGGCGCCGATTTCCGCAACGCCATGGAGCGCGAGCATCGCGGCAAGTACTACCACGCCAACAGCGGTTACATCGTCGCCGGTGTCATCCTTTCGGTGTTGGCGGTTGCGGCCGTGTTCCTGTTCGGGGATCTCAGCGAGGACAGCCTGCCGCTGGTGATCGTTCCTGTTTTCATCGCCTTCTTCGTCTCGATCCTCGCCGTCTCCTTCGGCAAGTCGCTTCGCCGCGAAAGGAGCCTGATGAGTCGGATCATGTCGATCGTCGTGGTCGCCTTCATCGGCTTCGTCGCCTTCACCATCTTCTCGACCATCCTTGCGGCCGTCTTCTATTCGGCAGCCGAAACCGACGAACTGCCGCTGCTCTTCGTGATCGGCGCGATCGTGCTCGTCAACGTGCTGTTCTTCTTCCTGATGGGTGCGCCGACGCCGCTCGGAACGCGGATGATGGATGGCATCGACGGGCTCAGGCAATACATGACGCTCGCCGAGAAAGACCGGATGAACATGCAAGGCGCGCCCGAAATGTCGCCCCGGCATTTCGAGACGCTGCTCCCTTACGCCGTGGCGCTTGGCGTCGAGAAGCCCTGGACCGAGACCTTCGATCGTTGGCTGCTTGCCGCGGCGGCTGGGGCGGCTGCGGCCGCTGCATATCAGCCGGGCTGGTATCACGGTGACGGCTTCGGCTCGAGCACCTTCGGCGATCGCATCGGCGGTTTTGCCGGATCCATGGCCGACACGATGACGTCCTCCCTGCCGCCCCCACCCAAATCGTCATCGTCGGGCTTTTCTTCCGGCGGCGGCTTCTCCGGCGGCGGCGGTGGTGGCGGTGGTGGCGGCGGCTGGTAAATCCGCCTCGCACTTGCCCTTGGAAAACCAAATTCATCGCGGCGCTTGGTGACAATCTTGCCAGAGATTGCTAAGTCCGCCGCAACCGTCAGGAACAGAAAAAGTCACTCCCATGCCCGATCTTCTTATCGAACTCCGCTCCGAGGAAATTCCTGCCCGCCTGCAGCGCAAGGCGGCCGGTGACCTCAAGAAGCTGCTGACCGATGCCCTGGTCGAAGCGGGCCTGACCTATGAGGGGGCGCGCGAGTACTGGACACCGCGCCGGCTGACGCTTGACATCCGCGGCCTCAACGCCCGCTCCGCCGATGTTCGCGAAGAGCGCAAGGGTCCGCGCACCGACGCCAACGAGAAGGCGATCGAAGGCTTCCTGCGCGGCGCCGGCCTTTCCTCGATCAGCGAGGCGCACGTCCATAGTGACCCGAAGAAGGGCGACTTCTACGTCGCCCATATCGTCAAGCCGGGCCGTCCCGCCGAAGAGATGATCGCCGAGGCGATGCCGGATATCATCCGCAATTTCCCCTGGCCGAAGCCGATGCGCTCCGGCGTGGCCTCGGCCAAGCCTGGTTCGCTCCGCTGGGTCCGCCCGCTGCAGTCGATCGTCTGCACCTTCGGTTCGGAAACCGAGGAAACCCATGTGATCCCGTTTGAAGTCGACGGCATCGTCGCCTCGAACGTCACCTATGGTCACCGCTTCCACGCGCCGGAAGCGATCACGGTTCGCCGCTTTGCCGACTATGCCGAGAAGCTGGAAAAGGCGAAGGTCGTTCTCGATGGCGAGCGCCGCAAGGAAATGATCCTGGCCGACGCCCGCAATGTCGCCTTCGCCAACGGCCTTGAGCTCGTCGAAGACGAAGGCCTGCTCGAAGAAGTCTCCGGCCTCGTCGAATGGCCGCAGGTGCTCATGGGCAGCTTTGAGGAAGCCTATCTCGAGATCCCCTCGGAAATCATCCGGCTGACGATCAAGACCAACCAGAAGTGCTTCGTCACCCGCGCGCCGGGCGCCGACACGCTCTCCAACAAGTTCATCCTCGTCTCGAACATCGAGGCGAAGGACGGCGGCAAGGAGATCGTGCACGGCAACGGCAAGGTCGTGCGCGCCCGTCTTTCGGACGCAGCGCATTTCTGGCACCGCGACCAGGGTAACTTGCCGGATCTCGAAACGCTGGAAGCATCCGCCAAGAAGTTCGATCTCGATCTGAAGAAGCCGCTCGATCAGCGCATGGCCAAGCTCGACGCATTGAAGGTCACCTTCCATGCCAAACTCGGCACGGAAGGTGAACGCGTTGCGCGCATTCGGGCGCTCGCGGCCGAACTTGCCAAGGTGACCGGTGCGGATACGAAGCTCGTCGATCGCGCCGTCGTGCTGGCCAAGGCCGACCTGCGCACCGAAGCTGTCGGCGAGTTCCCCGAGCTTCAGGGCATCATGGGACACAAATACGCGCTGCTTCAGGGCGAACAGCCTGCGGTCGCCGACGCGATCGAAGACCATTACAAGCCGAATGGCCCCTCGGACCGCGCTCCGACCGATCCGGTGGCGGTCACCGTCGCGCTTGCCGACAAGCTCGACAAGTTGGTCGGCTTCTGGGCAATCGACGAAAAACCGACCGGTTCGAAGGATCCTTACGCGCTGCGCCGTGCCGCACTCGGCGTCATCCGCCTGATCCTGGAAGGCAAGGCGCGCCTGGCGCTGCTACCCGCTTTCGAAACGGCGCTCGTGGCCCTTCGCGCGCAGAAGCCGGAACTTTCGGCTGACATTTCCGCCGACCTGCTCTCCTTCTTCCATGACCGCCTCAAGGTCTACCTGCGCGATCTCGGCGCCCGCCACGATCTGATCGACGCGGTGCTGACGCCGGATTCGGATGATCTTCTGATGATCGCCCGCCGCGTCGAGGCGCTGACCGCCTTCATCACTGACGAGGAAGGCCGCAACCTCCTCGCCGGCACCAAGCGCGCGACGCAGATCCTGGCAGCCGAAGAGAAGAAGGGAACGACCGTCGCCGACGCCGTCGATGCCGGCCTCTTCCGTCTCGATGCCGAAAAGGCGCTGCACCAGGCCGTCGAAGCCGGTTCGGGCGAGGCGCGCGAGGCGATCGCCAAGGAGGACTTCCGTTCGGCCATGGAAGCACTGGCAAAGCTGCGCCAGCCGGTCGACCAGTTCTTCAACGACGTGCTGGTCAATGACGACGATGCTGCGATCCGGGCCAACCGCCTGGCGCTGCTGGGTCTCATCCGCTCGGCCACCGGCACGGTCGCCGACTTCTCGAAGATCGCCGGCTAAGGCACGGCTGCCTGCCGCCGGCTCGCTGGCGGCCTCGGCGGTCCCTCGCGCACAAACGTTCAAGCTGGTTGGGAGCCGGCGCCCTATATCCTGTCTCCATCATCATCATGGAGACAGCCGATGAATGTCGCGACGAAGACCTACAAGCCGATCAATTTCGCTGAGAAGCTCTCGCTCTTCAGCGATCAGTGGCAGCCGCGCGTCCTTGCTGAACTCAACGACTACCAGTTCAAGATCGTGCGCATCGAGGGCGACTTCATCTGGCACGATCACAAGGATACCGACGAGGCCTTCATCGTCATCGAGGGCACGCTGCGGATCGATTTTCGCGACGGGTCCGTGACGCTCGGTCCCGGCGAAATGTACGTCGTGCCGAAGGGCGTCGAACACAAGCCCTATGCGGAGCACGAGGTGAAGATGCTCTTGATCGAGCCGCGCGGCACGCTCAACACCGGGCATGAGGGTGGCGAACGCACCGCGCAAAACGACCGCTGGATCTGATCCCTTGTCCGGGCACTGCGATCGCGCTTGCTGACCGGCAGGGCGCCGGAGTAGAGAAAGGCATGCCCGCAAAAATTCTCGTCAGCGCCTGCCTCATGGGCCATGCCGTCCGCTACGACGGCCAGTCGAAGCCGCTCCTGCACCCGGCGATAGACCGCTGGCGCGCGGAAGGCCGTCTCGTGACCATCTGTCCGGAAATGTCGGCCGGCATGCCGGTGCCGCGTCCGCCGGCCGAGATCGCCGCCGGCGCTGTCGGCAAGGACGTGCTCGCCGGCAAGGCGAGGGTGGTGGAGATAGACGGCGGCGACGTCACCGAGGGGTTCATACAGGCTGCCGAAAACGCTCTTTCGCTTGCCAGGCAAGCCGACTGTCGCTTCGCGCTCCTGATCGATGGCAGCCCGTCCTGCGGGTCGGGTTTCGTCTATGACGGGAGCTTTTCCGGCGCGCGCCATCCGGGTGAAGGCGTAACGGCCGCCTTGCTCCTCGCCAACGGCGTCGAAGTCTATTCTGACAGACAGATAGAGGCGCTGGTCGCGCGGATCGATGAATTGGAAGGCTCGCAATAAAAAGATTGCGCCCCCGCTTCTCTCAGGGGCGCAATCTCTCGCTCTTACAGCGATACGCCCGTCAGCCTTTGAATGCAGGGGACGGCTGAGCGGGGCAGGGAACTTTCCCGATAGGCGATCAGTCTAGCCGAAGTTCGAGGGTGGACGGATCAAAATCCTGTGAGCTCTCGTCGGCCACGGGCGCAGCCACCATGGACGCGCCGATCGGGGTCACCGCGGCGGTCTTTGCGGTCTGATCGATGGAAAGAAACTCCGGCCTGGACGCCTGCGGGTTCTGGTCGTTTGCGATGTTCGAGACGGTCACCGTTGCAGCATCGTCGGTTTCGGCCGCGGCCGTCCTGATCATCTCGTGGGACGGCTTGCTGACGAACACCACCGGCGACCCGCCGAGCCAGGCCTCCGTGCGCACCATCTTCATCTCGCCGTTGATTTTCTTGAGCTCGATCGTCTCGTCGCCCGCCGCGATCGTCGGGACGACGTAGGTGACCTTCTTCCGCGACTGCAACGGCGGGCAATCGGCGCAGGAAACCGTGGAGACGCTGGCATTGTCGGTCGTGCCGGAGGCGATCGCTTCGATCGACGACGCCGCGGCGTTGCCAGCAGCAAGCCCAAGGACGGTGGTGATCAGCAACAGGCGCATCGTTTTTCTCCCGGATCGTTACCGGCGAGAATATGCGCGCTCCCTTACTTTCCCGTCAGGAGAATTGGTAAAAATAGAATGATCCGCGAATTGACCGGTTTCCGGTCAGGCCTTCTCGCGCGCGACCGCGCGCCAGCCGATATCGTGCCGGTAGAAGCCGTTGTCCCAGGAAACGGCCGACAGCGCCGCATAGGCCCTGTCCTTGGCCTCGCCGGCACTTGCCCCTGTCGCCGTAATGTTGAGCACACGGCCACCGGTTGCGACCAGGCCTCCGTCCTTCATCGCTGTGCCGGCGTGGAACACCTTGGTGGTGTCGGATGCTGCGGGGAGGGCGTCAATCGGGGTGTTCTTCGCGTAGCTGCCCGGATAGCCCTTGGAGGCCATCACGACGGTCAGCGCCGTCTCGTCGCGCCATTCCACAGTCATGCCGGCGAGCGTGCCGGTCGCCGCGGCATAGAGAAGCGGCAGAAGATCGCTCTTCATGCGCATCATCAGCACCTGGCATTCCGGGTCGCCGAAGCGGACGTTGTATTCGATGAGTTCCGGTCCTTTGGCGGTGATCATCAGCCCGGCAAAGAACACGCCGGAGAAGGGATGGCCGCTTTCCGCCATGCCGCGCATCGTCGGCTCGATGATTTCCTTCATCGTGCGCTCGATCATCTCTGACGTCATGACCGGGGCCGGCGAGTAGGCGCCCATGCCGCCGGTGTTCGGTCCGGTATCGCCGTCGCCGACGCGCTTGTGGTCCTGGGCCGACGCGAGCGCCAGCGCCGTCTTGCCGTCTGAGAGGCAGAAGAAGCTTGCCTCCTCGCCGTCGAGATAGGCTTCTACGACCACTTCGGCGCCGGCGGCGCCAAAGGCGCCGGCGAAACAGTCGTCGACGGCGGCGAGCGCCTCGTCGAGCGTCATGGCGACGGTGACACCCTTGCCGGCGGCGAGACCATCGGCCTTGATGACGATCGGTGCGCCCTGTTCACGCACATAGATCTTGGCGCTCTCCGCATCGGTGAAGCGGCCATAGGCGCCGGTCGGAATATCGTAGCGGGCGCAGAGATCCTTGGTGAAGCCCTTGGAGCCTTCAAGCTGGGCGGCCGCGGCAGAGGGGCCAAAGACGGCGATGCCGGCTGCGCGCAGCACGTCGGCGATGCCGGCGACCAGTGGACCCTCAGGTCCTACCACGACGAAATCGATCGCTTCCTTGCGGCAGAAGTCGGCGACCGCTGCATGGTCGTCCGTGTCGAGCGCGATGATTTCCGCTTCTTCGGCGATGCCGGGATTGCCCGGTGCGGCATAAAGCTTCGTCAGTTTCGGCGACTGCGCGATCTTCCATGCAAGGGCGTGTTCGCGCCCACCCGATCCGATCAGAAGAACCTTCATTGCAGCCCCCGATATCCCGAAAAATGTTGCGCTGCGGTTAGGACGGCAGGGCGGCAAGGTCAAGGGAAAACGGGAGTTCGGGTGGCGATTCTCGCAATCGCCACCATCTCAGGCGATGGCCTGGCGGCTCTGTTGCTCGTCCAGCGCTTCGTCGTGCGCATAACGCGCGGTGCGTGTCAGCGCCCAGATCGCCAGATCCTCGATCGGCAGCGGCTTGCTGATGAGGTAACCCTGGAACAGGTCGCAGCCGGCAGCCGTCAGCATGGAGAGTTTCTCCGGCGTGTCGATGCCTTCGCCGACGACCGCGACGTCCTTGGCGTGGCAGAGCGCGATCAGCGCCTTCAATACCGGCAGGGAATGCGACGCGGTGAGGTTCGACACCAGCGCCCGGTCGAGCTTGATGGTATCGGCGGTGTATTCGATGATCTGCTGCACGGACGTGTAGCCGGCGCCGAAATCGTCGATCGAAAGCCGGAAGCCGTTCTGGCGGAGCGCATCGATGTTGCGGCGAAGCTGGTCGCTGAACTTGACGGCGAAGGTTTCGGTAAGCTCGATCTCGATCGAGCGTGCCTCCAGCCCATGCCGTTCCAGGCAGTCGGCGAAGTGGTCGGCGATCGCCTTGGAATGTAGTTCGGCCGAGGAAATGTTGATGGCGAGCACTGTTTCGGGGCCGAACAGGGCCTTCAACTGGCCGCAGTCGGACATCGCCTTGTTGATCACCCACCAGTCGATCTTGGTGAAGAGCCCCGAGCTTTCGGCGATCGGCACGAATTCATCCGGCGTGACGTTGCCGAGCACCGGCGAGTACCAGCGCAGCAGCGCCTCGCAGCCGGTGACCCGGCCCTCGGTATCGACCATTGGCATGTAGACGAGGTGGAACTGTTCGTCCGGATCGAGCGAGCGCAGCTCGTCCTGGATCTGGCGCAGCCGCGTGCGCTTGTCGTGAAGCGCGCGCGAGTAGCGGGCGGAGCGGTTCTTGCCGCTGGTCTTGGCCTGATACATTGCCGCATCGGCATTCGCGATCAGTTCGGTGAGGTTGGTGGCGTCATCCGGGCAGATCGCAGCGCCGATGCTTGCGGTCACCGGATAACGCTTGTCGGAGACTTCGAAGCCGTCCTCGAACAGCGAGAGGATGGCGCCCGAAATTTCCCGGACCGTTCCGTCGCCCGGGCGCGAGCGCACCAGCACGGCGAATTCGTCGCCCGAAAGGCGCGCGAGGATCGCCGGCTTTTGGCCGCGGCGCTCGGTGATCACGTCGACCCGCTCGGCGATGCGGGCCGCCAAGGTTTTCAGGAGTTCGTCGCCGATCTCGTGACCATGCTTGTCGTTGACGAACTTGAAGTTGTCGATGTCGATGAAAAGCAGGCTGCACTTCTCGCCGGCCGCGATCGCCTCGCGAACGACGCCTGCGGCGAGTGCGTTGAAGTGGCCACGGTTGCTGATCCCGGTCAGCGTATCGGTCCAGGAGCTGCGTTGCACGAGCTTCAGCGATTGCACCGACTGGCGGTGCAGTTCGCGGATGTTTTCGGTGAGACGCCCGATCTCGCCCTTTTCTTCCATATCGCGGATTTCGTCGCGCGCACCCACCATCACGGCCATCACATTGGCGTCGAGAGTGGCGATCGGATCGGTGATGAAGCGGCGGATCAACATGATGATCAGCCAGATCGAGAACAGGCTCATGGCGACGGCGCCGAGCGCCAGCAGGATTTTCTGCCGCGCCATCAGCGCGTCGAAATGCTCGCTCGAAACGGTGAGCGTCGCATAGAGCGAAGGTCCGAGATGCACGCTTGCCGAAAGGTCGTCGGTGATGGCCTGCGGCCAGGGCTGCAGAACGATGTCGGATCCGTATTCCTTTTTCAGCGCCTGCTGCATGTCGAGGAAGCGGTCGGGCTGGATCGCGACCTGGACGAGCAGGGCGTTCGATTTCTTGCTCGGCAACGGCCGGGTAAAGGCAATGGGGTCGAGGAAGAAGGAATAGACGATGCGCGGTCTCTGGCCCGCTTCGTAGAGATAGGTCCAGTCAGCGAGCTTGTCTTCGCGGATCAGCCGGCGGGCGAGGTTGAGCTGTGCCTCGTCGATCTCGGCGAACGGATCCCAGCTGTTTTCAAAATAGTATTCGGACTTGAGTTCCGAACTCAGAAGCGCGAGCGAAACATAGCCCGTCGGATCGTCGAGCAGCGATTTGACGCTCTCCTGCAGCCGGACGCCGAGCGCATTGGCCCTGTAGCTCGCATCGGTTTCGGAAACGTACTGGCGCAGCGAATTGCCGTTCAGCAGCGCATTGAGAAAGCCCTTGCTGCGGCCGATCTCGTTCTGGAAGACGGCGGCCGCATGTTCAAGGCGCTGCGACAGCTTGGCATGCTCGAGCGCGCGAATGGAGCGGCTCTGCGTGACGTGGACCGAGACCGCCGCCAGCAGATAGCCGGCAAGCACCACGGGAAAGATCAGGATGAGCGCGCGTTTGCCGAGGTTCACTGGAAATTCGCCAATGTGCTGATGATACGCCGGCGCAGTTGCACCGACTCTGTGGACAGTTCCTGTTGATACTGGCTCTTGGCCAGAATGTCGGGCGAGGGGTAGATCGCCGGGTCGGAGCGAACCTCTTCCGGCAGGAGTGCGTGGGCCGCCCGGCTTGCCGTCGGCATGTTGAGCGCCAGCGCGTTGGCGGCGGCACTTCCCGGCGAACCGAGATAGTCGAGCAGCGCCAGCGCCCGATCCTTGTTTTGCGAATTGGCAACGACGGACATGCAGTCGAGCCAGGAGAGTGTGCCTTCCTTCGGAACCGCATAACGCCACACGCCAGGGGTGCCGGCCTTGGCGTTCAGCACGTGCTGGTCGCCGCTGTAGCCGAGCGCCATGTAGATGTCCTTGCTGACTGCAGGGTTCTGGATCGCGCTGATGATGTATTCGTAGGTGAGCACCGAAGGGGCCTGTTCCTTCATCAGCGTAAAGGCGGCCTTCAGCGTGCTGCTGTCGTTGGTATTGATCGATTGGCCGAGCAGCATCAACGGGGCGACGAAGGCCTCGTTGTGGTCGTCGTACATGGCCACATGCTTGGCAAGCGCAGCGGCAGGGCGCATCAGGTCCTGCCAGGAGGTCGGCGCTTCGGCTAAGACGTCGGAACGGTAGAGAATGCCCATCGTGCCCCAGAGATAGGGCAGGCCCCGGCCGGAGCAGCGCTTGCGCCAGCTCTCGTCATAGTCCCTGAGCGAGGCGACGTTGGTCTCGTCGATTTTTTCGAGAACGCCCTTGCGACCGAAGAGAGCGGCGCTGTTTTCGCCGGTTACCACCAGATCGACGCGGCTGTTCGGATCGGCCAGCACCTCGTCGCGGGTATCGCCGCTGTCGTAATAGACCTGGTGCACTGACACGCCTGTAATCGACGACCAGCGGTCGAGGATCTTCTGGTCGATATAGGATTCCCAGATGAGCAGGTTCAGGGTCTCGGCCGGTGCCGCCGTTGCAAAGAGCAACGTCGCCAGTAAGGCCGGAATCGCCGTTCGCCCCTGCATTGTGTACCCCTGCCCAAGCCCGTCAGACGACCGTAGCGCGCAAAAATTGATGAATGATTACGTAGGGCTGCGACGAGTGGCCGGGGTGCCGCGTGCCGTTTGCCGCGCAGACGAAAACCGGGCGCCGCATGGCGGCGCCCGGTCCGATTTTCTGTTTTTTCTGCCGGAGCGGCTACCGCGTCGGGAGCTTCGGCAGGAGGATCGTCAGGATGCCGAGCAGCGGCAGATAGGAGCAGATCGTGTAGACGAACTCGATGCCCTGCCGGTCGGCGAAGATGCCGAGTACGGCAGCGCCCATACCGCCGAAACCGAAGGCGAACCCGAAGAAGACGCCGGCAATCAGTCCGACGCGACCGGGAACCAGCTCCTGGGCGAAGACGACGATCGCCGAGAAGGCCGAGGAGAAGATCAGGCCGATGATGACGGAGAGCACGCCGGTCCAGAAGAGGTTCGCATAGGGCAGCATCAGCGCGAAGGGGATGACGCCGAGGATCGAGAACCAGATGACGAAGCGGGCGCCGTAGCGGTCGCCGATCGGGCCGCCGAGGAAGGTCCCGGCTGCGGCAGCGCCCAGGAACAGGAACAGCATCAACTGCGCCTGCTGTACGTCGATACCGAATTTCTCGATGACGAAGAAGGTGAAGTAGCTGGAGATGCTCGCCATGTAGACGTTCTTGGTGGCCGTCAAAAGCACGAGCACGGCAACAGCCCACATCACCCGGCCCTTCGGCAGAGGCAGCGCCCGGCTCGGCGCAGCGCGGCTCATGGTCGTGCGGCGATGGCGGACATACCAGGTGCTGACCCAGGAGAGCACGAAGAAGCCGATGATCGCGACGATCGAGAACCAGCTGAGGCTGCCCTGGCCGAAGGGGATGACGATGAAGGCGGCGAGCAGCGGACCCATGGCGCTGCCGGCATTGCCGCCCACCTGGAACAGCGACTGCGCCAGGCCATGGCGGCCGCCGGAGGCGAGGCGCGCGATGCGGGAGGACTCCGGATGGAAGATCGCCGAGCCGACGCCGATCAGGCTGGCAGCAACCAGAAGAACCCAGAAGTCATGGGCGTTGGCGAGCAGGATCAGGCCGCTGCAGGTCGACAGCATGGCGAGCGGCAGGGAATAGGGCAGGGCCCAGCGGTCGGTGATGATGCCGACGGCCGGCTGCAGCATCGATGCCGTCAGCTGGAAGGTAAAGGTCAGGAGGCCGATCTGCACGAAGTCGAGCGAGTAGTTCGCCTTCAGCAGGGGATAGAGTGCCGTCAGCAGCGACTGCATGATGTCGTTCAGCATATGGCAGAAGCTGACTGCCAGGATGACGGAGAAAGCCGTCTTCTCCGGGGAGATCCCGGAAGTTGAAGTCACGGTAGACATGGGTGATTCCTTGCCGTCTCGAAGGTTGTGTGCGGCGTGGCCTATCTCTACTGAGGTTGCCGTTGGCCTGCTTTTGTGATCTGGTCGATTTCTTTCGTGAGTGGGCCAAATGCCGATCCGCCGATATCCGCTGCCGCAGCTTCCCGATGACGATCACTTCCGGAACCTCGACTGGGTCGAGACGGGAAACGCCCCGGTGCTCGCGCTCGGACGGGATTACAATGCCGGCCTCCTCGTGCCTTTTCACAAACACACCCGGACCCAGCTGTGGTGGGCGCGCGGCGGCGTCGTGCTGATGCGCACCGAGCGCGGGCGGTGGATGGTGCCGCCCGGCCACGCTTTGTTGATCCCGGCGGGCGTGGAGCATTCGGCCGAGATGATCAGCGACGTGCGCATGCACTCGATCTATTTCGCGCCGGACCTTTTGCGAGCCGAGCGGCCGATGGTCATGGAAATCAACCCGCTGGCCGGCAGCCTCGTCGATGCGCTCGTCAGCGTAGAGAACGAGGCGATGTCGGAGCGGCGCGAACAACTGGTGACTGATCTGCTTTTGGAGGAAATCGGCCGGCTGCAGGAGCGCCCACTCGGCCTGCCGTTCCCGCGCGACGAAAAGCTTGCGGCGCTCTGCCGGCAATTCCTGCAGGCGCCGTCGGCGGCCGCAAGCATCGACCAGTGGGCCGACAGGCTGGGTCTCAGCCGCCGCTCGTTCACGCGGCTGTTTCGCAACGAGACGGGCGTCAGCTTCGTCACCTGGCGCCAGCAGGCCTGCATCTTCGCCTCGCTGCCGCTTCTGGCCGACGGCGAGCCGATCATCAATGTGGCGCTCGATGCCGGTTATGAGAACGTCGCGGCCTTTACGACGATGTTCCGCCGCATGCTCGGCAGCCCGCCGAGCGTCTATCTGAAGACCTATCTCGGCCAGTGACCGCGGGCAGCTACGGCGCTCATGGGAAACGAAAGCTGAATTGACCTGGTTAACGGAATCGTAGGAACAAGGGCCAATAACTCGCCCTGTGCCGTTCCTGCCCACTCCCTCCTTCGGCCCGACGGCACGGCCAATTTCGCCCCGGCGAATGAATCTTCCGGAGTTGTTTCTTGCGTATCCGTTCTCTTGTTTTCCTTTCTGGAACCCTTTTGCTGTCGGCAAATGCCGCCTCCGCCGGTGACGGCCAACATTTCTGGTCCGGTGACTGGTACCTGAAGGTCGGCGCCACCGGCTTTTACGGCCCGAAATACGAAGGCGCTTCCAAGCGCATGTTCCAGGCGGCCCCGCTGATCTCGCTCGGCAAGGCCGGCAGCACGGTCCGCTTCTCCTCGCGCAACGACAACATGTCCTATGCGCTGGTCGACCAGGGCAGCTTCCGCGCCGGTCTCGTCGGAAAGCTGATTTTCGAACGCGATGCCGGCACGTCCAGCGACCTCAAGGGACTTGATCCGGTCAAGTTCGGCGGTGAAGCCGGCGGCTTTGCCGAGGTCTACCCGACCGACTGGCTGCGTGTGCGCGCCGAAGTCCGCCAGGGTATCCGCAGTCACCACGGCGTCGTTGCCGATGTCGCGGCGGACGCCTTTGCCGATGTTAGCAGCAATGTCCGCATTTCCGGCGGCCCGCGCCTGTCGGCAGCCAGCAGCGGCTACTACACGGCCTATTACGGCGTGAATGATCGCGAGGCGACGGCCTCCGGTCTCAGCAACTATACCCCGCATGGCGGCGTCGGCTCGGCCGGTGTCGGTGCTGCGATCACTTGGCAGGCAACCGAAAAGCTCGAGACGAGCGCCTATGCCGAATACAAGCGCCTGCTTGGCCCGGCGGCCGATTCCAGCCTCGTTCGCGAACGCGGCAGCCGCAACCAGGTTCTCGTCGGTCTGTCGGCAACCTACCGCTTCGACTTCACGCTTCCCTGATCAGGCGTTTTCCTCCCGTGGTCGGCGGCGATCTCGCCGCTTGACCGGCCGGGCCTGCGGCGTCAA
Source organism: Ensifer sp. Root558 (assembly GCF_001427045.1). Taxonomy (NCBI): domain Bacteria; kingdom Pseudomonadati; phylum Pseudomonadota; class Alphaproteobacteria; order Hyphomicrobiales; family Rhizobiaceae; genus Ensifer; species Ensifer sp. Root558. The sequence continues at coordinate 581,639 of NZ_LMGC01000023.1, read as the reverse complement.
ACAGGGATATGAACACAATCTCTGCCGATTCCGGCCGCGTTCAGGACGCGCCGTCCAACAACTGGGTCTATCGAGTGCTGCCGCGTGCGCTCTGGCCCTATGCGCAGCTTGCCCGCTGGGACCGTCCGATCGGCTGGCAATTGCTGCTGCTGCCTTGCCTCTGGTCCGTGGCCCTGGCGTCGGGTGTGTCGGCGAGTGCCGGTCAATTCTCCTTCGGCCGCTTCCTGTTCCATTGCTTCCTGTTCACTGTCGGCGCCATCGCCATGCGTGGTGCTGGCTGCACCTACAACGATATCGTCGATCACGACATCGACATGGAGGTTGCCCGTACCCGCTCGCGGCCGCTGCCGTCGGGGCGCGTCTCGCGCCTTCAGGCCAAGGTGTTCACGGTGCTGCAGGCACTTGTCGGCCTTGTCGTGCTGCTGCAGTTCAACACCTTCTCGATCGTGCTCGGCATCCTGTCCCTGGCGATCGTCGCGATCTATCCCTTCGCCAAGCGGTTTACCGACTGGCCGCAGTTCTTTCTGGGATTGGCGTTTTCCTGGGGCGCGCTGATGGGCTGGGCGACCGAATTCGGCACGTTGTCGGTTGCCGCCGTTCTGCTTTACGGCGCTGCCATCGCCTGGACGATCGGTTACGACACGATCTACGCTTACCAGGACAAGGAGGACGATGAACTGATCGGCGTGCGCTCGACGGCGCGGCGTTTCGGTGAAAACCCGCGCCCCTGGCTGATCGGCCTTTATGGCATCGCGACGCTGCTCGTCCTTCTGTCGTTCGTTGCAGCCGGCGCCGGTGCCGTCGCCTATGTCGGCCTCCTGATCGCAGCAGCGATGCTGACCTATCAGATCCTCGTCCTGAACATCCATGATCCTGCACAGTGCCTGGCGCTGTTCAAGTTCAACAGCATCGTCGGTCTGATCATCTTCGCCGGGCTGGTGCTGGCGCTTCTCCTGCGCCTGATATGAAAAATCCTCCGTTGCGGCGGAGGATCGTCTTCATTGCCCCATGGTCGGCCTGCCTGTTGCGGGCCGCAAAAATCTCAGGCCCAGCTGATGTCGCGGGCGGCCTTGCGCTTCCTCGCCTCGTGACGCGCACGGAAGCTGGACAGGACGGCGGCAACGACTGAGGCGATGTGCTTGCGCATCGGGTTTCTCCTTCTTTCGTGGTCTTGGCTATGCAGCCCATATGGCACGAAGAAGGCGACGCAACTGTTTCCGGGGGAACATTCGGTAAATCGTCGGGGGAGGCGGCGACGACCCAGTGCATGCGTGCACGAAGAAAATGTCCCGACAGATCTGACCTCGCCAAACGCGACAGCCGGCCGCAGGGAACGGCCGGCTGTCGCGCTGGAGGTAGGCTCTTCAATCAGCTGCGGGCGATGATCTCGCGCCCGTCGATCTTCATGTGTACGCCAAGCGTGCCGGTGGAGCGGCGCACGAGGAAGCGCGGGCGGCGCTCTGCGAAGAAGGAGTGGCGGCGGCGCGGCTTGACGGGCGCGGTGCGCACGTCGCCAAGGTGCTCTTCGAGCGGCCTTGCCACGCCATCCGCTTCGACCATGAGCATCGGAATGCGATAAGCTTCTGCCCAGGCGCGCCAGTCGGCTGCGATGTCGGACAGGTCGTGTGCGACGAGCAGCGGGACACAGAGGTCCGGGTCGTCGTGATGAAGTTCCAGCGTCACTGTAACGTCTCCGTCGCCGTGATCGATCGCGCGAGCCGCGACCCCCTTGAATGCGCGCGCCGGCAGTGCGATCGAAAGCGGCAGGCCGCTCGATGGTAGCACCTTGCGCAGAACTGCGCCACGCTCGTCCAGGCTGATCGTGACATTACCGGTGTGACCGCGCAAGGCGTAGCTCGCCTGCTGTGGAAAGCGCTGCGGATCAAGACGGAGCGTGTTTTCGACCCATGCGGGTTGAGAGAGTGTGTTGCGCATTTCAATCGCCCTTGTTTTTCCTTGAGAGCCGGTTTCCGGTCTTCTCGTCGGGACTTTTCGTCCTCTATGAGCGGGAGAATAGGCGGCGCCCTTTCCGAACGACTTAAAATTCGCGGTTAAGAAAACTTTGCGTTTCTCGATGGTTAGCAAAAGCCGACCGGTCAGGGTTTCCGTTTCGTCAACAGCGCGGCCGCATTCGTTCCGATCAGGCGCACCTTTGCCGTCGTTCGAACTGCCGGGAAAAGCCACACGCAAGCCAGTCCTGCAATCATGACGCGTCAGAATTCTGTTTCGGGGCTCGGGTCCAGCCTGTCCCCATGGGTAACCGACAAGGCGCCAGGGCATGGTATCGACCTATCTCGACTACAGTCGCATCACGCGGGACATGAGGAGCAGCCTCAACCGCATTGCCCAGCAGCCGCAGATCGCGCGCGAAGCGGAGTATTATAAAGAGAACATCGGCAGCGTGAAAACTGTCGAGGAGTTTCTGAACGACTATCGACTCTACTCATACGCGATGAAAGCGCATGGCCTGGAGGACATGACCTATGCCAAGGCCTTCATGCGCAAGGTGCTGGAAAGCGATCTTTCGGACGAAAGCAGCTTTGCCAACCGTCTCACCGATGAACGCTACCGCAACTTCGCGCAGGCCTTCAGCTTCAGCTCGTCGAAGCCGGTGGCTCAAACCAACGCACAGCAGGATGCGCTGATCGGTCTCTACAACGAGCGGATCGCCAGCCTCGACACGGCCATGCGCGGAGAGATGGCCTATTTTGGCGCGGCCATGGATCTCGTCACCGATGTCGACAAGTTCCTCGGCAACGAACGACTGCGTTCGTTTGCCTTCACCGTCTTCGATATTGACCCGAAGACGTTCAACTACACCGAGGTCCGCGACGCGCTGACCAGCGACCCTGCCGCTCTGACCGCAAGCCGCACGGCCGCTGTGACGAGGCGGGAAGAAGCGCTCAAGCTGCAGACTGACCTTCAGACGCGGCTCAAGTCCCTCGGGGAGATTAACAGGCTGACGTCCGAACTTGCGGAGGCGCCCGCTGCCGACAAGCCGGCGATTCAGGCCAAGATCGACGAGCACAACGCGATCGTCGCCGATCTCGATGCCAAGCTTCCGCCACGCGATCAGGCGCCCGCGCTGCTCGCATCGCTCGGCGAGGAATTGAACACGCTGAACGGGCGCATCCGCAATCTCGAAACCTACATCAAGTTGGCGGAAACCTTTAACTTCAACGCTGATGGCAGCGTGCCGGCCGGCGAAAAGGCGATAAGCGACGCAAAGAAGACGGAACTCAACAACATCTACGTCTTCAAGAAACCGGGCGAAACGCCGCTCGGCGGCGCGCGCCTGACCGGCGCCGGGGCACTGCTCAACAAGGAATATTACGAAGGCAAGATCGCCGGCGTCACCAGCATCTCCGAGCTGACCAGCGACAGCCGGCTGTTCAACTACCTCGTCACGGCCTTCGGCCTCAAAGCGTCGACGACCGTGCCGTCGACGATCGAAAACATCCTCACCAGCGACATCAACGACCCGAACAGCTACGTCAACACGCAGGGCGGCGAGTACAATGCCGCCTTTAAGGAAATGCACAAAGCCTTCAACTTCCGGCCCGACGGCACGCTGCAGCCCGGCAAGACGGCGCAGGACGCCGATCAGTTGAAGAAGACGTCCGACGGCTACATGGTCCGCTACAATGACAAGGGCGATGCCGAAGACGAAGCCTTGGTCAAGCGCTTCAAGCTGCTGGTCAATTCGATGGAGTCGGTCGACAAGCTGCTGGCCGACAATGGCGTACTGAAGTTCACGCTCAGCGCCTTCGGTCTCGAAGACGAGGGCCTGAGCAAGCGTGATCTGAAGCGCATTCTGACGAGCGATCTCAACGATCCCAGAAGCTACGTCAACACGCTGCGCGACGAACGCTACGTCAAGCTCGTGAAAGCGTTCAACTTCAATCCGGACGGGACTCTCGGCGCACCAAAACTCGCCCAGAGCGACGGCGACATCATGAATACGGCGCGGGCCTATATCGTCGCCAAGTCCCGCTTCGGCACGGACGACGAGAAGAAGATCGCGAAGGAAAAGGCCCAGGAAGAAGCCAAATATTACACCTCCGAGATCGCGAAGATCGAAACGCTGGATGCCTTCCTCAAGAACCGCCGGCTGGTCGACATGGTTCTCGTCGGCGCAGGCATCGATCCGGAGACGGTCAAGTCCGACTATCTCAGGAGTATGTTCACGTCGGATCTCGAAGATCCGAAGAGCTTCATCAACACCGACCCGAATGGGCTGAAGTATCGCGAGATCGTCTCGTCCTTCAACTTCGACAAGGACGGCAAGATCGTCAGGGGCGAGGCAGGGCAGATCCAGACCCGCCGCGGTCTCGTCACCACCGTTGATCTCTTCCTCAATCAGTCGCTCGAAGAGAAGGAGGGCGCCGATAACGGCGGCATTCGCCTGGCGCTCTATTTCAAGCGCAAGGCCTCGGACATCAACACGGCCTACGACATCCTGGCCGATCGCGCCCTGTTCGAGGTCATCAAGACCGCCTACAGCATGCCGGAGGGCTTGCAGAACGCCAAGATCGAGGCCCAGGCGGCCTTTATCGAGCGCACCGTCAACATCAAGGAACTGCAGCAGCCGGGTCAGCTTGAGAAGCTTCTGCAACGCTTCACGGCGCTCTACGACGTCGAGAACAACCAGGATGTATCGCCCGGTCTCGCGATTCTGACTGGCGGCGGCAGCGCTGGCGTCAGTGCCGAGACCTTGCTGTCGCTCTCGCAATTGCGCGCAGGCGGCCGCTGACGCACGCCGTCTGACGGTCAGCCCAAGCCTGTTGCTGCATCGCCGCGCGCCGCGCGAAACGGCGCGTCGTCAACCGTCGGCGCGCAGCACTTTATCGGGGTTCATGATGCCTGCGGGATCGAACGCGTGCTTGATGCGTTGCATCAGCTCGATTTCGATCGGCGCCCGGACCTCGGCGAGCTCGTCGCGCTTCAACTGGCCGATGCCGTGCTCGGCGGAGATCGAGCCGTTATACCCAAGCACGATGCCGTGGACGATGGCGTTGATTTCGCGCCAGCGGTCGAGGAAGGCCTGCTTGTCGGCGCCGACTGGCTGCGAAATGTTGTAGTGGATGTTGCCGTCGCCCATGTGGCCGAAGGAGCAGATGCGGGCGCCGGGGATCGCTTTCACGACGGCGGCATCCGCCTCCTTCATGAAGGCCGGAATGCTGGAGACGGGCACGGAGACATCGTGCTTGATCGAGCCGCCCTCGGGCTTTTGTGCCGGCGACATGCTCTCGCGCATGTGCCACAGCGCCTTCGCCTGTGTCTCGTTGGCGGCAATCACTGCATTCTCGACGAGGCCGGCCGCATATCCCTGCTCCAGCAGATCCTGTACCATCCGTTCCGCGCTTTCGGCGCTATCGGACGTCGAGATATCGATCAGCGCGTACCAGGGATGGACCGTTTCCATCGGATCACGAACGCCGGGGATGTGCTTGGTGGTGAATTCGACGCCGAGCCGCGGCATCAGCTCGAAGCCGGTCAACGCCGGCCCGCAAAGGCTGGACGCCTTTTCAAACAGAGCGAGCGCATGCTCGACGCTGCCGACTCCGGCAAAGGCGACCTGATGCCCGAGCGGCTTCGGGAAAAGCTTGAGCACGGCGCCGGTGATCACGCCGAGCGTGCCCTCGGCACCGATGAAGAGATCGCGCAGGTCGTAACCGGTATTGTCCTTCTTCAACCGGCGCAGCCCGTCCCAGATTTCGCCGGTCGGCAGCACCACTTCGAGGCCGAGGCAAAGCTGGCGCATACTGCCATAGGCAAGCACGGCGGTGCCGCCTGCATTGGTGGAGAGATTGCCGCCGATGCGGGCTGAACCTTCCGAGCCGAGCGACAGTGGGAACAGGCGATTGTGCTCGTCCGCCGCCTTCTGGATATCGGCGAGGATACAGCCGGCATCGGCGACGATGACATTGCCGACCGGATCGATGTCGCGAATGCGGTTCAGCCGTTCCAGCGAAAGAACGATGTCTGCCTTGCCCTCCCGCGGGATCTGCCCGGCGACATGGCCGGTGTTGCCGCCCTGCGGCACGATCGCCGTGCGGGTGGCGCTCGCGAGCTTCATGATGCGCGAGACCTCGTCGACGTTGGCCGGACGCAGGACCATCGGCGTCGTGCCGCGGTAAAGTCCGCGCGATTCGACGAGATAGCGCGCCTTGTCGGCTTCGTCCGTCAGCACGTTGGTGTTGCCGACGATCTCGGCGAAGGAAGCGATGAGTTCGGGAGAGGGAAGGGTGGTCATGGGCCTCACTTCGCATTGCGCCTGCGCGCGCTATCGGATCGGTCGATCTGAGGATCTGGTCCTCGGTTCCTGGTCGGCGGCGATCATAACCGCAATTGGTGCCGTTCGATGAGGGTGGGTGCGGAGAAGATGCCGCACACTATCTTACCCTCGTGGTGCCGCCGCCCGTTGTAACCGGTCGATGATGGCTTCCCCCAACCCGTCCGAAGGGATCGGCCCGAAGGCGATGGTCTCTGCGCCGCTGGCATCCGCCCGCTTCATATAGTCGAAGAGATTGGCGGCGGCTTCGCGCAGATTGCCAGTCGGGCTGAGATCGAGAACGACGGCCGCCTGCTCTTCGCCGGCGATCCGATTGCCGCCGAAACGGATCAAGGCTTCGCCGGCATGCACCTCGGCGGCATCGAGCCGGACGGCAGCGCCGGGCGCGTAGTGCGAGGCGAGCATGCCCGGCGCCTCGATCGTCGCTCCCGCCGTCTCCGGCCGGGTCACCGGACGACCAAGCAGGCGTTCGATCTCGGCGGCATCGAGGCCACCCGGCCGAAGCAACCGGATCTCGTCGCCGTCGACCTTGATGATCGTCGACTCAAGGCCGATTTGGGCCTGGCCGGCGTCGAGGATCAGCTTCAGTTTGTCGCCGAGATCGGCTTCCACATGGACCGCACTGGTCGGGCTGATTTTGCCCGACGTATTGGCACTGGGCGCGGCCAGTGGTCGCCCGAAGTGAGCGATTACCCGGCGCGAGAAACCGTCGGGCATGCGGATGCCGAGCGTGTCGAGGCCGGCGGACGCCAGCGCATGAACCGTGCTGTCGGCGCGCTGCCGAAGGATCAGCGTCAGCGGGCCGGGCCAGAAGGCTTCGGCCAGCTGCCTCGAAATCGGATCGAAATGCACATGGGCTTCGGCCATCGCCATGTCGGAAACATGCGAGATCAGCGGATTGAAGCGCGGGCGCCCCTTCATCTCGTAGATGCGACTGATCGCATCGGGATTGGTAGCGTCGGCGGCAAGGCCGTAGACGGTCTCGGTCGGAATGGCGACCGGCTCSCCTTCGCCAAGAACGGCGCAGGCGCGCGCGATCGCGCGGTCCGGTTCTCTATCCGTGTCGATGATCTCAGCCATGCCGTTTCCTTTCCGACGCTTCCTTAACGGACGCACCGGAAAAACAGAACGATTTTCTTTGAAGGAACCGGTTCGGCTCAGAGGCTGCGAATGATGCGACGCAACGCGTCATCCTTGGCGCCAAGCATCAGTACGTTTTTCAGCGCGACCTTGGGATCATCCGTGCGAAACAGCAGCCCGTTGTCACGAAAGTTGCGGTTGATGACCATTTGCCCGGCTTGGGCGCCCGGTTCGATGGCGACGGCGAAGTACATGCGTGAATAGCCGGGCTGGATACTCTCGAAAAAATGCGTCTCGTCGCCCAGGTTGCAGAAGAAGTTGGCGAAGTAGAAGGACCAGGTGATGTCCTTGGAGGGAGTAACCGGCGTACGCGCCGCCGTCACGTGACAGTAGCCGAGATGCGGCCGGCCGACGAGCGTGCGGTGGAAGATCATCTTCGGGAACTGGATCGAGTTGTGGAACCCGTTGATCCGCTTATGGGTCGTGTCGCCGGCGGTGCTGAGCTTCTTGCCCGTCCTGTCTGCGACTTCCTCATAGCTCAAATACCGGCGTTCGCTCGGCAACCATTGCCTGCGGTTGATCCGGCCCGTACGCAGGAATTCGGTATGAACCGCCACCTTCGGCGGGATTGTCGGCAGCTTCTCGGCTGTCGCGTCGTAGTATCTCAACTTTGCCATGATCGTCAGCGCGCCATCTGCCTGCCTGCAGGACCTCTCTCGTCCGCCGGCTAGGCTAGCGGCTCATGGTTAATGAATGATTTCGTCCTGGCTGCATCATTAGCGTTCTCTATCTGACGCGATGTCGCAAACGGGCGAAGCCCTCCCGCATCTGCGCCGACCGCGCCGCAAAAGTCGGCAATTGCCCAAGATGTGATCTATCTATATGTTTGCAATGTAAAAATTCTAAGACGGTGGCCTTTTGTGGCGGTTTTTTCCGTGTCGTCATTCTGGAATTGGATGTCGCTATCGGGCAGCTGCCAAGGTGACTTCCGCGATTACATATCCTTACTCAAGGTGCCGTCTTCGAAGGGAAGATGGAGAATTGGGAAGCCGGTCAAATCCCGGCGCTGCCCCCGCAACGGTGGTGGAGCGAAAGCCTCGGCAAAGGCCACTGGACGGTTCGTCCGGGAAGGCGCCGGGCAGGTCCGAAAGGACGGCTCCTGAGCCCGGAAACCAGCCTTGACGGACATAACCGTAACGGGTTGCGGCGGGCAGCCGGATCGGAGCCTCAAACGCATGGGCGTGCGCCCGTGCGGGTTCCTGTCCTGCCTCTCCGAAACATGGCGCATGAGGACAGGACATGGACACCAGAAACGATATGCTTCGAAAGCTGAAGGGCAGGCAGGACGGCTACAGCCTCGACCGGGCCTTTTACATCGATCCCGACTACTACAGGCAGGATCTGGAAAACATCTGGTACAAGGATTGGCTGTTTATCGGCCATGACTGCGAGATCCCGCGGGCCGGCAATTACTTCACCGTCCAGGTCGGCGACTACCCCGTTGTCATCACCCGCGACCGCCAGGGCGCCATCCGGGCTCTGCACAATTCCTGCCGCCACCGCGGCTCGCGCGTCTGCACGCAGGCGAAAGGCTCGTCGGCAAAGCTTGTCTGTCCCTATCACCAGTGGACCTACGAACTCGACGGCTCGCTGCTCTTTGCCCGGCAGATGGGAGAGGATTTCGACAAGGCCGCCCACAGTCTGAAGCCGATCCATTGCGAAACGGTCGGCGGCTACATCTTCATCAACCTGTCGGAAAAGCCGATGGATTTCACGGCGTTCCGCGACATGGCCTTGCCGTATCTCGCGCCGCATCGGCTCGGCGAAACCAAGGTCGCGTTCGAAAGCACCATCATCGAGAAGGGCAACTGGAAGCTCGTCTGGGAAAACAACCGCGAATGCTACCATTGCGCCGCCAATCATCCGGAACTCTGCCGCACCTATCCTGAGGCGCCGACGGCGACCGGGGTGCAGGGCGCCAAGGATGATCCTGTGATCGCCGAACATTGGGCGAAGTGCGAGGCCGAGGGCCTGCCGAGCGAATTTAAGATGTCGCCGACCGGTCAGTTCCGCGCCGCCCGCATGCCGCTTGTCGACAATGCCGAAAGCTACACCATGTCGGGCGCCCGCGCCGTCAGGCGGGCCCTGTCCGCCGACGTCTCCCAGAGCCAGATCGGCACGCTCTTGATGTTCCACTATCCCACCACCTGGAACCATGTGCTCGCCGACCACGCCATCACCTTCCGGGTGCTGCCGCTCGGGCCCGAACTGACGCAGGTGACGACGAAGTGGCTCGTCAACAAGGATGCGGTCGAAGGCGTCGACTACAATCTAGATGAACTGACGCATGTCTGGACCGAGACCAACGACCAGGACCGTCAGATCGTCGAGGAAAATGCCTTCGGCATCCGCTCACCGGCCTATGAGCCCGGTCCCTATTCGCCCGAGCACGAGGGTGGCGTGATGCAGTTCGTCGAGTGGTACTGCAAGTTCATGGAGCAGCGCCTTGCCGGCGACGCGGCTCCGCTTTCAAGGGTCGCCTGACATGCAGATGGCCTCTTCGTTTCACCATTTCGACGCGCTCCACGTCTGGATCGACCGGCAGCAGATGCTCGAATGCACATCGGCGGTTGTCGAGACCGCCGATGTCATGACCTTCACCTTCCGGGCCGAAAAGCCCGCCTGGTTTCGCTATCTGCCCGGGCAATTCGTGACCCTCGAACTGCCCGTCGCCGACGAGCCAGTGATGCGCACCTACACCCTGTCGTCGACGCCCTCGCGGCCGCTGTCGATCGCCGTGACCGTCAAGGCGCAGTCAGACAGCATCGGCACCCGCTGGATGTTCGAGCACCTGAAGCCCGGAATGAAACTCCGCGCCTTTGGCCCGCTCGGCGATTTCAGCTTCGTCCGCCATCCCGGCGACAAGTACCTGTTTATCTCGGCCGGCTCCGGCATCACGCCGATGATGTCGATGACGCGCTGGATGGCGGACTGCGTGCCGGAGACGGATGTGACCTTCATCTCCTGCGCGCGTCGGCCGGAGGACCTGCTGTTCCGTTCGGAGCTGGAGGTTCTGGCGACGCAGATGTCCGGGCTGAACCTCGGCTTCATCGTCGAGGGACATGAGGCACGCCACGGCTGGCACGGGCTTCGCGGCCGCATTGATGGCGCCAAGCTGCCGCTGCTTGCGCCCGATTTCATGGACCGCACCGTTTTCTGCTGCGGCCCCGAACCGTTCATGCGCGGCGTGCGCGAGATGCTGAAATCGGCCGGTTTCGACATGGGCCGCTACCACGAGGAGAGCTTCCAGCCGGCCGCCGCACCTGCGGCGGAAGAGATTGCCGTGCGCGCCGGCGCCGGTGACGAGGGCGAGGTCCAGGCCGCCAAGATCGCCTTCACCATGAGCGGCAAGGAGATCGAGGCCAAGCCCGGCCAGACGATCCTGCAGGCGGCGCGCGCCAACGGCGTGCGCATCGGCGCTGCCTGCGAAGGCGGCATCTGCGGCACCTGCCGGGTGATGAAGGTCTCAGGCGAGGTGGATATGAGCCACAATGGCGGCATTCTCGACGACGAGATCGATGAGGGCTACATCCTCGCCTGCTGCTCGCGACCGCTCGGAGACGTCCAGATCGAAGCTTGAAGGCTTTAATGATGTCGCGCAAAAGTGTGCAGCGGTTTTGCGACAAAGACATGCATAACAACAAGCGCTTAAAGCCTGTCGCGTGAATGCTTTTCACGCGACAGGCTTTAGGGCGCGTTGCAGGGGATCGGATTGGCGGAAATGCTTGCCGGGGCGTCGGTGCCGGCCCCCGTCTTGGAGCAGGCGCCCTGGGCGGCATCATTGCCGGCGATCGCCACCTGCAGGGCACGTTCCTGGCGGGCGAAATCGATCGAGCCGGTCACCAGCATGTCGACACCGCTGCCGGCGCCGCTCGTAGCGTCAGCGCGGCTCACGAGCAGCGGCTCGCTAAACATCGCAGTCGCCCTTGCGATCGCCTGCATGCCCGTTCCCCGCTCGGCTTGGGCGACGAGCATCAGCGGCAGTGGCTTTTCCGGCAGCAAGGCGCCCTGTGCCCAGATCGCTTTCAGCGCCGGCGGCGACATTGCCGCCACATTCACGTCGATGTCGTCAAGCGTTCCCGGCACGCGGTAGGGGCAGCGGCGCTTGCCGCAGTTGATGCCCGAGGAGAACTGCCACAGCGCGTAACTGTCCCAGTTGCCCATCGGGAAAACCTGGCGGATATCCGGTTTGTAACGGGCGTACCAGAGCGGCAGGCGCGACAGCAGCCGGTGTTTGGCCCGGTGCGCGGCGATGTATTTGGCGGTGATGTGGTTGGTATAGAGGATCGGGTAGCGCCCGGTCCGGGTCTTGATGTGCCCGGCGAAGATGGCGGCGTCCTCCAGCGACATGTACTTGTCCGGATCGATGCCCTCGAGATCGAGCACCATCAGCTCGTCGTCGCGCGGATCGGCGTAATCGAGGAAATGGTTCGCCTGGTCGACGGGATTGCCCGGGCGGGCAAGATGGTAGGCACCCCACAGCAGCCCGTGCGAACGGGCAATCATCCGGCGGGTCTGGTAGAGCTCGCGGCTGACGGCGTATTTGCGCCACATGGTCTTGCAGTGGTTGAAGGTGTCGCCGTTGTGGTCGCCGGTGCAGGAGAAGCTTTCGGGCAGGCCGTCGGAGGCCTTGGCGATGAAACCGGAAACGCGCTTGTCGCCAAGCATCGTTTCCCAGTCGATGCTGTTCATCTCATAGGCGTCGACGATGATGGCATTCGACTTGGTCTTCCAGGGCTCCATTTCACCGGCGCGTGCGATCGCCGCCGCGAAAGCCAGACCGATGAAGGTCGCGAGGCGCAGAATCATCCCTGTCGTGGAGATACACCGCTTTGCCATTCTCTGAGATTGCCGACAGTATCGTTAACGCATCGTAAATCCCAGCCCCCGAGCGGACTGTGCGGGAGCGACGCGCGAATGTATACCGACCTGTGGCTGTATATAAGAAATTGCTTTCATGTTCGCGATCTGACGATCAGCCGGGAAGGCGTTGGTCGACGATGCGGCAATGCCTTGCTGCAGCAACGGGTGCTGGCCGCGCCACCTGATCCCGCAGGAGGCGGAAGATGGAACAAAACCGGTGACTTATGCGTTATCGGTCGATTTCGGATTTCCCGGCTGAGGGACATCCCCGTATCGGCCTCGGTCCGGGTGAAATCATGGAAAGGTTGAAATGCCGCGGCAACCCGAAACCGGGCCGCGCAAAATGCGTTCGGTGATGGAGGGATTTTATGAAGAACGTGCTGAAGTCCGGGATGAGCCGGTGGTTTTCCGTGGCCGTTGCGGTGGCTGTGCTGGCGACGTCGGCCGCCCCGTCGCAGGCCTTCACGCCGACACCGCCGCGCCTTGAGCGGCAGAGCGATGCACAGAACGTCCAGTATCGCCGACCGGGCATGGAGCGTCGTGGCGGCTATTACTACTACAACGGCTACCGCGGTTATAACTACCGCCGCCCTGGCTATCGCTACTACAATGGCTGGTGGTATCCGATGGCAGCCTTCGGCACCGGAGTGATTATCGGTGGAGCGATCGCCCAGCCGCCGCGCTACACGCGTCCTGCCCCCGTCTATGGCAGCCGCCATGTGCAGTGGTGCTATGACCGCTACCGCTCATACCGGGCCTACGACAATACCTATCAGCCCTATGGCGGCCCGCGCCGCCAGTGCTATTCGCCCTATGGTTAAAGGGTAGGCAGGGCCGGGCGCTTCCGCTCCTGGCCCTTTTTCGCCTGGGATCACATGAGGCCGCCATAGCTGCGAGCGATGGGCCTGGCCGATGATCGCGCCGTGCCTGGTGAGAACTTGTCCTGCAGTGGCTAAAGTTCTTGGGCGAGCCCGATGAGCAGCCCCTCGGGACCGCGGATATAGCAAAGCCGATAGGCGTCCTTATACTGGACCACTTCGCCGACCAACTGCGCGCCGCGTTTGCGGAGCCGCTCAACCGTATCGTCGACGTCGTCGACCGCGAGCATGACGCGGAGGTAGCCAAGCGCATTGACCGGGGCAGTCCGGTGATCGGCGACGACCGGTGCTGCGAGGAAGCGGGAAAGCTCGAGCCTGCTGTGGCCATCCGGCGTACGCATCATGGCAATTTCGACATGCTGATCGCCGAGCCCGGTGACACGCCCGGCCCATTCCCCGTCGATCGTCGCCCGCCCTTCGAGCTCAAGGCCAAGTTCGCGAAAGAAATCGATCGTCTCTTCGAGGTCTTCGACGACGATGCCTATGTTGTCCATTCGCTTGAGCGCCATGTTTCCAATCTCCACGGTGTCGTTCCGGTCTACGGGGACGTCGCTCCAAACAACACCGAACGCCTGGGGAGAGTTCCGACCGGTGTCTCAGAGAATGCCGATCCGCCGGAGAATCCACCAGGCAAAGCCCATGGAGAGTGCGATGAACAACGCCGCATAGAGCGTGCCGGTGCCGTCGGCGAAGGGCAGCGCCCCGGTATTCATGCCGAAGAAGCCGGTGACGAGCGTCGGCGGCAGGAGGAAGGCGGTCATCAGCGACAGGATGTAAAGATGCCGATTGGTCTCCGAAGAGATCTTGCTGTCGATCTCTTCATGCAGCAGACGCGCGCGTTCCTGCAGGGCGAAGACGTCGCGGTCGACCGCTTCGAGCCGGTCGGAAAGCCGCTCGGCGGCGTCGATGAACCCGGGCGGTACCTCGTCCTCATCCGATGCGCCCGCCCGCCTGAGCAAGGCGAGGATCGTGCGAAGGTGCCGATGCAGCCGCACCACCGTGCGCCGCAGCGGCGCAAGCCCCGGCTGCTGCCGATGCCCAGCCTCGCCATACACATGGTCCTCGATGACGTTCAGATCCTCGGTCAGTTCCAGAACCAGCGAGATCAGCGTGCGCTGGAATTCGACGACGATCATCTCGAAGAGGTCGATCGGCCGTGCGCATTTCGTGCTCTTTTCCACCGCTGCCTTGACGCGGTCGATGCTGCGCAAAGGATGCAGGCGGGTGGTGATGATGATGCGGTCGCTGACGGCGAAATGCAGCCAGCCGATCGTCTTCGTCACCGCGTCGAAGGTGCGCTCGAAATCGACGAGCGTGCCGTGCACGATATCGTCCGAAACGGTGATGGCCGCCTGGGTATCGTGGCTCGTCAGCGTGGCGACTGCGAGCGGCGGCAGGTTGCCGATCCGCTCGATGAGCGCAGGCGTTCGCGCGTCCGAGAGCGCGAGGTGAACCCACACCCATCCTTCCCCGGATAGCAGGCTGTCGATCGAGGCGTCGGTGGCGATCCGCTGGCAGCGGCTTTCGCCCGGCAGGAAACGATAGGCCCAGACGATGCCGGGTATTTCAGGGGAAATCAGGTTCATCTGAACGCCTTGTCCAGGGTCCGCCGCCTGTTCCGATCCATCGTTGGCAACGGGAGGGAGGAACACGCAGCCATTCAAAGTGCTAAAGTGACAGTCGCGCGTCCAGCGACGACGCGCGGCACCATCTGTCTTGGCTTCTATGCGCCGTTGATGACAGTTTTGTTACGGGCGGCCGCAGCCCGATGTTCGGGAAGCCGACGGCAATTGACGTTGACGTTTACGTAAAAATCAATAGTGTTCGGCGCACGAGGCCGCGCCCGGCGCGACCTGGCTATCTGGGAGGATCATCATGTACAAGGCACCCGTCGACGAGATCGCATTCACGCTGAAGCACGTGGCAGGCATGGGC
This sequence comes from Ensifer sp. Root558, assembly GCF_001427045.1. Lineage (NCBI taxonomy): Bacteria > Pseudomonadati > Pseudomonadota > Alphaproteobacteria > Hyphomicrobiales > Rhizobiaceae > Ensifer > Ensifer sp. Root558. The sequence goes on along the minus strand of NZ_LMGC01000023.1, from coordinate 566,528 downwards.
GATGCACTGCAATCGGGCGCGCTGGGTGATCTCGGTGAAGACCTGGTCGATGCCATCCTTTCGGAGGCCGGTCGGTTCGCGACGGAAGAGGTGGCGCCGCTTGGCGACATCGGCGACAAGCAGGGGTCGCGCCTCGTCGAAGGCAAGGTCGAGACCCCAAACGGTTGGCGCGATCTCTACCACAACTGGATCGCCGGCGGCTGGAACGGGCTGACGGCCCCGGAAGATTTCGGCGGCCAGAACCTGCCGCATATGCTGCACGTCGCCGCCATGGAAATGTGGAACGCCGGCTCCATGGCCTTCGCGCTTGGCCCGACGCTCACCATGGGCGCCGTCGAGGCGCTGGAAAAGCACGGTTCCGATGAGCTCAAGGCCACCTATCTGCCGAAGATGGTCTCCGGCGAATGGACCGGCACCATGAACTTGACCGAGCCGCATGCCGGCTCCGACCTCGGTGTGCTGAAGGCCCGCGCTGAGCGCCGCGACGACGGCACCTACCGCATCTTCGGCCAGAAGATCTTCATCACCTGGGGCGAACACGACTTCACCGACAACATCGTCCATCTGGTGCTGGCGCGCCTTCCGGACGCGCCGGCCGGCACCCGCGGCATCTCGCTGTTCCTCGTGCCGAAATTCCTGGTCAACGCGGACGGTTCGCTCGGCGAGCGCAACGATCTCTTCTGCCATTCGCTCGAACACAAGCTCGGTATCCATGGATCGCCGACCTGCACGATGATCTATGGCGACGGCAAGTTCGGCGCTGAAAAGGGCGCGATCGGCTATCTGATCGGCGAGGAGAACCGCGGCCTCGCCTGCATGTTCACGATGATGAACAACGCCCGTCTGGCCGTCGGCATGCAGGGCGTGGCCATTGCCGACGCCGCGACGCAGAAGGCGATCGCCTTTGCCAAGGAGCGCACCCAGGGTAAGGCGCCTGGCTGGACGGGGCAGGGCATGAGCCCGATCATCGAGCACCCGGATGTTGCCCGCATGCTCCTGACGATGAAGGCGCTGACGCAGGGCTCGCGCGCGATTTCCTACGCCTGCGCCCACGCCGTCGACATGGGGCATGCAGCCGAAGGCGAAAAGGCGAAGTTCTGGCAGGAACGCTCCAGCCTGCTGACGCCGATCGCCAAGTCCTTCTCGACCGACGCCGGCGTCGATGTCGCCTCGATGGGTATCCAGGTGCATGGTGGCATGGGCTTCATCGAGGAAACGGGTGCTGCCCGCTATCTGCGCGACGCCCGCATCGCGCCGATCTACGAGGGTACCAACGGCATCCAGGCGATCGACCTCGTCACCCGCAAGCTGCCGCTTTCCGATGGCGGCCACGTGCGTGGCTTCATTGCCGAGTTGCGCGAGATCGCCGCGGCAGTTCGCGCCTCGAACCGCGACGGTTTTGGCGAGACGGCTGCACGCCTCGATGCGGCGCTGGACGATCTTTCGGCCGCGACCGAGTGGCTGATTGCGGCTGTTGCCGGCGGCAAGCTCGCAGAAGCACTCGCCGGCGCCACCGCCTACCAGCGGCTCTTCGGCCTGGCGCTGACCGGCGCCTATCTCGCCAAGGGTGGTCTGGCGGACGTCAGCGATGGCAAGGACGATCAGCGCATTGCGCTCTGCCGCTTCACCGCCGAAAACCTGCTGGCCGAGACTGCCGCACTGAAAGACCGTGTCGTCAACGGTGCCGACAGCCTCGCCGTCGCTCGCGCTGTTCTGGCCTGAAAGGACCCATCATGACCGACCACGTGCTCATCGAACGGCCGGAAGCCCACCCCGGCGTCCAGGTGATCCGCTTCAACCGGCCGGAAAAGAAAAACGCCATCACGCGCGACATGTACGCGAAGATGACCAATGCGCTGACGGTCGCTTCTAGCGATCCGGCCGTGCGCGCCACCGCCTTTCTCGGCACCGATGGTTGCTTCTCCGCCGGCAACGACATGGCCGACTTCCTCGCCTTCGCCATGGGCGGTTCCATGGGCATAGAGGTGATCGAGTTCCTGAAGGCACTCGCGACCGCAACGAAGCCTGTCGTTTCGGGCGTCGACGGTCTCGCGATTGGCATCGGCACGACGATCCATCTGCATTGCGACCTGACGATTGCGTCCGAGCGCTCGGTCTTCAAGACGCCCTTCGTCGACCTGGCGCTGGTGCCGGAAGCGGCCTCCAGCCTGATCGCGCCGCGCATCATGGGTCACCAGCGGGCCTTCGCGCTGCTTGCCGCCGGCGAACCGCTCACCGCAGGCGAGGCCGTGGACGCGGGACTGATCTGGAAGATTGTCGGCGCGGACGCGGTCGAGCGCGAAACCCTGGCGCTTGCTGGCCGGCTCGCCAAGAAGCCGCCGGAGGCGCTTCGCATCGCCCGCGATCTCGTCCGTGGCGACCGCAGCGACGTGCTGGCGCGTATCGACGAAGAGGCGAAGCACTTCGCCGCGCAATTGAAGAGTGCCGAGGCGCGGGCCGCCTTCGAGGCCTTCATGCGCCGCTAAACCAGTTTGGATTTGTGATGGGTGAGACGGGTGCCTCTGTGCACCCGTTTTGCATTCGGGGGCAAGCTCTTACCCGGCCGGCGGTAAAGATCCCGTTGCCGCCGCCATCGCGAACTTGAATAGATCAATTTTAATTTGTTCTTAAATACCGGTCGCTAGCGTCCTGCGCGATAGGCCCATCCCTATTTTGGGATGGCCCCAGCCGCATGAAGCAGGGCTGGCCTCGCCTTCGGGCATGTTCAACGTTTTCCCGTCAGCCTCTGCGCGCCGTCTTCACGGACGGACGACGGATGCTGCGCGAAAATCATCAAGAGCTCATGTCCGGCGGCCGCCGCCGGCACCCATTGGGAGCCCACCTTGTCCAAGCGATCGAACCTCATGACGCGCATTCTCGTTGCCGCGTCCTGTGTCGTCGTCGGCGCTTTCGCCGGCTTTTCCGTTTACATCGACAGCCTGCAGCGCGACACGACCACCAAGGCCGTCGAGGAGAACATTGCCTCCTCCGGCACCCAGGCCGCGCAGAGCGTCGCCAAGTGGCTGAACGGCCGCGTCACGCTGACGGCGATGGTGGCTGATGCCACCGGCAACGTCGCGGATGACGGTGGGGTCCAGCCGATCCTGAAGAACGACGTTCTCACCAGCGAATTCATGTCGACCTATGTTGGCAACGAAAGCGGCAAGTTCATCACCTGGCCCGACAATCCGATGCCGGCAGGCTATGACCCGCGTCAGCGCCCCTGGTACCAGCAGGCCGTCAAGGCTGACGCTCGCGTGCTGACCGAACCCTATGTCGACGCGTCCAGCGGCGCGCTGATCATCAGCGCCGCCGTTCCGGTCAAGCGCGACGGCAAGCTCTATGGCGTTGCCGCCAGCGACTTCTCGCTCGATACCCTGGTGACGATGATCAAGGGCGTCGATGTCGGCGGTGAAGGCTTTGCCTTCCTCGCCAGCAAGGACGGCCAGATCCTGGTTCATCCCGATGCCAAGCTGGTCACCAAGTCGCTCGCCGATGCCTTCCCGATCGACACACCGGCAATCGGCTCCGGTATCATGAACACCGAGCTCGACGGCAAGCCGATGCTGGTGAGCTTCGTTCCGGTCCAGGGCCTGCCCTCGGTCGAATGGTATGTCGGCTTCGTCATCGACGCCGACGCCGCCTATTCGGCGATCGATCAGTTCCGCATTGCCGCGACCATCGCCACGATCCTTGCGGTCGGCGTGATGCTCGTCTTCCTCGCGACCTTCCTCAACCGCCTCGTCATCCGTCCTGTCACGGATATGACCAGCGCGATGGAGAAGCTCGCGTCGGGTAACCACAACGTTGCAATCCCCGGCGAAGAGCGGACCGACCAGATCGGCTCGATGGCCGCCGCCGTCGCCGTCTTCAAGGCCAATGCCGTCGAGCGCGCCCGCCTCGAAAGCGAGGCGGATGCGAACCGTTCGCTGTCGGAACGCGAGCGCCTGGAACGCGAGGCGCAGAAGGCGCGCGACGCTGCCGAAGTGCAGCAGGCTGTCGATGGTCTGGCAACCGGCCTCGGCCGTCTTGCTGACGGCGATCTGGCCTATCGCATCGACAATCCCCTGCACGACACGCTCTGCGCCGTCGGTGCCAATGCCCGCGGCATTGATGCCGGCGCGACGGAAATCCGCTCGGCCGCCGACGATCTCGCCCGCCGCACCGAGCAGCAGGCAGCCTCGGTCGAAGAGACCGCCGCAGCGCTTGAAGAGATCACCACGACGGTCAAGGACTCCGCCCGTCGGGCTGAAGAGGTCGGCGCGCTGGTCGCCCGCACGCGTGCCGGCGCTGAGAAGTCCGGCGAAGTCGTTGCCAACGCCGTAGATGCGATGCATGCGATCGAGAAGTCCTCGGGCGAGATCTCCAACATCATCGGCGTCATCGATGATATCGCCTTCCAGACCAACCTCCTTGCACTGAACGCCGGCGTCGAGGCGGCCCGTGCCGGTGAAGCCGGCAAGGGCTTTGCCGTCGTCGCGCAGGAAGTGCGTGAACTCGCCCAGCGCTCGGCCAATGCGGCCAAGGAGATCAAGGCACTGATCACCACCTCCGGCAACCAGGTCCGCAACGGCGTGACCTTGGTCGGCGACACCGGCAAGGCACTGGAGACGATCGTCGCCGAAGTCCAGGAGATCAACAAGCACGTGAGCGCGATCGTGACCGCGACGCGCGAGCAGTCGACGGGCCTCCAGGAGATCAACACGGCGGTCAACACCATGGATCAGGGCACGCAACAGAACGCGGCCATGGTCGAGGAACAGACGGCGGCAAGCCATGGTTTGGCGTCGGAAGCAGCCTCGCTCAACGCACTGCTGGCCCAGTTTAACCTCGGCGATACGCAGAGCGTATACGCGGCAGCGACCAGCCACCGCCGCCGGGCAGCCTAGTCCTCGCCGACATTTGAGAAGCAAAAGGCCCGGGAGACCGGGCCTTTTCTTTGCGCAGTGCATCAGGATTCTCGCTTTTCACTGCAGGATCGCGAGTCATCCCCTTGTTTCTTAAGCTTTGATAAAGCGCTCGCGCATACCGTTTCTTCGCCGCGAAATGACTTCGCCCGCACGTCGCCTCCAGCATTCATCATCGCGATGTGCCCCAGACACCTGTCCCAATGCTCAGCGTGCCCGTCACGCAATCGATGATTTGGCCGCGCACGACCGCAACGGCGGAGGCGCGAGGGGAGACATACGGTGATCCTAAAGACTGCAACGGCAAGAAACATGTTCGCCATCGTGATGACCGGCCTGTTGACCTCCATGGTCACCGCCGCCGTCGTCTTCTGGCTCTCCTATCAGCAATTGCGCGAGCGCAGCATCGCCGAAATGACCAATGCCGCATCCGCAAGCGCGCGCAGCGTCGAGACGAAGTTTGCCGAGGCAAAGACGCTCGCAAACAACATCCGCTCCGCGCTCTATGCGGTAAAGGGCACCGGCGAGCCGTCGCGCGCCGAAATCGAAACCCTGATGAAACGCTGGATCGTCGACAATCCGCTTGCCGTCGGCATGAGCACCGGCTGGGAGCCGAACGCCTTCGACGGCAAGGACGCCGAATTCGTCGGCAAGCCCGGCCATGACGCGACCGGCCGCTTCGTTCCCTATATCGCCCGCTCCGGCGACAAGGTGATCCACGAGGCGCTCGCCGATTATGACAAGCCGGGTCCCGGCGACTACTACCAGATCCCGAAGAAGACCGGCCTCGACATGGTCACCGAGCCTTATGTCTACCCGATCAACGGCAAGGACGTGCTGATGACCTCGATCATGGTGCCGCTGAAGAAGGACGGCGCCTTCATCGGTGTGGTCGGCGTCGACATGGCGCTCGGCGAACTCTCGACCGAACTCGCCAAACTGAAGCCCTTCGGCACCGGTTTCGTCTCATTGCTCAGCAAAGATGGCAGCATCATCAGCCATCCGGATGCCAAGGTCCTCGGCAAGGTGCTGAAAGACACGCCGCTCGCGGGTGAGGGGTGGGGTGACCTCCTGAGCCACACCGGCCAGGCCTTCGCGCTGAAGCACACGGATGGCAGCGGGCATCTGGCCGTCGCCGTACCGGTCAACCTGCTGCCCGACACCGAATGGTACGTCGTGGTCTCGGTGCCCGAAGCCACGGTCTTTGCCGGCCTTTCGCATCTCGCGATGATTTCGATCGCCGTCATTGCCGTTGCCGCCGCGATCATGATCATCGTCGGTTGGACACTGGCGAGCCGCTTCCGCAAGCGCGTCGCCAATGTCATCGGCGTCACCGGCCAGATCGCCGCTGGCGAGACCGACGTCGACCTGTCCGAGGCCGAGCGCAAGGATGAGATCGGGGATCTCGCCCGGTCGCTGCGTGTCCTGCGTGATGCGACGATCGCCAAGATGCAGCTCGAAAGCGAGGCGGATGCGAACCGCTCGCTATCGGAACGCGAACGTCTGGAACGCGAAGCGCAGAAGGCGCGCGATGCTGCCGAAGTGCAGCAGGCCGTCGATGGTCTGGCAACCGGTCTCGGCCGTCTTGCTGACGGCGATCTGGCCTATCGCATCGACAATCCCTTTGCCGATCGTCTCGATCGCCTGCGCGCCGACTTCAACAACTCGGTCGCCAAGCTGCACGACACGCTCTGCGCCGTCGGTGCCAATGCCCGCGGCATTGATGCCGGCGCGACGGAAATCCGCTCGGCCGCCGACGATCTCNTCGGTCGCCAAGCTGCACGACACGCTCTGCGCCGTCGGTGCCAATGCCCGCGGCATTGATGCCGGCGCGACGGAAATCCGCTCGGCCGCCGACGATCTCGCCCGCCGCACGGAGCAGCAGGCAGCCTCGGTCGAAGAGACCGCCGCGGCACTCGAGGAGATCACCACGACGGTCAAGGACTCGGCTCGCCGCGCCGAAGAGGTTGGTGCGCTGGTCGCCCGCACCCGTGCCGGCGCTGAGAAGTCCGGCGAAGTCGTTGCCAACGCCGTAGACGCGATGCATGCGATCGAGAAGTCCTCGGGCGAGATCTCCAATATCATCGGCGTCATCGACGATATCGCCTTCCAGACCAACTTGCTCGCGCTGAATGCCGGCGTCGAGGCGGCCCGTGCCGGTGAAGCCGGCAAGGGTTTTGCCGTTGTTGCTCAAGAAGTGCGTGAACTCGCCCAGCGCTCGGCACAGGCCGCCAAGGAGATCAAGGCGCTGATCACCACCTCGGGAAACCAGGTCCGCAACGGCGTGACCTTGGTCGGCGATACCGGCAAGGCACTGGAGACGATCGTTGCCGAAGTTCATGAGATCAACAAGCATGTGAGCGCGATCGTGACCGCGACGCGCGAACAGTCCACCGGTCTCCAGGAGATCAACACGGCCGTAAACACCATGGACCAGGGCACGCAACAGAACGCGGCCATGGTCGAGGAACAGACGGCGGCAAGCCATGGCCTGGCGTCGGAAGCAGCCTCGCTCAATGCGCTGCTCGCCCAGTTCAACCTCGGAGAAGGGCAGGGCTCTTACGCAGGTGGGGGTGGATACCGCCGCCGCGCGGCGTGACGACGGATCGGCGTCCGCGGGTCATGCTAAGACGAGTGCAAAAACAAGAGGATAGCACGCAAGCGTGAATCAGTCTGGCAGACGCTTCAAGTCGAACGATAACGAAGGCCCGGGAAACCGGGCCTTTCTCATTTCTCCAGCGTGACCACCGCCTCGACATGGGCCGACCAGAGGAACTGGTCGATCGGCGTCACCGAGGTGATGCGGTACCCGGCGGCAACGAGGATCGAGAGGTCGCGCGCAAGCGTCACTGGATTGCAGGAGACGGCGACGACCTTCTTGACGCCGGAGCGGGCGATCTCGTGACACTGCACGTCCGCGCCGGCGCGTGGCGGATCGAAGACGACCGCGTCGAAGACCTTCAGTTCCTGCGCCATGAGCGGGCGGCGGAAGAGATCACGCTTCTCGATGGTGACGGGCTTGAGCCCCTGCGTGTTGCGAGCCGCCAGATCAAGCGCCTTCAGCGCCTTGTCTTCGCCTTCGACCGCATGCACCCGCGCCTTGCGGGCGATGCGCAGCGCAAAGGTGCCGCAGCCGGCAAAGAGGTCGGCGACGCGCTTGGACTTGCCGAGATGGTCGAGCACCAGCTTCGCCATTGCCTCTTCGGCCTGCGCCGTCGCCTGGGTGAAGCTGCCGGGCGGCGGCGAGACGGAAACACCGCCGAAATCGATGACAGGCTTCACCGGCTCGACAATGATCTCGCCATTGAGGCTGACGCGGGCGATGCCGCGCTCACCGAGCACGGCTTCGACCGTGCGGCGGCGCTCGCGGTCGTCGAGCTTCTTGATGCCATCGACCGAGAGGTCGAGGCCGGAGAGCGTTTCGAGCACGGTGATGCGGAACGGCTCGGCATTGACGGCCATGGCCGCGCCGACTTTGGCAATGGTGGCGAGCTTCGAGACGATACCCGGGCTCGCGATCGGACATTCCGAGATCGCGACGATATGGTGGCTTTCCGCCTGGTTGAAGCCGAGAAGCAGATCCTTCTCGGTCTTGCGGGCGGTGAAGACCGCGCGGCGGCGCTGGCCGGGCTCGGCGGTGATGAGCGGCGCCACCTCGGGAGTAAGCCCTTTCGACTTCAGGGCGGCGATCACCAGATCGCGCTTGAAGCCGTGGTAGAGCGTGTCGGAGGCATGTTGCATCGTGCAGCCGCCGCAGGTGCCGTTGATGCCGTCCGGCCCGAAGTGCCGACAGTGCGGTTCGACGCGCTCGGGTGAGGCTTCTCTCACCGACATCAGCGTGCCGTGCGATTTGTTGACGGCGAGCGCGACGCTTTCGCCGGGCAGGGTGAAGGGTGCATAGATCGGCCCGTCAGGACCTTCGGCAATGCCGTCGCCCTGAGCGCCCAGCCGCTTGATGGTGACGGCTTCAGTGGTCATGGCTTCTTGCCTGCCAGCAGGTATTCGACATTGCCGTCGCCGCCGGCAATGGGGGAGGGGATAAGGCCGAGGCTTTGCCAGCCCATGTCCTCGACAAGCCAGCGCTCGAGTTCGGCGGCGACATCAGGTGCGCTGTCGGGATCCTTGAGCAGGCCCGCCTTGCTGATGGCGTCGCGGCCCGCCTCGAACTGAGGCTTCACCAGCAGGATGCAGTACGAACCGGGAAGCGCCATATCGAGTGCCGGCGGCAGCGCGAGCTTGAGCGAGATGAACGAGACGTCCGAGACGACGAAGGTGACTTCGCGGTCGTCGATGTCCTCCTCGGTCATCGCGCGTGCATTGAGGCCCTCAATGCTGGTGACGCGTTCGTCACCTTCGATGCGCGGATGGATCTGGCCATGGCCGACATCGATCGCGACCACATGCTCGGCTCCACGCTTCAACAGCACTTCGGTGAAGCCACCGGTCGAGGCGCCGATATCGAGACAGCTTTCGCCTGCAGGGTCGAGCCCGAAATGATCGAGTGCCGCGACCAGCTTCAGCGCGGCGCGCGAGACATAGTCCTGCGCCGGGTCATCGATGGTGATCGTCACGCTCTCGGCAAACATCGACGCTGCCTTGGTGACCGTGCGGCCGTCGACCTTGACGGTCCCGCGCTGGATTGCGTCACGGGCACGCGCGCGGCTTGCGACCAGCCCCGAGTTCAGCAGCAGCTGATCGAGGCGGACCCGGTTCTTGTGTTCTTCGTTCTGGCGATCTTCTGACATGTGTTTCTCATGGCGACTTGCCGCCGCAATGGCAAGCCCCCTGTGCTCGCAGCCATCGAGCCCTTCCTGCAATTCCGTCCGGAAAAGCAAAAACCCCGGGGACGAGCCGGGGTTTTTGCTTGAAGTCGCACGGAAGCCTCAGCCGGCAGCGCCGATGCCGATATCCTGCTTTTGGCCGAGTGCCTTGAAGACGGTCGAGACGATGCCGGCGCGGTCGAGGCCCGCGGCGGCATACATGGCCTCGGGCTTGGCCTGTTCCATCCAGACGTCGGGCATGACCATCGGACGAACCTTGAGGCCGCCGTCGAGCAGGCCGTCCTCGGCGAGGAACTGCAGCACGTGGCTGGCAAAGCCGCCGACGGCACCTTCCTCGATGGTGATCAGCACCTCGTGGTTGCGGGCAAGCTCGCGGATGAGGTCATGGTCCAGCGGCTTGGCAAAGCGCGCATCCGCGACCGTGGTCGAAAGCCCGGCGGCGTCGAGGTCTTCTGCGGCCAGCAGACAGTCGGCAAGGCGCGTTCCGAAGGAAAGCAGCGCCACCTTGGAGCCCTCCTTGACGATACGGCCCTTGCCGATCTCGAGGATCTGGCCCCGCTCCGGCATCTCGACGCCAACGCCTTCGCCGCGCGGATAACGGAACGAGATCGGGCCGGCGTCATAGGCAGCAGCCGTGCGCACCATGTGCTTCAGTTCCGCCTCGTCGGCAGCCGCCATCACCACGAAGCCGGGAAGGGTGGCGAGATAGGTCGTGTCGAACGAGCCCGCATGCGTCGGACCGTCGGCGCCGACGAAACCGGCACGGTCGATCGGGAAGCGCACCGGTAGGCCTTGGATCGCCACGTCGTGGACCACCTGGTCGTAGCCGCGCTGCAGGAAGGTCGAATAAAGCGCTGCGAACGGCTTGTAGCCTTCGGCGGCAAGGCCGGCGGCAAAGGTTACGGCGTGCTGCTCGGCAATGCCGACATCGAAGCAGCGCGACGGATGGACCTTGGCGAACTTGTCGAGCCCGGTGCCGGACGGCATGGCGGCGGTGACGGCGACGATCTTGTCGTCGAAGCCGGCTTCCTGCGTCAGCGCATCGGCGAAAACAGAGGTATAGGCGGGCGCGTTCGGCTTCGCCTTCGCCTGGGCGCCGGTGATGACGTCGAACTTGTTGACGCCGTGGTACTTGTCGGCGGCAGCTTCCGCCGGCGGATAGCCCTTGCCCTTCTGCGTCACCACATGGATCAGCACCGGACCTTTGGCGTTGTCGCGCACGTTGCGCAGCACCGGCAGCAGATGGTCGAAGGAATGCCCGTCGATCGGGCCGATATGGTAGAAGCCCATCTCTTCGAAGAGCGTGCCGCCGGTGACGTAGCCGCGGGCATGCTCGACCGCGCGGGTGATCGCCCGGTCGACGGTCTTGCCGAGATAGGCCGTCAGCTTCTTGCCGACTTCGCGGATGCCCATATAGGTGCGGCCGGAGGCAAGGCGCGCGAGATAGGCGCTCATCGCGCCGGTCGGCGGCGCGATCGACATGTCGTTGTCATTGAGGATGACGATCAGCCGCGCGTCGAGCGCACCGGCATTGTTCAGCGCCTCATAGGCCATGCCGGCCGAAAGCGCGCCATCACCGATGACGGCGATGACATTGCGGTTCTTGCCGTCGAGGTCGGCGGCGACCGCCATGCCGAGGCCGGCGGAAATCGAGGTCGAGGAGTGCGCGGCACCGAAGGGGTCGTATTCGCTCTCGGCGCGGCGGGTAAAGCCCGAGAGGCCGCCTTCCTGACGCAGCGTGCGGATGCGATCGCGGCGGCCGGTGAGGATCTTGTGCGGATAGCACTGGTGGCCGACATCGAAGATCAGCCGGTCATGCGGCGTGTTGAAGACCTTGTGGATGGCGATCGTCAGTTCGACGACGCCAAGGCCCGCGCCAAGGTGCCCGCCGGTACGCGACACCGCGTCGATCATTTCTGCCCGGACTTCTCCGGCAAGCTGCGGCAGATCCTTGTCGTCGACCTTCTTCAGATCGTCGGGATAGGTCACCTTGTCGAGCAAGGGAGTAGCCGGCATCGGATTGGTTGGCAGTTGTGTCACGCTGCATGCCTCATGCGCGCCCCAAAGGTCGGGCGCGCGATAGTTGGTGGGTACCGTCGAAGCGGCTCTTTAGACGCAATCGTTGCTGAATGCAAAATTAGGCGTTCCTGCGTCGTCAACCAAGAGACTAGCGCATGATTCTGTGAATCGAAATCGATTCAAGCGCCATGAGGCAATGTTGCGCGGTTTTCCGCATCCATCCTGTGCCACTTTAGGTCGCGGTCAGCCCTCGGGCAGCGGAACGAATTCCTCTTCGTCTCCGGGCACGATGTCGAAGCGTCCGCTGCGCCACTCTTCCTTGGCTTTCTCGATGCGCTCCTTCGAAGACGAAACGAAATTCCACCAGATGTGGCGGGACGACCCGAGCGCAGCACCCCCGAAGAGCATCACGTGACAACCCTGCGGTCCGGCCGTGACCGTGATCTCGTCGCCGGCACGGAAGACGAGCAGCTGGTTGTCTGCAAAATGATCGCCGGCAATGATCGCCTCGCCGGAGAGGATATAGAGCGCGCGCTCTTCCCATTGCGCCGCGAAGGGGGCGCTCTTGCCGGGTGCAATGTTGAGATCGACATAGATCGTGTCGGTGAAGACCGAGACCGGCGACTTCGAGCCCTCGAAGTTGCCGATCACCACCCGCGCCTTGATGCCGTCGTCGCTCATATGCGGCAGCATGCGTTCTTCGGTATGGCTGAAGATCGGGTCGATTTCTTCCTTGTGATCGGGCAGCGCCAGCCAGGTCTGCAGGCCCGAGATCGAACGGTCGTGGCCGCGCTGGTTCTCGGGCGAGCGCTCTGAATGCACGATGCCGCGGCCGGCCGTCATCAGGTTCACGTCGCCGGGACGGATGACCATCTCGGTGCCGAGGCTGTCGCGGTGCTTGATCTCGCCGTCGAAGAGATAGGTGACGGTCGAAAGACCGATATGCGGGTGCGGACGCACGTCGATCGCCTCGCCGGCGCGCAGCAGCGCCGGACCCATGCGATCGAAGAAGATGAAGGGGCCGACCAGGCGGCGCTTGGCTGTCGGCAAAGCGCGACGAACCTGCAGCCCGCCGATGTCGCTGGTGCGCGGAACGATCAGATGTTCGATGGCGTCGCAGGCGGGCTTGTCGCCGGCGAGCGGGTCGGGGCCTGGAAAGAAAGACATGGCGCGTGCTCCCGTTTTTGCTGTCGCTTCAAGTCCTAACGCCTATGACATCAGGCGGGTAGGGGCGAAGCAAGGACGCAGTGTTTCCGCGCGACGATCAATCCGATCTTGGCAATTCCGGGAAAAGCGTGAAGCGATTTTCCGCCCGGAATTGCGATGAAACGATCAGTCGGCGTCGAGCGGCTCCACGCCCTGCGGTCTGCCGGCGCGGTCGAGGCGGATCTTTTCGATGCGGTCCTCGGCGGCCTTCAACAGCGCCTCGCAATGCTTCTTCAGCGCTTCGCCGCGCTCGTAGATCTCGATCGACTTGTCGAGGGCGACATCGCCGCGCTCCAGCGCCGAAACGATCCGCTCCAGTTCCTCGACGGCCTGCTCGAAGGAGAGGGCGGAAACGTCCGGTTGCGTAGTGGTGTTCATGTCTACCCTCTCATCAGTCTCAAGATGTGCAGGCCGGCCGATTCGGCCAGGCCCTGAAGGTCATAGCCGCCTTCGAGCAGGCTGACCATGCGGTTGCCAGCGCTGCGATCGGCGATCTCGTGCAGACGCCCGGTCGCCCAGTCGAAATCCTCGGCGACGAGATTGATCTGCGCCAGCGGATCGCGGTGATGCGCGTCGAAGCCGGCGGAGATCAGGATGAAGTCCGGCCGGAAATTGGTGAGTGCTGAAAGCACGCGGCTGCGGAACGCCTCGCGGAAATGTTCACTGCCCATGTTCGGCGACAGCGGCGCGTTGACGACATTGCCCTTGATACCCGTCTCGTCCTTGGCGCCGGTGCCGGGATAGAGCGGCATCTGGTGCGTCGAGCAGAAGAGCACCGAGGGGTCGTCCCAGAAGATGTCCTGCGTGCCGTTGCCGTGGTGCACGTCCCAGTCGACGATCGCGACCCGCTCGGCGCCGTGGACCTTCTGGGCATAGCGGGCGGCGATCGCCACCGTGTTGAAAAGACAGAACCCCATCGCCTTGTTCTTCTCGGCGTGGTGTCCTGGCGGCCGCGCCGCGACGAAGGCGTTGTCGGTCTCGCCGGTAAAGACGGCGTCCACCGCTGCGGTCGCTCCGCCGATCCCGGTTAGCGCCGCGTCGAGGCTCAAGGGGCTGGCACAGGTGTCGGCCTCGAAATGGTTGAGGCCTTCCTCCGGAATGGCGCGCCTGACGGCAGCGAGATGCTCTTCCGGATGTGCGAGCAGGACGAGATCCTCACTCGCCTTCTTCGCCTCGATCCGCTTGAGATCGGAGAAGTTCGGATGTTCGAGCGCAAGGTTCAGCGCCTTCAGCCGGTCCGGCCGCTCGGGATGCCCTTCCGGAACCTCGTGTTCCAGAAAGACCGGGTTTTCATAGAGGAACGTGGTCATGCCCGGAACCTAGTGCGCCCACCCTGCAAGGTCCATGGCGAGCCGGTCGAAAGGCGCAATTTTCAACAGCGCGGATCGATGAGCAGCTTGCCGTCGCGGCTCGGATCCGCCTGATGCGCGAGCGCCGCGTCGAGCTTGCTTAGCGGATAGATTTCGGCGATGCGGCTGGAAAAGAGACCCGATCGCAAACCTTCGAAACTCTTGGCAAAGGCCGCTTCGATCACGGGTCGCCCGGCCGAATGCACCCAGGTCCGCAGCCACAGGAAGGAGAAGCGGATGTCCGGCCGCGCCTGGATCGCCGCCTGCGGCACCGGAACGCCGCTGAGCGCCCCATACTGGATGAAGGCGCCGCCCGGTTCGAGCGTGCGCAGAATAAGATCGCCGGCAAACGGACCGCCAACAGCGTCGATGATTGCGTCGAGGCGAAGCTGCGGCACGCGGCCCTCGTCGCCAAACACGATGTGGCCGGGGACCCCGGTTGCCAGCCGCTCGGCGCTGCGCGCGCTGCGGACGATCCCGGTGGCATCCGCGTCTTCGCCGGCCAGCAGCTTCATCAGCATGCCGCCGATCGCCGACCCTGCCGCGGTGACGCCGATACGGCGGCCACCGAGCGGGCCGAAATGTTGGCGCAGCGCCTCGACCAGTTGCAGCGCCGTCAGCGGATTGACGTAGCAGGTGGCCGCATCGGTCTCGCCGATGTCGTCGGGCAGGGCGAAACACCATTCGGCCGGCCGGATCAGATATTCCTGCCAGAGACCGCTGGCACCGATGGGCACCACGCGATCACCGGGTTTCAGCGACGTCACGCCAGGGCCGACGCGCGTCACCGTGCCGAAGCCTTCGAAGCCCGGCACGAAGGGCAGCGTGGTGCGGGCGCTATAGGCGCCAGTCACCGGGATGAGATCGGACGGGTTGATGGCGGCAAGCGACAGCGCAACCTCGACTTCGCCCGCCGCAGGCGCCACGCGCCCGGCGTCGACCATCGCAATCACTTGCCGGGGATCACCGAACTGGCTAACGAGGGTGGAGCGCATCGTCAGGGAGCCTCGCATGGACGGCAGGGAGCTGGAGAACGTCACGGAAATCCGGATTCCGTTTCGCGATATAGACATGCACGGCCACATGCACAATGCCGCCTATTATGCCCACGCCGAGGCCGCGCTTTCCAGCCTCTGGCGTCACCGTCCGCATGTGGTGAACGAGCCGAGCTATCTCGTGCGCCGCTCGGCCTGCGTCTATCACCGTGGTCTGCGCTACGACGAGCCGGCCCGTCTTACCGTCAACGTGGCGAAGGTCGGCGGCAGCTCGATCAGTTTTGTCGTCAAGGTCGAAGCACGCGGCCAACTCGCTGCCGAAGTCGAGGTCGTCTGGGTCGCGGTTGATCCGCAGCGACACACGCCGCTGCCGCTGCCGACGGCGACGCGCGAATGGCTGGCGGCCTATTCGGTCTAGCCAAAGCGATTCCGGGAAAAGCGCGCAGCCGTCACAATAGACGACGCTCCAGCTTTCATGGTGTTTTTGGCCCGTCCAGGCAAAAGGCGCCCCCCCCTCTGTCCGGCAGAGCAGAGGGGGCATCTATCTCGTTACCAGACCAGTGTCGCGTACTATGCGAAGCGGTTTTCCGTCCGGAATTGCGCCGCCTAAACCGCGCGAAACAGGGTGACGATGCCCATGCCGCCGCCGACGCCCATCATCGCCAGTCCTTCCGTGCCTTTCGGCGATGCCAGCATCTGCGAGAAAAGCCGGACGGTGAGGATCGCCCCCGAGGCGCCATACGGATGGCCGAGTGCGATGGCGCCGCCGTCGAGATTGACCCTTTCCGCGGCGATATCGAGTTGGTCGAGGCTGCCGAGCACCTGCGAAGCGAAGGCCTCGTTGAATTCGATGAAATCGACCTTTGCCGGATCGAGCGCGGATTGCCGTGCCTTCAGCTTCTGCATTGCCGGGACCGGGCCAAGCCCGAGCAGATTGGGATCGACGCCCGCGGTCGCCGCGTCGACGAATTCGAGTGCGAAGGAAACGCCAAGTCGTTGGGCCTCGGCAAGGTTCGTCACCAGCACCACCGCCGCGCCGTCGTTGATCGGGCAGGCATTGCCGGCCGTTACCGTCCCGCCCTCGACGAAGACCGGCTTCAGCCGTTGCAGCGTCTCCAGCGAAGCATTGGCACGAGGGCACTCATCGCGCGACATAAGGTCCATCGCTGTTTCGACCGGCACAATCTCGCGGGCGAAGCGGCCGGCAACGGCGGCCTCGACCGCGCGACGGTGGCTTTGAAGCGCAAAGGCGTCCTGGCGCTCACGGGAGATCTTGCAGGCGGTCGCGACGTTTTCGGCGGCGACGCCCATATCCGGATCACCGATCTCGTCTGGTGCCATGCGGGCGCGCTTGACCGGCGCGAGTTCGCCGCCGCGCTCCAGCGGCGGTCTCAGGCGGATATGCGCACGGCTGGCGCTCTCGGCGCCGCCGGCCAGGTAGAAACGGCCGGCGCCCGCCTGGATCATCCGTGCGGCAAGGGTGATCGCCTCCAGCCCGGAACCGCATTGGCGGTCGACGGTGACACCCGGCGTCGAGACCGGCAGGCCGGCTTCGAGGGCGGCGAGCCGGGCGAGATTGCCGGCGCTGTTGGCGGCGTTTCCGAGAAGAACGTCGTCGATCTCGCTCGCCTTTACACCGGTATCGCGGAGAATACGGGCGATCAGCGGTGCCGCCAGCTGCGACGGTTCGATATCGCGAAGCGTGCCGTTGACGCGGCCGATCGGTGTGCGGAGAGCGGCGATAATGACAGGTATGCGTGCCGGGTCAGTCGATGAGTTCGAGAGCATCGTTTCCATCCGCGATCCATTGTCTGAGCGTGCCCGCCGCCACCTTGCCCGACTGCGTCATCGGCATATTCAGGCAGAGCCAGATGCGGCGCGGATGCTTATAGCGCGGCAGGTGGGCGGCGAGATGACGCTCAAGCGCTTCTCGATCAAACATGCCGCCTTCCGGCTCGATGACGGCGACGAGTTCGCTGCCGAGATCCGGGTGGTCGAGCCCGAGGACGAGAGCGGCGTGCACGCCGGGATCTGCGGTCAGCGCGGCTTCCACTTCCTGCGGGTAGATGTTGTTGCCGCCCGAAAGCACCATGCCGCCGGACCGGCCGAGGAGGTGCAGGGTGCCGCACTCATCGAGGAAGCCGAGATCGCCGACCGTCGCCAGCGACCCGAGACGACGGAAGCCGGCACCATCGGTGGTGCCGACATACCCGTCGGATATGAGGGCGCTGTCGACGAAGATCGTGCCCGTCTCACGGGTTGGCATTTCGCCCCCCCTGTCGTCGCGAATGCTGAGCGTAACACCCGGGAAGGCACGGCCGACGGCGGTGGCCGAAGCGGTGTCGCCGTTGGTAGCAACACTGATGAAGCCCAGTTCCGAGGCGCCGTAATATTCGATGATATCGGCTTGAGGAAACGCGAGTGCCGCGCTGTCGCGATCGTTTTCGGTCAGCTTGGCGCCGGCGACGGTGATCTGGGTGACGGATGTTTGCGGCCGGTCGGCGGCTGCAGCGCAGAGCCGCCGCAGCATCGTCGGCACCAGCGCCAGTCGCTTGACCTCTTTCGCCTCGACGATGGACATCGCCCGGGAGGCCTCGAAATGCGCGGCCCCGATGAATTCGGCGCCGACGACAAGGGTTTCGGCAAGCGCATAAAGTGTCAGCCCGTGCGCGAGCGGACCGGGCGCAAAGGTGCGGGTGGCGCGGTCGATGCCGAAGAAGGGTTCGCCCGTGGCCAAGCTTCTGCGCCACGAACCGCGATCGCGGATGATCGCTTTCGGCGTTCCTGTCGTGCCCGAGGTGAAGACGATCAGGAATGGCTCGGTGTCGTCGCCGATTGCGAGCGGCTTTCGCTCGTTGCCTTCGGCCTCGCGAAAGGTTCGCGTCTCGCCGCTTGCGGGCGCATGGAGCGAGAGGTTGGCGCCATCGGCCGTGACAATGAGATCGGGCGAAAGGCGATCGTGCATCGTCTGGCGCGTCGCCTCCGGCAGATGCGGATCGATCAGCGCGACGCAGTTGCCGCCGCTGGTGGCGGCCAGGAAGGCAGCGGCGAAGAGCGGGTGATTGCCCGTCTCCAGTGCGATCAGGCGAGAGCGGTCGCCGAGCACGCTGCGGCGTTCGGCAATCCTAACCAAGTCTCCGAAACGTTCGGCAAGTGCGCCGGCGATGCGTGCGAGGTCACCAAAAGTGAAAACCCGGCCCTCGATTTGGAAGGCCGGGGCATGCGGATGGTCTTGCGCGTGGCGATGGATCGCGGCGGCAAACGGCATCGGCTCAGGCGCGGGCCGGCAACAGCGGATAGCCGGCGTAGACCGCGCGTGCGGCAAGCGTCGCGATCGCAGCCTTCAGCAGGTCGCCCGGAATGAAGGCGAGCGAGCCGGCTGCAACGGTCATGAGCGGGGTGCCGGTGACGGCGGAAACCCAGGGCATGCCGATCGCATAGAGCACGACGATGCCGCCGAGGACGGAGGCGAGGAAGAAGCCGATGAACTGGCGCGTTTCGGCCTGGCCTTCGCGCACGGTGCGCTCGGCGATCAGGCCGGTGACGAAGGTGGCAACGACCCAGCCGATGATGAAGCCGCCCGACGGGCCGGCAAAGACCGCAAGGCCGCCGCGGCCGCCCGAAAGCGCCGGCAGGCCGATGGCGACCAGCAGCAGGAACAGCAGGAAGGCGAGCGCGCCGCGCCTGGCGCCGAGAATGCAGCCGGCGAGCATGACGCCCATGGATTGCGCAGTGATCGGGACCGGAATGAAGCCGAGCGTGATCGGCGGAATGAAGCCGAGCACGACGACGATCGCGGCGAAGAGGGCGATGAGCACGAGATCTCTGGTATTCATGTAGTTCCGCTTCCCTGTTTTTTAGAATTCGCGAATTTATTGACGGCGAAATCCGCGCGCGTCAATCGCGGCAGCAATCGTGTCGGCATCTTTCAGCGTCAGGATGATCAGCGGCCCTATGATCGTCAACGGCCGGACGGGCAGTCCGCGGGCGTGATGGGCTTCGCGGATTGCCTGATAGCGCGCAAAGATATCCGGGACGAAGCGCAGTACGAGCCCGAGCGCCAGGCTGACATCGGCCCCCTTCAGCCAGCCCAGCCGTTCCAGCGGGCTCAAGAGGATGGTGATCTCGTCCATGAAGGCGCTGATCGTCGTCGTCGCCGTGACGGCGGCTGCAAACAGAACCAGCGCCATCAGCCGCAAGGTTAACGTGGCGACCTCGGCAACGGACAGGTAAAAGAGATTGACGGCCGCCAGAAAGAAGATCGTCAGGAAGACGAAGCCGACGCGCTTCAGCGCCTCCTTGGGCGTGAGGCCGGCGGAGAGATAAAGTGCGGCGGCCACGATGAAGGCGATCGCCTGAACCGCGAGCGAAGCGCTCAAAAAAAGGCCGATGCTCGACGCCACGAGTGCCATCAGCTTGACCCTGACCGGCAGCCGGTGGAGCAAGCTGCTGCCCTCGATGTGCAGGCTCGTCAGCATCCGGCGATCTCGTGATAGCGGCGGATCGCGTCTTGCGGGTTGCCGTCGAAGGCAAGACGGCCCTCATGGAAGAGCAATAGCCGTTCGACATTCTCGACGAGACCGAGATCATGGGTGATCACCACCGTATCCTCCGGCAGGTCGTCGATCGCCACGGCGACACGGCGGCGGTTCTTCAGGTCAAGCTGGTTCGTCGGCTCGTCGAGGATCAGGATCTTCGGATCGGTAACGACGACGCTCGCCATGGCGACGAGCTGCGTTTCTCCGCCCGAAAGCTCATGCACGCGCCGCCTTGCCAGGTGTTCGATGCCGAAGCGCGAAAGTGCTGCCTGCATGCGGCGGTCGACTTCTTCGCGCGAAAGCCCGCGGTTTTTCAGCCCGAAGGCGATGTCCTCGGCGACGATCGGCATGATCAGCTGGTTGTGCGGGTTCTGGAAGATGAAGCCGGCCTCGGAAAGCACGGCGCGGTCGTCTTTGATCGTATCGAGCCCGTTGACCGTAACGCCGCCGGAGGAAGGCTTCACCAGACCGTTGATCAGCCGGGCGAAGGTTGTCTTGCCGGAACCGTTGAGGCCGATGATGCCGATCCGTTTTTCGTTGAGCGTGAGCGTCAAGGGGTGCAAAGCCACCCGCTCGCCGAAGCGGACCGCGCAATCGGTAAAGCGGATGTCCATTCCGTTCCTCGCTGTCTCCGGCCCGCGCCGTTTTCGGGTTGCTCTATAGGCCAAGTGCGACAACAAGGGCAATGCAGTCCGCGGACCGATGCGGCATTTGAATTATGGGAATAAAAGCCTATTGTTATCGTCATGACGATTCGCCTTTCCAACAGCGACGCCCGTCGCATCTTCCTCGCCAAGCAGGGCCTTTCAGGCGCGCCCAACCGCGCGCTCGGCAAGGAAGGCCTCTTGAAGCTCATCCACGACATCGGCTTCGTGCAGGTAGACAGCATCGCCACGGTGGAGCGCGCCCATCACCAGATCCTGTTTTCCCGCAACCAGACCTATCGTCGAGAGCATCTGACGGCGCTGCTGGAGGACGATCGCGACCTCTTCGAGCATTGGACCCACGATGCCTCGATCATTCCAAGCAGCTTCTTCCGCTATTGGAAGCATCGCTTCAAATGGGAAGGTGAGACGATCGTCGAGCGGTGGAAGGCGTGGCGTGGCGAAGGCTTTGAAAAAGGCTGCGACGACACTTATCAACGTATTGCCGAAGGCGGCCCGGTGCTCGCCCGAGACTTGAAGGAAGCCGAACACCAGTCTGGCGGCTGGTGGAACTGGCATCCGTCGAAGACGGCGCTGGAAGTGCTGTGGCGCACGGGCAAGCTGGCGATCGCGCGGCGCGAGAATTTCCAGAAGGTCTACGATCTCACGGAAAGAGTGATCCCGCCGCACCACAACGAGGATGACGTCAGCCATCCGGAGTTCATCGACTGGGCTTGCCGCAGTGCGCTGGAGCGTCTCGGCTTTGCCACCCATGGCGAGATTGCCGCCTTCTGGGATCTGGTGTCGCCCGAGGAGGCCAAGACCTGGGTGGCGGAGCATCGCGACGAACTCGTGGAAGTGCAGATCGAAGCGATCGATGGTGGACGCCCGCGTGTCGCCTACGCCTTCGCTGGATTCCCGGACGCACTTGGCGATATCCCTGAGCCGCCGGGCCGGGTGCGGGTGCTGAGCCCCTTCGATCCGCTGCTGCGCGACCGCAATCGTACCGAGCGCCTGTTCGGGTTCTATTATCGCATCGAGATCTTCGTGCCCGAGGCCAAGCGCGAATATGGCTATTACGTCTTCCCGCTGATCGAGGGCGACCGGTTGATCGGCCGCATCGACATGAAGGCGGACCGCAAGCGCGGCAGCCTCGATGTCCGCAAGCTCTGGCTCGAAAAGGGCGTCCGCGCCTCGGCAGGGCGCCTGGAACGCATCGATGCCGAGCTCGATCGGGTTGCCCGCTTCGCCGGCGTCGAGCGGGTGGAACGGCTCGACGGCTGGAATACGTCGCTGTAGCGACTTGAGCTGCTGCATGCTTGCGTCGATCAGTGCGGATCGAGGAAACATGCGGCCTGTGATATTTTCCTTGGCTTGAACCCGCCGCCTTCCTAAATGGAGGCGATAGAAATTCCTGACGCGGGAGCGTGCCACTATGAACACCGATCTGATGAGCCTCTTCGATGCCGACGAGGCAACGGTCCGCAAGGTTCTCTCGGAAACGCTCGCCGGTGCCGACGACGGCGAACTGTTCCTCGAACATGCGCAGGCCGAGGTGCTTTCCTTCGACAACGGCCGGCTAAAGGGCGGCAGCTTCAATACCGACCAGGGTTTTGGCTTGCGCGCCGTTGCCGGCGAAGCGGTCGGCTACGCGCATTCCGGCGAACTTTCGCTTTCGGCGCTCCGCCGTGCTTCCGATGCGGTGGCGCAGGTGACGCGCGGTTATGCCGGTTCCTATGCCGCAGCCCCTCAGCGCACCAACAAGAAACTCTACGGCGACGAAAACCCGATCGGCGAACCGAGCTTCGAGGCGAAGGTCGCGCTGCTCCAGGAAATCGACGCCTATCTGCGCGCCAAGGATCCGAAGGTCCGTCAGGTGACGGCGACCATCGCCGCTAGCTGGCAGGTCGTCGACATCCTTCGCGCCGATGGCCACCGCGTCCATGACGTCCGGCCGATGACCCGCATCAACATCTCCGTCGTCACCGGCGAAGGCGATCGCCAGGAAAGCGGCTCCTTCGGCACCGGCGGGCGTCGCGGCTTCGGCGATTTCGTCACCGCGGAAAACTGGAAGCAGGGCGCCGACGAGGCGCTGCGCCAGGCACTCGTCAATCTCGAAGCGATCGATGCGCCCGCCGGCACCATGGACGTGGTGCTTGCCTCCGGCTGGCCGGGCGTCATGCTGCACGAAGCCGTCGGCCATGGCCTGGAAGGGGACTTCAACCGCAAGAAGACCTCGGCTTTTGCCGGCCTGCTGGGCCAGCAGGTGGCCGCCAAGGGCGTGACGGTCGTCGACGACGGCACCATCGAGGCCCGCCGCGGCTCGATTTCGATCGACGACGAGGGCACGCCGTCCGGCTACAACGTGCTGATCGAGGACGGCAAGCTCGTCGGCTACATGCAGGACCGGCAGAACGCCCGGCTGATGGGCATGCAGCCGACCGGCAACGGCCGTCGCCAGGGCTATGCCCATGTGCCGATGCCGCGCATGACCAATACCTACATGCTCTCCGGCGACAAAACGCCGGAGGAAATCATCGCCTCGGTCAAGAAGGGCATCTATGCCGTCTCCTTCGGCGGCGGCCAGGTGGACATCACCTCCGGCAAGTTCGTCTTCGGCTGCACCGAGGCCTACCTGATCGAAAACGGCAAGATCGGCGCGCCGGTGAAGGGCGCCATGTTGATCGGCAACGGTCCGGACGCGATGAAGCGTGTCACCATGGTCGGCAACGACACCAAGCTCGACACGGGCATCGGCAATTGCGGCAAGGCCGGCCAATGGGTACCGGTCGGCGTCGGCCAGCCGCATCTGCGCATGGATCAGATCACCGTCGGCGGCACGCAGGCGTAAGGTCCGATGGCGGTCTTCAAGCTGTCCTTTCTGTCGCCGAAGACCGCCACACCGACGCACGAACTGAGGTTTGATCGCGATGCCGCCGAGATCGCGCGGGCGTTGGGCCTGCGCAACGGCGTCTTCCTGGATCATGCCTGCTACCGTCTGGATCAAGACGACCTGACGCTGCTGGCGTCGGCCGTCGGGCTTGCCTTGCCAGAAACAGGCGAGGAAGCTGAGCTTCGGCGGCCGCATGCGTTCGATACCGTGCCCTATCTGGTGCACACCGGCTATGAGCTTCCGCTGATGCTGGAAGGGCGCAAGCCCTTCGCCTTCTTCAGCGACGATGCCGCGTCGCCCTGGCTTGCCGAAACCAAAGAGTTGTTCGCGCCGCACGTTGCCGACGGAACTTTGCTTGCGGACATGTTCGAGTTCTCGCGGATGTGCCCGACAACGACCGGTGGCGAGAAGGAGCAGAGGGTTCTCTACCTCACCTATGCGTTGCCGGGGGATGAGTGGCGTTTCGAGCGCTTCAGGCAACGCTGCCACCAGCTCTTTTGCAATTGGCGCCCATGGACGGCAGAAGACGAGCGCGAGGAGGGGCTGCTGCTTGGCTATAGCCAGGAGCAGTGCGACTGGTGGCTCGCCAACCGCTTCCGTAGAGCCGTCGTGCAAGAGTGACGAAGGCTCTGAGGCCGGCGGCCAATCAGCCGCGCGACGGCAGCATCATGCAGTCATAGGAGCGCTCTTTGAGGGCATCGCAGGCTGCCGCTGCCGCGTCGCGGCTCGAAAAGCCGACGAAGCGGGCACGATAGATCGCTTTGGCACCCTTACCGACGGCTTCCGTGTAGGGCGTGGCGCCCGCGAGCGGCGCACCGGCTTCCGAGCGCGCCTGCGCCAGCAGCATGCGCGCAGCCTCGGCTGATGGTGCCGCCGAAATCTGGATCTGCCAGCCGCCTGACGCAGCTGGAACTGCAGCCGTCGTTTCGATCTCGGCAAGCTCCGTCGGTCGTTCCGCGGGGATGGCGGACGTCGATGTCGCTGTAATCAGGGCAGCAACCGAATCCCGCTTGGCCCGCTGCGGTGCGGTGTAGGGCATCGGAACCTCGGATGTCGCGACCGCGGCTACTTCGACGGGGGCTTCAATCGTCTTGCCGCCGCGCTTGGATGCCACCAGCTGCCGTCCGCCCTTGGCTGCCTTGCCGACATGGCGATCGAGAAGGGCCGCCATCTTGGCGTCGCGGCTGCGCGCCGTCTTGCCGCCGAGAACGACGCCGACCACCCGGCGATTGCCGTCCTTGACGGCGCTGACGAGGTTGAAGCCGGAGGCATTGGTGTAGCCGGTCTTGATGCCGTCCATGCCGTCGTAGCGGTACATCAGGTTGTTGTGCCCCCGCACCTTGCGGCCGCGGAAATTGAAGCTTTCGGTCGCAAACAGCCGGTACTCCCTGGGGAAGTCGCGCATCAGCGCCACGGCGAGCGTCGACATTTCACGCGCCGTCGTCACCTGCTTGCTGGCAGGCAGGCCGGAGGCATTGATGAAGATGGTCTTGCTCATGCCGAGCTGACGCGCCTTGGCGGTCATCATGCGGGCGAAATTCGCCTCGGAGCCGCCGAGCTTCTCGGCCATCGCTGCCGCGGCATCGTTGCCCGAGCGCACGATCATGCCGAGGACCGCCTCGCGCACCGTGATCGTCATGCCGGACTTGAGGCCGAGCCGCATCGGCGGCTTGGCGGCCGCCGCCTTCGAAACCTTGATCTTGCTGTCCCAGGAAAGCTTGCCGCTCTTCAGCGCCTCGAAGGCCATATAGACCGTCATCATCTTGGTCAGGGAGGCAGGATGATTGAGGACATCGGCGTTTTCAGACGAGAGGACCTTGCCGGTGCGCGCATCGAGCACCAGCGAGGCGCTTCCGGCGACGGCTGTCGCCGTCCCGAGCGCCAGTGCGAAGGTCGCCAGCAGGAGGCAGCGCAAAGTTTTCATATCGATCCCCGTCGAGTAGCGCCCTCGGCAAGGCGCAAAGCTGTTTCGTTTTGTGACAAGATCCGTGTCTTTGCTGCAACTTTAGGGCGGAATGTGGCGAGCCGACCTTGTTTTCGAGGTTGTGGTAAATGGCCGATGAACGCTCTCCCCGTTCAACAAGGTTTAACGCCCTCGCCGTTAACTTTCCAGGCTGTTAGTCCGCGCCGGAACCTCGCGGGCCAGATTTGGGGGCGACCATCAAGGGCATGATCAGGACAATTGTTCGCCGCGCCGCAATTGCCGGTGGGCTGGAAGTCGCGGGGGGGCTGAGCCGCGCCGGGCTGATTGCCAGCGCGCGCGGGCAGGGGGCGATCTTTACCCTGCATCATGTCCGGCCGAAATCTGCCCGTGCCTTCGATCCCAATGCGCACCTGGAAATCACGCCGGAATTCCTCGATGTCGCGTTGAGGACGCTGAAGCGCGACGGCTATCGCTTCACCCCGCTCGAACACTTGCCGGAGGCGCTGGCCGCCAAAGGTGGGCCGGTCGCCTGCTTTACCCTTGATGACGGCTACCGGAACAATCTCGAGCGCGCGTTGCCGGTCTTCCAGCGCCATCAGGCGCCATTCACGGTGTTCGTTACCGGCGGGTTCGTCGATCGCACCCATACGCTTTGGTGGGAGACGCTTGCCGATATGCTCGCAACGAGCGAGAAGCTGCGCTTTGACTTCGGCCGTGGCGTAGAAACATTGCAGGCGTCGACCGCGGCCGAAAGGCATGCCGTCTTCAATCGCATTGCGGCGTTCATTCACGGCCATGATGAGGCAAAGGCGATCGCTTCCTTGAACGCTGCAGCCCTCGATGGCGGCATCGATCCGCAGGCGATTACCGAACGCCTCACACTGGACGAGGCCGGTTTGCGGCGCCTGATCGAAAGTCCTATCGCGAGCCTCGGCGCCCACACGATCAGCCACCGCGCGGTCGCGCGCCTGACGGATGCTGAGGCGCGGCGGGAGATCGAGGGATCGCTGCGGCGCGTCGAGGCGATCACCGGTCGGCCGCCCCAGACTTTCGCCTATCCCTATGGCGACGCGCCGGCGGTATCCGAGCGCGACCACCGCATCGTCGCCGATTTGGGTTTCACCCTGGCCGTCACCACCCAGCCCGGCACGCTCATCGCTCGCGCGCAAGCCAGCCTTTATGCGCTACCGCGCATTTCTCTGAACGGCCATTTCCAGCGCGCCCGCTACGTTTCGGCTCTGGCCTCCGGCATACCGTTCCGCCGGGCGGCCGGCTAGAAAAGGCGACTTGGGCAGCCGAGTGCTTCGACGTCAATTGAAGGCGAAAGCCATGAGAATGCTGTCCTGGTAGACACCGTCGTGTTTCCAGTCGCGAACACGACGGCCTTCGATCTGGAAGTCAAACTGCGCGTAGAGCGCCCGGGCAGCGGCGTTCTCATGAAGGACGGAAAGCTCGATGCGTTCCAATCCGCGTTCGCGAGCGCGTTGCATCGCCAGTTGCAGGCGGCGGCGTCCAATTCCCTTCCCACGTTACCGAGGAGCCCCATGCCCACGGTCCCGACATGCGCCGAACGGGTGAGGCATCCAGCCGGATATCGCACCAGCCGACCACGCGATCGTCGACTGCAACGATCTGGGCGCCCGGGCGCGATGCAGGACTGTCATGTATGCGGCATCCGTCGAAGGGTGGTGCGCTTAGCCGTGAAAGCCAGCGGCCTTCCTGGGCGACGTCATCGAGGCAGCGGTGACAACCGGCTATATCGTCGAGCGTCGCGTCACGAACATCGATCGTCATCAATAGGCACTCAACGAAAATGCCCGGCTCGGGCCGGGCAAAAGAAAAGATCCGCTCGGCCACCTGCATGGCCGAGCGTCGTGATTGCATCTGGCGCCTCTCTTGCGACGGACGCGCGGCTTATGGGTACATACGCACCTTTTCCCAGCCGCCTTCGGGTGCCTCGCGGCGAAACTCCATCCGGTCATGAAGCCGGAAGGGGCGGTCGTGCCAGAATTCGATCGACGTCGGGCAGATGCGGAAGCCTGACCAATAGCTTGGGCGCGGGATTTCGCCGAGCGCGTGGCGGGCCGTGTATTCGGCAACGGCCTTTTCCAGCGCGAAGCGGCCTTCGAGTGGCCGCGACTGCTTCGAGGCCCAGGCGCCGATGCGGCTGCCGCGCGGCCGGCTCTTGAAATACTCGTCGGCCTCCTCGTCGGTGACGATCTCGACCGGGCCGCGCACGCGCACCTGCCGACGCAGCGATTTCCAGTGAAAGCACATCGCCGCCTTGCGGGCGCCAAGGATCTCCTCACCCTTCTGGCTTTCGAAATTCGTGTAGAAAACGAAGCCGCGCTCGTCGAAACCCTTAAGCAGCACCATGCGGACATTCGGCAGTCCGTCGGCATCGACGGTTGCGAGCGCCACCGCATTCGGGTCGTTGATCTCGCTACCTTCCGCGTCCTTCAGCCATGTGCCAAACAGGGAAAAGGGTTCATTTGATTCGGTGAAGTCACCGCTTGTTAACTCATTCGCCGCCATATTGCGTTCCAATGCCGTGATGTCTGGCGCGGAAATACTTCGGGATGAGCCCGACCGGTGTTTCCGCATCGAAAATGTCGGAGCCTGTATGTTGACCTTGTCGAGAAACGTGCGGCTCCAGCGAGTCTGACAGGATTGCCGTGCAAGACATAGCAAAGTGGATCGACGCCAAGAAGGGGTATTCCTTCGCCTTGCTGCGTAGCGCGGCAATTTGCCTGCCGGTCCTGGCGCTGTCCGGCTGCATGGGGGCTGGCCTCGACCTTTTCGGCAGCGGAGTCGACCGCACGGTTTCGACGGGCACAGTTCCCGTTGCCAAGACCTCCGATGGCCTTTCCGATGCGGTGATGGTTCGCAACGCCGTGACATCGGCCGAGCTCAACAGCGGCGCCATCAATCCTATTCCCTGGGCCAATGCGACCTCCGGCAGTGCCGGTGTCATCAGCAGCATCCAGGAAGACCGCGCCAGCGGCATGCTCTGCCGCCGCTTCACCACGACGCGTCATTCCTACGAAGGCATCGCCAAGTTCGACGGCAGCACTTGCCAGGGCGGCGACGGCGCCTGGTATCTGACGAGCTTCGGCCCGCGCGCCTGAGGGAGCGTTCGACGCAAGCCGTTGAAATCGGTGATTAACCACGTTTTGGCAAATGCGCGCATGACGGCCGACGTTGCCGTCTCAACGGCCACATGAGGCCGCGTGGCTAACCACTATTTAGCAACTTCTCCGGATCATCGGTGTTCAGTGGACGGGCGACAATGGCGCCTGCAATCGGGGCAAAGGCGGGCATCAGGGAGAGGCCGCCGATCAGAGAAGATGGTAGAAACCATGCGTGATCCCTATGTGATCCTCGGGGTGCGGCGCAATGCCGGGCAGGATGAAATCAAGGCCGCCTGGCGTTCGCTGGCAAAGGCCGTGCATCCGGACCATAACCAGGACGATCCCAACGCCGCGGAGCGTTTTGCCGAAGCCGGCAAGGCCTATGAGCTGCTGCGCGACCCGAAGCTCAGAAGCCGCTACGACTATGCGCGCCGCGAAGCCGAGCTTCGTCGCATGGAGGCGATGAAGGCAAAGATGCGGCCTCAGGAAGAGGCGCCGGTCGACGCCGAGACCGCCGAGGACGCCATTTCACAGATTTTCGGCGCGGAGACCCGCAGCAAGTCGGCCCGCCCATCGCCGAAGCCGACGCCGAAACCATCGCCCAAGCCGGCTGCGGCAGCAAAGGAGCCGGAGCGCCCGGCCCAGGCTTCCGAAAGCAAGCCGGAACCAGCCCTCGAACCGCAGCAGGAAAACGCTCTCAAGACAGAGACTCCGCTGATGCAGCGTGCAGCAGCACCGGCCGCCGAGCTTGTGGCGGCGATCGTCCGGCGCATCCGGGGTCGCGCGGCAAAGACGGCCGAGAAGGTCCCGGATCTTCCCGTCGATCTCGCCGTCAGTATTGAGGACCTGATCAGCCGCCAGCGCCTCAGCGTCGAGCTTCCCGACGGCGAAAGCCTGAAGGTGCAGATCCCTCCGGGCGCCGTCGACGGTCAGAGCATTCGTCTGGCGGAGCAGGGCTATCGGGTGACCGGCATGACCCGTGGCGACGTCGTCGTCACGCTCAGGGTCGACCAGGGCGGGACGTTCCGCGCCCGCGGCCTCGATCTCATGACCACCTTGCCGATCGATCTGCAGGGCGCCGTGCTCGGCTGCGAACAGGTGCTCGAAACCCCGGTCGGGCAGGTTACGGTGGTCGTGCCGGCCTGGTCCGGCTCCGACAAGGTCCTCCGCCTTGCGGGCAGCGGGATGCCCGGTGCTTATGGTACGCATGGCGATCTGCTGGTCGAATTGCGGCTGGTCCTGCCCGAGGCGCCCGACGACAAGATCACCGATCTGATGAAGTCGCAGCGCGACGGCCTCTATCTGTGACAGGCCATTTGTGACAGTTCGCTGACACACTGAACCAATATTACGGGGACTAACAGTTCCTGATCTCAGCCGTGCTTGAACCACCCTTGCGGCTATGCCATAGGCAATTCTCGACATTTTGCCGCACCCGTTCTCGTGGGGCGTCTGTGACATTTTTGATCTTTGGCACCGGCGACGGCCGATGCTGGAATAGTATTGGGGACTTACCATGGCTCAGGCATCCGGTCTGATGAAGGGCAAGCGCGGCGTCATCATGGGCGTTGCAAACAACCGTTCCATCGCATGGGGCATTGCCAAGGCCATCCACGCGCAGGGTGGTGAAGTTGCGTTGACCTATCAGGGCGACGCTCTGAAAAAGCGCGTCGAGCCGCTGCTCGCGGAAATCGACGGCTTCATGGCCGGCCATTGCGACGTCAGCGACGAAGCCACCATCGACGCGGTCTTCGACGCGCTTGAGAAGAAGTGGGGCAAGATCGATTTCGTGGTGCATGCGATCGGCTTCTCCGACAAGGACGAACTGACCGGCCGCTACGTCGATACCTCGGCCGACAACTTCGCCAAGACGATGCAGATCTCGGTCTATTCCTTCACTTCGGTTGCCCGTCGCGCTGAAAAGCTGATGACGGACGGCGGATCGATGCTGACGCTGACCTATTACGGCGCCGAAAAGGTCATGCCGAACTACAACGTCATGGGTGTCGCCAAGGCTGCCCTGGAAGCAAGCGTCAAGTACCTCGCCGTTGACCTCGGCCCCAAGAACATCCGCGTCAACGCGATTTCTGCAGGCCCGATCAAGACGCTGGCCGCTTCGGGCATCGGCGACTTCCGCTATATCCTCAAGTGGAACGAGTACAACGCGCCGCTGCGCCGCACCGTCACCATCGAGGAAGTCGGCGACGTCGGCCTCTACATGCTTTCGGACCTGTCGCGCTCGGTTACCGGTGAAGTGCACCACGCCGACAGCGGCTACCATGTCGTCGGCATGAAGGCTGTGGACGCGCCCGATATCTCCGTGATCAAGGACTGACCGAACCGCCAAGGCGGATTCGGCAGCCTGCTGCCCGGAGACATGTTGTGCTGATCTATGTGATCCGTCACGGACAGACCGACTGGAACGCCGAAAGCCGGCTCCAGGGGCAAAAGGATATCCCTCTCAATGATTTCGGTCGCCAGCAGGCGACCGGCAACGGCGTGGCGCTTGGAGGCATCCTCGGCGCCGATGCCCGGCATTTCGACTTCGTCGCCAGTCCGCTCGGCCGCACGCGCGAGACCATGGAGCGTGTCCGGCGGGCCATGGGGCTCGATCCGGACGCCTACCGCACCGACGAGCGGCTCAAGGAAGTTTCCTTCGGCGATTGGGAAGGGCACACGCTGCCAGAACTCAAGCGCTCTGCGCCACAGAGGATCGCCGAGCGGCGCGCGGTGAAATGGGACTTCATTCCGCCCGGTGAGGATGCCGAGAGTTACGAAATTCTGTCCTGGCGCATAGCCGCCTGGCTCAGGGACGTGACGAAGCCGACGGTCTGCGTCAGCCACGGCGGCGTCATTCGCGTGCTCTTCAAGCTTTTCGGGGAAATGGAAGCCGAGGAGGCCGCGACCGCGGCGATCCCGCAGGACCGCCTTCTGCGCATCTCCGGCAATGCCATCGGCTGGGTCTGATAGCCTGAAGCGTAGGGCGTAGATTGGCGCAGCGACGCGCAAAGCGCTTCACATGGATGCCCGCGCGAGGGGCATCCGATAAAAGGTCATTTTCCAGAAATGTGAAAATCCGGTTCGGGCGAACCGCGCAGCGGCCTGTAGGAAAGGCCGCGCTTTCTATTGAACGATTTCGAGATCGTTGATGACCCGCTTGCCGTCCACTTCCGTGTAGAAGACGAGAACCTTTACGCCGGCCTTCAGGCCCTCGAAATTGAATTCCTCGGGCGCCTGATAGTTCTTGCCGTCGTCAAGCGACAGGCTCAGCCTTTCGGTATCAACACCCGTAATGGTAGCTTCAACGTCGGCGCTTTCGGCAAGGGCGGACAAGGGGGAGAGCAGCCCTGCGGTGGCCATGAGTGCGGCAATAACAAAACGCATTCTTCTTGCCCTCTTCAACGTTTCTGCGAACATCCTTGTCACTCCCCTTTGATCCCCGATTGTGGCAAAAATTGCCTTGCGGCGTGGCTTTTGGCCGGACGCCCCCGCTTTTTTGATGGTCTATCCGAACTCTGGAGACTGGACGGCGGTACCGTATTTTTCAAGCGGGCAGGGGCCGAACTCCGGGTATCGGCGGGGTGGTTTCCCCATGAATTATAGGGTTTGCCAAGGAATTGTGACGAAAGCCAATCTTAAGACTCGCTCGCTACCTTTGGTTGGGGATCGAGGGGAAGAGATTGAAGATCATTGATGTTCTGCGCCAGCGCATTCGGGCCGCCGCCAGATTTGCGAAACCCTCGCTCATTCCGGCGGCGATCGCGGGCCTCGTCGTGTTTACGGGCGGGCATGTCTATGAGCGGCAAAACCGTGAAAACTTCCAGAACGACCTCAGGATCGACGTCGAGAACGAACTGAACCTCATTGCCAACCGCCTGCAATCGGAGGTTAACACCAGCATTGCCGCGCTGAACGGTTTTGCCAACAGCATCGGCGTGCATCCGGCCATGACAACAGACGATTTCACCGTCATGGCGACGAAGCTCCTCCTGCAGAATCCGCAAATGGTGCGCGCCTCGGCAGCGCCCGGTGGCGTCGTGCGGATCGCCTTTCCGCGCGAGAGCCAGCAATGGTTCGTCGGCAGCGACTTCAACCGATTCGGCGCGACAAGACATGCCATCGAGCGCGCGTCCTCGACGGTTAGGCCGGTGATGATCGGCCCGATCCGGTTGCCAAGCGGTCGCAATGGTTTCGAGCTGTTCCTGCCAGTCTTTTCCAAGATCCAGGGACGCATGGAGCGTTGGGGCTACGTCGAGGCCATACTCGACGAGAAGGCGCTGTACCGCGCCGCGCGCCTGCGCGAGTCGGGCGGCGAGGCGCCGGAACTGGCGCGGGACCACCGCCATGTCGACGTTCACCTGGCGATCCGCGATATTTCCGAGCCGGACCGCATACAGGATGCGTTCTATGGCGACGACGCTCTTTTTCGCGCTGCGCCGGTCAACCGCCGGTTGGAGCTAGCAGGCGGCGTGTGGGAGCTGGCGGCCATGCCCGTCGGCGGATGGCAGCAGCTTCCCGAAAACAGCATCTTCATCCAATTGGCGATCGCCGTCGCCGTCACGGTGGTGGTTATCCCGATCCTCCTGGCTGGCGGCCTCGTCAACGAGCGACAGCGCAACATCGCCAAGCTGAAGGCGCGGGAAGGGGAGGTGATGACGCTGTCTCACCGCCTGAACCTCGCGCTCGACGCGTCGAAGATCGGTATCTGGGAAATCGACGTAGAGAGCCAGCAGCGTTCCTGGGACGACCGGATGTTCCACCTGCATGGACTGGAGGTGCATCTGGACGAGCCCACGTACGACGAGTGGCGCGCGACCGTGCATCCCGACGACATAGGTATTGCCGCCAATGCGCTGTTCCGTAGTCTCGATGACGGCCTCGAGTACCGATCGCAGTATCGTGTCATTCTGCACGACGGTACGGTGCGCCACATCCGCAATGTCGGATCCAGCCACCGCGGCGCCGATGGCCGCGCCAAGGTCACCGGTATCAGCTGGGATGTCAGCGACGATGTGCTGAAGAACGAGCGGCTGAGTGCGGCCAAGGCACAGGTCGACCAGCAGAACCTTGAGCTCGAGCAGGCGCTGAAGGGTCTCTACGAGCGTGAACAGGATCTAGAACTCCTGTCACGACGTCTCGACCTCGCTCTTGATTCCTATCGCTGCGGCATGTGGGAGGCCGATCTCGACAACAACGTCGCCTATTGGGACGAGCGCATGCATCAGCTCTACGGGCTGGTCTATACCGACGGCGCCACCAACGAGCAGACATGGCTTCAAGCGCTGCACCCCGATGACCGGCAGCCGGCGCTCAACGCGGTCAATCGCGCCATCGAAGCGGACGAAACCTATGTGCATCAGGTGCGGGTGATATTGTCGGCCGGAACGGTTCGCCACATCCGCTCGGTCGGCAAGCTGCACGTCGCCCCGGACGGTGCACGGAAATTCGTCGGCATGGCGCTCGATGTTACCGACGACGTGCTGATGACGGAACAGTTGCGCGCGGCCAAGGCCATGGCGGACGCAAAGAACGCCGAGCTGGAGCAGGCCCGGGTTCGCATCGAGCACAACGCACTGCATGACCCGCTGACAGGGCTCGGCAACCGCCGCATGCTCGACAAGGCGCTGGAGCGACTGACCCTGGACGCCGGCAGCGACCGTGAGGACATCGCCATCCTTCATATCGATCTCGACCGGTTCAAGCAGATCAACGACACCCTGGGTCACGCAGCCGGCGACGCCATGCTGATCCATGCCTCGGAGATCCTGCGGGCGAACACATCGTCGGGCGACATCATTGCCCGCATCGGTGGCGACGAGTTCGTTGTCGCCGTTACCGGCGAACAGGGCGAGGCGACGCTTGCTGCCCGTTGCGACCGGATCATTGCCGCGATGCGGCAGCCGGTCGACTACAACGGATTTCCCTGCCGTTTTGGTGTCAGCATCGGCGTGGCAGTCGGGCATGGCGCCGACATCGACGCGCGCAAGCTGCTTGTTAACGCCGATATCGCGCTCTATCGCGCCAAGGAGGCGGGCCGGAACCGCTACCAGTTCTTCACCGAGGTGCTGCAGGCGGAAGTGGTGACCGCCAAGCGCATTGCCGACGAGATTTTGGAAGGCATCGAGCGCGACGAATTCGAACCCTGGTATCAACCGCAGTTCGATGCGACGACGCTCGCGCTTTGCGGCGTCGAGGCACTGGTGCGCTGGAGGCATCCGCGCGAGGGCATATTGACGCCGGATCGTTTTCTCGGCATCGCCGACGAACTCAACGTGACGGCGATGCTCGACCGTCTCGTTCTGGAGAAATCTCTCACCGATCAGATGCGATGGGCAGCGGCCGGCATTCGGGTTCCCAAGATCTCGGTCAATGTTTCGGCCAAGCGGCTGCAGGACGACGACCTGCTGTCCTCGCTTGAAGGCATGAGCATCACGCCCGGACAGATCTGTTTCGAACTGGTGGAGTCGATCTTCCTCGACGAAAGCGACGATATCGTCGCCGCCAACATCGAGGGCATCAAGAAGCTCGGGATCGATATCGAACTCGACGATTTCGGCACCGGCCATACCTCGATCGTCAGCCTTTTGAAGATCAAGCCGAAGCGGTTGAAGATCGACCGCCAGCTCGTCGTTCCGGTTTTGAGCGCCCGCAGGGAGCAGGCGTTGGTGCGCTCGATTATCGAGATTGCCCGCTCGCTCAATATCGAGACCGTGGCCGAGGGCGTGGAAACCATGGCGCATGCCGAAATGCTCGGCATTCTGGGCTGTGATGTGCTGCAGGGCTACGCATTTGCCCGGCCGTTGAGCGCGGAGAAGTTTCTCGCCTTTGCAACCGAACGCGGCTTGCGCCTGGCGTCGTGATGAAGGAGGTCGCGTCGGGTCGCAAAAGCCTTTCCCCATCTCCGGCTTTCCACTAAGAGAAGGCATCCGCGTACAAAACGTACGGCCGTTGCTTGCTTAGGGTCGGTTGCCTTCATGTCGCATAACACTTTCGGTCATCTCTTCCGCGTTACCACCTGGGGCGAAAGCCACGGGCCGGCGCTCGGCTGCGTCATCGACGGCTGCCCGCCCGGCATCCGTTTCACGCTCGCCGAACTCCAGGTCTGGCTCGACAAGCGCAAACCCGGCCAGTCGCGCTTCGTGACACAGCGCCGCGAGGACGATCTGGTCAAGGTTCTCTCCGGCGTCATGTTCGACGAGGACGGCGAGACGATGATCTCGACCGGAACGCCGATCTCGATGCTGATCGAAAACACCGACCAGCGCTCGAAGGACTATTCCGAGATCGCCAAGCGCTATCGCCCGGGCCACGCCGATTACACCTACGATCTGAAATACGGCATCCGCGATTATCGCGGTGGCGGCCGTTCCTCGGCGCGCGAGACCGCGGCGCGCGTCGCTGCCGGTGGTGTCGCCCGCAAGGTCGTGCCGGGTCTCGTCGTGCGCGGCGCGCTCGTGCAGATCGGCAAACACAAGATCAACCGCGCCAACTGGGATTGGACCGAGGTCGACAACAACCCCTTCTTCGCACCGGATCCGGAGATCGTGCCGGTCTGGGAAGAATATCTCGATAGCATCCGCAAGTCCGGATCCTCGATCGGCGCCGTCGTCGAAGTGGTTGCCGAGGGCGTGCCCGCCGGCATCGGTGCGCCGATCTATGCCAAGCTTGACCAGGACATCGCCTCGAACCTGATGTCGATCAACGCCGTCAAGGGTGTCGAGATCGGCAACGGTTTCGGTGCGGCCGAAATCACCGGCGAGGAAAACGCCGACGAAATGCGCATCGGCGCTGACGGCAAGCCGGTCTTCCTGTCGAACCATGCTGGCGGTATTCTTGGTGGCATCGCCACCGGCGAGCCGGTGATCGCGCGTTTCGCCATCAAGCCGACCTCGTCGATCCTCACCGAGCGACGCTCGGTCGACAGCGACGGCAACGAGGTCGATGTGCGTACCAAGGGTCGCCACGATCCGTGCGTCGGCATCCGCGCCGTGCCGATCGGCGAGGCGATGCTTGCCTGCACGATCGCCGATCACTACCTGCGTGACCGCGGCCAGACCGGCCGCCTCAAGTAATTCGGCTTCAACCGGCCCAGACAATTCGGGAAGAACACCATGTCCTATGATCAGAAGCGTGTCGTCGATGCCATTCGCGCCTTCGAGGCCGGCGAAATCGTCGTCGTCACCGATGACGACGGCCGCGAGAACGAGGGCGACCTGATCGTCGCGGCGGTGCATTGCACGCCGGAAAAGATGGCCTTCATCGTGCGCCACACCTCGGGCATCGTCTGCACGCCGATGCCGCGCGAGGAGGCCAAGCGCCTGAACCTCAACGCCATGGTGGCGGAAAACGATTCCGCGCACACCACCGCCTTCACAGTCTCGGTCGACTTCAAGCACGGCACGACGACGGGCATTTCCGCCGACGACCGCACGCTGACGGTACGCAACCTCGCCAATCCCAATGTCGGGCCGACGGACTTCGTTCGCCCCGGCCACATTTTCCCGCTGGTCGCGCGCGAAGGCGGCGTTCTCATGCGCTCCGGCCATACGGAAGCTGCCGTCGACCTCTGCAGGCTCGCCAGCCTGCCGCCGATCGGCGTCATCTGCGAACTCGTCAATGACGACGGCACCGTCATGCGTGGGCCGCAGGTGGCGAGCTTCGCCGACACCCATGGCCTGAAGCAGGTTTCGGTCGCCGATCTCATCGCCTATCGTCAGCGCAAGGAAACGCTGATCGAGCATGGCGGCTCCTTCGATATCGAGACGCCCTATGGTCCGGCCAAGGGACATTCCTATTCTCTGCCCTGGGATCCGATGCAGCATCTCGCCGTCGTCTTTGGCGACATCCGTGACGGCGTCGATATCCCGGTTCGCCTGCATCTCGAAAATGTCGGCGCCGACGTCTTCGGCAGGGACTGCCAGATCGACCGCATCATGAAGCGCATTGCCGATGAGGGCAGGGGGGTCATCGTCTATCTGCGCGAAGGCTCGGTCGGCGTCGGCGTGTCGCAGACGGCGCGCAAGGGCAAGCACGAGCGCGAAGCGCACGACGAGGCGCAGGCGCGCGAAAACGAGTGGCTGGAAATCGGCCTCGGCGCGCAGATCCTGAAGGATCTCGGCATCAGCTCCATCAGGCTGCTCGCTTCGCGTGAACGCCACTATGTCGGCCTCGAAGGCTTCGGCATCAAGATCGTCGGGACCGACATCATCTAAAGACGCGTCGCTCTCGCATGCATCAGGCCCGGATCATCGATCCGGGCCTTGTCTTTTATGCTCGGCGGCAGCCAACAAAAAAGCCGCGCTCGAAGCGCGGCTCTTTGTTTGTCTTTGAATTTGTCGCCGTTCAGGGCAACGCGTCGTAGCCTTCGCCGAAGCCCTTGAGGTCGACAGGGATGCCGATGCCTTCTTCGGGCGACTGGAAGACGATGAAGGTCGCGGTCGCACCGGAACGGAAGGTCTTCAATAGTTCGTCCTCGAGCACCACTTCTGCGTAGCAGCCGTCGGAGAAGCAACGCACGAAATAGGCGCGGCCGATATCCTTGCCGTCGACGTTCAGGCCGAGGCCGTTCGGCAGAAGCACGCCGAGCGGAGCGAGTACGCGCAGGATCTTGGCCTTGCGATCCGCAGTCTTCAAAACGACCACCGACAGGCCAACTTCGGGCCGGTCTTCGGCGATGACGTTTTGCATCAGCGCGCACTGGTCAGCGGAGGCGCCCGGCGGCTGATCGCAGACGATCGACCATGCGCCATGGTTGGACTTGACCGTGCCGGGTGTTCCGGCGGGCTGCTGGGCCAGGCTTTGAGCCGGGAGAGCGAGAACGGCAAGGCCGAAGGCGGCGAAGGCCGACAGTCGGGAAAAGAGGGGCAGGCCCATGTAAACCTCAAAACGTCGAATCATCAGGGCTATTCTTGAAGCGCGCAGGAATAAATGAAAAGCCCTGCGGGGCACATTCCAGCGCCATATGGCGGAAATTGGGCGGGTTGGGCGCCCTATCCGGCGCGCCGCCGTCAAAGCGCTGTGCAATCGGATCGCCAAGCGCGCAGAAGAGCCCCTATAGGTGGTTTCGCCACGGGTTTCGAGGGGTGCCTGTGTGAAAAGCTGCGTTTGTGCAAAAATGCCGCATGGGGTTGATTGGTCAGATGTTGCGGCATCGGACAAACTGTGGTTTGAAGCGCAGCAGTATCGCAGGGATTCTGCGTTCCGGTTTGATCCTGATCAAGCGCATTGGGGAGACACATTGTGAAAAACAAGGCTTATGCAGTTCTGGCAGCGCTTGCCTGTCTGCTTTTTGCTTCGAGCGCCTTTGCTGACAAGCCTGTCGAATGGCAGACGAATTTTCAGACGGCCGCTACGGGCATCATGGAAGAAATCACGTGGTTTGAACATTATACCCTGTGGTTCATCATTCCGATTACTCTCTTCGTTCTCCTCCTTTTGATCATCGTTGTGATCAAGTTCCGCGAAAGCGCGAACCCGGTTCCGTCCAAGACCAGCCACAACACCGCGATCGAAGTCGTCTGGACCGTCGGTCCGGTCGTCATCCTTCTCTTCCTCGCCATTCCGTCCTTCCAGCTCCTGACCGCGCAGCTGACGCCGCCGGCCAATCCGGACCTGACGCTCAAGGCGACCGGCAACCAGTGGTACTGGTCCTACGAGTATGAAGTCGGCGAAAGCCCGCTCACCTTCGACAGCATCATGATGAAGGAAGAAGATCGCGCGACGCTCGGCAAGGAAGACAAGAAAGAATATCCGCGCCTGCTCGCCGTCGACAACGAAGTCGTCGTGCCGGTCGGCAAGACGGTTCGTGTTCTCGTCACCGCTGCTGACGTGATCCACGCTTTTGCAATGCCTGCCTTTGGCGTGAAGATCGACGCCGTTCCCGGTCGCCTGAACGAAACCTGGTTCAAGGCCGAGCGCGAAGGTCTCTACTACGGCCAGTGTTCCGAGCTCTGCGGTAAGGACCACGCTTACATGCCGATCGCCATCCGCGTGGTTTCGCAGGAAAAATACGACACCTGGCTCGCAGCCGCCGCAACGAATGTTGGCGATGCGAACAAGGCGCTCATGGCGTCCATCGACTCGGCCAAGACCGTCGACGTCGCCGCTAACGCCGCACAGTAATCGGAAGGGGAGCTCGACCCATGGCTGGAACAGCCGTTCATCACGACCAACGCCATGATCACTCCGATCATGGCCACGCAGACCATGCGCATAAGCCTTTGAGCTTCTTCCAGCGCTGGTTCCTGTCGACCAACCACAAGGACATCGGCACGCTCTACCTGATCTTCGCGATTTTCGCGGGCATCATCGGCGGCACGCTGTCCATCTTCATGCGCGCCGAGCTCCAGGAGCCAGGCATCCAGATCTTCCACGGCCTGGCGCAGATGGTTTACGGCTTCGAGGGCGATGCTGCCATCGATGGCGGCAAGCACATGTTCAACGTGTTCACGACCGCGCACGCGCTCATCATGATCTTCTTCATGGTCATGCCGGCGCTGATCGGTGGCTTCGCCAACTGGATGGTTCCGATCATGATCGGTGCGCCGGACATGGCGTTCCCGCGCATGAACAACATCTCCTTCTGGCTGATCATTCCTGCCTTCCTGCTCGTGCTGCTTTCGATGTTCGTCGAAGGCCCGGCTGGTGCCTACGGCGCAGGGGGAGGGTGGACGATCTATCCGCCATTCTCGACATCGGGCATGCCAGGACCGGCGATGGACTTCGTCATCCTCGGCCTGCACATTGCCGGCGCGTCCTCGATCCTCGGTGCGATCAACTTCATCACCACGATCCTGAACATGCGCGCTCCGGGCATGACGCTGCACAAGATGCCGCTCTTTGCCTGGTCGGTTCTGATCACCGCCTTCCTGCTTCTGCTCTCGCTGCCGGTTCTGGCAGGCGGCATCACCATGCTGCTCACCGACCGCAACTTCGGCACGGCCTTCTTCGCGCCTGAAGGCGGCGGCGACCCGATCCTGTTCCAGCACCTGTTCTGGTTCTTCGGTCACCCGGAAGTCTACATCCTGATCCTGCCGGGCTTCGGCATCGTCAGCCACATCGTTTCCACTTTCTCGCGCAAGCCGATCTTCGGCTACCTCGGCATGGCCTACGCCATGGTCGCGATCGGCGCCGTCGGCTTCATCGTGTGGGCACACCACATGTACACCGTCGGCATGTCGCTCGACACGCAGCGCTACTTCGTCTTCGCGACGATGGTCATCGCTGTTCCGACGGGCGTTAAGATCTTCTCGTGGATCGCGACGATGTGGGGTGGTTCGATCCGCTTCACGACCCCGATGGTCTGGGCGATCGGCTTCATCTTCCTGTTCACCGTCGGTGGCGTCACGGGCGTTCAGCTCGCCAACGCCGGCCTCGACCGCTCGCTGCACGACACCTACTACGTGGTTGCTCACTTCCACTACGTTCTGTCGCTCGGCGCCGTCTTCGCAATCTTTGCTGCCTGGTACTACTGGTTCCCGAAGATGACCGGCTACATGTACTCCGAGTTCGTCGGCAAGCTGCACTTCTGGGTCATGTTCATCGGCGTGAACCTGATCTTCTTCCCGCAGCACTTCCTCGGCCTCGCAGGCATGCCGCGCCGTTACATCGACTATCCGGATGCCTATGCCGGCTGGAACATGGTTTCGTCCTACGGCTCCTACATCGCAGCCGTCGGCGTCCTGATCTTCCTCTTCGGCGTCTTCGAAGCCTTCGCCAAGAAGCGCGTCGCTGGCGACAACCCGTGGGGCGAGGGCGCGAACACTCTGGAATGGCAGCTGTCTTCGCCGCCGCCGTTCCACCAGTGGGAACAGCTCCCGCGCATCAAGTGACGGGCAAAGAACAGAAGCCGCCGGTTCCGGCGGCTTCACCCCGCCGGGCAACCGGCGACACACGGCCCTTGCGGCCGGGACTTTTGCAGGGACAGGACATGACGGTCATCGACAATCACGAAGCAGTCGGCATGGAAGGCGTACCGCGCCTGT
This sequence comes from Ensifer sp. Root558, assembly GCF_001427045.1. Lineage (NCBI taxonomy): Bacteria > Pseudomonadati > Pseudomonadota > Alphaproteobacteria > Hyphomicrobiales > Rhizobiaceae > Ensifer > Ensifer sp. Root558. Next base: position 525,158 of record NZ_LMGC01000023.1, on the reverse strand, counting down.
CCGAAGCCTCTGCGCGCGATTACTTCGAGCTTTTGAAGCCGCGTGTCATGTCCCTGGTCGTCTTCACGGCATTCGCCGGGCTGGTGCTGGCACCAGGACACATCAATCCTTTCATCGGTTTCATCGCCATCCTCTGCATCGCCGTCGGCGCTGGCGCCTCGGGCGCGCTGAACATGTGGTATGACGCCGACATCGACGCGGTCATGACCCGTACCGCCAAGCGCCCGATCCCGGCAGGCAAGATCCTGCCGCAGGAAGCGCTGGCATTCGGCCTGACGCTGTCTGCTTTTTCCGTGATCATCCTCGGGCTCGCCGTCAATTGGCTCGCAGCCGGGTTGCTCGCATTCACCATCTTCTTCTACGTGGTCATCTACACGATGTGGCTGAAGCGCTCGACGCCGCAGAACATCGTCATCGGCGGTGCTGCCGGCGCTTTCCCGCCGATGATCGGCTGGGCCTGCGTGACCGGCGCCGTGTCGGTGGAGAGCATCGTGCTTTTCCTGATCACCTTCCTATGGACCCCGGCGCATTTCTGGGCGCTCGCCCTCTTCAAGATGGGCGACTACGGCGCTGTCGGCGTACCGATGATGCCAAATGTCTGCGGCCAGGCGACCACCAAGAAGCAGATCGTCATCTACGCCGTTCTGACCGCACTTATCGGCATCTGTCCCACCTTGCTCGGTTTTGCGAGCATTGGTTACGGCGCAGTCGCAGCGGCCCTCGGCCTTGGCTTCGTATGGTACTCGATCGGCGTGCTGCGCATGCCGGAATCAGATGAGCGCATGCTGCCGGCCAAGAAGCTCTTTGCCTTCTCGATCATGTATCTGTTCGTGATCTTCTCCGCCCTGATGGCGGATCACCTGATCGTCAATATCTGGCTGAATGCCGGGAGTATTGCCTGATGGAAACCGTCAAGCTCACTGATGCCCAGAAGAAATCGCGCCGCGGCCGCAACATCGCGCTCGGCTTCGTGCTCTTCGGCCTCGTCGTCCTCTTCTACATCGTCACGCTGATCAAGTTCGGCAACGGCATGGTCAACTGAGGCGAAATGGCATGACGAAATCACCGCAGACCACAAGCTCGCAGCGCTCCAACCGCGTCGTCGTCGGCACTTGCCTCGCCTTCGTTGGCGGCATGGTGGGCATGGCCTATGCGGCTGTACCGCTTTACGACATGTTCTGCCGCGTCACCGGCTATAACGGCACGACGCAGCGCGTCGAGCAGGCGTCGGACGTCATCCTCGACGAGAAGGTCAAGGTCACCTTTGACGCGAACACTTCGGGCGGCCTGCCCTGGGAGTTCAAGCCGGTCCAGCGCGACATCGACATCCGCATCGGTGAAACGGTGCAGGTGATGTATAAGGCAAAGAACCTGTCGTCGAAGCCGACGACGGGCCAGGCGACCTTCAACGTCACGCCGATGCAGGCGGGCGCCTATTTCAACAAGGTCCAGTGCTTCTGCTTCACCGAGACGACCCTGCAGCCGGGAGAGGAGATGGAGATGCCGGTGGTATTCTTCGTCGATCCGGACATGGTCAAGGCGGTGGAGACCAAGGACATCAAGACGCTGACCCTTTCCTACACCTTCTATCCGCGCGAACCGTCGAAACCGGTCGCACAGGTGAAGACGGAACAGAACAAACTTTGACTGGAGGTCCTTTTCGGCTATGCCGGAAGGGCGACAAGAGAGAGACATATCGGGGATTACTGACATGGCCGGTGCGCATCAGAAGAATCACGACTACCACATCATCGACCCGAGCCCCTGGCCGCTGCTTGCTTCCATCGGCGCCTTTGTCATGGCGTTCGGCGGCATCTGCTACATGCGTTACCTGTCGGGTAGCTCGCTGAAGATCTTCGGCCTCGAGCTTGCCAACGTCTGGATCCTGCTCGCAGGCCTCATCATCGTGCTCTACACCATGTACGGCTGGTGGTCGGACACGGTGAAGGAAGCGCACGAGGGCCACCACACCCGCGTCGTTTCGCTGCATCTGCGCTACGGCATGCTCATGTTCATCGCTTCTGAAGTGATGTTCTTCGCGGCCTGGTTCTGGGCCTTCTTCGATGCGAGCCTGTTCCCGGGTGAAGCCATCCAGGCAACCCGCGCTACCTTCACCGGTGGCGTCTGGCCGCCGAAGGGCATCGAAGTGCTCGATCCGTGGCACTTGCCGCTCTACAACACCGTCATCCTGCTTTTGTCGGGCACGACGGTGACCTGGGCGCATCACGCGCTGCTGCACAATGACCGCAAGGGCCTGATCAACGGCCTGACGCTGACGGTCGTGCTCGGCGTGCTGTTCTCCTTCGTCCAGGCGTACGAATACGCCCACGCTCCCTTCGCCTTCAAGGACTCGATCTACGGCGCGACCTTCTTCATGGCGACCGGTTTCCACGGCTTCCACGTTCTGGTCGGCACGATCTTCCTGCTCGTCTGCCTGTTCCGCGCACTGCGTGGTGACTTCACACCGAAGCAGCACTTCGGCTTCGAAGCGGCCGCCTGGTACTGGCACTTCGTTGACGTCGTCTGGCTGTTCCTGTTCTTCTCCATCTACATCTGGGGAAGCTGGGGCGCGCCGATCGCGCACGGCTGATAGCGCGAGCATCTAAGTCAAGGAACAAGGCGGTTGCAGTCATGCAGCCGCCTTGTTCTTTTGGTGGTGTGCCCGCAGATCGGCTTGAGGGGAGACGGAAATGAGGTTGGCCTTGGTGGCTGCGACGCTAGTGGTATCCGGCGGTTTTCCCGCTGCGGCGGCCGATAGCGCGGACAGGGTTGTCGTGCACAAGGAGCGGCGGCTGTTGCAGCTCTTGCAAGGTGACCAGGTGATCCGTGAATACACGGTTGCCCTCGGCGGCAACCCCATCGGTCACAAGCGTCAGGAGGGAGACCAGCGGACGCCGGAAGGGCTCTATTCTCTCGACTGGCGCAATCCCGGCAGCGGTTACTACAAGTCCATCCACGTCTCTTATCCGGCGCTGGCCGATGTCTCTGCCGCTGCCGCGAACGGTGTCGATCCGGGCGGCATGATCATGATCCATGGCCAGCCCAATTATTTCGGCTGGCTGGCCTTTTTGACGCAGCGCTTCGATTGGACGAATGGCTGCATTGCCGTTACCAATGCCGAAATGGAAGAAATCTGGGCCATGGTTCCCAACAACACGCCAATCGAGATCAAGCCGTGAGTGAAGACAAGGCACATTTCCCGCCGGTTGACCCGGTGATGACCGGGATCAAGGGGCTTTGCCCGCGCTGCGGCCAGGGCAAGCTTTTCGACGGGTTTCTGAAGGTCAAGCCCGCCTGCGCAAGCTGTGATCTCGACTACAAGTTCGCCGATGCCGGCGACGGTCCCGTGGTCTTCGTGATCCTGATCGTCGGCTTCATTGTCGTCGGCGCGGCGCTCTGGGCGGAGGTCAACTTCAACCCGCCGCTCTGGCTGCATTTCATCTTGTGGATCCCGCTTGCGGTGATTTTCAGCCTCGGCCTGACGCGGATGCTGAAGGGTATCCTGATCAACCTGCAATATCGCAACAATGCGCGTCCCGGCGAGATCGACCGTGGCTGAGATCGCGACCAGCAAAAAGCGTGGCCTGATCGGCCGCATCGGCACGTTGCTGCTGCTCGTCGCGACATTTGCCATTCTTGTCTCTCTCGGTACCTGGCAGATGCAGCGGCTACACTGGAAGGAAAGCTTGCTTTCAGCCATGGCCGAGCGCAGGTCTGCGCCGCCGGCGACGCTTGCCGAGATCGAGAAGATCCTCGCTGATGGTGGCGACATCGACTACCGCACGGTTTCGGTGACCGGTGGGTTCGACCACACCAAGGAGCGGCATTTCTTCGCGACGTTCAATGGCCGCACCGGCTATTACGTCTTCACGCCGCTACGGCTGGACGACGACCGTTTTCTCTTCGTCAATCGCGGTTTCGTGCCTTTCGAGCAGAAGGATGCATCGACCCGGCTTGCCGGCGAGCTTCCCGCCTTCGTAGGCGTTCATGGTCTTGCAAGGCCGAAGCTTGACGGAAAGCCGTCGTCGCTCGTTCCCGACAACGACCTCGCCAAGAACATCTTCTACTGGAAGGATCTCGACACGATGGCGTCTTCGGTCGGCCTTCCCGCCGACAAGGTCGTGCCGCTGTTCGTCGATGCCGATGCGACGCCCAATCCGGGCGGTCTGCCGATTGGCGGTGTCACCCAGTTCGACCTGCCCAACAACCACCTGCAATATGCGCTGACCTGGTATGGGCTGGCAGCGGCTCTGGTGTTGGTCAGCGGCATCTATGCTATGCGGCGCGGGCGATAGTCTCGCGTTTGCCGTCATGCTAACCGTGTGGGACGAACGGCGGTGGGAGCAATTATGACGATCATTGCAAACACATTGATTGCTTTGACCGGCTTGCTGCATATCGGTTTTCTGGTGCTGGAAATGTTCCTGTGGACCGGGCCGAAGGGAAGGGCCGTGTTCCGCATGACGGCCGAGCAGGCCGAGGCGACACGGGTGCTCGCGGCCAACCAGGGGCTCTACAACGGCTTTCTTGCCGCCGGTCTGTTCTGGTCGTTGATCCAGGCGGAAGCCGCCTTTGCCTTTCAGCTGAAGGTGTTCTTCCTTGTGTGCGTGGTCGTTGCCGCTATATATGGCGCGTGGTCGGTCAAGCCGCGCATCCTCCTCATCCAGGGCGGCCCGGCGATCGCAGCGCTCGTTTTCCTACTAATGGCATCCTGATCCATGGCATCATCAGCGGCAGAAAAATCCCCGATCACCATCCGCCTTTGCGGCCCGCGCGGCTTTTGCGCCGGCGTCGACCGCGCGATCCAGATCGTCGTCCTGGCGCTGAAGGAATTCGGCGCACCGGTCTATGTCCGCCATGAGATCGTCCACAATCGCTACGTCGTCGAAGGCCTCGAAGCCAAGGGCGCAATCTTCGTTGAAGAGCTCGACGAGATCCCGCCGGAGCACCGCAAGCAACCGGTCGTCTTTTCGGCGCACGGCGTGCCGAAATCGGTGCCCGCCGACGCGGATGCCCGCAACCTTTTCTATCTCGACGCCACCTGTCCGCTGGTCTCGAAAGTCCACAAGCAGGCGATGCGCCACAACCGCCTCGGCCGCCATGTGGTCCTGATCGGCCATGCCGGCCATCCGGAAGTGATCGGCACTATGGGCCAATTGCCTGAAGGCACGGTATCGCTGGTCGAGACCGTCGAGGACGCCGACGTCTATCAGCCGCCGGACCCGGACAATCTTGGTTTCGTCACCCAGACGACACTGTCGGTCGACGACACCGCCGGCGTCATCAAGCGGCTGCACGAGCGCTTCCCGAACCTGACGGCGCCCGCCGCCGATTCGATTTGCTACGCCACCACCAATCGCCAGGAGGCGGTGAAGCAGGCAGCACCCGGCTGCGACCTGTTCCTGGTCGTCGGCGCGCCCAACTCGTCCAATTCCAAGCGGCTTGTCGAGGTGGCCCTTCGGGCCGGCGCGAAAAAATCAGTGCTGGTCCAGCGGGCGTCGGAAATCGACTGGGACGAAATCGGCGATATCTCTACGGTCGGCCTGTCGGCCGGCGCGTCTGCGCCGGAAGTAATCGTCAACGAGATCATCGAGGCGTTTCGCGAACGCTACGACGCTTCGGTGGAACTTGCCGATACGGTCGAGGAGAACGAGAACTTCCTCGTAAACCGCGAGATCCGCCACGTGCCGCTGACGGCTGCCGACATGGCCTTCGTCAACGGCGAATAAGCCGCATTCCCTGCCCGCATTTTCTTGAGAGTGGACACCCTTGGCCGTTTACACCGATATTACGGAAGATGATCTCGCCCGTTTTCTCACCGCTTATGACGTCGGCCAGCTGACCTCCTACAAGGGGATCGCCGAGGGTGTCGAGAACTCCAATTTCCTGCTGCACACGACCAAAGGCTCCTACATCCTCACGCTCTACGAAAAGCGCGTGAATGCCGGCGACCTGCCGTTCTTCCTGGGCCTCATGCATCATCTGGCCGAACGTGGGTTGTCCTGCCCGCTGCCGCTGCCGCGCGCCGATGGCGAGCTACTCGGTGAGCTCTCCGGCCGCCCTGCCGCCGTCATCTCCTTCCTCGAGGGCATGTGGCTGAGAAAGCCTGAAGCCAAGCACTGCCACGAAGTGGGCAAGGCGCTGGCGGCCATGCACGTCGCCGGCGAAGGCTTTGCGCTGAAGCGCACCAATGCGCTCTCCGTCGGCGGCTGGCGGCCGCTCTGGGTCAATTCCGAAGCGCGCGCCGATGAGGTTCAGGCAGGTCTCAAGGACGAGATATCGGCGGAGCTCGAACATCTGGAGCGCCATTGGCCGAAATCGCTGCCGGAAGGCGTCATCCACGCCGATCTCTTTCCGGACAACGTCTTCTTCCTCGGCGACCAGCTCTCCGGGCTGATCGACTTCTACTTCGCCTGCAACGACTATCTCGCCTATGACGTCGCCGTCTGCCTCAATTCCTGGTGCTTCGAGAAGAACGGCTCCTACAACATCACCAAGGGCATGGCGATGCTTTCGGGCTACGAGAGCGTGCGCAAGCTGACGCCCGCCGAGGTCGACGCCCTGCCGCTGCTTTGCCGCGGCTCGGCGCTGCGCTTCTTCCTGACGCGCCTCTACGACTGGCTGATGACGCCCGCGGGCGCGTTGGTGGTCAAGAAAGATCCGCTCGAATATCTGACGAAGATCCGGTTCCACCGGGCGATTACGTCCAGCGCCGAATATGGCCTGCGCCGGGACGGGGGTCAGGCATGAAACATGTCGATATCTTTACCGACGGTGCCTGCTCGGGCAATCCGGGGCCGGGCGGCTGGGGCGCTGTGCTGCGCTATGGCGAGGTGGAAAAGGAGCTGTCCGGCGGCGAGGCCGAGACCACCAACAACCGCATGGAGCTGCTGGCGGCAATCTCGGCGCTCGACGCCCTGAAGAGCGCCTGCGAGGTCGATCTCTACACCGACAGCAAATATGTGATGGACGGCATCTCCAAGTGGATCCACGGCTGGAAGAAGAACGGCTGGAAGACTGCGGACAAGAAGCCGGTGAAAAACGGCGAGCTCTGGCAGCGGCTCGACGAAGCCAATCGCCGCCACAAGGTGACATGGCACTGGGTCAAGGGCCATGCCGGTCATCCGGAAAACGAACGCGCCGACGAGCTCGCCCGCAAGGGCATGGAACCCTACAAGAAGGGGCGTCGTTCGGACTCACTTCTCGTGAAATGAAAAAAACGGGCCGTAGAGGCCCGTTTTTCATTTGCACTCGCTTCTGCGCTCAGAGCTGCTCGAGCATGGCGGCGGCGCCCGAAACGGTCGCCTGGCCAGGGCTTTCTTCGAGATTGAGCGACTTCACCACGCCGTCCTCGACGAGCATCGAATAGCGCTTGGAGCGCACACCGAGCGTGCCGGCCGACAGGTCGATGTCCATACCGAGCGCCTTGGTGAAGGCGGCGTTCCAGTCCGAGAGGAAGTGAATCTTGCCCATGCCGCCCGACGTGGTCGCCCAGGCACCCATCACATGCAGGTCGTTGACCGAGACCACGGCGATGTCGTCGACACCGCGGGCAAGGATCGCGTCGCGGTTTTCGAGATAGCCGGGCAGGTGGTTGAGCGAGCAGGTGGGCGTGAACGCGCCGGGAACGGCAAAGAGCACGACGCGCTTGCCGGCAAAGAGCTGATCGGTGGTGACCTCGACGGGACCGTCGGCGGTCTTTTCCTTGAAGGTTGCGGCTGGCAGCTTGTCTCCGACGGCAATGGTCACGGCGCTCTCCTTGCGTTGCTTGCGTCTCGGTTCTCCGCACTCGTCGGAGAACTCGGCGGACTATAGATGCGCCCTAATCAAAGGCAAGGGTCGTCTCCATGCTGCGGCCCTGGGCGCGCACAGTCAAAACGATCGGCTTGCCTTTGAGTTCCCTGTCCTTGCCCGTGAGCCTCACCGGAACGGCTGCGTTTAACGCCCTGTCGCCTGCAGGCAGGATCTCAGGCTTGCCGAACGAAATGCCTGAAGGTCCGGCGAGAAAGAGTTCCGGATCCTTGTCGTCGGCGGGCAGGCGAACCGACAGATGCATCAGCGCCTTGTCGGCATCGTAGCGGCTCGCCGTCACCGAGAAATCAGCCGACGGCGCCTCCGGCAACGCGGCAACGGCATCGTCGATCCGCGCGCCGTCGAGCGGATTGTCGAAGCCGCCTTGCTTGATGGCGAGCGTTAGCTCGCCCTGAATGGGGATGCAGATGTCCTCGCAGATGCCGAGGAACACGGAGGCGCGAATGGTAACGTCGCCGCTGCCGTGGACGCGCTTCAAGGTCAGCGGAAAGGCGACCGGCCTGTCATAGCCGATGTAGCGCACGACGCCGTCGTCGAACGTCTTGGGCACCGGGAAGCCGATCTTTTCCAGCTCCACGTCGCCTGCCGGGTCGAGCGTCACCTGCGGGGGAATGCCGCTTGCACCCGGCTCGCGCCAATAGGTCTTCCAGCCAGGGTTGAGCTTGACCTCCAGCGTCGCCGGGATCGTGCCATCCTCTTTGGGCTGGGCGGCGACCAGACGGATCATGCCGCCGGGGGAGGTGACCCACTCGCTGGTGGCCGCGTTGGCGCCGAAGGGGAGAAAAAAACAGCCGGCAAGGCTTGCCGCGCCGATGAACTGGGCCATTTTCTGGTGGGTGAAGCACTGGATCATACGGCAAGCAATATCGCTTTTGCCAAAACCGCTCCAGACGCTGCGACGGACGCAACGATCATAATTGCTTGATCGGACACGGCGAAGTGAACGCCGTGCGTGCAATAATTATGGGCCGCGACGCTGAGGCGCTTTTCATTTCGCGGCGAATTGATAGGCTGTTCGCATGATGGCTACTCCGATGGCGCAAAAGAGACGCGAGCGAGGCTTTCTTGACGGTCAGTTCCTGATCGCCATGCCCGGGATGTTTGACGCCAATTTCGCTCGCACGGTCATCTTCATCTGCGCCCATTCGGACGATGGCGCCATGGGCTTCATTCTCAACCGGCCTCAGCAACTGACCTTCCCCGACGTGCTGCTTCACCTCGATCTTCTCGATGAGGACGAGGCGATCCGACTCCCGCAGGTAACACGGGATTTCCAGATTCAGGCGGGCGGTCCGGTCGAGACCGGGCGCGGCTTCGTGCTGCATTCCGACGATTATCTGAGCGATTCCAGCATTCCCGTCAGCGACGATATCTGCCTGACGGCGACGCTCGACATCGTCCGCGCCATTTCGCGCGGGGAGGGGCCTGTGCGCGCGACAATGATGCTCGGCTACGCCGGGTGGGGACCGGGCCAGCTCGAATCGGAAATCACCCAGAATGGCTGGCTCACATGCCCGGCGCGCGATGAACTGATCTTCGACAAGGCGCTCGACGACAAATACGATCGGGCGCTGGCGCTGATGGGTGTTTCGGCCGCGATGCTCTCCATGGATGCCGGCCACGCCTGATTGGCGGCTGACCGACCTTTCCCAGATCCTTGATGCAGAAATGAAAAGCCCGTCGGATTGTAACCGACGGGCCTGGAGACGTTGGTCTGCGCGCTGAGCGGCGTCGCCTTGGCGATTACGCCCGCTTCATCAGTGGAAAGCGTTCCTTCAGCAGGCGCTGGATCGATTCCGAACCGATCGGCGGACCGAAGAGGAAGCTCTGCCCATAGTCGCAGCCCATCTGCGACAGCTGGATTGCGTCGTCCTCGGATTCGATGCCCTCGGCCACCACCTGCATGTCGAGCTCGCGCGCCATCGTGATGACGGAGCGCAAGAGGATGCCGCGCTTGTCGCTTGGGTCGCGCACCAGCGCCTTGTCGATCTTGATCGTGTCGAAGGGGAAGCGGGTGAGGTAGGAGAGCGACGAGTGGCCTGTGCCGAAGTCGTCGAGTGCCAGCTTGAGACCGGCTTCCTTCAGCTTTTCGAGTACGAGACGGGCCTGCTCCGGATTTTCCATTACCAGCGATTCAGTCAGCTCCATCTTCACCTTGCCCGGGTCGCAGCGGTTCTTGGTGAGAATGGCACGGACGTCGTCATAAAGCTCATTGTTGAGAAGCTGCGCGCTCGAAAGGTTGATCGAGACGAAGATCGGCAGATCGCCGGTCTGCAGCTGCCATTCCGTCAGGTCGCTGGTCGCCCGGTCGAAGGCGAACATGCCGAGCTGGTTGATGAGGTCGGAATTCTCGGCGATCGGGATGAACTCGGTCGGCGAGATGTTGCCACGCTTGGGGTGATCCCAGCGCATCAGGGCCTCGAAGCCGGCGATCTCGGCATCGTTCAATCGCACGATCGGCTGGTAGACGAGAGAAAGTTCCTTGCGCTCGATTGCCTTCTTGAGATCGGCTTCAAGCTGCATGCGGTCCGAGCCGGAGGTGCGGAAGGCCGGGCGGAAAGGCTCGACGCGGTTGCCGCCTTCCTTCTTGGCCCGGAACATCGCGAGCTCTGCGTCGTCGAGAAGGCCGGTCGCACTCTGTTCCTGGTCGAGCCAGGAGACGAGCCCGATCGATGCGGTCAGGTTGATTTCGCGGTTGCCGTAGTTGAGGGGCACCATGATCGCCTTGCTCACCGCATCGGCGAAATCGGCGACTTTGGCCGGATCGCGCTCGGACATCAGGATCAGGCCGAACTGGTCGCCACCGAGGCGAGCCAGCGTGTCCTGCGGGCGCAGCAGCCGGCGCAGGCGTCGCGTCAGCGCGATGAGGATGTTATCGCCGGCGGCAATGCCCAAGAGATCGTTGACCTGCTTGTAGCGGTCGATGTCGATCGCAAGCACCGTCGGGCGGACCGAGTTGCTGCCGTCGGCCATCAAGAGCATGGCCTGCAGCCGGTCGAGGAAGACCTGACGGTTCGGAAGCCCGGTCAGATTGTCGAGCAGGGCGTTGTGCAGCAGCCGTTCGACCGAGTTGCGCTGTTCGGTAATGTCGATGATCGTGCCGACGCAGCGGATGATTTCGCCGTTGGCACCAAGCACCGGCCGGGCACGGATCGAGAGCCAGTGATAGTGGCCGTCCTCGGCGCGTACGCGGAATTCATGGTTCAGCTTGCCGCGGCGGCGTTCCAGCAACACGTCGAGCGTGGCGCGGAAGCGGTCGCGATCGTCAGGGTGAAGCCGCGGAAGCCAGTTGCGCAAGGGGCCGTGCATGCTGCCGAGCGACAGGCCGAGCTGCGTCGAGATATCGGGCATCGTCACCACCCGGTCGCGGGCGACGTCCCAGTCCCAGACGGTGTCGCCGGAGCCGGTGAGCGCCAGCGACTGGCGCTCGAGATCGGAGAACAGGCCCTGCTGGTAGCCGCTGCCGGCGACCGCGTGCTGCATGACGGTAAAGCCGATCAACAGTACGATCAGCACGAGACCACCGCCGAGCGCCGGCTGCACGATGTCGTTGGCGAGCTGGCCGGTGACCGTCAGCCAGGCGCCGAAGAGCCAGACGAGGATCAGCAGCCAGGCGGGAACGAGAAGGATCGCGCGGTCGTAGCGGTTGAAGCCGAGATAGGCGATCAGGACGATGCCGACCGTGCCGGTCAGCGCGAAGGAGAGGCGGGCGATGCCGGATGCGATCGCTGGGTCGTAGACGGCGACGCCGAAGAGCAGGCCGAGGCCGAGGATCCAGGCGAGCGTCGCATAGCCGAGATGCTGGTGCCAGCGGTTGAGATTGAGGTAGGTGAACAGGAAGATCACGAGGCCGGCCGCAAGGAAGACCTCTGTGCCCGCGCGCCATATTCGCTCGTCCCCCGCCGTCACGCTGATGAGCTTCGACAAGAAGCCGAAGTCGACGCAGATATAGGCGAGAACGGCCCAGGCAAGGGCTGCCGTTGCCGGCAGCATCGAGGTTCCCTTGACGACGAAAAGGATGGTCAGGAACACCGCAAGCAGGCCGGCAATGCCGAGCACGATGCCGCGATAGAGCGTGAAGGCGTTGACCGTGTCCTTGTAGGAGTCCGGCTCCCAGAGATAGATCTGCGGCAGTTCCGGTGTTGCCAGTTCGGCGACGAAGGTGATGATGACGCCCGGCGCCAGCGTGATGCGGAAAACGTCCGCCTCGTCGCTCGGTTCGCGGCTGAGCGCGGAGCCTTCGCTTGGCGTGATCGAAAGAATGCGCTTGGAGCCGAGGTCCGGCCAGAAGAGCTTGGAATTCACCAGTCGGAAATGCGGTGCGACGATCACGCGGTCGAGCGGTTCGGCCGAAACGTTGGCGAGCGCGAACACAGCCCAGTCGCCCTGATGGTCCGCACTGTTGGAGCGCACTTCGATGCGGCGCACGATGCCGTCGGTTCCGGGTGCTGTCGAAACCTGAAAGGCTTCGTTGCGGCCGCTGTAGATTTCGGTCGTTGCCGTCAGGTCGAGCGCCGTGTCTTCGCGCGAAATCTTGACCGGCTCCAAAGCCTGGGCCGCGCCGCCGAGCGCACAGAAAATCGTCGTGAGCGTTATCAGAAACGCTGCCAGCTTGGAGGCTGACCAGGCGAAGGGCGAGCGGGCTAGAGGCATCAAAGGGGCATATTCCTGTTCGGTAGGGCATCGTCGGACAGGAGAGAAAAGAGCAGATGGTCTCGCCACTGGCCGTTGATTCTCAAGTACTGTCTTAAATAGCCTTCACGCTCAAAACCGGCCTTTTCAAGGAGCCGGATGCTTCTTGAGTTGTCCGGAATACAGGCTGCTTCAATACGGTGCAACTCAAGGGTCGAAAAGATGTAGGGGATCGCGAGCCTGAGGGCCGCAAACATGTGGCCTTTGCCCGCGTGGCGCGCGCCCATCCAGTAGCCGATCATGCAGTTTTGCCCGGCGCCGCGGCGAATGTGGCCGATCGTCAGTCCGCCGAGCAGGACCTCGCCTGGCTTGTGGAAAAGGAAGAGCGGTACCGCCTGGCCGGAGGCATATTCCTGCTCGTTGCGGACGACCCGGCCGCGGAAGGCGCTTTCGGTCATTTCGTCGGTGCGCCAGGTCGGCTCCCACGGCTCCAGGAAGGCGCGGCTGTCGCTTCTGAGCTGATACCACTGGCGATAATCGGAATAGCGGGGGAGGCGGAGCAGGTAATTCTGGTCGGCGATTTCGACCGTCTCCGGCTGCCGCGACAGGAACCGAAAAACCGATCGTGTCATAGCTGCCTCCGAGGCCGTTCCGTTTACGCGCGAGGACCTTGTACCATCCGCCCGACGGCACGTCTTTGCGCCGTCACAAATCGAAACGTTGCACAACTTTGCGCGCAAATCGAATCCGATTTTGCGAAAAGTCGCAAAGACTTCACCATTCGGACATGCGGTCATCATCCGTGGCGCGCCGGCTGGCCGAACGCAGTTTCCAGGCGACGCTTGAAAGCGCCTTCCGCGCGAAATTGCGCAATGTTTGGGAGGCCGGGATCGCTTCATCGTTTTGATGAAATGGAGCCCGGCCGTTCAGCCTTCGGCTTAGCTTGCGACGGCGTGCGGGACGGCGGCCTTGCCGGTCAGTGACGACAGGATGTCGCCCATCGGGGCAAGTTGTTCCAGCGGGCCGATCGCCGAAAGCGTCGGCGTGGTGTCGAAGAACAGCCGACCGGCAAGGTCGGTCAGGCGTTCGATGGTGATGCCGGAGAGGCGCTCCATCAGTTCTTCATTCGGGATCGGGCGACCGTAGAGCATCATCTGACGGGCGATCTGGCCGGCACGGGCCGCCGGGCTTTCCTGACCCATCAAAAGCTGTGCGCGGATCTGGGCACGGGCGCGCTCGATTTCCTGCTGCTCGATGTTCATCGAGGATTTGCGCAGTTCATCGACGATGACCGGCATCAGCTCCGGCAGGTTCTCGCCGCCGGTCGCAGCATGCACGCCGAAGATGCCGGTGTCGGAGAAACCCCAGTGGAAGGCATAGACCGAATAACAGAGGCCACGATGCTCGCGCACTTCCTGGAAGAGGCGCGAGGACATGCCGCCGCCGAGAATGTTGGCGAGGATCTGCGAGCAATAGAAGTCGCGCGCGTGGTAGGCCTTGCCTTCAAAGCCGAGCAGCACCTGCGCGTCCATCAGGTCGCGGGTTTCGCGGCTCTCGCCGCCGGTGTAGAGGGCAGTCTCGAGCACGGGCGTTGCGATCGGTGTGCGCGGCAATGACGAGAAGCGTTCTTCGACCTGGCGAACAAAGGATTCGTGTTCGACGGCGCCGGCGGCGACCACGAACATGCGGTCGGTCGTGTAGTTGCGGCCGAGATAGTGCCGGATCTGGTCGGCGGAGAACGACATGACCGTGTCCGGCGTGCCGAGGATCGGCCGGCCGACGGTCTGATTGCGATAGGCGGTCTCGGCGAAGCGGTCGAAGACGACATCGTCGGGTGTGTCGTCGGCAGCGCCGATCTCCTGCAGGATCACGTGCTTCTCGCGGCGCAGTTCTTCCTCGTCGAAGCTGGACTCGGTCAGAATGTCGGCGAGAATATCGACAGCAAGCGGCACGTGGTCCTTGAGAACCCTGGCATAATAGGAGGTCGTTTCGGTGGAGGTCGCAGCATTGACCTCTCCACCGACGTTTTCGATCTCTTCGGCAATCTGGCGGGCGGTGCGCCGCGCGGTGCCCTTGAAAGCCATGTGCTCCAGCAGATGGGCAATGCCATGTTCGCCGAGAGTTTCATTGCGCGAACCGGACTTGATCCACACGCCGAGCGCCACACTTTCGAGATGCGGCATGTGCTCGGTTACCACCGTCAACCCGGAAGGGAGCCGGGTGCACTCAACTTTCATCATACGTTTCTTCTCGTTCTTACCCCCGGAGACGGGTACGCTCGCCGATAAAGGCTTCGACGGTTTTCAGGTCCGGATCCAGGATATCGAAACGCTCCTCCCTGTTCATCAGGTCAGCAAGCCACGTCGGAAGCGCCGGGTCAATACCACTTGCCGATTTTACCGCGTCCGGGAATTTCGCCGGATGGGCGGTGGCAAGCGTCACCATGGGAGCGGATGCCTTCTCGTGTTTGGCGGCGACGAAGACGCCGACGGCGCTATGCGGATCGAGCAGATAGCCCGTGTCTGCAAGCGTCTTTGCGATCGTCTTGGCGACTTCTTTCTCCGAGGCGCGACCGGCGCGGAACTCCTTGCGGATCGCCTTCAGCGCCTTTTCGCGGATGGTGAAGGAACCGGACTGCTTCAGCCCGTCCATCGCCGAGCGGATTTCGCCCGGGTCGCGATCGTTCGCCTCGAACAGAAGCCGTTCGAAGTTCGACGAGATCTGGATGTCCATCGACGGTGCGGTGGTCGCCTTGACGTCGCGCATCTCGTAGCGGCCGGTCTTCAGCGTGCGGGCGAGAATGTCGTTTTCGTTGGTGGCGATGATCAGCTTATCGATCGGCAGGCCCATGCGCTTGGCGACGTAGCCGGCGAAGATATCGCCGAAGTTGCCGGTGGGGACCGTGAAAGAAATCTTGCGGTCTGGGCCGCCGAGCGCGACCGCCGTCGTGAAGTAATAGACGATCTGGGCCATGATGCGCGCCCAGTTGATCGAGTTGACACCCGAAAGCTTGACGCGGTCGCGGAAGGCGACGTCGTTGAACATCGCTTTGACGAGGTTCTGGCAGTCGTCGAAGTTGCCGTTGACTGCAATCGCATGGACGTTCGATGCGCTCGAGGTCGTCATCTGCCGCTGCTGCACCGGTGAGACTTTGCCGTGCGGGAAAAGAATGAAGATGTCGGTGCGCTCACGACCGGCAAAGGCGTCGATGGCGGCGCCCCCGGTGTCGCCCGAAGTCGCGCCGACGATGGTGGCGCGCTCGCCGCGTTCGGAAAGCACATAGTCCATCAGCCGGGCGAGCAGTTGCATCGCCACGTCCTTGAAGGCGAGCGTCGAGCCGTGGAAGAGCTCCATGACGAAGGCGTTAGGTCCGGTCTGCACCAGCGGCGCCACCGCCGGGTGGCGGAAGGTGGCATAGGCCTCGTCGATCATTTCGCGGAACTTGGCCGCCGGGATCTCGCCATTGATGAAGGGTTCGAGCACGGTAAAGGCAATGTCCTGGTAGGATTTGCCGCGCAGGCCGCGAATTTCCTTCTTGGAAAACTTCGGCCATTCCTTGGGGAGATAGAGACCGCCATCGCGCGCAAGACCGGCAAGCAGCGCGTCGCAGAAGCCGAGAGGAGCGGCTTCGCCGCGCGTCGAGATATACTTCACCATCGTTGTCCTTCGTCCCACCTCAAGGATTGCGGCGACCTTGGGAAACGTCGTCGCGACACGCTCGTCTTATTGCGTCAGTCCTTGACAAAGTCTGCATCTATTCTTGTCACCGACCCAATTTCCGGTCGCAAAACTAGCTTCGGAAAATTCGGAAGGGACGAACTGACCCAATCGATTTTTCAGTTTGTCGCTGCTATAGACGATGCCCGAAGGCCATGAAAGGTCTTCCGGCCGAGATTTCGGTCAAGGAGTTTCAACCGGTCCAGCAGAGGTTGTTCAACGTGTTTGGCAAAGTTTCCCGGCCTGTTCTCGCAATATCTTTTCTCGCAGTCCTAGCCGGCTGCAATAAGACGCAATCCGGTGGGGCGATCGACGCAGGCGGCAGTGCCGCTGCTCCGACGCCGGCCGTCGTTCAGGCCGCATGCCCGCAGGTCGTCATTCGTGACGGCACAAATGTGCATGCCAGCTACGCAAAGGGGGCCAAGAACGACCCGACGAAGCTCGTCTATCAGGCCTCCCTGGCAGACACCACGCGGCAATGCGTGCAGAGCGAGAGCGCGTTGACGATAACCGTCGTGGTCCAGGGCCGCGTCGTCAGCGGTCCTGCCGGTGGTCCCGGCAAGGTCACCATGCCGATCCGCGTGGCTGCAACCGACGAAGACAAGACGCTCTATTCGGAACTGACGCAGCATGCGGTGGAAATCCCCGCAACCGGTTCGGCCCAGTTCGTCTTCACCAAGGCCGACGTGACGCTGCCGGCCGGCGCCGGATCCAATGTCACCGTCTATGTGGGCTTCGACGAAGGCCCGCCGGCCAAGGGCAAGAAGAAGTAAGCAGCGGCCTATGCCGCAAAAAAAACGCCGGGGCTTGCCCCGGCGTTTTCATTTCCGTCGTGTGCGGCTTATTCAGCCGGAACGCTCTTGCCGCCTTCCCACTTGTAGAGCGAGAAAGCCTGCGAGGTCAGGTCGCCGGCTTCGCTGTAGGTCAGCTTGCCGAGAACCGTGTCGATGGCTTCGCCAGACTTGATCGCAGTTGCAACCGCGGTCGCGTCTTCGGCGGAGCCTGCCTTCTCGATGCCGGCCTTCAGCACCTGGACGGCAGCATAGGCGTTGAGCGTGAAGGCTTCGGCCGGGATGTTCTTCGCCTTCAGCGCTTCGACAGCCGGAGCCGAGGCGGGGTTGCTGGTCGCGTCGCTGGCATTGGTGTAGACCGTGCCGGTCGCAGCTTCGCCGCCGATTGCCCAGAACTCGGTGTTGGACAGGCCGTCGCCGCCGAAGATCTGCGCCTTCACGCCCTGGTCGTGCATCTGGCGTGCCAGCAGGCCACCTTCCGGATGGTAGCCGCCGAAGTAGACGACATCGACGTTTTCCGACTTCAGGCGGGTAACGATCGCGCTGAAGTCCTTGTCGCCCGGGTTCAGGCCTTCATAAACGACTTCGGTGATGCCGCCGGCATTGATCGCCTTCTTGAAGCCGTCAGCAAGGCCCTTGCCGTAAGGCGCCTTGTCGTGGAGGACGGCGATCTTCTTGTCCTTGAGGTTCTTGACCACATAGGCAGCGGCGACTTCGGCCTGCTGGTCATCGCGGCCGCAGGTGCGCAGCACGTTCCAGAGACCGCGGGTGGTGAGGTCAGGCGTGGTTGCCGTCGGCGTCACCATCAGGATGCCGTTTTCGGCAAGGATGTCCGAAGCCGCCATCGAGGTGCCCGACAGAACCGGGCCGACGACGTAGCGGATGCCTTCACCAGCAGCCTGGTTGGCAACCGAAACGGCCTGCTTCGGATCGCCGGCGTCGTCGAGCATCTTCAGCACGATCTTCTCGCCATTGATGCCGCCAGCCTTGTTGATCTCGTCTGCAGCCGTTTCCGCGCCGTTCTTCACCTGCTCGCCATAGGCCGCGACCGGGCCGGTGAGCGGCGTGATCACGCCAATGGTGATGTCGGCGAAGGCGAGCGGGCCAAAGGCGACGCTGGCCGCCAGGGTCAGGCCGGTCAACATTGAAAGACGCATTGTGTTTCCTCCTAAAAATACCCCGATGGGGCTTGCTTGGTACGGCCCTCGTGCGCGGCTCCTCGAAAACCGGGAAGATTTTCTAGGGGACGTGACGCCACTGCAATGTGTCATCATGTCCCTCGGCGTCTAATTGGACGTCTGCCGTGTTGGCCGAAGGCTTCTTTCCCGCTCCGGCCGAAAAGCCGGAGCGAAAGGGGCATGGCGGTGTGCGACCGCCTGCGGCCAATCAGGCCGTCATCGACTCCGACCATGCGGAAAGGGCCGCGATCACGCCCGGCAACGCCGTCATGCGCGAAATCACCGTTTCCGCACCCGCTTCGGTCAGCTGGTCGGCATGCGAGGGATGGGTGTGCGAACCGCCGGTGAAGCCGACGACGCGCATGCCTGCGGCACGTGCACCGTGAATGCCGTGCACGGAGTCCTCGATCACCAGCACCCGCGACGGGTCGACGCCCATCTGCTTGGCGCCGTGCAGGAAGATATCCGGCTTCGGCTTGACGCGGTCGGCGCCGAGGTCGCGCGCGGAATAGATGTGTCGGCCGAAATGGTCCTTGATGCCGACCTTGCCGAGCATCATGGCAAGCCGCGCCGAGGTCGAGTTGGAGCAGATGCAGTGCGGCAGCGTCAGTTGCGCCAGCATCGGCTTGACGCCGTCGATGATGTTGAGGTCGCGGGCAAGGCGCTCGTCGAGGATGACGTCGACCTTGCTGATGAGCTGGGCCGAAAGCGGGATGCTTGCTTCCTTCTCGATTTGCAGCAGCGTGTTGTGCCAGGTCATGCCGGCAAAACGCTCCGCCATTTCCTCGACGCTGATCGGGTAACCCGCTTCTGTCAACAGTGCTGCTTCGACTTCCGACGCGATGATTTCGGAATCGACGAGAACGCCGTCGCAATCAAAAATGATGAGATCGATACCGGTCATATGGAACAGTTCCCTGGGAGGAGAGGCGCCGCAGGCGGGGGGAGGAATGTTCGCGCGGCGCGGGGCTTTCGTACGGCAGAGCTTTTATACGATGGTAGGCCAAAGCTCAACCATTGGAAATTATCGAAACCGCCCGTGCGCTTGCTCGACAGCATTGTTTCGCGGCTCTATCAGTAGGCGATGGAAAAGCAGCAGGACGACACGCTCGCAAGTCGCATCAGCAAGGCCCTGGCCGAGCGGATCATCTCCGGCATGCTCATGCCCGGGGAGCGCTTGCGGCAGGATCATATCGCCGAGGAGTTCGGTGCGAGCCACGTTCCCGTTCGCGAAGCCTTTCGACGGCTGGAGGCCCAGGGCCTTGCCGTCAGCGAACCGCGCCGCGGCGTTCGCGTTGCCTCCTTCGACCTGAAGGAGGTGAGGGAGGTCGCCGAAATGCGCGCTGTTCTTGAGGTTCTGGCGCTTCGCCATGCCATCCCGCATCTGACGCCGGCGATCCTCGATCGGGCCGAGATGGCCACGGCCGCCGCCGATACTTCGCGCGACGTGCGCTCCTGGGAGGCGGCAAACCGCGCCTTCCATCGGCTGATCCTCGAACCCTGCGGCATGCCGCGGCTGCTGGCGGCGATCGATGATCTGCATGCAGCGAGCGCCCGCTTCCTGTTTTCCGCCTGGCGCACGAGCTGGGAGGCGCGCACCGATCACGATCACCGCGCGATCCTCGCCGCCTTGCGCGAAGGCCGAGGCGACGAGGCGGCAAAGATCCTCGAACGCCATGTGGGCTGGATCGGCAAGACGCCGGTCAGGACCGCCGCGGGCGAAACCCGCGAGGCCTTTTCCATCGTCGGCTAGAGTGGTTTTGCTGGCAGCCGCTACTGCGGAAACAGCTCGGAGAAAGCCTTCTCGCCATTGGCGGTGAAGCGGATGGCGCGGCTGTTCGCCTCGCGCTTGGCCCAGCCCTTGTCGATGAATAGCGTCAGCAACGCTTCGCCAAGCGAACCGGCCAGATGCGAGCGGCGCTCGCTCCAGTCGAGGCAAGTGCGGCAGATCGGGCGGCGGGATTTCTTGAGTGCTGAATAGTCGATGCCGAGCGCCTCGATCCGGTTCTGCCCGTCGGGCGTCAGCGCCAGGTCGTCGCCGGTGACTTCGATCTGCTTTTCGGCAATCAGGCTGTCATACATGCGCACGCCATAGTCGCCGGCCAGATGATTGTAGCAGACGCGCGCTTTTCTCAGCGCCGGATCCTTCGGCCCGCGGCGGTGCCGGTTCATGCCGCGGCTGGCGGCAAAGCCCATCAGGTTCTCGAGCATCAGCCCGACTTCGTCTTCTGCCAGCTGAAAATAACGGTGACGGCCTTGCTTGCGCTGGCTGAGCAGACCGCCGGCCTCGAGCTTGGACAGGTGGGAACTGGCGGTCTGCAGCGTGATGCCGGCATGTGTCGCAAGTTCGGTTGCGGTCAGCGCACGTCCGCCCATCAGCGCCGTCAACATGTTGGCGCGGGCGGGATCGCCGATCAGCGATCCGATGAGAGCGATATCTGGACCTTCCTTCATACTTCGATCGTAGTCGAAGCATCCGCGTCGAACAAGGAGGCATAGTCACTCCATCGAAGGCTTGGCGCCTTGCCCGACCACAAGGAGACGACGATGATCACCTGCTTCATCCGCTATGAAATCGATCCCTTCAAAAAGGAGGAGTTCGCCACCTATTCGCGCAACTGGGGCGAGGCGATCCCGCGCTGCGGCGCCGATCTTATCGGCTACTTCGGCCCGCATGAGGGGTCGGCGACAACGGCTTACGGCGCCTACAACATCGAGAGCCTCGCGGCCTACGAGGCCTATCGCGCCCGGCTTGCCGCCGATCCGCTCGGCCGGGAAAATTATGCCTTCTCCCGCCGCGAGCGGTTTATCCTGAAGGAGGATCGTATTTTCCTGAAGAACGTCTCGACGCCCATCGGAGCAAAGTGAAACATGATTGCCGTCATCTTCGAAGTCCTGCCGGCCGAGGGCCGGCGTGACGCCTATCTCGGCATTGCCGCCGACCTGCGCCCGCTGCTCGACGACATCGATGGCTTCATCTCGATCGAGCGGTTCCAGAGTCTGGCCAATCCCGACAAGGTGTTGTCCCTGTCTTTCTGGCGCGACGAGGAGGCGGTGAAGGCCTGGCGGAACGGCGCCGAACATCGTGCCGCCCAGGATGCGGGGCGTCACGGCGTCTTTGCCGATTACCGCCTGCGCATCGCCTCCGTGATCCGCGACTACGGGCTGAACGAGCGCCATGAGGCCCCCTCAGACAGCCGCGCCTTTCACGATGCCCGGTGAAACGGCGTCCGCGACGCTTGAACGGGGCGGCGGGAGGCGGGTGAACGCCCGTTCCCGCCTTTCCTGTCCACTCCAGAAGACCTCTCTAACATAGCGCGACTACGCACTTTTTCGAAACGGCCTTCAGGCTTTGGTAACCATCTTCGGTAACCATACGCTCCATGATCCGTTCCGAGTAAGCGTATTTGCGAGTTGTCCATGTCTTCAGTTGTTTCGCTTGCCGAAGTCTCCCGTTCCACCCGTCCGTTGGGCTGGCTCGACAGCATCATCAAGGGTGACTGCGTTGCCGCGCTCAATGCGCTTCCCGACAATTCGGTCGACGTCGTTTTCGCCGACCCGCCCTACAACCTTCAGCTCGGCGGCATGCTGACCCGTCCCGATCAGTCGGTGGTCGACGCCGTCGACGACGAATGGGACCAGTTCGCATCGTTCGAAGCTTACGACGCCTTCACCCGCGCCTGGTTGCTCGC
The DNA here is from genome assembly GCF_001427045.1 of Ensifer sp. Root558. Classification (NCBI taxonomy): domain Bacteria; kingdom Pseudomonadati; phylum Pseudomonadota; class Alphaproteobacteria; order Hyphomicrobiales; family Rhizobiaceae; genus Ensifer; species Ensifer sp. Root558. The sequence goes on along the minus strand of NZ_LMGC01000023.1, from coordinate 503,336 downwards.
CTGCCGCCGCGTGCTGAAGCCGACCGGCACCCTTTGGGTGATCGGCTCGTACCACAACATCTTCCGCGTCGGCGCCATCCTGCAGGATCTGCACTTCTGGATCCTCAACGACATCATCTGGCGCAAGACCAACCCGATGCCGAATTTCAAGGGCCGCCGGTTCCAGAACGCTCATGAGACGCTGATCTGGGCGACGCCGAACGCCAATGCCAAGGGCTACACCTTCAACTACGATGCGATGAAGGCGGCCAATGACGACGTGCAGATGCGCTCCGATTGGCTGTTCCCGATCTGCTCCGGTCACGAGCGCCTGAAAGGTGACGACGGCAAGAAGGTGCATCCGACCCAGAAGCCGGAAGCGCTGCTCGCCCGTATCATGATGGCTTCGACCAAGCCGGGCGACGTCATTCTCGATCCCTTCTTCGGTTCCGGCACGACCGGTGCCGTCGCCAAACGCCTCGGCCGCCACTTCGTCGGCATCGAGCGCGAGCAGGATTACATCGACGCGGCATCGGCACGCATCGACGCGGTCGAACCGCTCGGCAAGGCGATGCTCTCTGTCATGACCGGCAAGAAGGCTGAGCCGCGCGTCGCCTTCAACACGCTGATCGAAAGCGGGCTGATCAAGCCCGGCACGGTTCTGACGGACGCCAAGCGCCGCTACAGCGCGATCGTTCGTGCAGACGGCACGGTCGCCTCCGGCGGCGAGGCCGGTTCAATTCATCGCCTGGGCGCCAAGGTCCAGGGGCTTGATGCCTGCAACGGATGGACATTCTGGCACTTCGAAGAGGGGAACACCCTGAAGCCCATCGACGAACTCAGAAGCGTCATTCGAAATGATCTGGCAAAACTGAACTGATCAACCAGTTCCGCCGGATCCTTCGAAAAGCGCTCTAACCGGTTTTTGTACCTTCAGTCCCGGAAAGAGAGCTTTAAATGCCCGGAATCCTCAATGTGAGGATTCCGGGCATTTGTATGTTTGGGCCATCCGATGGAGCGTTTGAAGCGAGCTCTAGGGCCCTGAGGTCGATTGCCAATCTTCGCATCCGCTCATAGGGTTCGGACAGAGCAACCTTCATCCGAACAAGAGTGTTATCCGCATGGCCGTGCCCGATCGTCTCCAGCGCGCGAAGCAATGGGCGCGGCAAATCAAACGCGACGTCGTTGCGCTCTGGTTCGCCGCGCGAGATCGTCGAACGCCGTTTTCGGCGAAATTCGTTGCCGGCACTGTGGCGGCCTACGCACTTTCGCCGGTCGACCTGATCCCCGATTTCATTCCGATACTCGGCTACCTCGATGATCTTATTCTCGTTCCGCTCGGCATCCTCTTGGCCGTACGTCTGGTGCCGCCAGCGCTGATGGAAGAATTCCGAGAGCGGGCGGCGGCATTGGAAGGACGCCCGTCCAGCCGCAGCGGCCTCCTCGCGATCCTGAGTGTCTGGTTCGTGGCCGCAGTCATTGCGGCCTGGCTGGCATGGGGCTTCACCGCGGCCAGGCCCTGACAATGGGCGGCGGCGACCCGTGCCGCCGCCGCGCGTTGAATGGAGGATACGCCGCCTTTAGAGAGCCGGCGTTCCCTGTGGGCGCAAGTGGTAGAGGGTTCGGGCGCCCTTATCCTCGAAGCCGCAACTGGCGAGCACAGGCTCGAAGCGTGCTCTTTCGTCTTCCTGTAACTCGACGGTGGCGACCCTGATATCGGGATAGGCCGCGGGTATGCGCTGAAGCAGGGCGGCAACCAGGGCAATCAGCCCGCAAGACGGGGCATGGTGTTCGGTGATGTGGATCATCATTTCATCGCTCCAGACAAAGGCGTAGGCCTCGGCGACCACGAGGTCGTGATGTTCCAGCCACTGCATCAGCAGCCCGCCCTCATCCCAGTCAGCGATACGTTGGGCGACGGAGTCCGCGTCCCAGGTCGTGGAGCAGGTTTCTCCACTGCAGTCCGATATCCCCGCGCGTGTGAGGAAGTCCACGAACTTTGCGAGGAGATTTTCTGGGAGAGTCGCCTGGACGGCGTAAACGACGGCACCGTCCTTGGGTTTTGCGATTGCGGCCGGCCAGCGCTTGGGTGACGCCTGCCAGGTCCTGAACAGATCCCGAAGCGCGGTCGCGCCGGTCATTTCGACGACCTGCTGGTTGAGGGCGGTTTTTCGGGAGTGCCAGATGATGCCTTCTGAACCGGCCTCTACGGCTGCAAGCCGAAAGAGCCGCGCGAGAATTTCGGCGTCGTGCAGGTCGTGCGACGGCATGGCGTGCCAGCCTCGATCGGCCGCTCTCTTGTTGTCGCCTTCAGTCGGCGGCCGAAGGCTGAGCCAGCCCGCCAGTTTGGCATCGCGTCTGGCGACGACGAAACGGGTATCTGAAAACCGTTCTCCAAACTCTTCCGGAGGCACCTCGTCGCGAAAGCTGGCCTCGGTCGTCGCGTAGAGCTCGTCGATGAAGGCGTCCTTGGCGGCGCCGTCTCGAATTACTGAAAATTCTAAACTATTCATATATTGCCTCTGCGATTACGCAATCGCAGGTAGTAAATATGATTCGTGGCGGAATCGTGCCGCCACGAGCAGGAGCCATCGTCGATCGGCAGTTCAGCCTACGGATGAATGCCGTAGCCGGCGAGATCGGCCTTCAGCTTTTCCGGATCGACGAAATGCACCGCATGCCAGCCGGCAAGCCGCGCAGCTTCGACGTTGGGAATGCTGTCGTCGATGAAGAGGGTGGCCGATGGGTCGAGATCGAAGGTCCGCGTGTGCGTCTCATAGATGGCGATATCGGGCTTGATCAGCTTGACGTCGCCCGAAACGGTGACGCCGCGTGGCAGCGTCAGGAAGGGATAAAGGACCTGCGCCTCGCGGAACGTGTCGGAGGCGAAGTTGGTCAGCATCGTCACGTCGCGCCCTTCGGCGATCAGTCGCTCCAGGAGCGACACCGTCTCCACATAGGCGTGCGGCACCATCTCCTGCCAATATTTGCGGAAGGCGCGGATCTGTTCTTCACGCTCGGGAAAGTCCTTGATCAGCAGCGCTTCCGCCTCTTCCCAGGAACGGCCGCGGTCCTGCTCGATATTCCAGTCGTGGGTGCAGACATTGGCAAAGAACCACTCGCGCTCGGCCTCGTCGGGGATGATGCGGCTGTAGGGCAGGTTGGGGTCGTAGTGGATAAGCACCTTGCCGATGTCGAAGACGATGTGGCGGATATCGATGCTGCTCATGAACGTATTCCCTGCTTGAACTTTCGGAGTTGGAGCGGGACGGGTGGCCCCGTACCGTGCTAGCGTTCCGCCTTGAAGGCATGCGGGATCGCCTGGGCGATCGCCTTCTTCATCACCGTCGGCAGCGCCTGGGCACTCAGCGAGTGAACCGGCTCCCACCAGCCGTTGCCCTGCGTCCCGGCGCGCGCGACATTGGCGCGGTAGACCGAGAGACGCAACTCGAAATGCGTGAACACGTGGCTGATGGTGCCGCAATCTTCCCAGGCCGCTGCAAAGGGTTGGGAGGCAAGCGAGGTGTCGCCGTCCTGCCGCGATGTCCAGTCAGTGCCGGGCACTTCGGTCATGCCGCCAAGCAGGCCTGTCTCGGCCCGCTTGCGCAGATAGACCGCGTTGTCGGCGTCGATCGCGACGAAGGCGGCGCCGCGCCGAAGCGGTTTGTCCTTCTTCTGCGCCTTGCGCGGAAAGGTTTCCGGGTCTGCGACGGCAAGCGCGCGACAGTGGGCGCGGAAGGGACAGAGCGAGCAGGCGGGCCGTTTCGGCGTGCAGATCGTCGCGCCGAGATCCATCATCGCCTGGGCGAAATCACCCGGCCTGCTCTCAGGGGTGAGCGCGGCGACGCGGGCCCGCATCTCGGGCTTTGCCGCCGGCAGCGGCGTTTCGATTGCATAGAGGCGGGAAATCACCCGCTCGACATTGCCGTCGAGCACGGCGCTTCTGCGATTGAAGGCGATCGCCGCGATCGCGGCGGCGGTATAGTCGCCGATGCCGGGAAGGGACTTCAGCCCATCCTCCGTGTCGGGAAAGCGGCCGCCATGATCGTTCGCGACGGCCTCGGCGCATTTCTTCAGGTTGCGGGCGCGCGCATAATAGCCGAGCCCGGCCCATGCCTTCATCACGTCCTCATTCTCGGCGCGCGCAAGGTCCTCGACGGTCGGCCACAGTGACAGGAACTTTTCGAAATAGGCTTTTACCGCCTGCACCGTCGTCTGCTGCAGCATCACTTCGGAAAGCCAGACATGGTAGGGATCGGCGACGATGCCTCGGCGCGCCATCGGCGGCGAAACCCGCCAGGGCAGGTCGCGATGGTGCCTGTCGTACCATTCCAAAAGCAGGGGTGCGGCGTCCGCCGCCGGTATCGTATCGTGCATGATTTGCCGGGAGTTCCGTTTCCGGCCTATACTTGGCGAAGCGGAGCCGCGGCATCAAGGCTCAATCGACATTGCCTACAGAAAGTCCATACGTGAGCGAGCAGAAGACCCGGAAGGGCGTCGTCCAGATCAGCGAAGTCGCGAACGGCCTGATCGACCCGGTGCTCGCCAAGCGGGCAGGCATCAACACCATGCTGCTCGGCTCCTGGGACGAAATCGCCGGCGAGGACTTTGCCGATTGCACGCGGCCCGAAAAGATCGCCTGGCCGCGCCGGGCCTCCGAGATCATGGGCGAGGGCGGCCATCAGCCGGGCGTCCTGACGGTTGCCTGCGAGGGCGCGCGCGCCCTGTTTTTGACCCACGCTCAGGGCGAATTGATCCAGCGCATCAACGGCTTCTTCGGCTTCTATGCGATCGGGCAGCTGCGCATCGTTCAAAAGCCCGTCTCCCAGCAGCCGAAACACCGTGGCAAGCCCAAGCCGCTTTCGGGCGAACCCGCCCGGCGGCTCGAGGCCATGGTCGAAGGCATCGAAAGCGAGGAGCTGAAGGCCGCCTTGCGTCGGCTGGGGACCGCCGTGCTCAATCCCCGGCGCCGCTAAGGCACGGCGCGCAAAACTATGCAGCGGTTTTCGCGACTACGAGACGCGAAAACCAGAGGCTTAAAGCGCAAGCAGCGAATCGGAAAGATCGCGACGCGCTTTTGGGCGGCCATCGCTCGGTCACAATTCTTTGAATTCTGTTGACGCCGCGCCACTTGCCGCCCTGCGCGGGGCAAGATATCGAATCCGCACTGCAATTCCCTCCGAACACGGGTCAAATCATGTCCGCTTCCGCAATGAACCTTACCAAGCGCCTGCTCAGCGGTGCCGCCATCGCAACTGTCGCCCTGGTGCTTGCTGCCTGCAGCGACGAAAAGAAGGAAACGGCCTCCACCACACCGGCCGCGACCACCGAAGCCGCCAAGGCTGAAACCAAGCCGGCAACGGACGCGACCACGACTGCATCGACGACCGCGACCCCGGCCACCACCGAAGCCAAGCCCTCTGCCGGCACCGAAGTCGCCCAGACGACGGCTGCTCCCGTCAAGGTCGAGCTCCCCTCGTCGGAAGGGTCCGTCGACGTCGCCAAGCTGATGGAACCGGGCGCCCTGCCGGAAATGGCGATCGGCGACGCCAACGCGCCGGTGACGATCGTCGAATACATGTCGATGACCTGCCCGCACTGCGCCGCCTTCCACAACAACACCTTCGAGGCGATCAAGACCAAGTATGTCGACAGCGGCAAGGTCCGCTTCGTGCTGCGCGAATTCCCGTTCGATCCGCGCGCGGCGGCTGCCTTCATGCTGGCGCGCTGCGCTCCGGAAGGCCAGTACTTCCCGATGATCTCGATGCTGTTCAAGCAGCAGCAGCAGTGGGCCGCAGCCCAGAATGGTCGCGACGCTCTGCTGCAGATGTCCAAACTCGCTGGTTTTACACAGGAGAGCTTCGAGGCCTGCTTGACGAACCAAAAACTTCTGGATGATGTGAACACTGTTATGCAACGGGGCGCCAAGGAATTCGGGGTTCAGTCGACGCCGACCTTCTTTGTCAATGGCGAGCACTATTCGGGGGACATGTCGGTTGACGTTATGTCGGCCCTCATCGACAGCAAGCTCTGATCCTTCGCTTTTCCTGAAAACGGGCGACGGCAGCAGCTGTGCGCCCGTTTTTCTTGTCTGGGCTGATGGTAGAGGGGGGGACCTCGTAGCCCCAGCGTCCGCTCCATGAAGTTCAACAAGCTTCGCCTGCTCGGTTTCAAGTCCTTCGTCGAACCGACCGAATTCATCATCGAGCGCGGATTGACCGGTGTCGTCGGACCGAACGGTTGCGGCAAGTCGAACCTCGTCGAAGCCTTGCGCTGGGTGATGGGGGAGAACTCCTACAAGAACATGCGCGCTTCCGGCATGGACGACGTGATCTTTTCCGGATCCGGCAATCGTCCCGCGCGTAACACGGCCGAGGTCGGCCTCTATCTCGATAACAGCGACCGCACGGCACCCGCTGCCTTCAACGACAGCGACGAGATCCAGGTCAGCCGCCGCATCGAGCGCGAGCAGGGCTCGGTCTACCGCATCAACGGCAAGGAAGCGCGCGCCAAGGATGTACAGCTTCTCTTCGCCGACGCGTCGACTGGTGCACGCTCGCCGTCGATGGTCGGGCAGGGGCGCATCGGCGAACTGATCGCCGCCAAGCCGCAGGCCCGTCGCCAGCTCCTGGAAGAGGCGGCCGGCATCTCCGGCCTGCACTCTCGCCGCCACGAAGCGGAGCTGCGTCTGCGTGCCGCCGAGACCAATCTCGAGCGTCTCGACGACGTCACCTCGCAGCTCGAAAGCCAGATCGAGAGCCTCAAGCGCCAAGCGCGCCAGGCCAACCGCTTCAAAATGCTCTCGGCCGATATCCGCAAGCACGAGGCGATCCTGTTCCATATTCGCTGGGTACAGGCCAAGGAGGCGGAGGGCGAGGCGACGAGCCAGCTCAACCAGGTGACTGCGCTGGTCGCGGAAAAGGCGCAGCAGCAGATGCAGGCGGCCAAGGACCAGGCGATCGCCAGCCTGAAGCTGCCGGAGCTGCGCGAAAACGAAGCGAAGTTCGCCGCCGCCCTCCAGCGTCTGCAGATTGCCCGCTCACAGCTCGAAGAGGATGCCGGCCGCATCCTCAGGCGCCGCGACGAGTTGCAGCGCCGGCTGGCGCAGCTTGCCGAGGATATCGCCCGCGAGGAGCGCCTTGTCGCCGACAATGCCGGCATTCTTTCGCGTCTCGACGAAGAGGAAGCCGAACTCAGCGACATGCTCGCCGAGGCCGACGACCGTGCGACGGAAGCGCGTGAGCGCCTCGAAGACGCAAACGAAAAGCTCGCCGGCAGCGAGGCGCTATTGGCGCGTCTAACGGCGGAACGCGCCGAGGCACAGGCCGGCCGCAACCAGCTGGAGCGCACGCTGCGCGACCTGTCGGAGCGCCAGGCACGTCTTGCCCGCCAACTTGGCGACCAGTCGCGCGATCTCGACGAACTCGACCGCCAGATGGCGGCCCTTCCCGATCCGCACGAAAAGCAGGGTCAGGTCGAGGTCGCAGAAGCTGCGCTGGAAGAAGCCGAAAGCAATGTGCTCGCGATCGAGGAAAGCCTCGCTGACGCGCGGCGCATGGAGGTCGAGGCGCGTCAGCCCGTCGATCGGACGCGCGCGACGCTGAACGGCATCGAGACCGAGGCACGCACCATCCGGCGCATGCTGGAGGCGGTGGCCGGTGGCGCCTATCCCGCCGTCGTCGAGGAGATGAAGGTCGACCGGGGCTTCGAGACCGCATTGGGCGCGGCCCTTGGCGACGATCTCGACTCGCCGCTCGAAACCGACGCGCCGGCCCATTGGCGCGCGCCGGGGGATCATGTCGGGGACGACGGATTGCCGGAAGGCGTGAGCCCGCTGATTGCCCATGTGAAGGCGCCCGACGCGCTGACCCGCGCCCTGAAGCAGATCGGCATCGTCGCAAGCGAGGCGGAAGCCGAGCGGCTGCTGCCCCTGTTGAAACCCGGCCAGAGCCTTGTCACCAAGCAGGGCTCCGTCTGGCGCTGGGACGGCCACGTGACCGGCTCCGAGGCGCCAAGTGCTGCCGCATTGCGGCTGGCGCAGAAGAACCGGTTGGCCGAACTCGATACCGAGGCCGACGGCGCCGCTGAGGCGCTGCGCCTCGCGGAGGCCGAACTTGCCTCTGCGGGCAGTCGCATCCGCGCCGAGGACGAGCGGCTGCGGCTTGCCCGCGACGCGCAGCGCATGATCACCCGACAGCTCGGCGAAGCCCGCGACGCGCTCGCCGCAGCTGAACGCGCCTCGGGCGACCTTGCCCGCCGCCGCGCGGTGCTTGCCGAATCGCGCAGCCAGATCGAGGCGCAGGTCGAAGAGGTGGCCGAGCAGATCGAGACGGCCAACGACGCGCTCGCCGATGCGCCCGATCTCTCCGAACTGGAACTGACGCTGCGCACCCAGGCGGCCGATGTCGCAGCCGATCGTGCCGCCGTCGCCGAGGCCCGTGCTGCGCATGATGGCCTGGCGCGCGAGAACGAGGCGCGTCAGCGGCGCATCGCGGCGATTGCCAATGAACGACAGACCTGGAAGGCGCGCGCGGCGAGCGCCGATGAGCACATCGCGACCCTGCGCGACCGCGAGGCAGAAGCCCGCGACGAGGTCGAAGAGCTGATCGATGCGCCCGACGAGTTCGAGGACAAGCGCCGGGCGCTGATGAACGAGTTGCAGAAGGCGGAAGCGGCCCGACGCGAAGCGGCCGATCTGCTTGCCGAGGCTGAAAACCGTCAGCGCGAGGCGGACCGGTTGGCGGCAACCGCGCTCTCCGAACTGGCGGAATCGCGCGAAAAGCGCGGCCGCGCCGAAGAGCGGCTGGTCTCCGCCCGCGAACGCCGCGTCGAGATCGAGGCCCGCATTCAGGAAGCGCTCTCCTGCGCGCCGCACGAGGTCATGCGATTGACGGGGCTTGCCGTCGACGAGGCACTGCCGGACATGCGCAACATCGAGCGCGAACTCGAACGGCTGAAGATCGAGCGCGAGCGGCTTGGCGCCGTCAACCTGCGTGCCGAAGAAGAACAGAAGGAGCTTTCGGAAAAGCTCGCCCTGCTGCTCAGAGAGCGCGACGACGTCATCGAGGCGATCCGCAAGCTCAGGAGCGCCATCCAGAACCTGAACCGCGAGGGCCGCGAGCGCCTGATCGCCGCATTCGACGTCGTCAACGTACAGTTCCAACGGCTGTTCACCCACCTCTTCGGGGGTGGCACGGCCGAGCTGCAACTGATCGAGAGCGACGATCCACTGGAGGCCGGCCTTGAAATTCTCGCCCGCCCGCCGGGCAAGAAGCCACAGACCATGACGTTGCTTTCCGGCGGCGAGCAGGCGCTGACGGCGATGGCATTGATCTTCGCCGTGTTCCTGACCAATCCCGCGCCAATCTGCGTGCTGGACGAAGTGGATGCACCGCTCGACGACCACAATGTCGAGCGCTACTGCAACCTGATGGACGAAATGGCGGCGTCGACCGAGACACGCTTCATCATCATCACCCACAACCCGATCACCATGGCCCGCATGAACCGCCTGTTCGGCGTGACCATGGCCGAGCAGGGCGTATCCCAGCTCGTCTCCGTTGACCTGCAGACGGCGGAACGCCTGCGCGAAGTCGTCTGATTCACTCAAATTCGGCGATGAAACCGGATACCGGCCGCGATGGGTCGCGCGCTTCCCAGGTGTCGACGTAGGCGGCGAGGGGGACCTTGTTTGCTCGATAGGCTGCGTAAAGCGTTGCCGCCCCAGCCTTTTCCGGCGGCCGCCTGAACCACCTGCCGAAGGTGACGGCAGCGCCCGTCGTCCATCTCCACCCTTCGGCACTGCCGTTCTCGTTGGAGAGCCCGAGCCATGGCCCGACCCGCCGGTGCTCGCCGCCTTCGAACGAACTGCTGAAGAACCGGTCATCCGTATTCACGAGTGAGGCGACGAACGTATTTTCATCGCTGGAATCGATCGTGGCAAGGTGACCGCCGCAGCGCTCGACGATCGCCTTCGCTTCCTGCCAGCCGACTTGCTGCCCGTCATAGACCGCTGCATAGAGGTGTCTGGCAAAGGTGCCATAGGTCAGTGGTAGAGGCGAAAGACACCGCACCATGGCGATCACCGGTTCGTCCTCCAGTCCCTCGAGATCGGTGGCGTCATAGCGACGTGCGCTGGTAGCCGAGAGAATGTCCTGATCGATGCGGGCAAAGGTGAGACCCAGGCTCGCTCCGGTCTCCTGATCGAGAAATCCGGATTGCTTTAGCCCGCGGGCCGCCTGAAATGCCGTGACCGCCCTGCGTGTCTGGCCACCGAAGGCGCCGTCCGTCGCGCCCGTGTCAAAACCCTTACTCTGCAGGGCCTGTTGCGCGGCTGCGCGCTTGTCCTTGCTATCGAGCATCTTCTGTTCCTGTGCCATCGCAGCCAGGGATGATCTGAAGTCGTCGCTTTTGCCGAGCCGCTGAATGGATTGACGCGCCGCGTCGGCGTAGCTGCTCTCGCCATGTTTGGCGATGAAGCGCTTCCAGGTCCTGGCCGTGTCCACGCGCATCGCCTTGTTGAAGTCGAGCGCGGCGATATCGACGTTGTCAACTTTCAAGGGTCGAGGCGCTTCAAGCGTGGCGCTGCCGTCGAGGTAGAATTCCAGATCGAGAGAGGAGAGGATCTGCGGCGACTGTTTGCCGCCCGTTGCCGAGCGCACCTCACGGATCACGCGCTTGAAGGCGGTGCCGATTTCGATCCCTGGGCCGGAGAGGTTGGCTATCAGCGCCCGGGTGAAGGGCGAATGCCCGTCGGTTCCGTCAGCCGCCACCTGTCCGGGCGCCGCAGCAAAGGCAACGAGCGTGCCGGCGCCCTGTGTCTCGATCGGTGCCAGACCTCTGGTGGCGCCGCCGCGGCTTGTGCCCGCCACGTCACGATTGAGTCTGTCTGCGAGCGGATTGTTGCGGCAGGCGTCGAGGAAGATCAGGGAGATTTTCGCGCGTTGTTCCAGCGCGTTCATGATCTCCGACAGCGGCATGGTTTCTGCCGGAACGTCAAACTCGCTTTCGAGCCGTGCGTCGGTGCCGACGAGGAAGTTCTCGCCGCGCAACTGCATGCCGTGACCGGCGTAGTAGAACAAGGCGGTATCGTCAGGCCCGATCTTGCGCGAGAAGTTTGAAAGTGCGCCGGCAAGACCACGGCGATCGGCGTTGAGCACGAGGTTCGTTTCGAAGCCCTGGTCCTTGAGAAAGGTGTTGAAGGCTTCTGCATCGCGTGAAGCATTGGGCAGCGTTCCAGCAAGCACATAGTTGCTCATGCCGATGACAAGCGCCAGTCGTTTGCCATTGCCTTCGGCGGGGGCATTCCCTGTGGTGAAGGGCACGATCAGAGCGCAAAGAACCAGCCATAGCAGCTTCACACGCCAGTTCATGACCTTGCCTCCTGCTTATGATTGACTCAGCCGTGCAGGTGTTGAATTGCCCCAAGCGGTCACTCGAATTCGAGGATCAGACCGCCCGTTCCATCGGTTGGCCCCATATCGTCCCAGCTATCGACGTAGACGGATTTCGTGTCGGCTCTGCCGTTGCGATGGGCGTAGTACATGCCGATATCGTCGCCCTTCTTGCCTTCGTTCGGCATGTCCTGGAACCATTTCGTGTAGGTCAGGGGCGCGCCGGTGTCCCAGCGCCAGCCGCCTCTGGGCTCCTTGCCCTGTGGGTCCTGCGTCAGGCCGATCCAGGGGCCCATCTTGTAGCTGACATTGCCTGAGGGGTCGTAGCCGGTGTTGAAAAAGGTCTGATCGGCGTTGAAAAGCGATGCGACGAAGGCGTTCTCCTCTTGAGACGAAATCGACGCGAGGTGCGCGCCGCAACCGCCGGCGATCCCCCGCGCATAAACGGCCAAAATTATTCCCGTCCGCACTGCGACATAGAGGTGCCCTTCGAACACGCCATATACGGTTTCGAAGTGGCGCAGGCAGGTCAGCGCCCGCAGGACGGTTTGATCGGTTTCCAGACCCTCGAGGTTGGCAACATCATAGCGTCGGGCCTTCGGAGAGCTGTATATGCCCTCGGCTCTGTCGTTGACTTTGATGCCGAGGGCTTCTGCCGTGCGCTCTGTGATGAAGCCGCTTGCTGGCTGCTGGTTGGTGCTCTGGAACCGCTTGATCGCTTCGCGCGTCTGTCCACCAAAAACACCATCGGCCGTGCCCGCCGCAAATCCGCGCGAGGCGAGTGCCACCTGGACGTTTCGTCGCTTGTCCTTGTCCGGCAATAGCCGCGCTTCGACGGACTGAGGCAGATGCGACTGGTTGCGCACGGCGGCGGGTTCGATCTGCGCCAGCGCCTGGCGTCCGAGGTCGGCATATTCGCCGGTGCGGTGTTTTTCGACGAAGAAGTGCCAGATGCGCGCCGTTCCGATCTTCAGCGCCTTTTTGAAGTCCTTCTCTGCCTCAAGCGCTTCGGGATCCATGGCCGGCACAGTGAGTGCCGGCTGCACCGGCTGAACCGCCGCAGTCTGCGGCATGGCCGTCTGTACCGCCGGGGTTTGCACCGCCGGGGTCGTCTGGGGCGCTGCGGTTTCCGGCCCGAAGTAGAACTCTAGCGACAGGGATGACAGGATCTGCGGCTGCTGCTTGCCCTGCGTCTCCTTGCGCACGTCACGCACGACCCGCTTGAAGGCGGTGCCGACCTCGAGGCCGGCGCCCGAGAGATTGGCGATCAGCGCCCGCGTAAAGGGCGAATGCCCGTCGGTGCCGTCGGCGGCGACCTGTCCGGGGGCTGCGGCAAAGGCGACGAGCGTGCCGCCGCCCTGCGTTTCGATCGGCGCCAGCCCGCGGGTCGCCGCACCGCGGGTCGCACCTTCGACTTCGCGTGTCAGCCGCTCGGCGAGCGGATTGTTGCGGCAGGCATCGAGGAAGACCATCGAGATGCGGGCACGTTTTTCCATCGCGCCGATGATCTCGGACAGTGCCACGGTCTCGGCCGGCACGTCGAACTCGCTTTCGAGCTTGGCATCGGTGCCAACAAGGAAATTCTCGCCGTGCAACTGCATGCCGTGGCCGGCGTAGTAAAACAGGGCGGTATCGTCAGGCCCGATCTTGCGCGAGAAGTTTGAAAGTGCACCGGCAAGGCCGCGGCGATCGGCGTTGAGCACGAGGTTCGTTTCGAAGCCCTGGTCCTTGAGAAAAGTGTTGAAGGCTTCTGCATCGCGTGAAGCATTGGGCAGCGTTCCAGCGAGCACGTAGTTGCTCATGCCGACGACGAGCGCCAGCCGCTTGCCGTTTCCTTCGGCAAAGGCGTTTCCCATGGTGAAAAGGACCATGAGCGCCGCCGAAAGGAGCCAGGTTGTCAGATTTGCACGCCACCTCATGACCGACCCTCCGAGCCATCGAGACGGAAACGGATTGCCATGACGGGATATTCCTGGATGCACCCCCATCGCACATCTGTATATTAGATAATTGTTATGTTTCGGGCAATGTCGGATCGGGCCGCCTGGCGCAGCCTTTTCAGGAATTTCGGCTGCAATTTAAAGCCACCGACACGATTTGTGGGAGGTCAAGCGCGATGTGTAGCAATGTTACAGAAAATGATGCGCTGCAGCATAAATCTTCGCCGGGTGCATTTTCAGCCTGAAGCATATACTGTAAATCGTCATTAAAGACTGTTTCTGGGTGGAGAGCAGGCATGACGAAATGGGTTTACACCTTCGGTGGGGGCAAGGCCGAGGGACGTGCGGGTGATCGTGAGCGCTTGGGTGGCAAGGGCGCCAACCTTGCCGAGATGTGCAACCTCGGCCTGCCGGTTCCGCCGGGCCTGACGATCATCACCGATGCCTGCAACAGCTTCTTCGACAATGACAGGCAGATGCCGGATGGTCTGCGCGACCAGGTGCGCGAGGGGATCAGCCGGATGGAAGAGGTGACCGGCCGCGTCTTCGGCGACACCTCCCGTCCGCTGCTGCTTTCGGTTCGCTCAGGCGCGCGCGCGTCCATGCCCGGCATGATGGACACGGTTCTCAACCTCGGTCTCAACGATCAGTCGGTACATGCGCTTGGCCATGACGCCGGTGATGCCCGCTTTGCCTGGGACAGCTATCGTCGCTTCATCCAGATGTATGGCGACGTCGTCATGGGCGTCGACCACGACGTATTCGAGGAAATCCTCGAGGACGAAAAGGCGCGCCTCGGCCATGAGCAGGATACCGAGCTTTCGGCGGTGGAGTGGCAGAGCGTCATTGCCCGTTACAAGGAAGCGATCGAGGAAGCGCTGGGCGAACCCTTTCCGCAGGATCCGGAAGTGCAGCTCTGGGGCGCGATCGGCGCCGTGTTTTCGAGCTGGATGAACCCGCGGGCGATCACCTATCGCCACCTGCACGCCATCCCCGCCGCCTGGGGCACCGCCGTTAACGTCCAGGCGATGGTCTTCGGCAATCTCGGCAATTCGTCGGCGACTGGCGTTGCCTTCACCCGCAACCCCTCGACCGGCGAGAACGAGCTTTACGGCGAGTTTCTGGTCAATGCACAGGGCGAGGACGTCGTTGCCGGCATCCGCACGCCGCAGAACATTACCGAAGCGGCGCGCCTTGGCTCCGGCTCCGACAAGCCCTCGCTCGAAAAGCTGATGCCGGAAGCCTTCGCCGAGTTTCGCTCGATCTGCGATACGCTGGAACGCCACTATCGCGATATGCAGGATCTGGAATTCACCATCGAGCGCGGCACGCTCTGGATGCTGCAGACGCGCTCCGGCAAGCGCACCGCCAAGGCGGCGCTGAAGGTCGCGGTCGATATGGCGGAGGAGGGGCTGATCTCCGAACAGGAGGCCGTTGCCCGCATCGATCCCGCCTCGCTCGACCAGCTGCTGCACCCGACGATCGATCCGCATGCGCGCCGCGACATCATCGGCTCGGGCCTTCCGGCCTCGCCGGGGGCTGCGACGGGCGAGATCGTCTTTACCTCGGAGGAAGCGGTGCAGGCCGACAAGGAAGGCCGCAAGGTCATCCTCGTCCGCGTCGAGACCAGCCCTGAAGATATCCACGGCATGCATGCCGCCGAAGGCATTCTGACGACCCGCGGCGGCATGACCAGCCACGCCGCCGTGGTTGCCCGCGGCATGGGTACCCCTTGCGTTTCCGGCGCCGGCAGCATTCGTGTCGACCTTCGCAACGAAACGCTGACCGCCGGAGGCGTGACGCTCAGGAAGGGCGACGTCATCACCATCGACGGCTCGTCCGGCCAGGTGCTGAAGGGCGCGATCGCCATGCTGCAACCGGAACTTTCCGGGGACTTCGGCAAGATCATGGCCTGGGCGGACGCCACCCGCCGGATGACCGTCAGGACCAATGCCGAAACGCCGGCGGACGCGCGCGCCGCTCGCTCCTTCGGCGCCGAAGGCATCGGCCTCTGCCGCACGGAACACATGTTCTTCGAGGACGACCGCATCAATGTCATGCGCGAAATGATCCTCGCCAACGACGAAGAAGGTCGCCGTTCAGCGCTCGCCAAGCTTCTGCCGATGCAGCGCTCGGATTTCGCCGAGCTGTTCTCGATCATGCACGGCCTTCCGGTAACGATCCGCCTGCTCGACCCGCCTCTGCACGAGTTCCTGCCGAAGACCGACGAGGAGATCGCCGACGTTGCCGGCGCGCTCTCGCTCGATCCGTCGGAACTGCGCCAGCGCGTCGATGAACTGCACGAATTCAATCCGATGCTCGGCCACCGTGGTTGCCGGCTGGCCATCTCCTATCCGGAGATCGCCGAGATGCAGGCGCGTGCCATCTTCGAAGCCGCCGTTGAAGCGGCGCACGAGACCGGAGCGGCCGTCGTTCCCGAAATCATGGTGCCGCTTGTCGGCCTCAAGGCAGAGCTCGATTACGTCAAGGCGCGCATCGATGCGGTCGCCAAGGAGGTGATCGGTGAGGCGGGTATCGACATCGACTATCTCGTCGGTACCATGATCGAATTGCCGCGTGCAGCCCTGCGCGCCGGCGTCATCGCCGAAGCGGCCGACTTCTTCTCCTTCGGCACCAACGACCTGACGCAGACGACCTTCGGCATCTCGCGCGACGACGCCTCGCAGTTCCTGGCGACCTACCAGCAGAAGGGCATCATCGAGCAGGACCCCTTTGTCTCGCTCGATTTCGACGGCGTCGGCGAACTGATCCAGATCGCAGCCGAGCGTGGTCGTCGCACCAAGAACGGTCTGAAACTCGGTATCTGCGGCGAACACGGCGGCGACCCGGCCTCGATCCGCTTCTGCGAGGACGCCGGCCTCGACTACGTCTCCTGTTCACCCTTCCGCGTGCCGATCGCCCGGCTCGCCGCGGCCCAGGCCGCGATCAACGGCAAGGGGTAACGTCTATCGCCAACGCCGCCCAAGCGGCGTTGGCTCGGCATGATCCGCTTCACCTGGCCTGGACGATTACCGGTCGTGAGACGATGACCGGCCGGTCCCAGCCCCACATCATCATGTCGTTCTGGTAGCGGAAGGCGCGCGATTCGGCGCGGCGGTCGAGCTCGATCCGCTGCAGGCAGGTGGCAAACGCATCGGTGCCGCGGCGGAAGCCGTAGGACGCGCAGGTGTTGCCGTCGGCGATGCGCCGTTCCTCCGGCGTCATCGTCTGGCATGCCGTCAAGAGAAGCGCGGCTGCGATAAGGATGGACAGTCGTTTCATCATGGTTCTCGCGCCTCCTGGGCGCAACCGGGTCGTGTGAGGCCGTACCGGTCTGCGTCTCGCCGTGAGCAATCGAGCGGCACACCACTCAACGCCTCGAATCACAATCAATATAGGGACTTGTATCGAGAATCGAAACGAACGATGCCAATTCTGTGCCATGTCGCGGTTGTAGGCGAGGGCACCTCACACCCGTCGTTGACGTGTGTGTGTGTGAGCCTGTTCCGGAGGGGTGTCGGGGTGTGATCCCTGCGC
Organism: Ensifer sp. Root558; assembly: GCF_001427045.1. Classification (NCBI taxonomy): domain Bacteria; kingdom Pseudomonadati; phylum Pseudomonadota; class Alphaproteobacteria; order Hyphomicrobiales; family Rhizobiaceae; genus Ensifer; species Ensifer sp. Root558. The sequence goes on along the minus strand of NZ_LMGC01000023.1, from coordinate 486,487 downwards.
GATGGTCCGATTGCGCGTAATCCGCTGCCAAAACGCATTCACCGTCGCTTGCTGCCTCGCCCAGGGATGTGGTTGGAGTTGTCCCTGTGAGAGGCCTGCAGTGCTACATGCGTTCGAGCACGCCGACAAAGGATTCGGCGAAGCGCTCGAGGTCGCGCGTGGTGTCGCTCGGATGTTCGATACGGACGGCTCGGCCTTGTTCGTCGAGGCAGGCAAACAGGATCGAAGCGTCGCCTCCGGCATCAGCCAGACGGAGCACGGCAATGCTGCGGCAGTCTTCGATCAGATCAGAAGCGGGCAGGGCAAACAGAAACTCACCGCCGACGTTGTCAGCAACCGTGCGGACGAAGCTGGTGAAATCGGCATTGTTGCCGGAGAAACCATCGAGGGAGAGTTCGAGCTCAAGGAGCCCCATGGGGATGCCGCCGTCTCCGGCCGGTAGGGCAGAGGGGGTGGCGATGGCCACGGCTGCTTGCGATGCGCCCATGTCGGTTCTCCGTCGATTGCCGAGCGCCCTCGATTGATGTTGCGCGCTGGCCGTTGCCTCCGATTGAAACTCCGCGTGCCCTTTGAATCCCGGGCGCGCGGGCACATTCCCATGTGTTGATAGGTGGTTAACGAGAATGGCGATTTTGCGGCGAACTGTAAGGTAGGCCCGGAGCGCGGTGGCGGACTGCCGCATTGCCTGTTCCCTCGGCACGGGGCATGGTCTAAGAATGCGGTCTGTTTCGCGGCAGGGAATTGATTCAACTATATGATGGTCCGGTACGAGCGCCCCTATTCCTTTGCCGCCCACTGGGCGCGCCGCTTCGCCCGTGTCTCGTTCCTGCTTTTTGCGCTCTCGCTGCTGGCGCACCGCTTCGGTCCGCTGACGACACCGCATTTCCTCGCCCTTGTCGGCCTCGCCGGCGCCTTTGCGCTGTTGGGCGTGCTGTTTGCCGTCGTCGGGTTGGCGCGCTTGTGGCAGGTTGCGGCGATTGGTGGCCTGGCGTCTGCTGCGGCGCTTGTCTACGCCGCGCCGACGCTCGGTTTTATCGGCTATGGCGTCGTCCAGTATCTCACCCGCCCGGAAATCTACGACGTCAGCACGGATACGGTGACGCCGCCGCCGTGGCTCAAGGTGCCGCAGGCGGAAGAGAGCTGGCTGAAGCGCAAGGCGGCGGTAACGCCTCAGGACCGTGAAGCGCAGATCCTCGCCTATCCGGCTCTGACCGGCCGGCGCTACGATGGCGCACTCGACCGCGTCTATCAGGGGGTGCGCAACGTCATCGAACAGAGCCGCGTCGGCATCACCGAAGAACTTGGTGTCGAGAACGCCCGCGCCGATCTGGAGGATCTGGCAGTACGGCCGAATGCGGGCGCGGATACGAACGCCGAACCGGAAAATGTACCCGTTCCGGCGGCGCGCCCGGAGATGGCTCTCGAAGGCGCGATTGCAGGGCGCCGCGCCAGCGATGTCGTGCTGCAGGGCGAGTGGCGCACGCTGATCGCGGGTTTTCGTTTCGATGTATTGATCCGGCTGCGCGAAGAGGCGGAGACCACCTTCGTCGACCTGCGCGTCGCCTCGCGTTACGGGCCTCATGATCTCGGCATGGGCGCCGCCTTCGCCGATCAATTCCTGCGGGCGCTCGATGCCGAGCTGTTGGGCATTGCCGGCGACTGATCGGCGGAGTGCCCGCCAGAAAACGTCATTCGTCTACGAGGGCTTTGCGACCACCCAAGTCGGCTGTCGGCTCGCCCGCTGGCCGTAGCCAGCCGCGATAACGCACGATCAGGCTGGTCGACGGGCTTGCGACCTCCACGTGGAAATGAAACAGGCCGTCACGATCCTCCTCGAACGTCCGGCCACCCGGCGCAAGCAGTAAAGGAAGCGGAAGGCCAAGAAAGGACCAGGCGCGAACCGAGAGATGCAGGCGGTTTTCGGCGGGCTCAAGCGCGCACAGGACACGGAACGGTCCGAAATCTTCCGCGAGCAGTGGTTCGTTCCGCCTCTCGGCCTTCCGTTGCGAGCTGCGCAGGACTTTCCCACCGAAGCGTCGGGTCCAGACTTCCCGACCATTGCTGCATGCGAAGTGGATTTCAACAGGGACGTCAGCGCCTGCACCGGGAAAGCCGAGCATGGAGGCGACGAGCCGAGCCCCTATCGAGCTGCCGCGCTCGATGACCGCACGTCCGCGAAAGGTGGCATGCCCCTCTGACAGGTGGTGCAGGGCGCGGATCGACGCGGGCAGGTGGTTCCATTGCCGGCCGAGGATCTGGCGGTAAAGGCTCTGTTTTTGGACCATGTCTTCCATCGTCATGCGATGAAGCGCCCACGCTCCTCAGGCGTCGGCACCATGCAGCTCTGGCGGCGGCCGGCGATGCGGTAGCGGTTTCTCGCCACGAGATCATAGAGCGGATCGCGAAGGGCAGCGGGCAGGATCCGGCAGATGTTGGCGAGCGACCACGGCAGACCCAGCCGCGCAAGCGTGCGGATCGATCCGTCGGATTTGATGCGGGCGATGCCGTCCTCGATCAGCATGTTGCTCTCAAAATGGAAGGTATCGAGCCCGTAGTGCCGGTAGAGCGCCTGGCCAAGCGGCGACTGTGCTGTCAAATAGCGATATTGCGCCCGTCGGTCGTGGCGAAGCAGAAAGCGCACCCAGCCGGAACAAAAGATGCATTCGCCGTCGAAGACGATCACCGGCTTGTCGTCGGCAAAGGCGGGCACCGAAGCATCATTGCGATAGCTGTAGGCCTCGCGCCGCATGATCAGCCCGCTCCGCCGGGCGCCAGCCGGTAGGCGCCGAGAAGCGAGGGCGGGCCATCGGTTTCGATCCGTCCCTGTTCGATCAGGTCTTCGAGATGGGCGAGCACCGAAAGTGCCGCCGCCCCATGCAGCCGCACGTCGGTGGACGCATAGATGACCTTGACCATGTCAGGGATATGGCTGTCGCCGGCGCGGATGCGTTCGAGCACGGCACGCTCGCGCATCTTGCGGTGGGCGCGCAGGCCGCGAAGGAAGGAGGCAGGCTCGATCACAGGTCCGCCATGGCCGGGCAGGTAGAGATGCTCGTCGCGGGAAAGCAGCTTTTCGAGCGAGGCCATGTAATCGGCCATGGCGCCATCGGGCGGCGCGACGATCGTCGTCGCCCAGGCCATGACGTGGTCGGCGGAAAAGAGAATGCCGGTGCCATCGAGCGCGAAGGCCATGTGGTTGGCCGTATGGCCGGGCGTGGCAAGCCCCGTCAGGCTCCAGCCGTCGCCCTCGATGCGCCCGCCGTCGGCAAGCCCGAGATCGGGGACGAACTCCATGTCGGAACTCTCGGCGAAAGGATTGCTCTCGCCCGCATGCAAGGGACGGGCGGAGCGATGCGGGCCTTCGCCGACGATCACCGCACCTGTGGCAGCCTTCAGCCGGCGCGCCAGCGGCGAGTGGTCGCGATGCGTGTGGCTGACGGCGATATGGGTGACCTCACGGCCGGCGAGCGCCGCCATCAGCGCCTGGAAATGCGCCTCGTCATCGGGGCCGGGATCGATGACGGCAACGGAACGTCTTCCGACGATATAGCTGTTGGTTCCGTGAAAGGTGAAAGGGCCGGGATTGTTGACCGTGATGCGCTGCACATCGTCCGCAACCATCACGGCCTCGCCATGGGCCGGCTTGAAATCGAGATCGAAGTCCGGGCCCTGCATGCGTCTCTTCCTGGATTTCACTTGTATTCGATCTCGATGAACGACATCGGCTCTTTGCCGGCATTGACGACGTTGTGCGCCATGCCCGCCTCACGGCGGTAGGCGGCACCCTTGGCGATATCGACCCGCCGGCTGCCCGCCTCTTCCTCGAGCAGGAACTGGCAGTCGGTCATCGGCACCACCACATAGCCGAGCCCGTGCACATGGTGACCGGTGTCGGCGCCGGGCTCGAAATCCCAACGGGTGATCCTGACGACCGTGTCGTCGACGAGTACGGTTGGAACGGCAGGGGGGCGGGCGCGAAACTGGCTCATGAAATTCTCCATCTGCCGGGACAATAGGAGGTGCGGTCAGCGAAGGGAAGGGTACATCCGGTACCCACGGCGAGCGCCCTTCGGCGTCGTCGCCAACAAATCCGCCGAAAATTCAACTTAGTGCCAACTTAGTGATTGTGACGGGCGGCGAGCTTTGATAATCAGGCGCTCGATTTGGCGGACGTATTGTCCCGTCAATCCGTTGGGGCGTCGCCAAGCGGTAAGGCACCGGTTTTTGGTACCGGCATTCCCAGGTTCGAATCCTGGCGCCCCAGCCACATTTTTCCAGGCAGTTGATCCATTGGGCGGGCGATCGCGCGCGCCGGATTTGCATGCACTCTTGTCAAGTCATCTTGCAACTGACACGCTAGTTTCGTTGATTCCAACATGTGTGAGGGAGAAGATGGCTCACAAATTCGAAATCTACAAAGACAAGGCTGGCGAGTTCCGTGTTCGCTTCAAGTACAACAGCGAAGTGATGTTCTCGACCGAGGGCTACAAGACCAAGGCCAGCGCGCAGAACGCCATCGACTCGATCAAGAAGAACGGTCCCGACGCGCCCGTCGAGGACAACAGCGCCGGCTGAGTTCGACGCAATCCCCTAGAAAAAACCCGCCGATTTTCACCGGCGGGTTTTTTGTTTGTTGGTTTAGCCTGCGGTTGCCGCCGGCTTGGTCTGGGCCGGGGCGCCGAGGAACTCTTCGCACCAGCTCGGGCCTTCGGCACGCTTGCGGTCGCCGGCAATGTGGATCGAGCGGATGACGTAGTCGGACGAGACGGTCAGTTGCACCGCGCAGCTCAGATACTCGGTGCGCGCCGAGGAAATGCGCTTGCCGCGCTTGCCGTCCTTGGTGGTTTCGTACTGCGCCGGGATCTTGCGGGTCTTGTAGCCGCCCTTCCAGCTATAGACCGTGGAGCTGCCGCTTTCGACGTCGGAGATCGGCGGACCGTACTGGGCGAAGAAGCCGCCGGCCGGCTGGCCGAGCCAACGGGCTTCGACTGCGTTCCTGGAAATCCCCGTCCCGGTCGTCGTGCAGCCGGCGAGCACGAGCGCGAGGCCCGCCACCGTCATCATGCGGAAGTTCATGTTTCTGCCCCTTTGGCTCTCGTTCTGAAATCGGCATGGCACGGAAGCCCGTATCCCCTGGCTTTCCGCGCTTTCCGTTGAGCCTCTAGCGCCAAAAGAGACGAAAGGAAATGCACGCAGCGGTTCCGGTTCCAGGAAATTATGAAGCGTTGCAGAAAGTCCCTATCACGCGCATCTCCGGGGCGCCGTTGGTGCTGACCAGGGCCATTTTGCGCCTACGTTTTCCACCGTCACGATTTTTTTGGAAAAGGCGCAATGTTTTTCGAGATAGGCGCTTGTGAAATCAAAATGCCTGTTCTATAGAGGCGCCGCTGGTCACGGAGTGTAGCGCAGTCTGGTAGCGCACCACGTTCGGGACGTGGGGGTCGCAAGTTCGAATCTTGCCACTCCGACCAGCCAAATCAACCGCTTAGCCGATCTTTCCCGAAATATGCGCCAAAGCGCGGATCGACTGCGGACTGCTTCAATCATCACTTCTATAATGCATTTGTATCTTGCGCCGCGTGACGCTGTGGTCTTTTCGGATGAGCGGGCGGATTACGTTCTTTTCTCACCGGCAAACGCCGCCTGGCTCAATCGAAACGGCTTTGCACTGTTCGCGTGGTTCAGTCGAAAAGGCTTGAAACGCTTTGCTCTCGCGCGGTTCGGGCAAGGGCTTCTCCGAGCAGCGGCGCGACGGTGACGCGGCGGATGTTGGCGGTCTGGCGTTGCGCTTCGGTGTCTTGAATGGAATCGGTCAGCACCAGTTCCCTGAGGTTGCTGGCGCCAATACGCTCGCAAGCCCCCTCGGAAAGCACGCCGTGGGTGATGTATGCCGAGACCTCTCTGGCGCCCGCTTCCAGCAAGGCGTCAGCCGCATTGATCAAGGTCCCGCCGCTATCGATGATGTCGTCGATCAAGAGGCAGGTCTTCCCGAAGACGTCACCAATGATGTTCATGACCTCCGACACGCCGGCGCGGGGGCGCCTCTTGTCGACGATCGCAAGATCGGTGCCAATGCGCTTGGCGATGCCGCGAGCCCGCGCCACGCCGCCGACGTCAGGCGAAACGATCATGAGATTCCCGACGTCGTAGCGCTCTTTGATGTCGCGGGTCGTCACCGGCGCCGAATAAAGGTTGTCGGTCGGGATATCGAAAAAGCCCTGAATCTGGTCTGTATGCAGATCGAGCGTCATAACGCGATTAACACCCGCGCCGGCGATCATGTTGGCGACCAGCTTCGCCGAAATCGGTGTGCGGCCGGTGGCGCGGCGGTCCTGACGGGCATAGCCGAAATAGGGGATGACGGCGGTGATCCGGCGCGCAGACGAACGGCGCAGCGCATCGGTCAGGATCAACAGTTCCATGAGGTTGCCGTCGGCAGGAGCACTGGTCGACTGGAGGATATAGACATCCTCGCCGCGCACGTTCTCGTGAAGTTGAACGTTGACTTCCTGGTCGGCGAAGCGCCCGACCGTACAGTCCGTGAGGGGAAGATTGAGATATCTGGCAATGGCTTCGGCAAGGGCGCGGTTGGAGTTACCGGTCACCAGCTTCATGAGCGCAATCCTGTTACAGGGAGCCTTTGAGGCAGCTTTAGAGCCTCGCTGGTGGATTCACAACCAGTGCTGCACACTTTTGTGACGCAACCGGTTTGGGGTTGTTTGAGATGGCTATTCGCGACGCTGCACTCCGGTGCCTTAATGTCTGCGCAAATGCCGTTCGTCGCCGCTTAAAAGCCGTTGGTCGAATAGAGGTGTATTCGCAACGGGGTTGCTCTGTCGGCATGCGGGCGAAGCCTCTAGGTTCCCGCCATTCAATCACGGACGACGGGGAACGGGAATGTCGATCAAGCATCTATCCATTGCGACGGTTCTGCTGGTGGCCGGCCATTCGGTGGCGGCGGCGCAGAGCTGCGAGAAGAATTTCAAGGCGAGCGGCGTTCCGCTGGTGACGCCTGTTTTCTATAAGACCTGGCAGGAGTTCCCGAAGCTGAAGCCCGAGACCGCTCTGCAGCGGATGGCGCGGGGCGTCGCGGCGGAAGGCTTTTCCGGGATCGAGATCAACAAGGCACTCGGAACCATCGAAGCTTACCAGGATACGGCAGGCTCCGGGCGGCTGCAGACATTGCGAGTCGTCGCCCGCAAGCGCGGTTCAGGCACGCGGGTTGATGCGATGTTTGATATTCAGGTGGGGCAGGTGGCCACCAAGCAGGTGGTGCAGGAAGGCCTTTGCAACATCATCCGGTCCGCGACCGAATAGGTGCCGCGCGCAGGTCTTTTACACGATCTGCGCGAGATTCTGCGGACAAACAACTATTATCTGCTCTGCCCACTTGACGCGGAAGCATGGTGTGCGAAGTCATTCGCCATGAAGAGAAGCACACCAGTGCATCCGCGTGTTTTCGGGTAAGAGATGACCTATTAATTTCATTGATACTTCCGTCGCATATTGCGCGACACCATGAGCGTGGCCCTCGCTTGGCGAGGGTCACGCCATTTCAAATGAAAGCAATCAAAGCGTCTACCGGTATGTGCGGTCGAGCGAGATCTTGCTTTTGGCCTGGACACTGCATGCGGCCCTGTGGCTGCGCGTTGCATTGCTGAAATTGACTTTAAATGATTGTTGCATGCTCGATCGACAGGCGCTTCGCGGAACTCGCGGGTGTCATGCTTTACTCGCTCGAAAAGAACGGTGGCATTCCAGATGCGCAGGTCTTTATCCTAGGTGACGGGCTGCGGGCGTCCGACAAGGAGATGCTGCAAGCCTGTGCCAAACGGAAGCTGTGCTTCATCGATGTCGAAGGCGACATTCTCTCAAAAATCTCAGGCCTGAAGACGACGAGCTACTGGAGCCGCGCTACCTACGCTCGACTGTATCTGCCGGAATTGCTAGCCGACCGGCACGACCGTCTGCTCTACCTGGACGCTGACACGCTGATCAAAAAGAGCCTGGCACCACTGGCCGATCTGTCGTTTGAAGGCAGGGCCGTTGCAGCCGTTCCCTATGATGACCCGACGCGTTTCAATCCGTCGCTCGGCCGAGAGGCGAACACACCCTACTTCAACGCGGGAGTCCTGCTGGTCGATATCGATGCCTGGAACGCGCAGGACTACACGGCTCGCATTGCCAGGCTGCTTCAGGCGCGTTCGTTCGATTTCTTGGATCAGGACGTACTGAACCTTACGACCGAAGGGAATTTCGTTCATCTCCCCGGCCACTGGAATGCGCAGAAGGGGTGGGAAGACTATTCTCAAGCTTCCATCGTGCACTTCACTCACGCCAAGCCGAACACGAAAGAATGCGAGCACCCGGAGAAGGCGACGTTTCTGGAGTACCGGAAACAAACGCCCTGGCGTTCGGCGCGACTAATCACAAATCGCGACCGGCGCATTCGCACGCTGCTGCTATCGATCAGAAAGAAGTGGCAGTGGCTCTCGGCGTTTGCTCGGTAGCTGCGCTTGACTTGTGTAGGGGCGGTGCGGTGCGGGCCGCATAGCACCGCCGCCCGCCATGCGCTCGGTCAGCCCCGCTTTTCCAGGCCGTTCAGCACGGATTGCGCGGCGGCCTGTGCCTCCAGCATCGACGTGAAGTTGCCTTGGGCGGGGTAGGTGACGCCGCGGAACTTGATGACGAAGCACCATTTGCCGTTGATGCGTTTCTCGACCTTTACGGTGGTTTCCGGTTGCTTGTCGGTGCTCACCCTGTCGTCTCCCTGATTCGGCATTCTTGCGCCAAGGCCGCCCAGATACGCCGAGGAGAGCGGTTCTGTCCACCGCAGGGTGCGCGACCGTCGATGCAAATGTTCCGGGCGAGGGGGTGAAGGCGAACGTCGCGTCCGCTTTCATTAGTCCATAGTCAGGCGGACTGTCCCACGGCGTTCGGAAACGGTGAAACAGCCCTATCGATCCTCATGATCGACGCGCCAAGTTACGAATGCGGCGTTGGATTGATAGTCGTGATCGCGCGAGGCTTGCGTCATGGTGAAGCGATTACCAGCGTTGTTTCATTTTGAAACAGCGCCTCTCCGGCTTGATAACGCCGCAACGGAACCTTGACCTCGGCGATCGCGGCGCCGACGCAGGCCGTTTATTGTTCACATGGAAACGACGTGTTCGCAGATTGGTGTCTTATCAGCGTGAACAATCGGGGCGATATTTCCATCAACACTTGTTTTTGCCCGAGAGGCTCAGATGTTGAAGGAACCAATTTTTAACTTTCGCGAGATCGCCATTTGGTCCGCTATTCTTGGCAGCGTCGTCGGCTACCAGCTTTGGCAGCACGCCGATCCTGCGCCGCTGACGATCACTCTTCCTGCGATCGAGCAGCAGCTTTGATGGATGCCTGCGGAGTTGCGCCTCCGGCAAGCTGTCGAAATGCGTCCACGGCGATCACCACTGGTTCTCAGCCGTCCATGCAAAATAAAAAGGGGCCGCTCCGGCCCCTTTTTGCTGCGTGCGATGTCGCTCACCCGTCGATGTCGTCGATGATCTCCACGGCCCTGCCGGCGGAGACGCGGCGAACTTCGGCTTCCTCGCGGCGACCGGCGAAAAGTTCGGTCGCCATCAGCTGGTCGGCAAGGTCGGCCGGCAGCGAGAGGATGACGCGGGCGTCTTCCGTGTGGATGCCGCCGAGCGCCGAGCGCTTGGCGGTGATCATGCCGCCCGCCACCGTGTTGTTGGTGTCCGGATCGATCAGGATGAACGCGCCGGTGGTGCGGTTCTGCTCGTAAGTGTCGAAGATCGCCTGCTCGTCGAAGGCAAGATGCACCTTGCCGATGGCGTTCATCGGCAGCTGATCGGCCTGGTTCCACTTACCGGTCTGGAGGTCAAGCTGGCTTGCCGGCTGCACCTGGACGCGCTGGCGTCGGCTGCCACTCTTCAGCCAGTAGCGCTTGCCGGGCTGGATGCCTTCGGCCTGCAGCGCGACGAGCTGGGCGTCGAAGGAAAGACCGGTCAGCGGCTGGCTGTCGATCGCGACGATCATGTCGCCGCGCGAGACGTCCACTTGGCGGTCGAGCACGAGCGTGATCGCGTCGCCGGCGACCGCTGCGTTGCGCACGAGATCGAAGGTGACGATCTTGGTGACGTTGGCAACCATGCCCGAGGGCAGGATGACAACACTGTCGCCGGGCTTCACCGAGCCGCCGGCAACCGTGCCCTGATAGCCGCGGAAGCTTTCGCCGGGCCGCGAGACGCGCTGCACCGGCAGGCGGAAACCAACGGTCTGGGCCGAACGGGTGGTTGCCAGCTCCAGTACCTCGATCAGCGTCGGGCCGTCATACCAGGGCATCGAGGCGCGGCCGTCGTAGACGACGTTCTCGCCCTTTAGCGCCGAGACCGGGATGGCGATGACCTGGCGCACGCCAAGCGACAGCGCCAGCTCGCGGAACTCGTGGCTGATCTCTTCGAAACGGGCGCGGTCGTAGTCGGTGAGATCGATCTTGTTGACCGCCAGCACGAACTGCTTGATGCCCATCAGTGTCGCGATCGTCGCATGCCGGCGGGTCTGTTCGAGCAGTCCGACGCGGGCGTCGACGAGCAGCACGGCGAGGTCGGCGGTCGAGGCGCCGGTCGCCATGTTGCGGGTATATTGCTCATGACCGGGCGTGTCGGCGACGATGAACGAGCGCTTGTCGGTCGAGAAGTAGCGATAGGCGACATCAATGGTGATGCCCTGTTCGCGCTCGGCCTGCAGCCCGTCGAGCAGCAGCGCGAAATCGGGAAGGCCAAGATCGTTCTGCTTGCCTTTGGAATCGCGCTGAAGCGTCGCTGCCTGGTCTTCCTTGACCGCCTTGGTGTCCCAGAGCAAGCGGCCGATCAGTGTCGACTTGCCGTCGTCGACCGAGCCGCAGGTGATGAGCCGAAGGGGACGGCTGTCACGGGTGGCGCGCGCCGGCTCCTGCGCCGGGAAAGCGAGAACTTCGCCAGCTGCAACGTGCTCGACGGCATTCGCGGTTGCGGGTGCGGTCATCAGAAATATCCTTCGCGCTTCTTCTTTTCCATCGAGCCGGATTGGTCACGGTCGATGGCGCGGCCCTGGCGTTCGGAAACGGTCGCGGTTTCGAGTTCGGAGATGATGTCGTCGAGCGTCGTCGCGGTCGAACGGATGGCGCCGGTCAGCGGGAAGCAGCCGAGCGTGCGGAAGCGGATGACTTCTTCGCGCTTGGTCTCGCCAGGCAAAAGTTCGAGGCGCGGGTCTTCGGCGAGGATCATCATGCCGTCGCGTTCGACGATCGGGCGCTTTTCAGAAAAGTAGAGCGGCACGATCGGAATGTCTTCGGCCTGGATGTAGCGCCAGATATCGACCTCGGTCCAGTTGGACAGCGGGAAGGCGCGCACGCTCTCGCCCTTGCGGATCATGCCGTTGTAGACGTTCCAGAGTTCCGGACGCTGGTTGCGCGGGTCCCAGCGGTGGTCGGGCGTGCGGAAGGAGTAGATGCGCTCCTTGGCGCGGCTCGCCTCTTCGTCGCGACGCGCGCCGCCGAAGGCAGCATCGAACTGGCCGGCGTCGAGCGCCTGGCGCAGCGCCTCGGTCTTCATGATGTCCGTATAGAGCGCCGAACCGTGGGTGAACGGCGTGACGTTCTCGGCGGCACCGCGCGGATTGACGTGCTCGATCAGGTCAAGGTCGTAGCGCTCGACGATCTCGTTGCGGAACGCGATCATCTCGGCGAATTTCCAGCCGGTGTTGACGTGCAGCAGCGGGAAGGGAACGCGGCCGGGATAGAAGGCCTTGCGTGCCAGATGCAAGAGAACCGAGGAATCCTTGCCGATCGAATAAAGCATGACCGGGCGCTCGAACTCGGCGGCCACTTCGCGGAAGATGTGGATCGCTTCGTTTTCCAGCGCCTTCAGATGCGGATCGAGCGGCGGCTTGGCACTCTGCGGATTATGCAGTTCCGTTTCCGGATGGATGTGGGGCATTTCAGTCTCCGGGAGGATTTGTCTTCGGACGAGCGCGCCAGCCTCAGGCGGCGCTGCTCGAATTGGGGATGATGGAGCTTGCGGCGGCCTCGGGAACATGCAGACCACATTCGCGCTTCTCGTCGTTCTCCCACCACCAGCGGCCGGCGCGCTCGGGCTCGCCGGGCTTGATGGCGCGGGTGCAGGGCTCACAGCCGATCGACGGATAGCCGCGGGCGTGCAGCGGGTTGACCGGAACGGCGTGCGTGGCGACGTAGCTGTTGATGGTCTCGATGTCCCAGTCGGCCAGCGGATTGATCTTGATCAGGCCGCGTTCGGCATCTGCCTCGGCAAAGGGCGTGGAGGCACGGTTGCCCGACTGGCCGCGGCGCAGCCCGGTAACCCAGAAGCTTGCTCCTTCGAGTGCGCGCGCAAGCGGCTTCAGCTTGCGCACGTCGCAACAGGCATGTCGCGCTTCGACGCTTTCATAGAAACCGTTGAGACCGTAGCGCGCCGCATAGGCATCGATGTCGGCCTTTTCCGGATGGTAGCGCTTGATCAGGATGTCGTAGGCTTCTTCCGTCTTGTCGATCAGCGCCGCGGTCTCATCGAAGAGACGACCGGTCTGAAGCGTGACGACATCGACGGCAAGCTTGTTCTTGCCGATCGCGGCGGTAATCACCTGATCCTCGATGCCGAGCGAGGTCGTGAAGACTGCCCGCCCTTCAAGGCTTGCAACGAGCGCCAGCCGCCCGGCGAGATCCAGGCTTTCGAGCCTCTCGTTCAGTGCCTTGGCGGTGGTTTCGAGGGATGACGTGGTCATGGCTGCGTCCTGTTCCAACTTGGGCGGAATATCGCAGCCGAACAGGACAATGGACAGAAATAGCGGTTTCTAATGCTGTTTGTTTGGAGCAAATCTGCCTCTCAGATCGAAAAGCAGCGAAAAACCGAATATAGACTATTAATTTACTAGATTTAATACTGTATGTGGCAAAAGCTAGAGACGCGAACCCTGCGGCTCGCGTCTCCTTGTTTTGCGGCCGAAGCCTGATCGTCAGAACTCCGCCCAGCCGTCCTCCTGTGGTCGCGCGCCGCCGCGATAGGCGCCGGCGAGCTTGCGGGTCAACGCACGTGCGGGCGAGGGGGCTGCACTTTCCGTGGCACCACTTGCCACGAGGCGTGGTCCTGCCGAAGAGCCGTTGCCGGTCCTGAAGCGCATCAGGAGGTCGTTGAGCGCGCCGGCCTCGCGGGCAAGGCTGTGGCTGGCGGCGGTCGATTGCTCCACCATCGCCGCATTCTGCTGCGTGCCCTGGTCGATGGCATTCACCGCCGTATTGATCTGCTGGATGCCGGCTGCCTGTTCGCGGGCGCTTTCGACGATCGCCGTCACGTGGTTGCTGATCTCCTTGACCTCGACGATGATGCTTTCGAGTGCCGCGCCGGTCTCTCGCACCAGGGTGACGCCGGATTTGACCTGCTGGCCGGATGTGGCGATCAGCACCTTGATCTCCTTGGCAGCCTGAGCCGAGCGCTGGGCAAGCTCGCGCACTTCCTGGGCGACGACGGCAAAACCCTTGCCCGCCTCACCGGCGCGAGCCGCCTCGACGCCGGCGTTGAGCGCCAAGAGGTTCGTCTGGAAGGCGATGTCGTCGATCACGCCGATGATGCTGGAGATCTCCCGCGACGAGGCTTCGATGCCGCTCATGGCGGTGACGGCATTGCCGACGATTTCGCCGGATTTCTCCGCAGCACCTCGGGTGCGGGTGACGAGCGTGCCCGCCTCTTCCGCGCGCCGGCTGGCATCGGCGACGGTGGTGGCGATCTGGTCGAGCGCGGCTGCGGTTTCCTCGACCGAGGCGGCCTGTTGTTCCGTGCGCTTGGAGAGGTCGCCGGCGGCGGAGCGGATTTCGCTGGCGCCGGCATTGATGCTGCGGGCATTCTCCCCGACCGAGCGCAGTGCCTCTTCGAGGTTGGTGACCGAGCTGTTGAAGTTGGTTCGCAGCGCGTCGAGCCGTTCGGCAAGCGGCGTGTCGATGCGGAAGGTCAGATCACCTTCGGCAAGGCGATCGAGACCAAAGCCGAGCGCGCTGACTGCCGCCTGGACCTCGGCCGCCTCTTTCGCCTTCTGTGCCTCGCGCTGTTCACGCTCGCGTTCAGACAGCGAACGACCGGCTTCGGCCTCTTGCTCCAGCCGCTCGCGTTCCAGCGCATTGTCTCGGAAGACGGCGACAGCGCCGGCCATCTGGCCGATTTCGTCGCGGCGACCTTCGCCGAAGATCAGTGCCTTGAGATTGCCGGCGGCAAGCTGGCGCATGGCTTCGCGCAGGCTCGTCAGCGGGCGCAGCAGGCCGGCAATGACGAACCAGACGGTCGCGCCAAGCATGAGCAGGGCGAAGCCGGCAATCACACTTTGCCAGAGTGTCAGGTTGTCCTTCTCGGCATTCGCCGCTTCGAGTTCGCCGTTAGCCTCGGAAAGCTGCAGCTTGATCAAGTCGCTGATTGGCGCGGCGAGGGGATCGACTGATGAGTAGAGCTTGGTATCGACAAAGCGTTCGAGTTCGGCCTTGTCCTGACGCTGCATGATCTGCACGAGATCGCGGATCGACGCATCACTTGCGATGCGCGCCCTGTCGAAAATCTCGGTCAGCGTCTTTTCCTCCGGCGTGAGTCGTGTGGCTTCGTAGGTGCGCCAGCGCGTATCGATGGTCGCAAGCGCCGTGTCGATCGCTTTTGCGCCGGCCGCCCAGTCTAGGGCGCCGCTGCGGACCTTATGGCTCGTGTCGACGATTTCGACCGCATACATGTCGGACACCGTCTTCAAGTGGTCGACCGGCAGCAACCGGTCGGCGACAATCGATTCAGTGCGTTTGGAGATGGAAGTCAGCGCACTGAAGGCCGTAACGATCATGACCAGCATGGCGACGGCGAGCAGGGACAGACAGACGAGCAGGCGTGCTTTGATTGTCATGAATAACGCTCCGCGGTTGCCCGCAAGGCAAATCATCCTCGGCCGATGGCCGCGGGCATGGCCGCAAAGGCATCGGTAAGCGAGCTCGCCTTGGCAGGGGAGTGATGTCGATGATGGGATGGAGCACGCGATATTGCGCGGCGAAACTGCCGTCATGGCATGTTCGCCCAGCGTTCACTCCGTCTCATATAGACATAACAACCGGAGATTAAGAATGGCTAAATTTTAAGCTGTTGATTAAAGTTCGCGCAACCCAAGATTATCGCAACCATAGGCGGTGGCTGTCTGCGATGCTCAAGAAGTGTTGAAGACCGCGTCCTTTCGCAAACCGCTCTTCGGGTTCAAGCTGCCACCTCTCCGAAACAGGCGAAGGAGCAGGGACATGTTGAATGCCATTTCACGCCGTGGCGTTGTCGCAATCATCCTGACGGGGCTTCTGGTTACCGGCGCCTATGCCCATCACGGATGGTCCTGGGCCGAGGCCGACCAGATCGAGCTCAAGGGCACCATCCGCGAGATCTCGATGGCGCCGCCGCATCCGACCTTACAGGTGGAGTCGTCCACGGATGGCATGTGGCACGTCGAACTCGGCAATCCCCGCCAGACGGAGCGCTCAGGCTTTGTCGAGGGATCGGCCAAGGCCGGTGACGAGATCATCGTTCTCGGCAACCGTTCGCTCGACCCGAACGAAAAGCGCATGAAGGCGGTGCGCATCACGGTCGCCGGCAAGACCTATGACATCTATCCGGAACGCATCCGGGCCGGTGGATGAGCGGCGCGGAACTCGTCGAGTGGATCGCCGGCTGGCCGGTGGGCGCGGCGCTCAGACGCTCGGCGATCCTCTATCTCGTGGTCAACGCGGCTCATATTCTCGCGATCGGCCTGCTCATCGGCGCGATCGTACCGCTTGATCTGAGGCTGCTCGGGCTTGTCGGTGATGCGCCCGTCGCGGTGCTTGGACCCTTTCTGGCGCAAGCGGCTGCGATCGGCCTGGCGATGGCGATCGTCACCGGCTTTTGCCTCTTCAGCGTCAGGCCTTCGGCCTATCTCGCCAATCCGGCGTTTCTGACCAAGCTCGCGCTGCTGGCAATCGGAACGCTCAATGCACTGTCGGTCCGCGTGGGTACGGCCTGGTCGGTCGCGCGCGCAGGGGGAGCCGTTGCGTTGCGCCTGCGTGCGCAGGCGCTTGCCTCCTTGGTCACATGGCTGGGTGCTCTGCTCGCCGGCCGCTGGATCGGCTTTCTCTGACGCTGATCCTATCGCTCGCCTGCCGTTCTCCACGCGGGAAGGGCAGGCTCCTGTTCGACCGTTCTTCCTCGCACGAATTGCAGCGTTGTCTCGGCCACGCGTTGGCCGAGATGACTTGCCGTCTCAAGATCGGATGGTGGCGGCGCCAGATCGGCGCCCTGGTCGACATAGGACTGGGCGCCGGCGCCCAGCCAGAAGCCAAGCCGGTTGAGATCGTCAGGTGATCCTTTGGTCGAGTGGTTGGCCGGTGGTAGGTCGAGGTTGATCCAGTGCATGCCATGCTGGGCAGCAAAGAGAGCAAGTTGCATCAGCGTCGCGAGTTTATCGCCCGAGGCGGTTCCCGAGTTGGTGAAACCGGCAGCAAACTTGTTTTTCCAAAGGTAGCCCTTGGCCATCACGGCACTGGAACTCGCTTCCTGAAATGACTTGAACGCGGCTGACTGGCCTCCGACATAGGTCGGCGTGCCGAAAATGATCGCCTCGGCCGAGCGGAGATCGTTCCACCGTGCCGGTACATCCTCAACCGCTAGGAGCAGACCTTGTGCGCCGTCGACGCGCTCGATACCGGCTTTAACAGCCTTGGCCTGGCGTGCCGTGTGCCCGTATCCGCTGTGGTAGATGACGGCAATGCATATGTTGCTCATGGTTTGGTCTCCTATGGTTTGGTGTTGGGCCTGCCGAGCGAGTAGAGGCACGCGCCTTCGGCGCGTGGCAGGTTAAGTTTGTTTGGAGCAGGGGCGATCAGCAGAGCTGTCGGCTCTGGTGCCTGTGCGCGGGGGCGCGATCGTTAGGGCGCGGTCACCCGTCACTCAATGAACGGCCGGAGCATCGAGATATGTCAGCGCTTCTGGGAGGTGTTTTAGCTTGTCCGGATTGCGCGTGACATAGATGACGGTGATTCTATCCCGCTCGATCTCGATCGCGGTGGTCTGCAGGACCCCGTCTTCGATGGTGATAAAACCGGGCAGCCCATTGATGAATTCGTAACGCACGAGCCGCGACATCGCCCGGGCAAAGATCAGCCTCAGCGAGGCGTGCAGCATTATCACTTCGTCTATTCCGACGATCGGCCGTCTTGGCGCCACTGTCTTGCCGCCGCCGTCGGCATAGACGATCGCGCCGGTCGCAAGCAGCGAACGGAGCTTGTGCAAATCGCCGCCACGGGAAGCGGCAAAGAAGGCGGCGGCGATTTCCATGCCCTGTTCCCGTGGCATCGCAAATCGGCGGCGGGTCTCGCGGACATTGACACGGGCACGACTGGCCAGTTGACGGCAGGTTGCTGCCTTGCGGCCGAGCGTCTCGCCGATTTCATCGAAGCTGACACCGAAGACGTCGTGCAGCAGGAAGGCCGCTCGTTCCAGCGGCGACAGGCGTTCCAGTGCCATCATCAGAGGCAGGGTAATGTCGTCGAGTTCGTCGCACTGCTCGACGACCGGTTCCGGCAGCCATGGCCCGAGGTAGGTTTCGCGCCGCCGCCGTGCCGACTTCAACTGGTTGAGGCAAAGGCGTGTCACGATCCGGCCCAGAAATGCCGATGGTTCTTTGACGGCCGCACGGTCGGCGTTCAGCCAGCGCAGGAATGCTTCCTGTACGACATCTTCGGCTTCGCTGACGGAGCCCAGCATGCGATAGGCGATGCGGATCAGTCGCGGGCGTACCGCGCCGAAGGTCGTTCTGACGTCTTCGTCGATCATCCCGGCCATCACGCGCCCCGCTGCGATATGGCGCGGCCGGCCCCGAAATGGCTAGCGCGCACACGAGGCCATGATGGCATCACCGCTGCGGCGGTCCCATGCGGATCGGGCTTCGCTGTCATCTTCGTCTCCTTCATCTCAAGCACTCGAGAAGACAAGACAAGATAACACCGGCGAATGTGACATGCGGCCGTCGATCGCCGGCAAAAAAGTTCGCCTTGCCGCGAACTATCTGTCGCTGACCTGCCAGCGCGGATTGATCCACGGTTCCTGGTTCGATCTGGCGAGGGGCTGCTTGCCGAGAATGTGGTCGGCCGCCTTCTCGCCGGTCATGATCGACGGGCTGTTCAAGTTGCCGTAGGTCACGTGCGGGAAGATCGAGCTGTCGGCGACACGAAGCCCTTCGACACCGATGACGCGGGTCTCCGGATCGACCACCGCCATCGGGTCGTCCTTGGCACCCATCCGGCAGGTGCCGCAGGGGTGGTAGGCGCTTTCCAGATGCTCGCGCAGGAACGCGTCGATCTGTTCGTCCGACTGGACTTTCTCGCCCGGCTGGATCTCCGGACCGCGATAGTGGTCGAAGGCTTTCTGGCCGAAGATCTCGCGGGTGAGGCGCACGCAGTGGCGGAACTTCTCCCAGTCCTCCGGGTGGCTCATATAGTTGAAGCGGATGACGGGGTCGGCCATCGGATCGGAGGAGCGCAGCGTGACGTTGCCGCGCGACTTCGAGAGGTTGTAGCCGACATGCACCTGGAAGCCGTGGGTGTTGGCGGCCGCCTTGCCGTCGTAGCTGATCGCCACCGGCAGGAAGTGGTACTGGATATCTGGCTGCTTGACGCCGGGGGCCGAGCGCAGGAAGGCGCAGGCCTCGAACTGGTTAGAGATGCCGAGGCCCTTCTTGAAGAACAGCCACTGCGCGCCGGCAACGCCCTGCCAGAACCAGGGCAGCCAGGAATAGAGCGACACGGGCTTGGTCGAAATCTGCTGGAAATAGAACTCCATATGGTCCTGCAGGTTTGCGCCGACGCCTGGTCGGTCAACCTTCACCTCGATGCCCATGTCCTTCAGGTGCTCGGCCGGGCCGATGCCCGAGAGCATCAAGAGCTTCGGCGAATTGAACGAGGAGGCCGAGACGACGACCTCACGGTTGGCCTTGACGACCTCGATCTTGCCGCCGCGCTCGATCTCGACCCCGCTCGCTCGGCCGTTCTCGATGATGATCCGACGGGCGAAGCAACGCACGAGCGACACGTTCTGCCGCTTCATCGCCGGCTTCAGATAGGCGTTTGCCGCCGACCAGCGCCGGCCCTGCCAGACGGTCTGCTCCATCAGCCCGAAGCCTTCCTGCTTCGAGCCGTTATAGTCATCGGTGAGTTCGAAACCGGCCTGCTGGCCGGCCTCGATAAAGGCATGGAACAGCGGATTGTGGACCGGGCCGCGTTTAACGTGCAGCGGTCCGTCGGTTCCGCGCCAGCCGGCTTCGCCGCCGTGGCTGTTTTCCATGCGCTTGAAATAGGGCAGCACATCCGCATAGGCCCAGCCGCGCGCGCCGAGTTCTTCCCAACGGTTGAAGTCTTCCGCATGGCCGCGCACATAGACGAGGCCGTTGATCGAGGAGGAGCCGCCGATCACCTTGCCGCGTGGCGCGGTGATGCGGCGGTTGTTGAGGTTCGGCTCAGGCTCAGACAGATAGCCCCAGTTGTAGCGCTTCATGCTCATCGGCCAGGCAAGCGCTGCTGGCATCTGGATGAACGGCCCCGCATCCGTTCCGCCATATTCCAGTACCAGGACGGTATTCTTGCCGTCTTCTGAGAGGCGATAGGCGAGCGCCGAGCCGGCGGAGCCGGAGCCGATGATGATGTAATCTGCCTGCATAAGCGTGGTCTTTCTTTTAATCGTTGCCCCTCGGCATGCCTCTCATCCGCAGTGACGGGATGCGCCGCTCATACGCACGGTGAGGGATCCGCCCCTCATCCGGCTGCCGCCACCTTCTCCCCGCAGGCGGGGAGAAGGAAAACGCGGATATGTCTTGCTCCCTCTCTGACGTCCCTATGCGTTGCCGCGTGTGGTCTGGCGAGCAGGCCTCGTCCCCTCTCCCCGCGAGCGGGGAGAGGGCTAGGGGGAGGGCCAAATCAACAATCTCAATACGGCGCCTGCACCGGTCCCATGCCGACATAGACGGTCTTCAGCTCGCTATAATGGTTGAGCGCCGCGACCGAATTCTCGCGGCCGAAGCCGGATTGCTTGGAGCCGCCGAAGGGGATTTCCACCGGGCAGAGATTGTAGGTGTTGATCCACAGCGTACCGGCCTCCAGCTGGTCGACGACGCGGTGGGCGCGCGTAATGTCGGCGGTGAAGACGCCGGCCGAAAGGCCGAATTCGGTGGCATTGGCGCGGGCGATCACCTCGGCCTCGTCGTCGAAGTCGAGCACGCACATGACAGGCCCGAAGATCTCCTCGCGGGCGATCGTCATCCCGTCGGTGACGTCGGCAAAGACGGTCGGCTGGATATAGGTGCCTTCGGCATTGACCGCATTCGGAATGCCGCCACCGGTCACCAGTCGCGCACCTTCGGCCTTGCCCTTCTCGATATAGGAGAAGACCTTGTCGCGCTGCGGCGCCGAGACCATCGGCCCGAGCTGCGTTGCCTCGTCCATCGGGTCGCCGATGACGATCGCCTCGGTGCGGGCTTTGAGCCGCGTCAGGAACTGTTCCTTGATGCCCTTGTGCACGAAGACGCGGGTGCCGTTCGAGCAGACCTGGCCGGTCGAATAGAAGTTGCCGAGCATGGCGCCGCCGATGGCGCTTTCGAGGTCGGCGTCGTCGAAGACGATCAGCGGCGACTTGCCGCCAAGCTCCATGGTGACGTGCTTGAGTTCGGCCGCTGCTGCACCCGCCACCTTCTTGCCGGTCGGGACCGAGCCTGTCAGCGATACCTTGGCGACGTCGGGATGGTTGACGAGCAGGGGCCCGGTGGTGCGATCGCCCTGGATGACATTGTAGAGGCCCTTCGGCAGGCCGGCTTCGACGAGAATTTCGGCGATCTTCAGGGCGCCGAGCGGCGTGTTTTCCGAGGGCTTGAAGACCATGGCGTTGCCGGCGGCGAGCGCCGGCGCGCCCTTCCAGCAGGCGATCTGCTGCGGATAGTTCCAGGCGCCGATCCCGACGCATACGCCAAGCGGCACGCGCTTGGTATAGGCAAAGTCGCCGCCAAGCGGGATGTAGTCGCCATTGAGCGCCGTGGCGATGACACCGCCGAAGAACTCGAAACTGTCGGCGCCGGAGGTCGGATCGGCGACGATCGTCTCCTGGATCGGCTTGCCGGTGTCGAGCGTTTCGAGCTGGGAGAGCTCGCGGTTGCGCTCGCGCATGATCTCGGCGGCGCGCTTAAGGACCCGGCCACGCGCCGTCGGGCTCATAGCCGCCCATTCCGGCTGGGCGCGCTTGGCAGCGGCAATCGCCTTTTCGACGATCGCCGGCGTTGCCGCATGCAGCCGGGCGATCACTTCGCCGGTCGCCGGGTAGATGCTCTCGATGACAGTGCCTTCGATGTCCTCGACATATTCGCCGTCGATGAAGTGCGAGGCTTGCGGTTGGGCTTTCATGTCATTCTCCCCGCGGATAGCGTTTGGATTCCTCGAGATTGTCGAGGTTCATATGGTTGCGCATGTAGCGCTCGGATGCCTTCTGCAGCGGCTGGTGATCCCAAGGGTAATAGGCGCCGTTCCGGAGCGCCTCGTAGACCACCCAGCGCCGGGCCTGGCTTTCACGCACGGCCGCATCGAAGGCCGCCATGTCCCAATGGGCGGCGCACATGTCCTGGAACGCCTGCAGGGTTGCCGCCTGTACCGGCGTTTCGGGCTTGGCAGCGAGGTTTGTCAGTTCCAGCGGATCCGCTTCGAGATCGTAGAGCTGGTCGGGATCGAGCGCACAGTGGATGTATTTCCATTTGCCTTCGCGGATGGCGACCAGCGGCGCGTAGGAGGCTTCCGCCGCATATTCCATCAGCACCGGCTCTGAGCGCTCCTCGCCGTTGATCATGGGCACCAGGCTGATGCCATCGGTCCAGGGCTTGACCTCGTCCAGGGAGATGCCGGCGAGATCGGCGAGCGTCGGCGTCACGTCGAGATTGGAGGTCGGCGCCAGATGCAGGCCGGGCGTCACACCCGGTCCGGCGACCATCAGCGGCACGCGGGCCGACCCCTCGAAGAAGTTCATCTTGAACCACAGGCCGCGCTCGCCAAGCATATCGCCGTGATCCGAGCAGAAGAGGATCAGCGTGTCGTCGAGCATGCGGGTGCGCGTCAACGTATCCAGAAGTTCGCCGACCTTTTCGTCAAGATAGGAAATGTTGGCGAAATAGGCGCGGCGCGAGCGGCGGATGTTGTCTTCCGTCAGGTCAAAATTGACGTAGTCGCAGGAATGCATGATGCGCTTGGAATGCGGATCCTGCCGGTCGTCCGGCAGCATGCCGACCTCGGGCAACAGATGCTCGCAATCCTCGTAGAGGTCCCAGAACTTCTTTCGCGCCACGTAAGGGTCGTGCGGGTGGGTGAACGAGACCGTCAGGCACCAGGGGCGGCGCTCCGCGTCATCGTTTTCGCGCGACAGCTGGTAGAGCTTCTGGTTGGCAAGGAAGGCGACCTCGTCGTCATATTCCATCTGGTTGGTGATCTCGGCGACGCCGGCGCCGGTGACCGAGCCGAGATTGTGGTACCACCAGTCGATGCGCTCGCCGGGTTTGCGATAGTCCGGCGTCCAGCCGAAATCGGCCGGGTAGATGTCGGTCGTCAGCCGTTCCTCGAAGCCGTGCAGTTGGTCCGGGCCGACGAAATGCATCTTGCCCGACAGCGCCGTGTAGTAGCCGGCGCGGCGCAGGTGGTGTGCATAGGTCGGGATCGACGACTGGTACTCGGCGGCGTTGTCGTAGACGCGGGTGCGGCTCGGCAGTTGCCCGGCCATGAACGAGGCGCGGGCAGGGGCGCAGAGCGGCGACGAGGTGTAATTGTTGCGGAACCGGGCCGAGCGGGCGGCGAGTGCCTTCAGGTGCGGCGCATGCAGGAACGCGGCCGGTCCGTCGGGAAAGAACTTTCCGTTCAGCTGGTCGACCATGATGATCAGGATGTTCGGTCTTGCGGTCATGCGGCCGTTCCCTGGTATGTGAGCCGATCGATGTGCGAGGTGACATAGTCTTCGGTAAGTGCGATCGAAGCTTCGATGCTGATCGGCGCGGAGCGCAGACTCTGGCGGATATAGAGCCCGTCGATCATCGCAGCTGCGCCTTCGGCAATGCGTTCCGCGTCATCATCGGCACAAAGCGTCTTGAGGCTTGCCAGCAGATTGGATCGCAGGCGCCGGGCATAGACGACGAGCAGCCGCCGCACCTCTTCCGAGCGCTGCGCTTCCGAGTAAAAGGCAAGCCAGGCGGCGATCGTATCGGGGGCGAACTGGCTTGCCTGGAAGGAGACGCGGATGAGCGCGCTCAGCCTTTCGCGCGGGCCTGCCACGGTGCGGAGCGCCGTCACCGTGTCGTCGCGCAATTGCCTTAGAAGGCTGCGGATGGTCTCGATCAGCAATTGTTCCTTGCTGCCGAAATAGTGGTGGGCAAGGGCAGGGGAAACGCCGGCGTGGCGGGCGATCTCGGACATGGTGACGGCAAGCGTGCCCTGGTCGCCGATCACGCGCAGCGCTGCGTCGACCAGCGCCTTGCGGCGCACCGGTTCCATCCCGACCTTCGGCATCCGTCTCTCCCTTGACGATGATCAGTCTATTTTTGATTGACTCATCAATCAATAAAAATCGACTGTGTTTTCACTTTCCTTTTGTGCAGAAATCCGGCTCAATCCCCGCGTTAGCGATCTCGCGTTGCAAAGGACTGGAGGTTGAGATGACCCACGCATTCGATCGAGCCGACAAGTCAGCGGTTGCCGGTAAATGGGGGTGGTTCGTCGCCCTCGGCGTGCTGTTGATCATGTGCGGCGGCCTTGCCTTCGGCAATCTGCTGATGGCGACGGTCGCGTCCGTCTATTATGTCGGGATCATCATGCTGGTCGGCGGGCTGTTCAACCTCGCCCACGCCTTTCAGGTAAAGGGCTGGGACAGCGTGCTCTACTGGGGCCTGAGCGGCGCCTGCTATACGATCGCCGGCCTTTTTGCCTTCATCAATCCCGTGCTCGCCTCGTCCTTCCTCACCTTTATCATGGCGATCGCCTTGATCGTCGCGGGTTGCTTCCGCATCTGGGTTGGCCTGAAGCTCAGGCCGCTGCAGGGCTGGGGCTGGGTTGCACTCGGCGGTCTGGTCACGCTTGTGGCCGGCCTGATCATCGCTGCCGGCTGGCCGGTCAACAGCCTCTGGATCCTCGGCCTGTTTCTCGCCGTCGACCTCGTCATGCAGGGCTTGTCGCTGATCGCCTTCGGCGTTCTGGCCAAGGGCTGAGTTTAGCGCGAGGTTCTGCTGCCGAGCAGCGCCTCGAGCAGCCGGAGCAGATCGCCGCGAAGATCAGCAAGACCGTTTGCAGCGAGCGCCTCAAGTCCGATCAGCGCGCCGTAGAGCGCGCTGGCGCCGCTGCGACTCTCACTTGACGAAAATCCGCAATGACCGAGCAGGTCGGCAATGTAGCCAAGGCGGCGTTCGTCGACGGACTTAAGGGTCATGGCGGCCATGGTGTCGAAGCGCGCCCATTCGCGGACCGCGCCGTCCGTCAGCAAGCCGCCATAGGGAAGGCTGCGTTCGTCGGTCGCGGCATGCACCAACAACCGCAATCGCTCCTGCGCCGTTACTTCCACGGCTTCGATTTCCGCGATGATCGCGTCTGTCGCTTCGCGCGCCCAATGGGCTAGCATCTTTGCCTTCAGATCCGGCACATCCTTGAAATGCCAGTAGAAGGAGCCCTTGCTCACCTTCAGGTCGCGGGCGATCGCCTCGGCCCGGATCGCCTGCACGCCGCCGGTCGTCAGTGCGCGGAAGGCGGCCTTGATCCAATCATCGCTCGTGAGGGTACTTTTTGTCGTCATAGCCTTCCATACGTCACCGTATTGACTGATGCAACCAGGTCGCGTACATACGCTGCCGTATGGTGAAGATTGGAGGCGAAGGCATGAGCAAATGGCTTCTGGCAGCGGGCATCCTGTCCCTGGCGACAACGGGCATTCATCTCTTTGCCGGCGGGCCGGAGGTGCATGTGCCTTTGCTTGCAAGCAGCCCCTCGGCGCTGCTTAAAACCTATGTCTCGCTTCTCTGGCACGCGACGAGCGCCATCCTCCTGATCAACAGTATCACCCTGCTGTTTGCCGCCGTGAACGGGCGTTACCGTGCGCCGCTGGCCGCTGCGGTGATCGTGCAATATCTCGCCTATGCGGTGCTCTTCATCGGCTACGGGCTTGCCCATCTCGGTTCTCTCTCGACCACGCCGCAATGGGCGGCCTTTCTCCTCATGGCCGCGCTCGCGGCGATCGGCGTGCGGTCGGGCAAAGGGTCTCCGTCAACCGTGACCGCTTGAGGCGGTCCGCCCACAGGCAAGCAAGGAACCCATCATGTTGGCGGCAATCGCGATCCTGCTTTTCCTCGTTCTTTCCGGTATCGCCGGGCTGCATGCCTACTGGGCGTTCGGCGGACTTTGGCCCTGTGACGACGAAGAAACGCTTGTCCGCACGGTGGTCGGCACGAAGCACCGGTCGGCGATGCCGCCGGTCTGGCTGACGCTGGTCGTCGTCGTACTCCTCTTTGCGGCGGCGCTCCTGCCATTGTCCGTGACGCCCGTCTTTGCAGGGCTTTTGCCGCCGATCCTCGGCCATGGCGGCCTTGCCGGGCTTGCCGCCATCTTCGTCGCCCGTGGCCTCCTGGCCTTCACCACCGCGTTCCACCAACGCCACGGCACGGAGCCCTTCGTGACGCTCGACCGTCGCATCTACGGTCCGCTCTGCCTGGTCATCGGTGCCGGATACCTGACATTGCTCGTTCTCGTCTGAACCATCCTGGCGCGACGGTCAGGATGGGGCAGACGCCGACCGATCGCAGGACTTGCTCATGAAACTACTGATTTCATTAGAGTGTTTGCATCTGATTGGCGCAGTTGCGGCTGTCACATAGCTTTCATCAAAGCTTCATAATGGGGAAAGACTTCGTTGACGCTTGCTGGCCATGCTGCCGGCGTTCGACCGTCCGTCCCATATTTCTGGAGCCCGGCATGTCCGCCGCCCCCGCCGAAATTCTCTCGTTGCGCCGGTTCGGCGACGACCAGATCGTAACGCTCGCCAAGTTGGTGATCGAAACCGCCTTCCAGCCGATCGCAGAAGCGGCGACCGGCACCGTCTTCGGCTACGAATCCCTGATGCGCGGCTTTCAGAAACTCGGCTTTGCCTCGCCGCTGGAGCTGCTCGACAAGGCGGAAGAAGAAGGGCAGCTGCTGGCGCTCGAACACATGATCAACAGTCGCGCCGTCGCCGGCTTTGCGACGCTGCCCGATCATTCCGCACGCACGCTGTTCCTCAACTTCGACTCACGCCTCGTTGGCGGTGAAGGCGACATCGTCGAACGCCTCGTCAACCACTTGAAGCGCGCCAATATCGCCCCGTCGTCACTCTGTTTCGAGCTTTCCGAGCGCTTCGATGGCGGCAAGATGCCGGATTTCTCGGCCCTCGTGCGTGATCTCCGGCTTGCCGGTTTCAAGCTGGCGATTGACGATTTCGGCGCCGGCTTCAACGGGCTGAAGCTGCTCTGCGACCAGCCGGTCGACTATGTGAAGATCGACAGACACTTCGTCTCGGGCATCGAGGCCGATGCCCGCAAGCGCCATCTCGTCCGCCACACGGTCAACACCGCCCATGTGCTCGGCACGCGGGTGATTGCCGAAGGTGTGGAGACGGAGGCGGAGTTTCTGACCTGTCGCGACCTCGGCTGCGATCTGGTGCAGGGTTATTACGTCGCCCGGCCGACGACGCATCTGAGCGAACTTCTGCCTGCCTATCCGCATCTCGACCAGAGCGTCGCCAGCCGGCGGTCCTCGTCGACGCTGGACGGCATCCTGATCCGCAAGCAGATCGAGCAACTGCCGACCGTTCGCGAAAGTGACGAACTCGATTCCGTCTTCGATCTCTTCCGGCGCAATCCGCGCCAGGGATTCTTCCCGGTCCTGAACGCCAATGGCGAGCCGCGCGGCATCCTGCACGAGTATCACGTCAAGGAGCTGATCTATCACCCTTTCGGCCGCGATCTCCTGAAGAACCGGATCTACCAGCGGCGGATTTCGCACTTCGCCAGCCCGGCGCCGATTGCCGATCTCGACACGCCGGCGGATGAAATGCTGAAAATCTTCGCCGGCATGGACGGCAGCGATTGCCTGATCCTGACGGAGAACATGCGCTACGCCGGCACGCTCTCGGCCTCGTCGCTCTTGAAGATTATCAACGAAAAACAATTGAAGATGGCGCAGGAGCAGAATCCGCTGACGGGTCTGCCCGGCAACCGCGCCATCCGCGACTATGTCCAGGACGCGATCCTCGACGGCGATCATGCGCGTTACTTCTGCTATTGCGATTTCGACGACTTCAAGCCCTTCAACGATACCTACGGTTTCCAGAAGGGCGATCTCGCGATCACGCTCTTTGCCGCCCTGCTGCGCCGCCATTTCATCGGCGAGGAGAAATTCCTCGGCCATGTCGGCGGCGACGACTTCTTCGTCGGTGTCAGCGGCTGTTCGGTCGAGGAGCTGGAAGCGGTGCTGAACCGCCTGCTCGACGATTTTCGCTCCGACGTAGGCCAGCTCTATTCGCCAGAGCATCAGGCGGAGGGCCGCATCAGCGGCTACGGCCGTGACGGCTCGGCGAAGGATTTTCCGCTGATGCGCTGCTCGATCGCCGTCCTTGGGCTGCCCGAAGGCTTTGTTTTCTCCGACGCCCAGGCCGTCAGCGCCCGCATCGCCGAGATCAAGTCGCGCGCCAAGGCGAGCGATACCGGTCTTGTCATGGATGCACTCGGCGGCTGAGCTGCGCTTTCGACGGCCGGTCGTTCGACAATCAGCCTTTTCGCCTCGCGTTTCCGGCGCTACCTATGCGCCTTGAGAATTCGCGAGGTAGTGCCATGTCTCTTCCATTGGAAATGCAATTCGTTGACCTTCCAGCCCCGGGCGGGCCTGAAAACATGGTGCTCGCGAAGGGGCCGTTGCCAGAGCTCAAGCCGGGCGACATCCTCGTTCGGGTGGAGGCGGCGGGCATCAACCGTCCCGACGTTTTGCAGCGCAAGGGCGACTATCCGCCGCCGCCGGGCGCAAGCCCGATCCTCGGCCTGGAAGTGGCGGGCGAAGTCGTGGCGCTCGGCGAGGGGGCTCAAGGGTTCCGGATCGGCGACAAGGTCTGTGCGCTCGCCAATGGCGGCGGCTATGCGGAATATACGGCGGTGCCCGCGACCCAGGTGCTCGCCTGGCCTAGGGGCTATGACGCCGTGAAGGCGGCCGCCCTGCCGGAAACTTTCTTCACCGTCTGGGCCAATGTCTTCGATATGGCCGGGCTGAAAGCGGGCGAAACCATCCTCATCCACGGCGGCTCCAGCGGCATCGGCACGACGGCGATCCAGCTCGCCAAGGCCTTCGGCGCCGAGGTCTTCGTCACTGCCGGCAGCACCGAGAAATGCCGCGCCTGCGAAGCGCTCGGCGCCAAGCGGGCGATCAACTATCGCGACGAGGATTTCAAGACGGTCGTTCTCGAAGAGACCGGCGGGCGTGGCGTCGATGTCATTCTCGACATGGTCGGCGCCCGCTATTTCGACCGCAACATCGGTTCGCTCGCCAAGGACGGCCGTCTGTCGATCATCGCCTTCCTCGGCGGCGCCAAGGTTGAAGGGGCGAACATCGCGCCGATCCTGACCAAGCGGCTGCATGTCATGGGCTCGGCCTTACGTCCGCGCACGGCGGCGGAAAAGCAGGCGATCCGCGACGGTCTGGTTGAGAAGGTCTGGCCGCTGCTGGAAGCGGGCAAGGTCGCGCCGGTCATCCATTCCGTCCTGCCCTTCAGCGCGGTCGCCGACGGCCATCGCCAGATGGAGCAGGGCGACCATGTCGGCAAGATCATCATGTCCCTGTGATCGGAACGATCGTCAGGCCTGTGATCGGCGGCGAAGAGGAAAACGATCTTCGACCATCGTCGCCCTTGTAATCGCTGATGGATCGCTTACCTTCAAATCATCAGCAACGAACAGAAAGGAAGGTGGTCCAATGTCTAATGAGATTTCGGTCTTGGTGAAGGGCATGGAAGAGGTGAAGGTGTCGAGGCAGCCCTCGGCATAATCCCCGCCTTCCTTCGGGTCTGAAAGCCCGGGCCAGTCATACGGCCAAAACTCATGGAAGGGTCGCCTCGCGCGGCCCTTTTCCATTTTTAGCACTTGGCTCAGCATCAAGCCTCGCCTAACCGGCCGATCCGACCGGCGCCGTTTCCTGGATCAGCAGCCAAGGGTTCGGTTCGTTGTCGACGAACTCGTCCCGGATATGCTTCAGCACTTTCCTTTGCCCGGCAAAGGGCACCATGCGGAGCGCTTCGTCAAAGCTCACCCAGCGAAACGCGCTGTGTTCGGCATTGAGCCGGACCGTGGCGCCCTTGGCTGCAAAGCCGACGAAGACGGGCAGCAGGCTGATGGCATTGCGGTCGGCCTCGTAAAACTGCTCGCAGATGTCGGCGGAATAGAAGCGGTCGGGCCGCAGGCCCGTTTCCTCCTCGACTTCGCGCAGGCCCGCCTGCCAGGCCGTTTCATTCGCTTCGATCGCGCCGGCGACTTGGCACCAGGTTCCCGCAAGTGTTCCGGTGCGCTTGAGAAGGAGAACCTCGAAGGTGCTCCCAGCCGGGCGGAGAACGACAACCGAAACAGCAAAGCTCCTGATCGGTATTTCATGCATGCGGGCGCGTCCTCCTGATTCGACCGGCGCACCATGCAATGCAAATCACCGGCGCTCAACCTAAGCGATGGCCCGTCAAGCCTGGACCATCATATGCCGATGCGTCCGATCGCCGGAACCTTGATGCCGGGATTGGCGAAGTCGAAACCGGCGACAAGGCCGAAGAAATGCAGCTCGAGGCCGCTGCGAACACCCGCCGAGATACCGGCCAGGCCATAGAGCGTCGCGTGCAGGTCGCGCCCGTCGGCATCGATCTGGAACAGCTTTCCCTCCGGCAGATAGTCGCGGCCGACTGCGTCCGGCGGCAGCACGGCGCCGAGTTCCGGTACGGTTCGCAGCACGTGGGCGACGAAGGTGTTGGAGTTCGGGCCGGGCCAGATCCGGTAGCCGCCAGGCGAAGCGTAAGGGTAGCTGGCGATCGCCGTCTCGATCTTCGGGATCAGCCGCGTGGCGTCAGCGCCGGTCACCGAGACGACCAGCCGCGGCTCATTCGAGTACCAGCGTGCATCCGCCGGATAGCCGTTCTTGCGGATCGGTTTGCCCCAGCCGACCTTGTCGTAGCGATCGTAGGTGGCAGCGCCCTCATTCTTGGTCACGATCCAGGCGTGGCTCGCGACAGCACCCTTCATGCCGCCCGTGGTCGCCGAGAACACGTAGATCGCCGCGTCCGCGCTTTCCGTTGCCTTCGGCAGGATCCCGGCCGAGGACCAATCGGCGTCGCGCCAGCTTTGCGGCCGGTCCTGCATGTACCACCAGCCGGCCGAGGCCAACGCCGGCAGCAGGTAAATGACGAGAAAAGCAGCGGCCAGCCTGCGGGCGAATTTCATGAAAACTCCGTTCCTTGCCGGTAAAATCCTGCTAAATGCACGGAGCAATTTCGGATATTTGAGGGCAAGGCATGTCAAATCCCGTTCTCGTCGAAGTTACCCGCGGAAACCTCGTCGAAAGCCGCCACCGCGGCGTGGTCATTGCCGTCGACGGCGACGGCCGGACCGTCTTCTCTCTGGGCGAAACCGACAGCGCCGTCTTCCCGCGCTCGGCCTGCAAGGCGATGCAGGCGCTGCCGCTGATGGAAAGCGGCGCGGCCGACGCCTACGGCTTCGGCAACCGGGAACTGGCGCTTGCTTGTTCGTCCCATTCCGGTGAGCCGGAACATGTGGAACTGGCCGCCAAGATGCTGGCCGCCGCAGGCCGCGATGTCTCGGCGCTCGAATGCGGCGCCCATTGGTCGTCCGACCAGAAGACCTTGATCGGCCAGGCCCGCAGCCTGGAAGCGCCGACGGCGCTGCACAACAATTGCTCCGGCAAACATTCCGGCTTCATCTGTGCCTGCTGCCATTCGGGCACGGAGGTGAAGGGTTATGTCGGCTACGACCATCCGCTGCAGCGCGAAATCCGCGGCGCTATGGAAAGCCTGACGGGTGCGATCCTTGCCAAGGACAATTGCGGCGTCGACGGCTGCTCGATCCCGACCTATGCGGTGCCGCTGAAGGGGCTCGCACACGGTTTCGCGAAGATGGCGACCGGCGTCGGCCTTGAAGCCGAGCGCGCCCGCGTCTCGCGGCGGCTGATCGAGGCCTGCATGGCCGAGCCCTTTTTCGTTGCTGGCACCAAGCGCGCCTGCACGCGGCTGATGAAGACGGCGCCCGGCCGCATCTTTGCCAAGACCGGGGCGGAAGGTGTGTTCTGCGCCGCCATTCCGGAAAAAGGCATCGCGATCGCTTTGAAGTGCGAAGATGGTACGACCCGGGCTGCCGAAGCCATGGTCGCGGCAACGCTTGCCCGCTTCTTCAGGGACGAGCCCGAGCTGCACGCGGCGCTGATGGCGCAGGCCAACCATTCCATGCACAACTGGAACGGCATCCATGTCGGCGACGTCAGAGTGACCGACGCTTTCGCCGCCTGAACTGTGGCGGGCCATCTCGGCCCGCTCACTTTCCCGACGTTCCGCTGTCGGCGCAGTGCGCCATCAAGCGCCGATGATCGCAATGTCCGTGCCGTCATAAGGGGCGAGCATGTCGTCGCTGATCTCGTTGGGAACGATGAAGCCCGAGAGCTCAGGGATCGCGGCCACGTGGTGCGGCGAGACCGCATCGAATTTTTCCACCGTTGCGAGCACGTAGGTTTCCGCGGCCTGGCCGAGGATCGCCCGCTTGACGGCCGCCTCCTCGAAGTCGCCGGTTGAAACACCGTGGGCCGGGTGAATGGCGGTGACGCCGAGGAAGAACAGGTCGGCTCGGATGCCGGCAATCGCTGCAAGCGCTGCTGCTCCCGTCGCGACCATCGAATGCTTGTAGAGCCGCCCGCCGATCAGGATAACCTCCGCTTCGTGGCGCTCGAGTTCGGCGGCGATCGTCGGGCTGTGGGTGACGACGGTCAGCCGCATGTCGCGCGGCATCGCCCGGGCAATCTCTGCATTGCTGGTGCCGCCATCGAGAAAGATTGTCTGACCGGCTTCGATCATCGCAGCCGCCTTTTGTCCGAGCCGGCGTTTGACGTCGCCGGCGATCTCCTGACGCGCCGCAAAGTTGGGCAGCGGCGGCACCAGAGGCAGCGCGCCGCCGTGCACGCGCTTCAGCAGTCCCTCCGCCGCCATTTCGCGCAGGTCGCGCCGGATCGTGTCCTCGGACAGGTTCAACTCGTCAGCCATGCGCTTGGCAACGACCTCGCCGTCTCGCGCCAGTCGCGCCGAAATCAAAGCCCGCCTCTGTATCGTCAGCATGAAATGTCTCCTTGACTCTTCACGATATTGCACGAAATATCACGATTATTCCAGAATAATCTGGATCGTTCATAGCATCTCGGGAGAGAAAAATGCTGATCTTGATCGCAGGCCCCTATCGTTCGGGAACCGGGGACGACCCGGCGAAAATGGCCGCCAACCTGAAGCGGCTGGAAGAGCCGTCCTATGCGCTGTTCAAGGCAGGCCACGTGCCGATGATCGGCGAGTGGATGGCGCTGCCGGTCTGGCATGCGGCTGGCGGCGCACGGATCGGCGACGATCTCTATGAGGAGATTTTTCATCCTGTGGCGGGCCGGTTGCTGGCGCTTTGCGAGGCGGTTCTGCGCCTGCCGGGCGACAGCAAGGGGGCCGATAACGACGTGCGCATTGCCCGCGAGCGCGGCATTCCCGTCTATTATCGCCTGGAGGACGTACCCGGCTGCAGCGAGCCGCTGGTCGCGTGAACGCGCAGGCCCGGCAGTTGTAGCCTGCCGGGCCCCCCTAAACGCGGACGGCAGCGATCTGCGGCGCCTTGCCACTTCTGCTTGTCAATCGGGGTGACTTCCTTTCTTCTGCAGCCGGTCTTTGCTTTGGAGCGACACGGCAGGAAGCGCGCGGTTCTCCGCTCGCATGCCGCTTCTATCCATGGAATTGACAGAGCCGGTTCGGTCCATCGACATCACGTCAACCGGTCCGCATGATCGCAGAGGAGAGCTCAAAGTGTTGAAACTGTTCTACGCCCCCGCAACCTGTTCACTGGCTTCGCATATCGCGCTGGAAGAAGCGGGCGCCGAATACGAGGCGCGCCGTGTCGATTTTTCGACAGCCGAGCAGACCAAACCCGACTATCTCGCGGTGAACCCGAAGGCGCGGGTCCCAGCGCTCGTGACCGACAGGGGCGTCATCACCGAAACGCCGGCGATCCTGACCTACATCGCGCAGGCCTTTCCAGCTGCGAAGCTCGCTCCGGCGAACGACGCCTTCGCCTTCGCGCAGTTGCAGTCGTTTCTGAATTACCTCTGCTCGACGGTGCATATTGCCCACGCCCACGGCCGCCGTGGCGCACGCTGGGCCGACGATCCGGCCGCGCATGAGGCGATGAAGGCCAAGGTCGCCTCCAACATGACCGCCTGCTACGAACTGATCGAAAGCAAGATGTTCGAAGGGCCGTTCGTTTTTGGCGACAGCTATTCGATCGCCGATCCCTATCTCTTCACCGTCGCCGGCTGGATCGAGCCGGACGGTGTGGATCCCGCGCGCTTCCCAAAAATCGTCGATCACCGCAACCGCATGACGGCACGTCCGGCCGTCGCCCGGGTGCTGGCGATGCTGAAGGTCTGACGCCTCGGCAGTTGCGGCTACATCAGGATGTAGTTCTTCGGCTGCGGCAGAGGCGGAAGGTTGGTCTCGCCCAGCGCCTCGCGCAGGTTGATTTCGATGGTCTCGGCAAGCGCAACGATCGGCAAGTCGTTCGGCAACACGCCGAACGGCTCCTCCAGTTCGTCGCCGAGCGCGTCGAGGCCGAAGAAGGTGTATGCGACAAGCGCGGTGACGAAGGGCGTCGCCCAGCCGAGCGCATCGGCAAAGCCGAAGGGCAGCAGAAAGCAGAAGAGATAGGCGGTGCGGTGCAGGAGCAGCGTATAGCCGAACGGCACGGGGGTGTTGCGGATCCGCTCGCAGGCCGCAAGCATGGCCGACATCTTGCCGAGCGTGCCATCCAGCTGCGCCCACTGAAAGTCGCTGATCGTGCCGGTTCCGTGCAGTCCGGCGAGAATGCCGCCCATTTCGCGCAGCAGAAAGTCCGGTCCGTTGCGGCTTGCCTTGTAGCCGGCAACGAGATCTGTCGGCAGCCGCGCTAGCGGTCTGCCGACATCGCTTCCCGGCCGCAGATGGCAGACCAGCGCGTGGCCAAAGGCGATCGTGATGTCGAGCAGGCGCTGCCGCTCGGTTCCGGCAAGGATCAGCGTCTGGCGGGCGAGGTCGCGTGCGGTGAAGATCAACTGTCCCCAGGCCTTCCGCGCCTCCCACCAGCGGTCGTAGCAGGCATTGTTGCGGAAGCCGAGAAACACGGAGAGCGCGATGCCGAGCAACGCGAAGGGGCCGCTGCTGACGCTCGGCACCAGGCCGGGATCGACGCGGTGCGCCCAGACGACGAAGGCGGAGAGCGCAAAGACGAACAGCACTTGCGGAAAGATCCGCTGGATGACCGAACCCCGGAGGATGAAGAAGAGTTTCAAAAGGGTGGGGCGGTTGCGAACGATCATGGAAATACCTGTCCGGCTGTTCGCTTAACCGGTATAGGCGCCGGCTTGGAAATGGAAGAGCCGTCCGTTCGGCGACGTCCCTCGCGTAACCAGGATTATTTTGCCTGGGATGTCGGGCTTCCTGTCTGCCGCGCGTCCTTGGCGTGTAACGCCGACAGGGAGACAATGATGATGCGCAAGGTGGTTGCAGGCATGCAGATGTCCATCGACGGTCTGATCGACGGGCCGGATGGCTATACGGACTGGGTCGATTCCTGGTCGGATACGTTCGACCTCCTGCCCGAGATCGACGCCTGCGTCCTCGGGAACGGCATGTATTCGGGCTACGAGCAGTATTGGAGCGCGATCAAGCGCGACCCGCATGCGCCGCTGGAGTTCACCGGCCAGTTGCCGACGCCCGAAGAAATCGAATATGCGGACTTTGCGCTTGGCACGCCGCATTATGTCCTCTCGAAAACCCGTTCCGACGTCGAATGGGAAAACGCCAGGATCGTGCGCGACGTCTCCGAAATCGAGACGCTCAGGCAGGCGCCGGGCCGCACTATCTATGTCGTCGGCGGCGCGCGCACGGTGTCGAGCCTGATGGACCACGGCCTGATCGACGAACTGCGTCTCACCATCCACCCGCTCGTGGTCGGCAAGGGCAAGGCGCTGTTCGACACAGTGGCGGAGCGCCATCATGTGCAGCTCGATAACGTGAAGCGACTGGATGGTGGCAAGGTCTGCCTGGTCTACAAGGTCGGCGGCGGAGCCTGACCTGGCTCGAGGAAGCTCGCGGCGAGCCGCCTTGGCGCCTTCTCGCGCCAGGCGGCAACCAGCCGCCCGGTTAGGCTTTGGTCGTCGATTTCCGAAAGCCGCACCAGCATAGCGGGCCAGCCCTTGTAGTGATCCGTTTGAAAGTAGAGCCCCGGGTCGAGCTCCAGCAGCATTTCCTTTTCTTCGAGCGCGCACATGACGACCAGCGTCTCGCCATCCTTCATGCGCACAAAACTCTTGTCTTTCACCAGCAGCGCCGGCGTACCGTAGGACGTGCCGATCGTCACTTCGGGCAGGCCTGCGGCCTCCGCCAGCCTGACGACACGGATGAAGTTGCGCTCGAGATCGTCGCTCATCCGGCCAGCATATCATAGTGCAGCTTCAAAGCCGCAGGTCCTAGAGGCGGCTGCCGGTGCACTCCGCCGTGCGTGGCCACGGCCAACCCGGGAAGGGCAGGTCACCGAGTTCGCGCCCATCCATCCGTTCGAGATCCGGATGCTGCAGCGGATCGCGCGCCCAGGCGAGCGGCGCATCGTCCTTTCGGTCGTCGGATGTTTTGAGCGGCGTCAGTTTCGAGAGAAGCCTAAACATGGCGG
Organism: Ensifer sp. Root558; assembly: GCF_001427045.1. NCBI lineage: Bacteria > Pseudomonadati > Pseudomonadota > Alphaproteobacteria > Hyphomicrobiales > Rhizobiaceae > Ensifer > Ensifer sp. Root558. Next base: position 450,394 of record NZ_LMGC01000023.1, on the reverse strand, counting down.
ACCATCCTTTCGATGCTTGGATGATCCGCCTGTCCTGTCATCTTTTCAATTGAGAATGGCAGAGATCGTGTTTAGAAAAACTATATGAGAGATCTGAACACGGTACATTTGAACGGGCTGCGCGCCGTCGAGGCTGCCGGCAGGCTGGGATCGCTGGCCGCCGCGGCGGACGAATTGGGCGTGACCCCTGGCGCCGTCAGCCAGCAGATTGCCAAGGCGGAGGCCCAGCTCGGCCGCGTGTTGTTCGAGCGCACCCCGCGCGGCCTCCTGCCCACCGATTTCGGCGAGCGCTTCCTCGCGCGCATCAGCAACGCCTTTCACGAGCTGGCAGAGGCCGTGGCTTCAGCGCGCCGCCGCGACGAGTCGGTGCTGACCATCTCGGTCGCGCCGGTCTTTGCCGCCCGCTGGCTGGTCTATCGGCTCAACCGTTTTGCCGAACGCCATCCCGACATTCGCCTGCGCATCGACGCGACGACAAAGCTCGTCAATCTCGACACGTCGGATGTGGATGTCGGCATTCGCGTTGGTACGGGCGAGTGGCCGGGCGTGAAATCCGAGCCGCTGTTGCAGCAGGAGGTTTTTCCGGTCTGTTCGCCGGCCATGGCCGAAGGGCTTCGGAAGCCTGCAGATATTCTAAAACTGCCCGCTGTTATCGACGGCCATTCGATGTTCAGCTGGGAGGTGTGGCTCCGCGAAGTCGGGCTCTCGGGCGCGGAAGTGAACGTGCGCCACACATTCAACGAGGCGTCGCTGGTGCTCGACGCCGCGATCTCCGGGCAGGGGGTGATGCTCGCCTGGCAGACACTCGCCGGCTTTGCGATCGCGCAGGGCAGCCTTGTGGTACCGTTCGGCATCCGGGTGCCGACGGGCTTCGGCCACTACTTCGTCAGCGCGCCGTCACGGCGCGAAAGCAAGGCCGCCAAGGCGTTCAAGCGCTGGGTTCGTGATGAGGTGGAGGAGGGCATGCGCCTGCTCGACATCAAGGCGCCGCGCGTTCGCTTCGACGCGGCGACCATGGGCTGATCGCAGGGAGGCCCCCCTTATTGACCGCTCAGTCCGCCAGTTCTTTCAGGCGTTCTTCCATCATCGCCTTGAAGGCCGGGCGGGCATGGCAACGGGCAAGCCAGGCCGAAACCCGCGGATGCTTGTCGAACAGCTGCGTCTGGCTCATGGCGTAGCGGAAGACCTCCGCAAGATTGAGGTCGGCGACGGTGAAGCGATCGCCGACGAGATAGTCGCGTCCGTCGAGGTGGCTTTCCATGCGGGCAAAGACCTTGTCGAGCGACGTCACGCATCTGGCGATCATCGCCTTGCCTTCATCCGTGTTCTCGGCGCCGTAGTCGTAGGTCAGGATGATCTCTACGGTGTGCGGCTCAACCTCGGTCGCCGCCCACATCGTCCAGTTGCCGATCAAGCCTTCCTCGGCGATATCGGCAGGCGCCAGTGGGCCGCCATACTTGCGCGCGAGATAGAGATTGTTGGCAAGCGATTCCGTCAGCACCACGCCATCATCCTCGATCGCCGGGATCAGCCCCATCGGATTGACGGCGAGGAAGGCGAGCGACTTGGTGTTGATCGGCGCATCAGCAGCCAACGGATCGGCGACGCGGCGTGCCTGGATGACCGGTACCGATTGGAAATGGATGCCGAGTTCCCGCGCCATCCAGTAATTGCGCGATGCGCGCGAGCGATAAACCCCATAGATCGTCAGCATGCCGTGTTCCTCCCGTCCTGCGTTGTCGCCTGTCTTAGGCAAGCATCGGGAGTGACGGAAGCGGGCGGCGCTGATAGCACACATGAAATCTTTTGATGGTCCGTGCGGCGCTTTGCCGACTTGCGTTTGCGGTCGCAGATCTTTAGCTGTCGCCCGTCGATTTGGGGATGCATTTGGCAGGGCTTTTAGGGGATCGGTTGACGAACTTGGCGGCGCGCATGCTTTGCGCGCTGGTTCTCGTCGTTTCGGCCTTGATCCAGCAACCGGCCGCCGCCATGCCGCGGTCGCCGGATGCTATCGCCTACGTCCTCCCGGATGGCAGCCTTGCCGATCTTTGCCTCTCTGGCCACGACGATCCCGATGGAAAAGGTGGCACGAAGGGCCACGGCTGCCAGTCCTGCTGCTTGGTTGCGCCCGCCGACCTGCCGGCGCCTTACCCGATCGTCTTGCCGTCGCAAGCCCGCGCGCGCCCGCTTTCCGTTCCAGCCGGCGATTTCGGTTTCGTTCGCTCGGTGCTCTTAACCGGAGCGGGGCCAAGGGCGCCACCAACGGTTTTCTCCACCTGATACGCGCTTGAACGACAGCTGATTGGCCTTGCGGCGTCCATCTTCGACGCGCATTGCCGTGATCGGCGGTCGTCCCGATCACCAAGAGGCGAAGCCGTGCAAACGGTCCTTCCCGGAGAAAACCATGACAACCGCATCCTTCACCAATGCCGTGGACAGCTCCGCGGCCACAGAGCGCGGCATCTCGCTCTACCGTGCCATCTGGCGCTGGCACTTCTTTGCCGGCCTGCTCGTCATCCCCTTCATGATCAGCCTGGCGCTGACCGGGGGGCTTTATCTGTTCAACGACGAGATCGACGATACCGTCTTTGCCTACCGCAACGTCGTGGCAGCGGGCGCCGAACGGATGTCGCCCTCGGCGATCGTCGCGACGGCGGTGGAGTCCGTGCCGGGCAGCGTTGCCGTCTCCTATCGCACGCCGGCCGGCGTGGATCGCTCCGCACGCGTCACTGTCGGCATCGGCAAAGCGCGCATGCTGGTCTTCGTCGATCCCTACACCGGCTCGATCCTCGACCGGGTCGCGCCATCGGAGGAGTTCAACCAGGTGGTTGAGGACCTGCACAGCCTCGACTATTTCGGCAAGTCGGTCGAAACAATCATCGAGATCGTTGCGGGCTTTGCCATCCTGTTGGTCTTCACCGGCATCTATCTCTGGTGGCCGCGCCAGCAGACCGGCGGTGTGTTGACCGTGCGCGGCACGCCGGCACGCCGGGTGTTCTGGCGCGATCTCCATGCGGTGACCGGTATCGGCGCCGGCCTGCTGATCGTCTTTCTCGCCTTCTCCGGGCTTCTGTGGTCCGGCTATTGGGGTGCAACGGTCAACGGCAAGCTGACGGCGATGGGGCTCGGCTATCCGGCAGCGCTTTGGGATGAGGTCCCGACCTCCAGCAAGGTGTCGACCGACGTGTTGCCCAGGGCCAATTGGCTGATGGAAAACGCGCCGGTTCCGGCGTCCAGCGGTGGCGCCGACGAGCCGGTCGGGATCGATCGCGCCGTCGCGATCGCGGATGCTGAGGGCATGCTGCCCGGCTACGAGCTCGCGATCCCGCTCGACGAGACTGCCGTCTATACGGCCGCCATCTTTCCCGCCGACCTTGCGCGCGAGCGCACGATCCATATCGATCAATATTCCGGGAAGCCTCTCGTCGACATTTCCTTTGGCGATTACCCGGCGTTCGGAAAGGCCATCGAATGGAGCATCAACGTGCACAAGGGGCAGGAATGGGGGCGCGTCAACCAGCTCCTGATGCTGGCCGCCTGCATTTCCATCGTGCTCGTTTCCCTTTCCGCCGTCATCATGTGGTGGAAGCGGCGCCCGGCGGGACGCATCGGCGTGCCCCCGATGCCGCCGCGGCGCAGCGTCTATGTGGGCTTGTGGCTCATGGCCATTGTCTTCGGGCTGGCGTTTCCGTTGACGGGCATCTCGATCGTCGTCATGGTGATCGTCGATCAATTGCTGATGCGCGTTGCACCGGTGCGCCGACGGTTGTCCTGAACGGACATTAAGGGGTGGCGTCATCCACCCCTTCTATCGCCTCTTGCAACTTGACCGTTGCAACCTCTACACGATTTTTCTACAGTTATTTAGGAAGAGCTAACTCTTGCTCGTCTAACGTGAAGTGGGGAAAGATCGACCAGCGACGCGGCGAAGAGCGTCGGGAGGCCTTGCTTGGCGAAGAACACGTCCCGCAATCCGCGATATGCCGCTCTCAATGCCGGCGGCAACGCGGAAACGCGCCGCCTGATCGACGCCAGCAATCGGCTGGCCGAGGAGGTCGCGCGCATCTTTCCGAGCGAACCCGATATCGCCGATCGCCACTACTGGTTGGAGACCATTATCAACCACGTGCCGGACTACATCTACGCCAAGGATGTGGAGGGGCGGTTCCTGATCGCCAATCAGGTGACGGTTGCCGACAACGGGCTCGAAGCCATGAAGGATATCGTCGGCAAGACCGATTTCGATCTCCATCCGCCGCAGATGGCCAAGGCGATTGCCGACATCGAGCGTCGCGTCATCGAAACCGGCGAGCCGATCTTCGGCATCGAGGAACGGGCCATCGTCAGCAAGGGCCGCGATCGCTGGCTGATGACCTCCAAGGTGCCGCTGCGCAACAAGAGCGGCAAGATCGTCGGCATCGTCGGCGTTTCGCGTGACATTTCCGACCGCAAGGCGGCCGAGCGGCTGCTCGAAGGGCAGGCGCGCCTGCTTGAGATGATCGCCAACGGCCGGCCGCTCGACGCCTTCTTCCGCGACATGATCCTGTTGATCGAAGCCTTGATGCCGGGCATCAAGGGCTCGGTGCTGCTGCTGTCGCCCGATGGCCGCTATCTCTTCCACGGCGCAGCGCCAAGCCTCGACGAGGCCTATTGCGCGACCATCCACGGCGTCGAGATCGGCCCGCGCATGGGCTCCTGCGGCACGGCCGCCTGGCGCGGCGAGCAGGTGATCGTCTCGGATATTCAGGTCGATCCGCTCTGGGACGATTATCGCGAGCTGGTGCTTCCCTACGGCTTCCGCTCCTGTTGGTCGACCCCGATCCATTCGCGCGAGCGCAAGGTGCTCGGCACCTTCGCGCTCTATTCCGATGTCGTCGGCGTGCCCGACGACGGACAAAAGGAACTGATCGCCATGGCGGCGCATCTCGCCGGCATCGCGATCGAGCGCAAGCAGGCGGAAGATCGCATCAGCTTCATGGCGCACCACGACGCGCTGACCGGTCTGCCCAACCGCGCACAGTTCGAGGAACAGGTCGCCGAGGCGCTGGAAGCCCTGCGCGGCAGCGGCCAGTGGGCGGTGCTCGCCTTCCTCGATCTCGACAATTTCAAGCTGGTCAACGATACGCTCGGCCACGCCGCCGGCGACGAACTCTTGAAGGTCACGGCCTCGCGCATGCGCGCTTCGGTGCGCAAGTCCGACATGGTCGTGCGGGTCGGCGGCGATGAATTCATCCTGCTTTTGAACGGGCTTCCCTGCGAGCGCGATATCGTGCTGGCTCGGCTCGAGGATATCCGGCGAGCGATCGCCGCGCCGATGCAGATCGAGGGCCGCAGCCTGCAGGTCACCTGCAGCATGGGGGTCGCCTGTTTTCCCAATCAGGGCAAGACGGTCGGCGAACTGCTCGCCAATGCCGACATGGCGATGTACCGGGCCAAGGAGCTCGGCCGCAACAACCTGCAGGTCTTCACCGAAGAGATGGCCGCCAAGGCGCATGAGAAGCTCAAGCAGCAGGAGGAGCTGCGCCAGGCGCTCGCGCGGCAAGAGTTCTTCCTGCAGTTCCAGCCGCAGATGAATCTGGCGACTGGCCGCGTTTTCGCGGCCGAAGCGTTGCTGCGCTGGCGCCACCCCGAACGCGGCACGGTCTCGCCGGCGGCGTTCATTCCGCTCGCCGAGGAAACCGGGCTGATCGTGCCGATCGGCGACTGGGTGCTGCGCGCGGCCTGCCGCCAGGCCAGGGCCTGGCAGGATGAGGGCCTGCCGCCGCTGATCATCAGCGTCAACGTTTCGGCGCGCCAGTTCCGTGAGCGCAACTGGGCCGCCCATGTCGCGGCAATTCTCACAGAGACCGGGCTTGACCCGTTCCGCCTCGAACTGGAACTGACCGAGAGCCTGATCATGCAGGATGTCCCTGGCGCGATCGCCACCATGCACGAGCTGCAGGCGATCGGGGTGCACCTGGCGATCGATGATTTCGGCACCGGCTATTCGAGCTTGAGCGCGCTCAAACGCTTCCCGGTGCGCCGACTGAAGATCGACCGGTCCTTCGTCGCCGACATTCCGACGGATCTCGACGACAACGCGATCACCGCCGCGATCATTTCGCTTGCGCGGAACCTCGGCCTTCGTGTCATTGCCGAGGGTGTGGAAAACCAGGCCCAGGTGGAATTCCTGCGCCAGAGCGGTTGCGACGAAATCCAGGGCTACTTCTTCAGCCGGCCGCTCTCGGCTCCGGATTTCGAGGCGCTGATGCTGCAGCCGCGGTTCAGTATCCACAGCGTTTGAGCCCTGCCACCCTCGCGACGCAAGCTTCGTTCCAGCCGTAAATGCAAGCATCGCCCCAATCCGTGGGGGCTGTGCGTAGCACTTCGTTAAGCAAATTCATGCAGCACTCCTCATGCCGCACTCAAGCCCCCAGAGTTCGATGTCCTCTTCAGTCCTTTTCTCCCGTCGCCAGTTTCTTCGCTCGTCCGGCGTGGCGCTCGCCTCCGCCGGTCTTGCGAGCTGCACTTCGTCGATGAACACGGATGTCTTTCGCTATGAGACGGCGCCGGTGTTCCGCAATCCAGCGGTCGAGGGACGGTTTACCGATCCGCGCGCCGAAGGCATCTATGAAAGGCAGGATGGCCCAGGGCCAGTTCCAACCGGTCTTCCGCCGCAGGGCCTCTATGTCTCGGACATCTATGCCTCTGTGAGCGACAGTGGCTATCAGGTGCCGGAAATTCCCTATCGCCAGATCGACGCGCGCTTCTACCGCCAGGAGGTCAGCGATCCCTTCGGCGAGCAGCCGGGCACGATCGTCGTCGATACCGGTGACCGCTACCTCTATCTGATCCAGCCGGGTGGCCGGGCGCTGCGTTACGGCGTCGGCCTCGGTCGCGAGGGTTTTGCCTGGTCGGGTCGCGGCGTCATCCAGTGGAAACAGAAGTGGCCGCGCTGGACCCCGCCGGACAGCATGGTCGCCCGCCAGCCACAGCTAAAGCCCTATTCGGCCCAGAACGGCGGCATGGCCCCAGGCCTCAACAATCCGCTTGGTTCGCGCGCGCTCTACATCTTCCAGAACGGCCAGGACACGCTTTACCGTGTTCACGGCACGCCGGAATGGAAGTCGATCGGCAAGGCGGTCTCGTCGGGCTGCGTGCGCATGCTCAACCAGGATGTCATGGATCTCTACGATCGCGTCCGCGGCAAGGCGCCGATCCTCGTTATCTGATGACGGGCAGGGACGGATATCCGCCCCTCACGTTTCCGCACAGCACCCACCGCGTCGAGCGGAAGGCGGGTCGGTCAATCCTCGCCGGGGCCGGCATTGAGCTGCCGCGTCAACTGATGCAGCGTTTCGCGAATGTCTTCTGCTTGCTTCAGGCTGCATCCCGAGGCCTTGCTGATGCCGATCAGGATGCCGAAGGCCTCGTTTTTCAGGTGCTGGCCCTCGTCCGTCAGCCGCACGATCACCTGACGTTCGTCGCTCGGGTCGCGCTGGCGACCGACATAACCGGCTGCCTCCAGGCGCTTGAGAAGCGGCGACAACGTGCCTGAATCCAGACCGATCTCCTCGCCGATCCGCTTGACCGTCATCTCGTCCTGTTGCCAGAGCGCCAGGAGCACGAGATATTGGGGATAGGTGAGGCCGAAACGATCGAGCAGCGGCTTGTAGGCGCGGTTGAATGCATGGGCCGCAGAATAGACCGCAAAACACAGCTGCTTGCCGAGCGCGAGTGCTTCCTCGGGAATGTTGTCGCTATGTGCCGCCTTGTTCGCCATGCGCCATTGTCGCAAAAAGACGCTCGAAATGCAATTTGCAAAATTAATTTGCGTACAATTGAATTTTGCGCTATCTAAATCGCATTCACTCAGGAAACGCAAAGGAGACCCCGCCAATGCCCATTCTTTACCGCACCACTGCATCCGCAACCGGTGGCCGCGCCGGCCAGGCCAAAAGCGCCGACGGCGTGCTCGACGTCACGCTCACCGTTCCGAAGGAACTTGGCGGCGACGGCGCCCGCGGCACCAATCCCGAGCAGCTCTTTGCAGCCGGCTACTCGGCCTGCTTCCTCGGCGCGCTGAAATTCGTTGCCGGCAAGGAGAAGGTAAAGCTTCCGGAAGACACCACGGTGACGGGAACCGTCGGCATCGGTCCGCGCGAGGATGGTACCGGCTTCGGCATCGACGCTGCGCTCGAAATCTCTTCGCCGGGCGTCGACAAGGCCGTGCTCGAAGATCTCGTCCAGAAGGCGCATATCGTTTGCCCCTACAGCTATGCAACCAAGGGCAACATCGACGTCAAGCTGACCGTCGCCTGAGTTTCTCAGATTGAGTTCTCTCAGATCCCCTGTTGAAAGAAGCCCGGCGGTCTCCGTCGGGCTTCTTTTTTCAGGCATGCTGTGCCGGTCTACTGCAGAACCTCGATGACCCGCCTGCTCTGCGGATCAACCAGCACCCTTTGCTGGTTGACGACGACATAGCCGTAGGTCGGTTGCTGCGGGATCGGGTAGACCTCGACCGTGTCGGGCAAAGGGTCGCCCACGACGACAGTGCCGTCATAGGTCACGGATGGGCTGGTTTGCTGAAGGACGTAGGTTTTGACCTCGCCGGGAACGTCGTGGTCTGAGCCAGGGCGACGCCGGAAAAGGCAAGGCTTGCCACAAAACCGGCTAGGATGATTTTCTTCATGACAGTACCTCCTGTCCCTAGCCAACGGTCCGGCGACCGATTGGTTCCCCTGCCGCGGCGCGGGAACCTATGCTTCGACTGGGAGCTGCTGGAACCTATGCTCGGGCTGAGGAGTTGATGAGCAGGAGGTAAAATAGGATGATCGCCAGGCCGAAAACCAGAACCTACGCGCTTGCGCAGCGAGAGCTCGAATGCGCGACCGCATTGCGCGAGGAGTTCCAACTGCTGACGGATCTCGCCGAGCGGGTAGGGTGGCATTGGGACGAGATCGCCTTGGCTCTGCTGGAGTTGACGGACGAATACGCCGCCACGCAGCGGGCCGCCGTTGCGGTGAGGGGGCGCCGCTTGAGCGCTTCACCCTCCCCAACACACGGCATTGACAAGACACGGCATTGATCGGCACGGCGGGCCGTCGAGTCATTTCGCCGTGCCGTTCCGGCATCCCGCGCGGGCCTTAAGCCTTCTTCAGAAATTCGGTGCGCATCACCCGACCCTTGGTCTTTTCGACGCGGCACTCGACTTCATCGGGGGAGGATGCGCTTGACCATCGTCCCGCGCTTCAGCGTCGTCGAGGTTCCCTTGCCTTTCAGGTCTCTGATCAGGGTGACGTTGTCGCCGTCCTTGAGGATGGCGCCGATTGAATCCTTCACATCCATGCGGATGTTCCAGAAATGACGAAGCGCCCTGATTTGGTCAGGGCGCGTGGGAATGGATGGGCCGCGTCGGCCGGTCTTGGTTAGCGTCGGCTAAGGCTGCCGAGGATGCCGCGCACCAGGGCGCGGCCGACCTGGGTCGCGACTGTGCGGGCGACCGATTTCATCGCCGCTTCGACGACCGTCTCGCGCTGGTAGCCGGAGCTGCGCGGGCGCGCCTGCTTGCCGGCCGGTGCCGCCGGATCGTCGTCGCCAAAGCCCGGCAGCGTCCAGCGGCTGCCGCCGGTGCTCGCCTCGCTCGTCTGCTGCTCGGCCTGAGACTGTGCCTCGGCCTGTGCGTCGGCAGCCTTTTTGGCGCGCGCCGCCAGGATTTCGTAGGCCGATTCACGGTCGAAATCCTCATCGTAAAGCTCACGGACCGGGCTGACATCCATGACCTTCTTCCGTTCGGCCTCCGTCAGGGGACCGACGCGGGACTGCGGCGGTCGCACCAGCGTACGCTCGACCATCGAGGGCGCGCCCTTGCCTTCGAGTGTGGAGACCAGAGCCTCGCCGGTGCCGAGATTGGTGATCACCGTGGCGCAGTCGAAATCCGGGTTCGGGCGGAAGGTGTCGGCGGCAGTCTTCACCGCCTTCTGGTCGCGCGGCGTATAGGCGCGCAGCGCGTGCTGAACGCGGTTTCCGAGCTGACCGAGAACCGTGTCGGGCACGTCGAGCGGGTTCTGGGTGACGAAATAGACGCCAACGCCCTTGGAGCGGATGAGGCGCACGACCTGTTCAACGCGCTCGATCAGTGCCTTCGGCGCGTCGTTGAAGAGCAGATGCGCCTCGTCGAAGAAGAAGACCAGCTTCGGCTTGTCCGGGTCGCCCACTTCCGGCAGCTCCTCGAACAGTTCCGACAGCAGCCAGAGCAGGAAGGTGGCGTAGAGCCGCGGGTTCATCATCAGCTTGTCGGCGGCCAGCACCGAGATCGCGCCGCGGCCGTCATTGGTGGTGCGCATGATGTCGGAAATCTTCAGCGCCGGCTCGCCGAAGAAATGTTCGGCGCCCTGCTGTTCGAGGATCAGCAGCTCGCGCTGAAGCGAGCCGACCGAGGACTTGGAAATGAAACCGAACTGATTGGAAAGCGTGCTGGCATTGTCGCCCATGTAGTTGAGCAGCGCCTGCAGATCCTTGAGGTCGAGCAGCGGCAGTCCGCCCTCATCGGCGATCTTGAAGGCGATGTTGAGCACGCCTTCCTGCGCGTCGGTCGCGTTCATAAGCCGCGACAGGAGCAGCGGGCCCATCTCCGACATGGTGGTGCGAACGCGATGGCCCTTCTCGCCGTAGATATCCCAGAAGATGACCGGGAATTCCTGAAACTCGTAAGGATTGGTCGGCAGGCCGATCTGTTCGGCACGCTTCAGGATGAAATCCTTGGCCTCGCCGATCGCGCCGATGCCGGAGAGGTCGCCCTTGACGTCGGCGCAGAAGACCGGGACGCCAGCGTTGGAAAAGCCTTCGGCAAGCACCTGCAGGGTGATCGTCTTGCCGGTGCCGGTGGCGCCGGTGACCAGGCCGTGTCGATTGCCGAACTTGAGCTCCAGATACTCGCCCTTGTTGATCGAATCATCAGGCTTGCGGCTGGTGCCGATAAAGAGCTTGCCTTCTTCCAACATGTGGGCTTCATCTCCGTTTCATCAATGAAAGCGGGCGGTTCGCAGTGTCGCAGGGGCGCGCCGTCATCGAAATGTGCCTGGATTTCTGTTATAGGTGGTGCGGTTGCGCCCGGCAACAAGGCTGTGCCTATCCGCGACCGGAATGCGGCGATATCGATAGGTCGATAGTCACGGCTCACGGCTTGTTATTTGGTGGGCGATCATTTACCTTGACGTCAACGTCAAAAATCCAAAATGAGGGAGTTTCTCCATGAATGAACTGGTCACGCGCGTTGCTGAAAATGTCGGCATCGAGCCGGCAACCGCCGAAAAGGCTGTCGGCATGATCCTCGGCTTCCTGCAGCGCGAAGCCGCCGACGGTCCGGTTGCCCAGATGATTGAAGCGATCCCGGGCGCGTCCGAACTGATCGCTCAGTACAACGGCGAAGGCACGGGCGGCGGCGGCCTGCTCGGCGGTCTGATGTCGGCAATCGGTGGTGGCGGCGTCATGGCGCTCGGCCAGCAGCTGATGAGCCAGGGCCTCGGCATGGGTGAAATCACCGGACTTGCAAAGGAAACCATCGCGTTCGCCAAGGAGAAGGCCGGCGCAGACGTGGTCGACGAAGTCGTCGCTTCGGTTCCGGGTCTCAGCCAGTTCGTCTGATACCGGCGACCCGAACGTAAAAAAGCGAAGCCCACCGGCGTCTGCCGGTGGGTTTTTTGTTGCCTGCGGCCCCTGTCAGCGTTCCGGCCTGCTTTCCCGTAGCGTCCGTTCGAGTGTGGGCGTCAGCGCGATGCAAAGAACGGCACTGGCGCCGATAAAAGCCGCACCCGATGTCCATCCGTAGAACTCGATCGCGGTTCCGACCGCGACGGGGCCGACGAGTTGCCCGAGATTGCTGCCCTGCATCAGCAGGCCCATCGCCATCGGCGCAAGCGCCGGACGTGGCGACAGGAGCGGCACCGATGAGATCAGCGTCGCCGGAATGAGCCCGCCGATCGCGGAAAACAGGAGGCAGAGCGCCAGGATCAGATGTCCGCCTGAAGGGCTCAGGAAGATCCAAAGGCCGGACACGCCGGTCAGCAACGCGGCGCTTGCGACCAGCCTGCCGCGGGCGAAGCCGCGGGACAGAAGATGGCCGGCGGCCAGATTGCCGAAGACGTTCACCAGCGTGATGACGGCGCTCAACAGGCCAACGGTTCCAAGCGAGACCTGCAGGCGCTCGATCAGCAGGATCGGCAGAAAGCTGGAAAGCGTGAAGCTCATCAGGCTGTAGAGCGAAAACAGCGCGAAGAGCAGCACGGGCCCGCGGCTCGTCAGCGTTTCCGCGGCATCATCCCGGAAGCGGGTGGCGACACGGGGCGTTTGCCGGGATGGCGACACGGCCAGGAAAATGGAGGCGAGGCTCGCAAGCGTGAGCAGCCCGTTGCTCCACCAGATCGCCTGCCAACCGGTAAAGGCGGGCCCCGTCAGCATGGCGATCGCCATGCCCGCGGGCATGAAACAGCTCCAGAGGGCAAAGACGAGGTCGCGGCGCTCCTGCGTCACCAGACGCATGAGGATGGCGGGACCGGCGACGACGACAAGCAGAAAGCCGAAGCCCTCGATGATGCGCGACAGCAGAAGCAGCGTGAATGCTGGGCTCGCCGCGCCGGCAAAGGAACCGAACGCCAGCAGCGCCATGCCGATGCCAAGCAGGCGCCGGTCGCCGACAGCTGTGACGAACGCGCCGGCTGCCATGCCCCCGACGACGCCAACGACTGCGAAGACGGAGGTGATCCAGCCGAGGGCAGAAAGGTTGAGCCCAAGATCGGATTGAAGCAGCGGGCCTGCAATCAGCCCCTTGCCCACCTGCATCGCCGCGACCACGCCGGCCGCAACAACGGTCATCACGCCCGACCAATCGGTTCTTTCGCGAACAAAGGCTGCGGCCGTGGCCATCAGGCGATCTCCCCAACGCGGGTGCGTCCGGCAACCAGCGCTGCCGCCAGTTCCGCCACGTGGCGCCCCTGGAAGCGTGCGCCTTCCAGTTCGTTGGCGCTCGGCTGCCGGTCGCCGCCGTTGCCGTCATCGGCCAGCGTCGAGGCGCCGTAGGGTGATCCGCCGGTGATTTCGTCCATGCGCATCTGGCCTTTGAAGCTGTAGGGAAGGCCGGTGATCACCATTCCGAGATGCAGCAGTACGGTATGCGTGGCGAGTATCGTCGATTCCTGGCCGCCATGCTGGCTTCCGGTCGAGGTAAAAACGCTGCCGATACGCCCGACCAGGGCATCGCGTGCCCAGATCCCACCCGCCTGGTCGAGAAAGTTCTTCATCTGGGCGGCCATGTTGCCGAAGCGTGTCGGCGTGCCGATGATGATCGCGTCATAGTCGGGCAGTTCGGCGACGGTTGCCACCGGTGCATCGTGGTTGCGCTTGTAGCCGGCCTTGACGGCCACGGCTTCCGGGACGATTTCCGGCACGCGCTTGAGCGCGACGGTGGCGCCGGCGGTGCGCGCACCCTCGGCGACGGCGTTCGCCATAGTCTCGATGTGGCCGTAGGAGGAATAGTAGAGCACGAGCACCTTGGTCATTTCGGTTTCCTTTTTGTGGGCGGCATTGCCGTTCACAGAAAAGATGGGTGCTTTTCTCGATCTCTTGGAGTGATATAATTTTCATCAAGATGATCTATGGAATCGATCATGCTCGATGCCCTTACTCTCGATCAGATGCGGACCTTCGTGACCGTCGCCGAAAGCGGAAGCTTCCGCGCCGGCGCCGTCAGGCTCTCACGGGTGCAATCGGCCGTCAGCCACGCCATCGCCAACATGGAGGCCGAACTGGGGGTCGGCCTTTTCGACCGGTCCGGCCACCGGCCGGTCCTGACGGCGGAAGGGCATGCGCTGCTCGCCAATGCGCGCGACATCCTGTTGCGGGTGGACGCGATGCGCGCCCGGGCACGCGGGCTCGGCGAAGGCATCGAGCTTGAGCTTTCTCTGGTCGTCGATACGCTGTTTCCGATCGAGACCGTCGGCCTGGCGCTGAAGGAGATGCGCGGCGCCTATCCGGATGTGTCGATCCGGCTTGCGGTCCTGCCGCTCGGTGGGCCGCTCGACGGCCTGGTCGATCGCCGCTTCACGCTCGGCATCACTGTCGGCGAAGATTTCCGCGACCCGGCGATCGCCCGTCGGGCGCTTGCGACGGTCGAACTCGTCGCGGTCGTTGCCGCAAATCATCCCTTGGGGCTGCGCGCAGGGGGAGACGTGCTCGACAATGCCGAGCTTGCGGACCATCTGCAGATCGTCCTGTCGGATCAGTCGCAGCGCACGGTCGGGCGCGACTACGGCGTGCTCTCGCCGCAAACCTGCCGTGTCAGCAGCCAGGACACAAAGCATGCGATGATCCGCTCGGGCCTCGGCTGGGGTCGATTGCCGTTCTGGCAGGTGGAGCGCGACCTTGCGGAAGGCCGGCTCGTGCGCATGCCGACGGCCGCCCTTGGCCGCAACAGCCAGGTGGGGGCCGAAGCCTATCTCGTTCATCGGATCGACGAGCCGCTCGGGCCGGCCGCCCGCATCTTCAGCGAGGCTCTCGCCCGGATCTGCGCGGAGGGCTAGCGTCGGCCGTTGAGCGCGAAGGCAAGCGTGAAGACCACCAGCACGACGCCCACGCCGATCGGGCCAGCGATCGGGTTGATAAAGTTCATCAGCGCGCCGGTCGCGCCGGATCCAGCCGCGCTGCCGGCGGCATAGGCGAGCGAAAAGGCGGCACTGCCGGCAACCAGCATGCTGCCGCGATACTCTTCCCCGAGCATGGTGAGCGCCGCCGTATAGAGCGCGAAGCTCGCCGCGCCGATGAAGGCGAAGGTCAGAAGCAGAGCGATATCGGACGACAGCAACGGCACGAGCAGATAGCCGCTGGCAGCGATCGCGGCCGCCGAGATCGCCACCCGGCGGCGCGGCAGGCGGTCGAGAAGCACGCCGATGAAAGGCTGTGCCACAGCTGTCGGTATCGCCAGCGCCGTTACGCTCAGCGCGGCAAAGGCCTGGCTGTGGCCGGTCTTGACGAAATAGACCGGCATCGCCGAGATCGCGGCGATATCGGCAAATCCGAACATCAGCACCATGAGGATCAGCATCGGCGCCTTCCCGAAAAAGGCGAAGAGGTCCCGCGTCGAGGACGGCTCGGGCCGGGTGCGGGCGCCCATGGTCAGCAGCCCCGTGAGGAAGGCGACGAGTGCGATATAGATCGCCAAGAGGGCAAAGCCGAGACCGCCGCTGGTGCCGAGCAACGGGATCGCCAGCGGACCGGCCGCAAAGCCGCCGCACATGCCGGCGCCATAGAGGCCGGAGACGCGGCCGCGCAGCCGGTCCGGGCAGGCGGTGTTCAGCCACGCTTCACCAAGCATGAAGACCATGCTGACGAAGAAACCCAGGGCAAAGCGGGCGATAAACCAGATGACGAGTTCCGACGTCGAGGCAAGTGTCGCGAGACAGATGGAACAGCCGATGAGGCTGGCGATGATCAGCTTGTCGGCCGAGGCGAGCCGCGTCAGCCGCCCGAGAATAAGCGTCGCAACACCGAGACCGGCGGCAAAGCCCATGGCATTGAGGCCGATCATGCCGGCCGAAACGCCGCGGCTCTCAAGCGAAAGCGAGATCAGCGGATAGGTGAGACCCTGCGCCACCGAGAAGGCGGTGACACCGAGAACGACGGCGATAATCGCCGGCCAGTCGGGAGCAAAATCGCTCGCCTTTGCCTCGTGCAACGACATCGCCCCCTCCCTACGATCCGTGTCCTTGAGGCGATGTCCATATCGTATCCGCCGCCGGCAGGGAATTGGCCGGCGGCGAAATGATTGCGTTCGTTAAGCAGCCTTGTCCCAGACGGGGGCAAGGCCTTCCGGGTTGACGATGCGGCCGTCGGCACGCGCAAGGGCGTGGATTTCGGCCATTTCGCCGTCGCCGAGCGCAAAGTCGAAGATCGCGAAGTTTTCCTTCAGGCGATCGATCGTCGCGGTCTTTGAAAGGGTGATCACGTCCTTCTGCTGCACGAGCCAGCGCAGCGCTACTTGCGCGGCCGTCTTGCCGTGGCGGGCACCGATCTCCTTCAAGAGTGGATCGCTCGGCACCTTGCCGTTCGCCATCGCATAGTAGGCGGTGATCGACATGCCGTGCTTGCGGGCGGTCTGAAGCACTCTGGTCTGATCGAGATAGGGGTGGTACTCGACCTGGTTGGTGGCGATCGGCGCGTCGCTCAGCTTCACGGCCTCTTCCATCTGCGCCGTGTTGAAGTTGCTGACCCCGATGTGGCGAACCTTGCCGGCCTTGTGCACTTCGTTGAGAGCGCCGATGCGCTCGGCCATCGGCACGTCGCTGCCGCCCGGCCAGTGCAGGAGAAGCAGGTCGACCTGGTCGGTCCGCAGCTTCTTCAGGCTTTCGTCGACCGAGGCGAGGAAGTCGCGATGGGCATATTTGTCGACCCAGACCTTGGTGGTGAGGAAGATATCGGCGCGTGACACGCCGGAATTATGGATGGCCTCGCCGACTTCGGCCTCGTTGCCGTAGATCTGCGCCGTATCGACGTGATGGAATCCGAGCTTCAGGGCTTCCGGCAGAACGCGCAGCACATCGGCGCCGGGCATGCGGAAAGTGCCGAAGCCGAGCGCCGGAATGTTGGCGCCGTTGGAATTGACGGAATGCATCGTGGGTAACTCCTTGTACTGGGCATGTTATGCTTGATAAGCCCCCGGCCACCTGGCCGGGCGAAAAAGGAATGAGGCTATAGGTGGTCCTCGCAGACGGCGGTTCAAGCCGTTTGGTAGGCCGCCCCGGTGCGACGATCAAGGGCGCCGCTCAGGAGCGTGAGCAGCAGGGCTGCGGCGACGAGCAGGGCACCGATCACGGGCGTCATGCCAAGGCCGAGCGGCGAGGCGACGATGACGCCACCGAGCCAGGCGCCGACGGCGATGCCGAGGTTGAAGGCCGCGATGTTGAGCGCCGAGGCGACATCAACGGCGCCCGGACGATGTTGCTTGGCAAGCTGCACGACATAGAGCTGCAAGCCCGGCACATTGGCGAAGGACAGGAAGCCGAGGGCCGCAAGCGTGACCAGCGTCAGCACCGGCGAGGGGGCCGCGAAGGTGAAGAGCACGAGCACCGCCGCCTGCGCCAGGAACAGGCCGATCAGCGCCTTGACCGGGTCGCGGTTGGCGATCTTGCCGCCGGCAATGTTGCCGATGGCAATCGCGATGCCGTAGAGCACCAGGATCAGGCTGACGGCGCTTTCCGAAAAGCCGGTGATGTCCTGCAGGATCGGCGCCAGGAAGGTGAAGGCGACGAAGGTGCCGCCGTAGCCGAGCGCGGTCATGGCAAAGACGATCAGCAGGCGGCCGGAGCCGAGCACGCGCACCTGGTCGATGAGCTTTGCCGGCGGCGCCTTGGACAGCGTGTTCGGCAACAGGGCTGCGATCGCGACAAGAGCGACGACGCCGAGACCGGTGACGGCCCAGAAGGTGGCGCGCCAGCCGAAGGTCTGGCCGATCCAGGTGCCGAGCGGCACACCGGTGACGATCGCGACGGTCAGGCCCATGAACATCATGGCAATGGCCGAGGCGCGGCGGTCTTCCGGTACGAGGTCGGCGGCAATGGTCGAGCCGACCGAGAAGAACACGCCATGGGCAAAGGCAGAAATGACGCGGGCGACGAGCAGCGGTTCATAGCTCGGCGACAATGCTGCGGCGGCATTGCCGACGATGAACAGCGCCATCAGGCCGATCAGCAGCGGTTTGCGCTCGATCCGGCCGGTGAGCGCGGTGAGAACAGGCGCGCCGAAGGTGACGCCGAGCGCGTAGACGCTGACGATCAGGCCGGCGAGCGGCAGGGTGACATTGAGGTCGGTGGCAACCGTCGGCAGGAGGCCGACGATCACGAATTCCGTTGTTCCGATCGCATAGGCCGCGATCGTCAGCGCAAGTATGGCAATAGGCACGACGAGACCTTTCCCACCCGGCTGGGAGCACCGGGCGTGTGGTTGTTGTTGAAGTCGGGTGGAATATGAGCCTTTGCACTCATCACGATAATACGCATAATCAGACAAACGTTTGTGAATTGAGTTCAAAGGGAAGCGCATGGACAACCGAGCCGGTGAGATGGAGGTTTTTGTCGCCGTGTCAGAGACCCGCAGCTTCTCCGCTGCGGCGCGGCGCCTGAAACTGTCGCCGTCGGCCGTCAGCAAGCTGGTGACCCGCATCGAGGACCGGCTTGGCACGCGCCTGCTCGTGCGCTCGACCCGGACCTTGCAGCTGACCCCAGAAGGCGAAGTCTATTTCCAGCGGGCGCAACGGATCCTCGGAGATATCGCCGAGACCGAGCATGTCGTTGCCGCCGGCGGACGCATGGCGCCGCGTGGGCTCTTGCGTGTGAACGCCGCCGTCGGCTTCGGCGAGCGCTACATCATGCCGCTCGCGCCGGAGTTCCTGGCGCGATACCCGGAGGTCCAGCTCGACCTGACGCTGACCGACAGCATGATCGATGTCGTCGGCGAACGCACGGACGTGGCGATCCGCACCGGACCGCTGCGTGATTCATCCCTGAAGGCGCGCAAGCTGATGGAAACCCGGCCGGTGGTGATCGCCACGCCCGCCTATCTTGAAAAGTATGGGATCCCGCAAACCCCTGACGATCTCGACGGCCACAACTGCGTTCGCTTCAACTTCCGCCGCAGCGTCGACGAGTGGGCGTTTCGCGCGCCGGGCCAGTCTCAGATCGCGCACCGAACCGTCTCCGGCAATATGCAGGTATCGAGCGGTTCGATCGTCCGCCAGCTTTGCCTTGCCAGCGTCGGCATCGGGCGCATCGGTCGTTTCCATGTCGAGCCGGATTTCGAGGCTGGAACGCTGGTGCCGCTGCTCGAGGACTATCAGTCGGGCGAGATCGAGACGGTCTACGCCGTCTATGCCGGCCACGAGCATCTCGCTGCCCGTATCCGCGCCTTTATCGATTTTCTGGCGGAGCGCATGTAAGCGCCCGGCGGGCAGACGAACTCAGCCCGCCTTGACCGCCACGATGAAGAACCTCGGAAAACGCAACAGTACTTTGCCGTCGCTCGTTGCCGGATAGGCCGCGCGTATCCGGTCGGTGTAATCGGCGAGAAAGGCGCTCCGCCGGTCCTCGGGCAAGGTATCGAGATAAGGTCTGAGGCCGGTCCCCTTTACCCACTCGACGATCGCTTCGGCATTGGCGAGGCGATGATAGTAGATCGTATGCCAGACCTCGATGCGCGCTGCCCACGGAACCAGGCATTCGACATAGGTTGCCGGCGGCGGCATCGGGTTGCGGCGGATGGTCTTGCCGGCAAAGGCTTCAGCGAAAGCCGGGCTGCGCGCGGTCTCTTCCATCAGGAGGTGGCTCGGCTCTCCGAGGTTGTCCGGCATCTGCACCGCGAGCGTACCGCCGGAGGCAAGCGCCTTCATCAGCCTTTCGAAGATAGTGAGATGGTTCGGAAGCCACTGGAAGACGGCGTTGCCGTAAAACAGCGAGGCGCCGGCGGGAGGAACCCAGGCCGCAAGATCCGCCTTTTCGAAGGATACCCCGGGCAGCCGCTTGGCGGCGGCAAGGAGCATGTTCTCGTCGCTGTCGAGGCCGGAAAGCGTGGTCCAGGGAAACCGGTCGCGGATGAGCTCGGTCGAGTTCCCCGGGCCGCAGCCGAGGTCGAAGGCGAGGCCTTCTGGCAGGTCAGGCACTTGGGCGAGAAGGTCTCTGGCTGGTCGGGTGCGTTCGTCTTCGAACTTGAGATACTGCGCGGGCGACCAGACCATCAAAGAACTCCTTCAGATACCGAATTGCAGGCTTTCGAGAGAGGGCAGGATCAAGGCAGGCCCATGATCGCGGTATTCGTCCGGCATGTCTGCCCGATTGATCCACACGGTGCGGAAGCCGAATTTCGTCGCCCCGGCAATGTCCCAGCGGTTCGACGACTGGAACGAGACTGCGTGCGGGTAGAGCCGGTAGCTGGTGGTAACGAGATCGTAGACGGCGGGCGCCGTCTTGAACGCCTTCACCGCGTCGACCGAAAAGACGTCGTCGATGACGATATCGAGTGCGGCGTTGCGCACGGCCGACGCGAGCATGGCCGGCGAACCGTTGGAGAGGATGGCGATCCGCGCCCCGCGCTCCTTGAGACCTTTCAGAACGGCCGGCACTTCCGGATAGCAGTCGAGCGTCCAGTAGGCGTCCAGCAACCGCTTGCGCAGCTTCGGGTCGGCGGAGGGAAAGCGCGCGAAGGCAAAGTCGAGCGCCTGTTCGGTCAGCTTCCAGAAATCCTGGTAGCTGCCCATCAGCGAGCGCACCCAGGAATATTCGAGCTGCTTGGCGCGCCAGAGTTCGGAAAAAGCCTGTCCGTCCGGACCGATCTCCTCAGCGTGGCGCCTGACCGCCGCATGCACGTCGAAGAGCGTGCCGTAGGCGTCAAACACATAGGCCGCGTGGGACATCGTTTCCTCCCGTCAGTTGTCTTCGGTGCTGGCTGACATGGCGAACATGCCACATCAAAGCCTATCCGAAAACAAAGGCTTACAGCATCACGCCCGATCGGACAGCCCGCCGTCACCGTTCTTTACGCGGATCATGTCAAATATTTGTGCGTCGCACAACGGCTGGCCGCTCAAAGGCAGGTTTCCTGCCTTAGCCCTTGGCCGGTTTCCAGACTTTTGCCGGGAAGCGTAGCGCCTGCTTGGCGAGCTTGCCCTTGAACCCGAGCGCCGTGTCGCACAGGTTGACCACATGCCGGTTCGGCTTGGCTTCCGGGCGAAGCGCATGCAGGGCCGCGGCTGCCTCTTCCGGCGGCATGTAGCGTGCCAGAATGCCCAGCGTCAGCGCCGTCGCGCGGCCAATGCCCCGCAGGCAATGGACGAGCAGATGCGCGTCCTCGGGCAAGCGGTCGATGAAAGCGAATGCGGCGTCGATCGCCTGCGGACGCGCCGCATCCGGTTCGTCCGGATCGGTGGTGTCGCCGAAAAAGAGTTCCAGGTGATTTTCCGGCGGCAACTCGATCATCGACAAAAGCCGGCTGCCGGGTGCGCGCACGGAGATGAGATGCGTCGGCGCCCAAAGCGCACGATTGTGCCGCGCCTCGGTCTGCGAGCTGACGATGACACGGATCGGCCAGCCGGCCGGATGCGCCGGATTGGCGTTGAGGATGGGATGGTAAAGTTCATCCGCAGTAACGGCTGCCGCAAGCGCCATGGCAGGACCTCGCTCGTGATTCTTCAGCGCGGATTTTGCCCTGAAACCCGTCCGGGCTTAAGGGCAAAATCTTGGGGGAGGCGAAAAGCTGTGGCCGGAGCGGGATCAGCCCGGATGGATGTAGCGCTTCGACCAGCGCGACGGCACCAGAATGGTGGCCAGCGTGAGCCCGGCGCTAAGCGCGAAGGAAGCCCAAAGAGACGCCGGGCCGAAATGGCGCTGCAGGACGGCGCCGGCGACAGCGCCAGAGAACATGCCAAGCCAGGGCACGATCTGCATGAGCCATTGGCGGTTGGTGTTGCCGAGCAGCCAGCGGCCGAGACCGCGCCCGAAACGGGAAAGGGCACCAGTCACGTAGGTGAGCCCGATCGGCAGGCCCTCGATGTGCTCGACGGCGGCATTGACCAGGCCCATGGCAAGCACGATGCCGTAGAAATAAAAGGGCTTTGGCATCGAGGTTCCGAAGCCAGCGCAGAGCATCAGCACCAAACTGACCATCGAGAGGACGCCGACGACGCCGAGGCGTGCGGCCGCAATCACGCCGAGCGCGTTGCCGATGATGAACGCTCCAAGCGCGCCGACGAGCAGCAGGGCGCCGGTGAAGTCGCCGTCGCCGAGCGCGATCGCCGCCCGCGTCGTGTTGCCGCTCATGAAGGAGACGAAGTCACCGATGCTCAAGAGCCCGATCGCGTCGGTCATCCCGGCGAGAAACGAGATCGTCGCGGCGACGGCCAGCGCCGTGCCGGTGCGCTGCCGCTTGATCAGTCTTCGTCGTCTCGCAATGGTCATCTGCCTTGCCCCCGATTGGGGACAAGGCTAGCGCATGCGGATGGTGAGTCGGAATGGGCGGTCATCATATTGCCTACCGGCTGCGGCGTTCACGGCTTGCCGTGGCCGTCAGAAGCGGGTGATGACGCTGATTCCGAGATCGGTGGCGCGGTCCATGGCGACGAGGGCAGGGATCGCCTCTTCAAGAGAAATTTCCCGGCCGATCAGTTGCTGCGGCTTCAGCTTGCCGTCGGCGATCATCGCCAGCATGGCGTCGTAGCGCCAGGCCTGCATGCCGTGGCTGCCATAGATTTCGAGTTCGTGGCCGATCACCTGCGCCATCGGGATCTGTGGCGTCGCCTGGTCGCCGAGCATCAGGCCAACCTGGACGTGGCGGCCGCGCCGGCGCAAGTTCTTGATCGAGTTGAAGCAGGTCACGGGATTGCCGAGCGCGTCGATCGAGACATGGGCGCCACCGCCGGTGATATCCTTCACCGCCGCTGCCACGTCCTGCACGTCACGGCCATTGATGACAGCGACCGCGCCGAGTTTTTTGGCGAAGGCGAGCTTGTCTTCGGCGATGTCGATCGCGATCGGCTGGGCGCCGAGGGCCGCCGCGATCATGATTGCCGAGAGGCCGACGCCGCCGCAGCCATGCACCGCCACCCACTCGCCGCCCTTGACCTTGGCCTGGTCGGCGATGGCGCGGAACGACGTTGCGAAGCGGCAGCCGAGGCTCGCAGCCGTGGTGAAGTCCATGCTTTCAGGCAGATGCACGAGGTTCTGGTCGGCAAAGTCGAGCGCGACATATTCGGCAAACGAGCCCCAGTGGGTAAAGCCCGGCTGGAACTGCGCCTCGCAGACCTGCTGGTTTCCGGAGCGGCACTCGCCGCAACGGCCGCATCCGGAAACGAAGGGCACGGTCACCCGATCGCCGACCTTGTAGCGCATGACGCCGCGGCCGGTGGCGGTCACCACGCCCGCCAGCTCGTGGCCGGGCACATGCGGCAGGCGGATATCGGCGTCATGGCCCATCCAGCCGTGCCAGTCGGACCGGCAAAGCCCTGTTGCCTCGACCTTGATGACCACGCCGTTCTCCGTCGGTGTCGGATCGGGAAGGGTACGGATTTCCGGCATCTTCTCGAAGGCGTCGTAATACATGGCTTTCATCGGGTCGCTCCTTGCAATGTCTCAATGGGTGGGGCGCGGCCGTCGATGTGGCGTGCCATCAGAAATTCGTCGACCTCCCGGTCGCCGTCGAGCATGCCGCCGGGAACGTGCCCGATCTTGTAGAAACCCGCACGTTCATAAAAGCGGATCGCCGTCGGATTGTCGGCACGCACCACGAGTTCGAGCAGTCGGATGCCGGCCGAGCGCGCATGATCGGTCAGTTGCGCAAGCAGCTGTCGCGCCACGCCGGACCCGCGGGCCTCGTCGCACACATAGACCATGATGATCGTGCCCCGATGCGCCAGCCGGCTCGCACGCTCGCGCATCAGGCCCATGATGCCGACCGGCTCATCGCTGTCGAAGGCCACGAATACGGCGTTGGCGATCAGCCGCGCGCGCCATTCCTCAGCCGAAAGGCGCTCCCAGTCGGCCGCTGTCGAGGCGAAGGCCTGCGGCTCGCGGTTGAGCGCTTCCAGCCTGATGCGGCGGAAGATGTCCACGTCGTCTGCGTCGAGATGCTTGATGCGCACGGCTTTCCCTTTTCTTTGGCGCAGAGACTAAGCGAGAGGCCTTCGCGGTACCAGAACGGCCGCCATGACATTTTTTGATAGACCCATTCACCCCGATGCTGTTTTTTCGGGGTATGCGGAAAGACTAGAATAAAAACCTCAAGGAGACGCAGATGGCCGTCGATACATCCCCCCGCTCAGTGACCTGGACCTATGTCGATGGTGAATGGCTCTCGGGCAATCCGCCGCTGATCGGCCCGACCTCGCATGCGATGTGGCTGGGCTCGACGGTGTTCGACGGCGCCCGCGTTTTCGACGGCGTCGCTCCCGACCTCGACCTGCATTGCCAGCGCGTCAACCGCTCGGCCGCCGCACTTGGCCTGAAGCCGACGATGGCGGCGGAAGAGATCGAGGCGCTGACCTGGGAAGGCGCCAAGAAGTTCGACGGCAAGACGGCGCTTTATGTGAAGCCGATGTACTGGGCCGAGCACGGCGCGGCCGGTGTCGTCGCCATCGACCCGGAATCGACTCGTTTTGCGCTCTGCCTGTTCGAGGCGCCGATGGGCAACGGCCACGGCGGCTCGTCGCTGACGCTGTCGCCCTTCCGCCGTCCGACACTGGAATCGATGCCGACCGACGCCAAGGCCGGCTGCCTCTATCCCAACAACGCGCGCATCCTGACCGAGGCCCGTTCGCGCGGCTTCGATAATGCGCTGGTGCGCGACATGCTCGGCAACATCGCCGAGACCGGTTCTTCCAACGTCTTCCTGGTCAAGGACGGTGTCGTCTTTACGCCGGCCGCCAACCGCACCTTCCTTGCCGGCATCACCCGCTTCCGCGTCATGACGCTGCTGCGCGAAGCCGGTTTCGAAGTGGTCGAGGCGACGCTGACGATGGCGGACTTCGAAGCGGCTGACGAGATCTTCACGTCCGGCAACTACTCCAAGGTGCTGCCTGTGACGCGTCTCGAAAGCCGCGACCTGCAGGCCGGCCCGGTCGCCGCCAAGGCGCGCGATCTTTACATGGACTGGGCGCACGCGGCCCGCGACGTCTGACACCGCGCGTATGCAAAACCCCGGCGCACGGTCGTACCCGCTGCGCCGGGGCAAGATGGCCTTCGGTTCAGGCACTCAGCGCGAGCGGGGCGCGCGCGCACCGACCACGGCGCGCCTGTGGATCAGGTAGGCCTGGACGGAGAGGCCTGCGAGGAAGATCACCAGCCAGGCAAGCAGCGTCGTCTGCACGATCGGCGATTCCGGGCCGCTGGCAAGTGGCTGCGAGGCGGGCAGGCGCTTCAACGTCTCGGCGATCGCCGGCACGATCAGCAGGAAATAGCTGAACGAAAGGCCAAGCGTTGCCAGGTAGGGGCGCAGGCGGCCGAAAAATTCGAGCCTTTGTGCTGCAAGGCTTCCACCGATGACGAGCAGCGTGACGATCCCGAGCGCATGGCCCGCGTTGAAGCCGCCGGTGCTCGAAAGCCCCGCGGACGTCAGCACCGCCAGGATGATCGCGGCGAGGTAAAGCTTGCCGGAGCGCGTGCCGGGAACAATCGCACCATACCGGGCAAAGCCATAGAGGCCCGCCACGACGGGGGCGAGGCTGATGACGGTATGGATGATGCCGAGTGTGGAAAGCGGATTTGCCATGATCTTCCTCCTTCGTTGGACCGACTAGTTGGTCGGGAGAGATTTGAAAAAGAAACGCGATGATTTCACCTGCCATCGCGTCCGTTCGGTTTGATTTCTAGCGCTCGCAAATGTGGCCCGCCGTTCCCACGGGAACAACTGTCTTTTTCGACCGGTGTCGCTTCGAAGGGTCGGAGCTTCGGGGTCAGACATCGCTTGGCGCCTGAAGCTGTGCCAAGGCGGGCCGTGCGATCGCCGAAAACGTGGCTTGATCCGAGCCGGCGACGCGGGCCGCGAGCATTGCGCCGTGGACCGTCGCCATCAGCGCCTCGGCGGCCGCCTTGGGGCCGTGAGCGGTCCTCAGGGATCCCTTCGCTACGCCATCCTCGATCACGGCTCCGAGCCAGCCGGAAAGGTCGGCAAAATGACCGCGCACTTGCGCGACGACAATATCGGGAAGCGAAGGTATTTCCGAGGCCAGAAGGGCGCCGATACAGAAGGGCATGTCCCGTTTGGCGATACATTCTTCCCAGAAGCCGACATAGGCCTCGAGCCGGGCCGCCGGATCGCCGACAGCTGCTAGCAGTCCTTCAACGCTGCGGCGATTGTTCTTGCGGTAGCGGGCAAGCACGGCTGCGGCCAGGTCCGCCTTGGTCGGGAAGTGATGGTGGATGGTCGCCTTGCCGATGCCGACCACGGCCGAGATGTCCGCGTAGCTGAACGCGCTGTAGCCCCGCGACACCATCAGGCGTTCGGTTGCGTCCAGGATTCGTTCGGAAGTATCGCTCACCATTAGCAAAATCTATCAACCGGTCGGTCGAAGCTCAAGTGAGGAGCAGTCCACATATGCAGTGACCGGGGCCGACGTGGGCGGCAACTGGACGGCTTGCGCCGGGCCGCGCGCGCTATTTCTTCTTTGCCGGCACGCCCACCTTGACCGCGTCGGGTGCAAGCTCACCACCGAGCTCGACCGTCTTCTTCTGCTTGTCGAAGACGCAGATCTGTGTGATGGCGGCCTTGGAGCCCTTGGGCGTGCCGATCACCAGCGCCAGCCCGAAACTCTGCGAGCCGAAGGGGTCTACGACGACGCTGGGTTTTTGCAGCGAGGTGGCGGCGGCGAGGCACTTCTTCGAAACCTCTGCCCGGAATGTCTCCCACGCGTCGCCGGAAGAGGCTGCTGCACTGGACGCAGCAAAAGCGGCGATGGCGGAAAGGGCGAGGGCAGGGATGAGACGCTGCGGCATGGACTGTCCTTTATGCATGGTTGCAACGGTCGCGAAGCTGCAGCCAAACCGTGGCATGAATGTGCTTGAAAGTGTCATGCTTTCAAAATGATGTTGAAAGTATATTCCGTGGGTTGAGGAAAAATTGGCATTGCATCGGTTGCCTCCATGAGGGTCGGTGCCTATGTTCCCGCTCACGGATTTCCCGACGAAATTCCATGCCAAGAGGAGATGCCCACATGGCTTTCGAATTGCCGAACCTTCCCTATGACTACGATGCGCTGGCGCCCTACATGTCGCGCGAGACGATCGAGTACCACCACGACAAGCACCATCTGGCTTACGTGACCAACGGCAACAAGCTTGCTGAAGAGGCCGGCCTCTCCGACCTGTCGCTGGAGGAAGTCGTCAAGAAGTCCTACGGCACCAACCAGCCGCTGTTCAACAATGCCGGCCAGCACTACAACCACATCCACTTCTGGAAGTGGATGAAGAAGGGCGGCGGCGGCACCAGCCTGCCGGCCAAGCTCGACGCGGCCATCAAGTCCGACCTCGGCGGCTACGACAAGTTCCGCGCCGATTTCATCGCCGCCGGCACCGGCCAGTTCGGCTCGGGCTGGGCCTGGCTCTCGGTCAAGAACGGCAAGCTCGAAATCTCCAAGACCCCGAACGGCGAAAACCCGCTCGTTCACGGCGCCTCGCCGATCCTCGGCGTCGATGTCTGGGAACACTCCTACTATATCGACTACCGCAACGCCCGTCCGAAGTACCTCGAAGCCTTCGTCGACAGCCTGATCAACTGGGATTACGTGCTCGAAATGTACGAAGCGGCTTCCAAGTAAGCTGCCCGTCTTCGATGCATGACGTTTGGACCCGGCGCTTGCGCCGGGTCTTTTCGTTTGTGCTGGGTACCGATGAGGCCAGGCTCAGGTGGTCTTCCAGCCGCTGATCCAGAGTTCCCTGAGGCGGTTTCCCTCGCCTGGAAAATAGGCGCCGACCGCCTCGCAGTGCTCGACACGGTCGGCGCGAAAGTTGCGGATCGCCTGGCGCAACTCGCACCAGCCGACGATGTTGGCAGTTTCCGAATAGTAGATCAGCGCCACCGGCCGGATCGTGCGTTCTGTGGCGCGGCCGAGTTCGTCGCGATAGTCGAGTTCGAGCTTCTGCTCGTCGCGGATCGCCCGGCGTACCAGAGCGAGATCGATGCCGGCGGGCGAGGGGGCGATCGTTCCCCAGGCGTGCAGCGCCCGCGAACGAAAGGCCAGTCTCAGCGGCTCGGGCACGGCTGCAGTGATTTTCTGGTTGACGCGGCCGGCGGCTGCCTTCAGTTCCTCGTCGCCGGTTCGTGCCAGCAGCGCCAGAGCCAAGGCGATCGCTTCCGTTTCCTCGATCGAAAACATCAGCGGCGGCAGGTCGAAGCCGGGCCTAAGAATATAGCCGATGCCGCGGCCGCCTTCGATCGGCACGCGCATCGCCTGGAGTGCCGCGATATCGCGGTAGATCGAGCGCACCGTCACCTCCAGCGTCTCGGCCATTTGCGCGCCGGTCACGGGCTTTTTCGCAAGCCGGAGGATCTGGATGATCTCGAAAAGCCGTGCCGCCTTGCGCATCGAAAACCTCCCCCGTCGTCAACGCTCCTGACACTACCTTGTCAGTTGACCGGATTTATACCATCAGCCAACGGATTGAAAAAACAGCAATTCGTTTGAGAAGTGAAAACCCGGACGACGGACAACTGACATGACCTACACGGAAAACCTCTGGCTCTTCTTCACCCTTCTGTTCGGCATCATCATCGTGCCGGGTATGGACATGGTCTTCGTCCTGGCGAACTCGCTAACGGGAGGGCGGGCCTCCGGTCTGTCGGCGACGGCCGGCATCATGGCGGGCGGCGTGCTGCACACGCTCTATGCGGCACTCGGCGTCAGCGTCATCCTGCATCTGGTGCCCGGCCTCTTCAACGTGCTGCTCGTCGCGGGTGCAGCCTATATCGCCTGGATCGGCTTTTCCCTGGTCAAAAGCTCGATCACCATCGGCGGCATCGACGGCGCGGACGGGCTGTCGCGCTGGGCGAGTTTTCGCCAGGGCGCGCTGACGAGCCTGATGAACCCGAAGGCCTATCTCTTCATGCTGGCGGTCTATCCGCAGTTCCTCAAGCCGCAGTTCGGGCCGATCTGGTCGCAGGCCTTGGTCATGGCCGCGATGATTGCGGCGACGCAGCTCGCTGTCTATGGCGGCCTTGCCCTTGCTGCCGGCCGCGGCCGGGATTTTCTGGTCGGCAGCCCTGAGACGACCATGTGGATCGGCCGGGCCGCCGGGGCGGTGCTCGTTCTGGTCGCGGCTTTCACTGTGTGGCAGGGCTGGTCGGCACAGTGAAGCTGTCCCGGTTTCTGCAAAGTATAAACATGAATATTAAAGTCATGTTATTGGCGGGCCTGTTGAAATCCCGAAATTACGCCGGCCGACGGAAATTCCTTTGTCCTAACAAGCACATCAAAAAAATGTTACTTCCGTCGAATACTCAAGATGACATCATGCGGCCGCATTGGGCATGAAGGCCAGGCAGGCAGATTCGCCGAATAGATTTCATTGACCGGGAGATCCTGATGAAAATACGCGCACTCATGTTGGCTGCCGCTCTTGCGGGCCTGGGTGTTACTGCCGTGACTGCAGCCGACGAGCCGCAGGTGGTTCGCCAGCAGGCGATGAAGAAGGTGGGCGCTGCGACTGGCGCGCTTGCCGGCATCGCCAAGGGCGAGAAGCCCTATGACGCGGAGGTCGTGAAGGCATCGCTGACGACGATCAGCGAGAAGATGAAGACCTTCCCGGACCATTTCCCGGCCGGCTCGGAAGCGGGCCACGAGACCGAGGCGAGCCCGAAGATCTGGGAAAACCTGGATGACTTCAAGGCCAAGGCCGCCAAGCTCGGCACCGATGCCGAGGCGGTTCTGGCGCAGCTGCCCGCTGACCAGGCGGCCGTCGGCGCGGCCCTCGGGGGCATCGGCAAGGACTGCGGCAGCTGTCATGAGAGCTACCGCCTGAAGAAGAATTGACCGGCGGCAACGTCCTATCCGGCTGAAAGAGGAGGCACGCGACGTCCCGCCGCGTGCCTTCACTCGTATTGAGCACACTGTTTGCGGCAGGGCATGAGGGGAGACTATGGGTCGTCGGGCGAGAAAGCTGATATCGGGTCTTGTGGTGCTGGGCGTCGTCGGCGGTGCCGCGTTCTGGTGGCTGACGAAGCCGGCACCCTGGAGCGCCTCCCATTGGGAGGGCCTCGGAGAACCGGATCTTGCCAATGGCGAACAGGTCTTCTGGGCCGGCGGCTGCGTCAGCTGTCATGCCAACAAGGGCGCCGAAGGTGACGCGCGTCTGGTGCTTTCGGGTGGCGCGCCGCTGAAGAGCCCCTTCGGCACCTTCCACGCGCCGAACATCTCTCCGGACGAAACGGCCGGAATCGGCGCCTGGACGCTCGCCGAGTTCGGCAACGCCATGACCCGCGGCGTCGGGCGCAACGGCGAGCATCTCTATCCGTCGTTCCCCTACGGCTCCTATGCGCGCATGGCGGCCAAGGACGTCAACGACCTCTGGGGCTTCATGAAGACGCTGCCGAAGAGCACCGAGGTGGCGCCGCCGCACGAATTGCCATTCCCTTACAACATGCGGATAGCCTTGGGTGGCTGGAAGCTGCTGTTCCTGACCGACAAGCCACGCGCCGCGGTGGACGCCAACGACCCGAAGCTCGCCCGCGGGCAATATCTCGTCGAGGGGCTTGGCCACTGCGGCGAATGCCACACGCCGAGAAACGCGCTCGGAGGCTTCGAGCCGGATCAGTGGCTCGCAGGCGCGCCGAACCCGGAAGGCGAGGGCCGTATTCCTGATATCACGCCCGGCTCCAAGAGCATCGGCAGCTGGAGCGCCTCTGATATCGCCTCCTATCTGGAAACCGGCTTCACGCCGGAGTTCGATTCCGTCGGCGGTTCCATGGTGGAAGTGCAGAAGAACATGGCAAAACTGACGCCGGCCGACCGCGAGGCGATCGCCGCCTACCTGAAGGCGGTACCGGCGCTCTAACGCTTGATCTTCGTAGCAAGGCGCGCTCAACTCGGCTTCATAACGAGGAGGAGACTGAATGCGCCCACACGAAACCGCGCCCTACGACCAGTGGATCGAACGCAGCCCCGAGGAGATGGTGGCCCGCGCTGCGGACTTCTACGAAGAGGTCAACCGCCGCCGCACCACGCGTTACTTCAGCGATCGTCCGGTGCCGCGTGAGGTCATCGAAACCTGTCTGAAGGCGGCGGGCACGGCGCCGAGCGGCGCCAACCATCAGCCCTGGCATTTCACCGTGATCGAGAGCCCCCGGATCAAGGCCGAGGTGCGCCACGCGGCGGAAGAGGAGGAGCGTATCTTCTATCGGGACAAGGCGCCGCAGGAGTGGCTCGACGCGCTGGCGCCGCTCGGCACCGACGAAGACAAGCCCTTCCTTGAGACCGCTCCCTACCTGATCGTCGTCTTCTCGCAGAAGCGCGGTGGTCCCAATCCGGGCGATCTGAAAAAGAACTACTACATCAACGAAAGCGTCGGCATTGCCACCGGCATCCTGATCACGGCGCTGCATCATGCGGGCGTTGCGACACTGACCCATACGCCGGCGCCGATGAACTTCCTCAACGAGATTTGCGGTCGGCCGGACAGTGAAAAGCCGTTCCTGATTCTGGTGGCCGGCTATCCAGCCCCGGATGCGACCGTGCCGGTGGCCGGCAAGGTGAAGAAGCCGCTCGATCAGATCTCGAACTGGCTCTAGGCCTGTTGCCAAAAGTGGAGAGGCCGCTTTCTGCACCGAAATGGAAGGCGGCTTACCCGATGCTGCCGCTGTCGTCGGGCCGATGCTCCCGCCCGTAGAGTGCAAGAAATCCGTCGAGCTCCGGTGAGCCGAGACCGAGGCCATGCAGGATCTCGCCGGAAAAGCTGATCGGCGCGGTGCCGGCGGCGGTGACGACGTGGCCGCTGCGCATCGCCTGCGGCTGATCGCGATAGTGCGAAGCACCATGATAGCCGGTCAGCGCCGCAAGGCTTTCGGCGCTGTTGCCGGTGTGGTCGACGCGGTCGAGAAGGCCGCATGTTGCAAGGGCATGGACGCCGCCGCAAATGGCTGCGACCACCCGCTTGTTGCGATCGAAGGCACGGATCGTCGAGGAGAGATCGGGCGCCTCGTTCGTGTCCCAGATTGCGCCGCCGCAGATCACCAGCCCGTCGAAGCCGGCCGGGTCGAGGGCATCGACGGAGAGATGCGCCGAGACGTCGAGGCCGCCCATCGAGGTGACACGCGCGCCGTCGACGGTGGCAACCTCGATATCGACGCCGAGATGGGTGCGCGCCGCCGCCATCAACAGCGCACATTCCCAATCGGCGAAGCCTTCGCACAGGACGATTGCAAGACGCATCGGCAGCTCCTCAGCCCAGCTTCTGCATATAGCGCATGCCGGTCACCGGGCGAGGGACGAAGCGTTCGGATTCGTAGAAATGGTGTGCCTGGAAGTTGCCCGTGGCGGCGCTGACCGAAAGGAAGTCGCAGCCGGCCATCTTCGCCTGCTCACGCGCCTTGGCGACCAGGTGGCGGCCAATGCCTGTGCCGCGGCTTTCCGGGCGAACGAAGAGGTGATGCAGCTCCATGCCGCGTGCGCCTTCGGCGGCCCGGTAGATCGGCACGAGGATCGCGTAGCCGATCAGCCGGTTGCCGGCCTCGGCGACGAGCGCCGTAATCCACGGCGTACGGCCGAAAAGGTCACGCTCCAGCTGTTCGGGCGTGATCGGGGCGGCGTCGCCGTGATGGGCCGAAAGTTCGGCGATCATGTCGCGCAGTTCCGGCAGGTCGCGCTGCTTGGCGCAACGGATCGTCACCATCGGCGGGCGCGTCGCCGGTGTCGCATGAAGGGTGGGGATGGCGGTCTGTAGCATGTCTGGGCTCCTCGGGTTTTCTCGCCATCAGGAGCCGGAAAAACAAAAGCCGCCTGATGGCGGCCTTGTTGAATATGATCAGCAGGCCGCTCCTATCGGAACAGCCAAAAATACACGCGGCAAATGGGTGCGTTCTTGATCATGGGCGCTAGATTGTTTGTTTTCGTGATTTTGTCAACGGGGATTTTTCAAGGCGACTAATTAAGCTGCCGCCTCAGTGCTCGCTCTCGCACATAGAGTGGTCGGCGAGCGCCCGGATCACGTAGCAGTCGCCGACGGTGTGATTGCCGTCGCAGGCGACGATGCGTTCCAGTTCCTGCTCCAGCTTCCTCAATCGCGCGATCTTCTCGCGCACCGTTGCCAGGTGCTCGCTGGCGATGCGGTCGGCTTCGCCGCAAGGTCGCTCCGGATGCTGGCTGAGGGCGAGCAGGTCCTTGATCGAATCGATCGACAAGCCGAGGTCGCGCGCATGGCGGATAAAGGCCAGTCGCTCAAGTTCGCCTTTCTCGTACCGCCGCTGATTGCCTTCGGAGCGCTCGGGCGCTGCGATCAGTCCCATCTGCTCGTAGTAGCGGATCGTCGGGATTTTGACGCCGGTGCGCCGGGAGAGATCGCCGATGGAATACATGCTCGCCTCAAACCTATAGCTTCTGGAGCAATAGATAGTTGGGCGCGACCAAGTGTCAATGGTTGGGAAGGGGAGGGGCCGGTCTCGGCCCCTCCGAATGCTGGACGCTGCGAGGGCGGCTTGTCCTAGCCGCGGTCGTTTTCGAGGAACGAGAGCAGGGCTTCGTCGAAGAGATCGCTTTCTTCCAGCTGCGGCGTATGCCCGCTCTGTTCGAAGAGCCGCACCGTCAGGTTCGTGAAGTCCGCCCGGTACTCGTCCCAGCTGAAGGCCGGGGCGACGAGATAGTCCGAGCGGCCGAGCGCAAGCAGCACCGGCGCTGCCAGCCTGTTCAAACCCTTGCGGATATTGATATCGCGAAACACCTCGCCCCAGAGATGGTCGAATACCGCGTTGTTGGCAGTGACATCTCGCCAAAGAGTCGTTGCGTCGAAGTCCGGCTGATGCCAGCTCTTCGCGCCGAGCCGGATCAGCAGGGCTTTGAAACGTTCCTCAGGCCGCGCCGTGATATCGTCGCCAAGCTTGGCCATCTCCCGTGCGAAGATCGCTTTACGGGTCGGCGACACCGTTTCTTCCCAGATCCGGTCGGCGAGCGCCATATGACGAGCCGAATGGCTCGGACCGGTGCCGACCATGATCACGTGGCTGACGCGCTCCGGGTGTCGCTTGGCATATTCGAGGGCCATATAGCCATGGCCGGAGTGTCCGAGAATGGCGAAGCGTTCGAGCCCCAGATGCGCCCGCATTCGCTCGATATCATCGAGCACCGTCTCGAAGCCGATGTCGCCAGCGGCATAGTTGGTCCGCGCCGGTGCGAAGCCGCGGTGGTCGATGAAGATCAGCCGCAACTTCTCGCGAAGCGCTTGGGAGAAGGTGCGGGGGTAGTAGGCGGCGCTGCCGATGACGAGCAGCGGCGTGCCACTGCCTTCGATCCTATAGCCGAGGTCGAAGGGGCCGGCGCCAAGGCTGCCGGCTTCGGAAACAAATCCGTCTTTGGTGGTCATGAGGATGATCCTAGCGATGGCCGGTGAACGGTCATGTCCGTGTCAGGACGTTCAGGCGGCCGAAAAAAAAGCCATGCCAAAAACCGCCGAAGGGCGGCTGTGGCGTCGGTCGTTTTCTGCCGGCGAAAGTCGCTAACGGATCAGGCGCATGGATCTTGGTCCTCTTTGGAGGATCGCTGGATATCATCGATTGTCCGACCGAGACAAGCCGATCGGCGCAAACCGCCCTCTCAGGGGATGTCGTCGCCGCCGTTGGCGAGATCGGCGGTCGCCACGTCGCGCTGCTGCTCGACACCCATCGCGCGCTCGACAGCCTTGCGGATCTCTTCCTCGGCGGCCTGCCGCTGCTCGGGGGGCATCTCCTTGAGATCCGATTCGGTCAGGCCCATCGCCTTGAGGACCTGTTCGCGGATTTTCTCAACCAGGCTCTTCTTCGCTTCCTTCAGAAACTCGTCGCTGACCGAACCGTCCGAGGCCGCAGGGCCTTCTTTGGCGGAAATCGAAGCCGTGCTCTCGCCGTCGCGCGCCGCCGTCATCCACAGCGCGTTGGAAAGGGCGTTCGAGGTCGAAGGCGGCGCGATCGTCGGGGCCTGGCGCGGGCGCGCATCACCGCCGCTCTCCTCGATCGGCGCGATAGTGCCCGCCTGCTGGCGGCGCTGGGAGAAGTAGTAGTTCGAAATGCTGTTGTCGATCTTCATGGGAATCCCCCGGAATCTGTCGTCCGGGGGAAGCTGCTGTCGCGGGCTTGCGCGGAGCTTACTTTTGCAACCTTCTAGCGAGAATTAGGGATGCTTCGCGCGCGTCAAGGCAGAGTGTAGGCGATGATGTAGTCACCGGGCCTGGTGCCGACCGAGCCGTGGCCGCCGGCAACGATCAGCACATATTGCTTGTCGCCGACCGCATAGCTCATCGGCGTCGACTGGCCGCCGGCGGGAAGGCGCGCCTCCCAGAGCTGGCGTCCGGTCGTGAGGTCATAGGCGCGCAGATAATCGTCGACAGCGGCACCCAGGAAGGCGACGCCCCCCTTGGTGATCATCGGCCCGCCGATGCCCGGTACGCCGACCTTGAACGGCAGCGGCAACGGCGTCATGTCCTCGACGGTGCCGTTCTTGTGCTTGTAGGCGATCTTGCCGGTCCTGAGATCGGCTCCAGCGACGTAACCCCACGGCGGCGCCTGGCAGGGAATGCCGAGCGGTCCAAGGAAGGGGCCCATGAAGACGCCATAGGGCGCTCCATCGTTGCGATTGAGCCCTTGCTCCGATCCCTTCTCGTCCTGGCCCTTCGGCGGCACCTGGTCGCGGGGCACGAGCCGCGAGGTGAAGGCGAGATAGGTCGGCATGCCGAACATCACCTGCCGCTCCGGATCGATCGCGACGGAACCCCAGTTGAAGGTGCCGAAGTTGCCGGGATAGACGAGCGTGCCCTCGATCGACGGCGGCGTGTAGCGTCCCTCATATTTCAGCGAGCGGAACGCGATGCGGCAGGCAAGCTGGTCGAACAGCGTGACGCCCCACATGTCCTTTTCCTGTAGCGGTGCAGGCATGAAGGTGAGGCCGGAGACCGGCTGGGTCGGGGCGGTGAAGTCCTCGGGGATCGCGCCACCCGGCGCCTGCACCTCCTCGACCGGGATGATCGGTTCGCCGCTCCTGCGGTCGAGCACGTAGATGTCGCCCTGTTTCGTCGGTCCGACCAAAGCTGGCACGACGGTGCCGTCCTCCTTGGTGATGTCAAGCAGCGCCGGCTGCGCCGGCACGTCCATGTCCCAGAGGTCGTGATGTACGGTCTGGCGAACCCAGCGCACCGCGCCCGAATTGATGTCGAGCGCGACGATCGAGGAGGAATATTTCTCGACGTGTTCGCTGCGGCCCATGCCGAGCTGGTCGGGCACCTGGTTGCCCATGGGGATGTAGACGAGGCCGAGACCCTCGTCATAGCTGAAGACCGACCAGCTGTTCGGCGAGTTGGTGGTGTAGGTCTGGCCTTCGGGGAGCGGTGCCGTCACATCAGGGTTGCCGCTGTCCCAGTTCCAGATCAGAGCACCGGTGTTGATGTCGAACGCGCGGATGACGCCGGACTGTTCCTGGGTGGAATAGTTGTCGTTGACCGCACCGCCGATGATCAGCTTGCCGGCGACGGCAACCGGCGGCGACGTCGAATAATAGTAACCGGCCGGGTTGTATTTCATGCCCGTTTCGAGATGCAGGACGCCATTGTCGGCAAAGCTGGTGCAGACGGACCCCGTCGCCGCATCGAGCGCGATCAACCGCGCGTCGGAGGTCGGAAGGTACACCCGTTCGGCGCAGGGGCTGCCCGGGGCTGCAGCCGGGTCGGCCCAATAGGTAACGCCGCGGCAGGTCTGGTGCTGGCGGTCCGGGTTCATGCCCGAGTTGCTGTCATATTTCCATTTCTCTTCGCCGGTTGCCGCATCGAGCGCGATCGCCCAGTTGTGCGGTGTGCAGGCATAGAGCGTGTCTTTGATCTTGAGCGGCGTCACCTGATAGGTCGTCTCGCCCACGTCGTCGGGTCTCTTGATGTCGCCGGTCTGGTATTGCCAGGCAACCCTCAGCCCCCCGACATTCTCAGGCGTGATCTGATCGAGCGGCGAGTAGCGCTGGCCGAAGGCGGTGCGCCCGTACTGGTGCCATTCGTCCGGCGGTACCGAGCCGCCGAGCGGTGGATTTTCAGCGACGACATCGCTCGGCAGATCGCCGCGTATGTCGTGCGGGTCCTGCATGATTGCGTAGCCCGCGACACCAACCGATACCAGCACCGCAAATGCCAGCGGCCAGCCACTCACGGCATAACGCTCGCCCGTCGGGCTTTCGAAGCCGAGCGGCCGGCGCACGGCCGGCAACAGCAGCCAGAGCCCCAGAAGGACGATGACGCCGCCACGCGGGCCAAGCTGCCACCAGTCGAAACCGACCTCAGACACCGCCCAGCCGAGCGAGCCCAGGATCATGAACGCATAGAGCCAGATCGCCGCCGATTTCCGCATGAACAGCAGCACCGCCGTCAGCAGGAAGCCGATGCCGATTGCGAGGTAATAGGGGCTGCCGCCAAGCATCAGCAGCTTGGCGCCGCCGCCGCCAAGCGCGAGGCCGATGATTGCAAAGACGATGGCCGTCAGAACGAGCATGATGGGAACTCCCGCATCGAAGAACGGTGCAGTGGCACGGTTCTTTCCATTGCGGCGGTCCGTCGCCGGGACCGCGTGAGACAGGTGGCTTCGAAGCGGCGGTCGCAAGCCTGTCGCGGCCGCCCGGTCAGGGAAGGCGCAGAGCGCCTGTCCTGTTAGCACCTAACGCGCCGTCTCTGCCTTTCAATAGCCACATTCCGCAACGCGGAAATATTCGCAGGCCCGCAATAAAGTTGCGGTCAAGGCGACCGAACGTGGACGACCGGTGCGTTTAAGCGCCGCTGGCGGCGCGTTGGCTGAGGGCAGCCAGGTGCCCGTCCCCGCGTAAAAACAGCGGCATAGAACGATTTGATGAATCGGCCTGGCAGCAGAAGCGCAAGGCCGCGGAAATACGGCGCACCGGAATGCCGCATTCCCGAGACGGCTATGTGCCGCAGAAGGTGCGCTGGACTTCCTCTCCCGGGCTCGGCGGAGCCTGGTAGCGGGCAAACTGCGGCTGGTCGGTATAGGGGTTGGCGGTAACTTCGACCAGGGCCTCAAAGAGCGAGAAGTCCGCATCCTCGGTCGCGGCCGCGATCGCCTCTTCGATCCGGTGGTTACGCGGAATAAAGGCCGGGTTGACCGCCATCATGGCGGTCGCGCGTTCATCCGGCGTCGCCTTCTCGCGGCTGAGACGCTGACGCCACTCTTGCAGCCACGGCCCGATTGCCCCGGTAGAGGCAAAGGTCGAGGCGAGTGCGGCATCGGCGGCCGGGTCGCGGGCGCTGTCGCACAGCCGCCGGAAGGTGAGGGTGAAATCCGCTTCCCCCTGATGCATGGCCGTCAGCAGCGCCTGCAACAGGTCGAGATCTCCCTTTTCGCTCATGGCCAATCCGATCTTGCGCCGCATGCCATCCAGCCAGTGGCGCTGGAAGATCGCGCCGTACTCGCCGAGCGCATCATTGGCCAGTTCCACCGCAGTATCCTGGTTGTCGTCGAAGAGCGGCACCAGGGTTTCTGCCAGGCGCGCCAGGTTCCATTGCCCGATCGCCGGCTGGCTCGCATAGGCATAGCGACCGATCTGATCGATCGAGGAAAACACCTTCTTGGGATCATAGGCATCGAGGAAGGCGCAAGGGCCGAAGTCGATTGTCTCGCCCGAGATCGTCATGTTGTCGGTGTTCATCACGCCATGAATGAAGCCGACGTGCAGCCAGCGCGCGATCAGCTCCGCCTGGCGCGCGGTCACCGCCTTGTAGAAGGCAAGATAGGGCCGTTCAGCGTCCCTGACCTCAGGGTAGTGGCGATCGATCGCGTAGTCGGCAAGCACCTTCACCGACTCCATATCGCCGCGCGCCGCGAAAAATTGGAACGTGCCGACGCGCATATGGCTTGCCGCGACCCGCGTGACGATGGCGCCCGGCAGGATCTGTTCGCGATAGACCGGTTGCCCGGTGACGACGGCGGCAAGCGCCCGTGTCGTCGGAATGCCGAGCGCGTACATCGCCTCGCTGACGATGTACTCGCGCAAGACTGGACCGAGTGCCGCGCGCCCGTCGCCGCGCCGTGAGAAGGGGGTCTGGCCCGGTCCTTTGAGCTGGATGTCGCGCCGCTTCCCGTTGCGGTCGATCACCTCGCCAAGGAGGATCGCCCGGCCATCACCGAGTTGCGGCACGAAGGTGCCGAACTGGTGGCCGGCATAAGCCATGGCAAGCGGATCGGCACCGGCGGGAAGGCGGTTGCCCGAAAAGATCTCGGC
Organism: Ensifer sp. Root558; assembly: GCF_001427045.1. Taxonomy (NCBI): domain Bacteria; kingdom Pseudomonadati; phylum Pseudomonadota; class Alphaproteobacteria; order Hyphomicrobiales; family Rhizobiaceae; genus Ensifer; species Ensifer sp. Root558. The sequence goes on along the minus strand of NZ_LMGC01000023.1, from coordinate 411,453 downwards.
GCCCTCGCGTTCGAGCGTCGCCACGTCGAGACCGAGCTCCTCGGCCAATGGCTTGTTGAGCTTGATCAGCCAGGGCTCCGCCACCGGAGTGGGCGCGACGCGCGCGAAGAACTGCTGCGGCAGGCGCGCGTAGCTGTTGTCGAAGGCAAAGGCTTCGGCATTTCCGGTCGGCGAGGCGGGAGCGTAATTCATGACAGGGCGGTCAACGGCCTTTGCCGGGATGTCCGGCTGCCGTCCTTTCCGTTCAAGTCTACACAAACACTGTGGCTTTCGCGAGGGTGGCGACGAGAAGGCGCCCTCCCGCAATTGCTTGCGAGAGGGCCGGGAGGGCGAGGCCCCGCGCCTCAGGCGCTAAGCGCCGTCGGTGGAAGGCAGGCCTCGCAGATTGCCGCGATGTGGCGATGGTCGGTGCCGCAGCAACCGCCAAGGATGCGCAATCGTGGCAAATGCGTCGTCAGTGTTCGATAACGCTGGCCGAGGTCGAGGGGATCCCCGGCATCCAGGATTTCGCTGTTGTCGAGCTCGGCATGGCTCATCCTGGAAGCGTTGGCTCGGATACCGGCGATGCGCTGCGCCCAGGCGCTCCCCGTATCGAGGCTGGTCTCGAAATGATCGGGGTGGGCACAGTTGATCATGTAGTAGTGCGGATAGCCGCCGGTCGCCGCATCAACGGTCTCGATCGCGGCCCGAAGGGTTCGGCCGTCTGGGAGCCGGCCGTCGGTTTCCACCGTGAAGGCAATCGAGCAGGGCATGCCATGGCTCTGGGCCGCCCGGGCAATGCCGGTCGCCTCGTCGATGCTGGTCAGCGTATAGGCGCCGACGATATCGGCGTCACTGGCGGCAAAGGCGGAGATCTGTGGTCCGTGATAATCCTCGGCCTCATCCGCGCTCATGCGGCCCAGGCGATAGCCGTCGCCGCGCGGCCCGATGGCGCCGCTAAGCACGATCGGCGCTTGCGGACGTTCGTACTCGGCGCGCAGTTCCGCCAGCATGTAGATGGCGTTCTGGTTGACCTCGGCCAGGGCCGCGGCGTCATAGCCGAGCTTCACGCCCCAATCGGCGCTGGCGCGCCAGGTGGGTGTGTCGAGCACGAAGCCGGTGCCGTGCTGCTGTGCAATTGCGAGATATCGCTTGTAGTAGTCGAGCAAGCGCCGGCGCCCGTCCGCCGTCGAAATGAGCACGAAGGCGGCAAAATGCGGGAGGGAGATGCCCTCATGAAAGATCAGCGTCGTTTCGATGCCACCGTCACTCAGGAACAGTCCACCCTTCAAGAGCGGCAGGCTGCGTCTGTATTTGGCCATATCGGTCTCCACCGGTTCAGTCTTGGCTGAAGGGCCCGCGGATGCCTCCAACACCGCAGAACCAAGTAAATTTCTGCCTTATGATCATCTTCTAAACTAGACGACTTGCGGTATACTATTGCTAATATACTAAATTAGTGTCGAAAAATCAGTGACTTACTGGCTTGCAGCCGCCGCTGCGCTAGGAGCTGGCCGCCGAGTAATTGCTGGAAACCGTACCAATGGTAGGGAGCAGCTAATGCGAAAGGGTGAGGAAACGCGCGCCAGAATCCTCGACGTCGCCGAGGCGGCGGTGCTTGCCAAGGGTTTCGGCGCGACTTCGATCGACGAGCTGATCGCCGAGACCGGCATCACCAAGAGCGGATTCTTCTACCATTTCCGCGACAAGAACGAACTCGCGCGGGCTCTGCTCGAGCGCTACATCGAGAACGACGAGCGCATCTACGACGAGATCTTCGGCCGCGCCCATCAATTGTCAGACGACCCGCTGCAGGCTTTTCTTCTGGGACTGAAGATGCTGTCGGAAATTCTCGCTGACCTGCCGAACGGTCATCCCGGCTGCCTGGTCGCGGTCATGTGCACGCAGGAGCGTGCTTTCGATCGCGAGATCCAGGAGATCAACCGGCAGGCGGCGCTGATGTGGCGTCGGCGTTTCGGCACGATGTTCGAGGCGATCATGCAAGTCTACCGGCCACGCGAGCCGCTCGACGTCGACCAGCTGGCCGATATGGTTTCGACCGTGCTTGAAGGCGGCATCATCCTGTCGAAGGCGCTGAAGCAGCCTGAAAGCCTGCCGCAGCAGCTGCTCGTACTCCGATCCTTCGTCCGGCTGCTGTTCCAGCCGGCAGCGTGAGCAATTCCAGGAAAAGCGCGGTTTTCCGTCCGGAATGGCGCCTTGCGGTGCGTCAGCCTTCCATCTCAAGCGCCAAGGCAGCAAGCTTGCGCACCGTGTTGAGGTTGCGCGCGGTGCCTGGTTTGGCGGCCGGCAGCTTGAACTTCGAACGGCCGGAGCCGTTCGGGAAGTGGATATAGATCTCAGCTCCGGCAACCTGGGCTTCTTCGCCATCGGGTGCCACGAGTTTGTCGAGCGCGTCTGATGGTGCCGGCTCGCGCAGGAAAACGACAAGCAGCAGATTGGGCTTGGCGTCCGGGAAGGGGGCCTGATCGGCGATCGCCTGCAATTGCGCGCCGGTCCTGATCATCACGCCTGGCGCCTTACCGAGCTTTTCCTGAAGTGCGCTGTCCAGCATTGCCGCCGCCTCTGCCGCCGGCAGATCGGAGCGGAACAGCACGTTGCCGCTCTGGATGTAGGTCTTGACGTCGGCAAAGCCGAGCCCCTCGCAGATCGCCTTGAGGTCGGCCATTGGAAGCGATCCCGTACCACCGACATTGACGGCTCGCAGCAGGGCGACGTGGACGGGCATGGTGGGACCTTTCACATCAGGTGGCAACGGGATGAGAAAAACCGCAAACAGGTTTCCTCATCCCGATCCGTTTACATCTTGCCGGCGACCTTGATGGCAAAGGCGTATTCGAAGGCGATCTCCTCGAGCCGCTGGAAGCGGCCCGAAGCGCCGCCATGGCCGGCGTCCATATTCGTCTTCAACAGGATCGGCGCGCTGCCCGTCGTCTTCTCGCGCAGCCGCGCGACCCACTTCGCCGGCTCCCAATAGGTGACGCGCGGATCGGTGAGACCGCCGAGTGCCAGGATCGCGGGATAGGACTTCGCCTCGACATTGTCGTAGGGCGAGTAGCCGGCGATGATGTCGTAGAACTCGCGGCTCTCGATCGGGTTGCCCCATTCCGGCCATTCCGGCGGGGTCAGGGGCAGGGTGTCGTCGAGCATGGTGTTGAGCACGTCGACGAAGGGTACGGCCGCGATAACGCCGGTGAACTTCTCCGGCGCCATATTGGCGATCGCGCCCATGAGCATGCCGCCGGCGGAGCCGCCTTCTGCGACGATCTTCGCGTAGGACGTGAACTTCCGTTGATTCAGATAGTCAGCGGCCGCTATGAAATCCTTGAAGGTATTGGTCTTCTTGGCCATCTTGCCGTCTTCGTACCAGGCAAAGCCGCGATCCTTGCCGCCGCGGATATGGGCGATGGCATAGACGAAGCCGCGATCGGCCAGCGACAGGCAATTGGTGTTGAAGCCGGCTGGAATGGTGATGCCATAGGCGCCATAGCCATAGAGCAGGCAGGGCGCCGAACCGTCGAGCGGCGTGTCCTTGCGGTAAAGCAGCGTCACCGGCACTTCGGTGCCATCCCAGGACGGCGCGAAGACGCGGCGGGTGACATAGTCGTCCGGGTTGTGGCCCGAAGGCACTTCCTGGGTTTTCAAGAGCGTGCGCGCGCGCGTCGCCATGTCGTAGTCGAAGAGCTGCGACGGCGTGGTCATCGACGAGTAGGAGAAGCGGATGACGTCGGTGTCGTATTCGGCAGCACCGGAAAGGCCGAGCGAATAGGCCTCTTCGGCAAAGGCGATCGCGTGCTCTTCGCCGGTCTTGCGGTCGCGGATGACGATCTCCGGCAGGCCTTCGCGGCGCTGCAGCCAGACGAGGTGGCGGGCATAGGCCATGTGGCTGAGGATCAGTGTGCCGGGCTTATGCGGCACCACCTCGCGCCAATTCTCCTTGCCCGGTGCCGTGACCGGCGCTTCGACGATCTTGAAGTCCTTGGCGCCGTCGGCATTGGTGAGGATGTAGAAGACGTCGCCGCCTTCGGTCATCGCGTATTCGAGCCCGGTGACGCGCTCGGCGACGAGCTTCGGCTCAGCCGTCAGATCCTTTGTCGAGAGCAGTCGGTATTCGCTCGTCTCGTGATCGTGGATGTCGATGTAGATGAAATCGTCGAGCAGCGAGCCGCCGACCGACATGAAGAAGCCGGGATCCGTCTCCTCGAAGACCAGCCGGTCGTCGGTCTGGGCGGTGCCGAGGATATGGTGGAAGATCTTCGACGGGCGGTGGTTGTCGTCGAGCACTGTGTAGAAGAAGCTCTTGCCATCGGGCGCCCAGGCGCCGCCGCCGCCGGTGTTCTCGATCACGTCTGCCAGGTCTTCGCCCGTTGCGAGGTCGCGCACCCGAAGCGTGAAATACTCCGAACCCTTGTCGTCATAGCCCCAGATGCCGAGGCTATGGTCGGTCGAATGGTCGAGCCCGCCAAGGCGGAAATAGGCCTTGCCTTCGGCTTCCTTGTCGCCGTCGAGCAGCAATTGCCGGATCGCCTCGTCCTTGTGGTCGCCGTCACGGGGAATGCGGAAGTAACGCGGCTGCTCGCCGCCGGTGACATAGGCATGGCCGTAGGCGAAGGGACCGTCCTTGACCGGGATCGAGCTGTCGTCCTCCTTGATCCGGCCGCGCATCTCGGCAAACAGCGTCTTCTGAAGAGCCTTAGTGTCATCCATCGCCGCGTTCATGTAGGCGTTTTCGGCCTCCAGATGCTTGCGGATATCAGGATCGAGGATCGAGGGATCCTTGAACATCGCCTGCCAATTGTCCGCGCGCAGCCAGGCATAGTCGTCGGTGCGGGTAATGCCGTGGCGCGTGTCGCTGACCGGCTTCTTTGCGGCGACGGGAGCTTTGGGGAGGTTGCTGAATACGGACAAGATACGTCTCCGGGATCAATGCGGCGGGAGACAATGAGATAGAGACCCTGTCGAAAGCGATCAAGCGCAATCGAGCTACGCGCGGATCACCGCGGCATCGGGTGGGCTGCTGCCCCTTCCATCGTGGTGGGTAGGGGCAGCGTGTTGCTACGATTTTTCGCCGACCTTTCGCCGGTACGCATCAACCGGCAATCCACCGACGCCCCAGTCTTCGAGCGCCACTTCGTCGATGACAACGAAGGTGGTGGCCGGATCCTTGTTGAGCACGGTGTAAAGCAGATCGGTGACGCCCTTGATCAGGGTTGCTTTCTGCTCGGGGGTTGCACCCTCGCGGGTTATCTTGATGTTTACGTAGGGCACAAGCTTCTCCTATTGCGCGGATGCGATGTCGTAATGGAAGACCTTGGCGATGATCTGCCAGCGGCCGTCAAGAAAGACCAGGGACAAAAAGTCGGTGAAGGCCTTCTCGCCGATGGCGCATTGCACCTTGGCAAATGCGGTTACGGGGCCTGCGAACTCAATGGAAAGAATACGGTCGATGCGCGCTTCGTCTCGGCTTTCGGGCGAGGGACGTTTTTCGACGATCGGAAAGTACCTGTTCATGTCGAGTTCGAGCAGGGTTCCGTCCGTTGCGGTGGCATAGAGCGCCTTCGGGTGGAAGACTTGCCTGAGAATGTCGGTGTCGCTGCGATAGAGCCCGTCGAAGTAGCGTTGCAGGACGTGGACGATGGCTGCGAACTGCGGATCCTTCGGTGACGCGCTCATGCCGCGACCAGGCCTTCCGCCCGCATTGCGCTGCGCACGGCAGGACGTGTGCCGATCCGTTGCATGTAGGCTGCGAGATGCGGCCATTGCGTGAGCGCGATCCCGGTGCCGCTGCTCCAGTTGACGACCGTGAAGAGATAGGCGTCGGCGACGGAGAAGACCTCCCCGAGCAGGTAAGGGCGCGCGTCCGCGAGCAGGCTTTCGACATGGGTCAAGCGTTTCGCCACCTGCAGCGTGGCTGCCTCCTTTGCATCGGGGGATGCGGTCGGGTCGAACAGCGGCGAGAAGGCCTTGTGCAGTTCCGATGAGATGAAGTTCAACTGTTCCTGAAGGCGGGTGCGCGCCAGCGTGCCGTTTTCAGGCGCAAGTTTCGCCGCCGGAAAGCGATCGGCGATGTACTGCACCACAGCAGCACCTTCGGTAACGACCTCGCCGCTTTCCAGCACCAGCGCCGGTACGTAGCCCTTGGGGTTGACCGCCTTGTAATCCGCACCGGTCTCGGTGCGATGAGTCTTGGTATCGACCCGGACGATCTCGAAATCGGCACCGGCCTCGTGCAGGCTGATATGGGGGGAAAGCGAACAGGCGCCGGGGGCGTAATAGAGCTTCATCATCTGGTTCCTTCTGAAATGATTGTCCGTTTGTCGAGGACGGCGGAACCTAAGCGGAAGCGGTAACCTTTGTATATCAGATAACCTTATGTTACCTCCCTTTCCGGTTTCCCCGCGGTAACTGGAAAGTTTTGCCCATGAGCTTGAAAATTCGGAAAAATCGGGCCGCGGCCTTGCCGCCGAACTGCCCGGTCGGCGAGTGCATGGTGCTACTCGGCGGCGCATGGACGCCGAACATCCTCTGGTCCTTGAGCGCCGGGCCGCGCCGCTTCAGTGAACTGAGGATCGACGTGCCCGGTATTTCGGCAAAGGTGCTGAGCACTCGGTTGAAGGAACTTGAGGAGAAGGGTGCTGTCGAGCGGCGGATCATGCCGACGTCGCCGCCTTCCGTGGAATACAGCCTCAGTGAGCTCGGCGCGGAGTTCATCCCGGCCATCCATGCCATCGTCGAGGTCGGCTATCGGCTGAAGCAGCGGCGAGGCGTCGAGGTCGTGCGCAAGGAAACGGCTGCCGCTCCGGTCCCGGTCACTACCAGCGCCCCTTCAGGCTCTGCACCGCATGCTCGATGAACGCGCGCACCTTCGGCGTTTGCGCCTGGCGGTCGGCAAAGCAGGCATAGAAATCGAAGGGCTCGTGGTCGGTGCTGGCCAATCCCTCCTGCGGCAGTTCGCCGAACAGCGGCACCACCAGCCCGCGTTCGATCAGCGGCGCTGCGATGAAGGCGCCGAGCCGGGTGATGCCGGCGCCGGCGATCGCCATCTCGGCGAGCGTGTCGATATCGTTGCTGACGATCGTCGCCTTCAGTTCCGGCTCGAAGCGCAGGCCGTCGCGGGTAAACGCCCAGCGAAAGATCCGGCCATGCCCCGCATAGCGGTAGACCAGGCAATCGTGGTGCACGAGATCTTCCGGTTGCTGCGGGCGGCCGCGTCGCTCCAGATAGGAGGGGGCTGCACAGATGATCATCGGCACGGAGGCAAGCTTGCGGGCAATCAGCCCCTGTTCGAGCTGCAGACCGAAGCGCACGCTGATGTCGATGCCTTCGCCGATATGATCGATCTCGCGGTCGGTGACGACGAGCTCGATCGAGACATCCGGATACCGGGCGGCGAAGGAGGGGACGAGCGGCGCCACCACATGACGACCGAAGGCGACGGATGAGGCGATCTTGAGCGGCCCACGCGGCTCGGTGCTGAGTGCCGAAACGGCTGCTGCTGCAAGCTCCAGCTCGTGTACGACGCCGCGCACCCTCTCGTAGTAAATCCGCCCGCTCTCGGTCAGGCCCAACTGGCGCGTGGTGCGGCTGAGCAGCCGGCTGCCGAGCGTTCGCTCCAGGCGGGCGATGTTCTGGCTCGCGGAAGCGGGTGTAATCCCGAGCTTTCGTGCCGCCGCGGCGATGCTGCCTTCCTCGACGCTCCTGACGAAACTCTCGACGCCGCGCAAAGTGTCCATAACCCAAACCATCGAATAGAAACATCTATTCGATGGTTTTGCCTGTTTCTGAACAAGGCTGCAATGGCCTACTTGGCTGCGACGCGATCCGTATAGTGCGGCCAGAAACGAGGGGGTGGTCCCCTCGATCAAACCAGGAGACTTCTGATGGGAGACACCCTATCGGCGCCGCGGCTCGCGCGCAGCCGCAAGCTGCCGCCGCGTGCGGCCCCCGTTGCCTTCGCCTTCTTCATGTCGGCGATCATGGCGTTTCTGATGTGCTGCGTCATCGTCGGCGTCAACACCGGCATCGACGCCGGCTACCCGGCCCGCGTGCTCGGTTCCTACGCGCTCGCCATGCCCGTCGCCTTCGTCTGCGTGCTCATGGTCCGCCCCGTGGTCGCGCGGCTGGTCGGCGTCGTCTGCCGCCTGCCGGGCTGACAAGACCCCGTCCCGGAAAACCGGGACGGGCGGCGTGCCCACGTCGTCATGGGATAAGGGGCGCTCTCGTCGTGAAATCCATTCAGTTGCAATTCAGCCGAGGGGTCGCATTCTGTTTTCTGCCGCAACGACTGGCGGTCTGATCAAGGGGCAAGGAGATGGGCATGTTGAACAAGCTGGTGCAGGCGGCCATTCTGGCCGGGGCGCTCTCCGCCGCACTTCCCGCTACCGCAAGCACATTTGTCGCCTGGGAAGTGTCCGGGGTCGACTGGAACGACGTGCTCAACGCGCGCGCCTGGCCATCCTCCTCCTCGGCGATCCGCGCCGGCTATCCCAACGGCACGAAACTGCAGATGACCGGCCGCTGCATGAACGGTGTCGATCTCAAGCGCATCGCCCGCTGGTCGGCTTCCGCCCAGCGCCAGGCCGTGCGGGCCACCTGGTGCCAGATCTGGCACGATCCGCAGCGCAGCGGAAACTGGCAGGAGGGCTGGGTTTACGGCAAGTTCATCCGGCCGGCGCGCTTCTGACACGTTTGGACGATGACGATAAAGCGTCGGCGTGGCTGGCAAACAACAGCCCTGGTCGCATACTCCCGTATAAAGCACAGCGTTGCTTTGTTTTATCGGGAGCAGAGGTATCGTGAACAATACCTATGGCAGACTTGCCTCTCATGTTTATAATTTAGACAAATATATTGGAAAGTCCTTCGGCGACATCGAGTATTATCGGCAGAGGCTCGACGGCTATCGTGGGCCGATCCTCGAACCAGCCGTCGGCAACGGCCGAGCGCTGATCCCGTTGCTGGAGGCCGGTTTCGATGTCTGCGGGTTTGATGCCTCGCAGGACATGCTCGACTATTGCCTCGCCCAATGCGCCGGCCGCGACTTGGCGCCGGCCCTGTCTCGCCAGACCTTCGAAACCTTCACCTATGCAAAGCGCTTCGATGCGATTGTCGTACCCGCCGGTTCGTTGCAGCTGATCGCCGATCATGCAGCGGCATCAGCCGTGCTGAAGCGCTTTTACGATCACCTGGCGCCGGATGGTCGGTTGATCTTCGATCTTTACCCGGGCGACATGGTTGCCGACCTGCAGCCGAATATCCGGAGCTGGCAAACGGAGACGGGCGACCTTTTGACCCTGACCAGCCAGCGTGTGAAGACCGACATCATCGGCCAGACGACCGTTTCCCACCTGCGCTACGACCTCTGGCAAGAAGGACGACTGGCGTCGAGCGAGCTTGAATTCTTCACCATGCGCTGGTGGGGCATTCAGGAAATGCTGCTGACGCTGCAGGCAGCCGGTTTCGAAGATCTCGTCGTTTCCGGCGACTATACCTTCGGCCGTGCTCCAAGGGACGGTGACCATGTCGTCACCTTCGAATGCCGACGCCCGGTATAGGTCGCGCGTCGAAGCAAACCGGACAAAAGAGCCACGCCCGGTCGCCCGGGCGTGGCTTCGGTTATCAGCGGCAACGGGCCGCGGCGTTGCCCTGATCGAGCTTGACGCCGTTGACGGTCAGCACCGAACCCGGCGACTGGGTGATCGTCCCGGCCGACCAGCCGTTGTCGAGCAGGCAATCCTTCGGCGTGTTGCTCACGCTGACATTGCCGGTGATGTCTTCGGTCGGGCCCGAGAAGTAGAGGCCCGCCTTGCCGGCTTTGTCGACGGTCATGTTCTTCAGCACGACGTCGCGCACCGGTCCTCCAAGGAACTCGAACTCGTTGCCGTAGATGAAGGCGCCATAGGTGCCGGCATTCGTTACCTTGACGTCCTCGAGCGAAATCCCGGAGACGGGATTGAAGAAGATGCCGGCGTTGCGGGTACCGTCGACGGTCAGTCCTTTGACGTTGACGTTGGTGGTCGTCGCATCGAGGTTCGGGCTCGAGACCAGCATCAGACCGTTGATGCCGCCAAAGAGCCGCATGTCGTTGATCGCGACGTTGGAGGTGCCCTGCAGCACAACGAGATCCATGTCCCGGTCCTGCTTGGCATTGTCGACCGTTACACGGTTGAGCCTGACATCCTTGCCGGCGACGAGCAGCACGCCTTCGCGGCGGGAGTTGCTGATCGTCACCTTGTCGAGCGTGACGTTCTGCGTGCCGGTGACCAGTTCGTAGTCTGTCCGTCCGACCTTCCTGAACTCGCCGCCGGCAAAGACCCCATAGGTGACCTTGTCGATGACAGTGTCGCGCACCGTCACGTTTCGGCTGCCGACGGAGCTGACGGCGGCATAGGGCGCCTTGTTGGGGTTGTAGATCGAGAATTCGCAGGTCGTGTTGTTCTCGCAAATGTAGAGGTCGTGGATGCGGCTGTCCTGAACCAGCGCGCCATTAACGCGCGTGAAGCGAATGCCGTCGTGGTTGGTGGCGCCAATGTCGACCTTGTCGACGGTGACATCTGCGGTATTCGTGGCCGAAATGCCGGCTAGGCCGCCGCGGACCGAAAGCGACGAGATGGTGCTGCCCGACGCCATGGCAATCACGTCCTGGGCCGGGTTGTAGCCGGTGATCGTGGTGGCCGCACCCTGATTGACGAAGGTTGCGGTCGCGCCGCTGCGCGCGCCGCTAACGGCAATTGCGCCGCCGCCGCCAAGGAGTGTCTGGCCGTTGCCGAGTGCGAGTGTGCGGTCGAGACCGAGGTTGCCGTCCGCGAGGATCAGCGCGTCGGCGCCGGCAGCCCCGATCAGGGCGTTGATGTCGGAGGCATTGCCGGAAGCCGAGGAAAGGGTTACCACCCGGCCGGCATTACGGCCGGTGCCGGCAAGCTGCGCGGCCTCGACATCGCCGGTGGCGCCCGCATGGGTGCGGATGCGGGTGGCGCGCTCGACACGCTGGGTCATCGGATCGAAAGCGTCGGCGGTCGAGCCGGTCGCGCCGAACGGGATGCGCAGCCGTGCCATGACGGCGCCCTTCAGCTTGTCCTCGTTGTCATAGGTGCCGGTCACGCCGAGCGAGACGGTCGATCCCTCGGAAAGGCCCGGCAGGTCGGCAAAGGTCAGTTCCGCACGCAGCTTGGCGCCGAACATGTCGCCGAGGTTGCGGCCGCCATACCAGTAGCTGCCGCCGAAAACCTTCAGCTGAACGTTGGAGTCTTCCGCAAAGACAGGCAGGCGCCCGCCGATTTCGGCGTCGATGCCGCGCCGCGCCCGTTCCTTGCCTTCCTGGAAGACGAGCACGTGGTCGCGCACATAGGCGGCATTGAAGGCGCTCAGCGTCTTGGCGCCGGTCAAAGGCAGATAGAAGTTGCTGCGCATTTCGAGGTCACCGCTGAGCGCCTCGAGGCCGAAGGACAGCTGGCTGAAGGCGTTGCCGTGGTCGCTCTTCAGATAGTCGTAGTAGCCGTAGCCGCCGATGACCCATTGGTCGTTGGCGCGGAAACGATAGCCCACGCCGACGGAGCCCTGGCGGACGGAATCGTTGGCAATGGCCCCGCGTGTATCGATGAAAATCGCATTGCCCGAATCGAGCACGAAGGGGAGGAAAAAGCCGCCGCCGGCAGCTGACCCGCCGCTGAAGAAGCCGCCTTCGATTTCCGCCTGCGGACGAAAATCCACCGCCAGCGCGGGGCTCGAAAGAAGGGTGCTGCTCGCCAGGGCAGCCGCAAGAAAACTCTTATTTTTCATATTATTAACTCCGCATGAATGCGACCTTGGGCGAGGCCGATTGGGCATGCGGTTAAAATATGTGAGTATAATACTCAAGTTTATTGATCGGTTGTCTGGGAACTATCCAGCGGCGTGTTGACGCAGGCCGCCCGCGCGGGAACGAGCGGCCATCGTCCGGGTTCGGTCAGGCCCTGAGAGCCTCGGCATTGTCCTTGGCGTAGGTTTCCAGGCTACGCGGCTCGTGGCCTGTCAATATCTTTACGTCGCCGGTAGGGTTTGCCACCCAGCCTTCGCGCACGGGATGGAAGATCGACGCGAGGAAGTGGGCGTAGTCCTCGGGCACCCCGGCGCCGACCAGCACGCCGACGAAGGTCTCGTCATCGACAGGCGTGTAGGCGATGGGCTTAACGGTCACGCGTGACAGGATCGCTGCCGCCTCGCCGTAGCTCAGCGCTTCCGGCCCGGTGAGGTTGAAGGCGCGGCCGTTGAAGGCTTCGCTGGTCAACGCTGCCACGATGCTTTCGGCAATGTCGCGTGTATCGATGAAGCTCGTCCTGCCTTCGGCCGCCGGAACCGCGATCGCGCCGTGGCGGATACCCTCGATCCAGTAGCTCTGGAAATTGTCGGAGAACCAGTTTGGCCGGAGGATGACGAAGGGTGTTCCGGTTTTCTCGAGCTGCAGCTCAAGTTGGCGATAGGGGATGTTATCGTCCGCATCGACGCCGATGACGGTCATCAGCACGACCTTGATGCCGCGCGCGGCAGCGGCGGCCATGATCGGTCCGACCAGCCCGACCGGGTCGAGATATCCCGCCGGTGTCAGAACGAACAGGCGGTCGACGCCGTCGAGCGCCGGGCCAAAGGTCGTGGCATCCTCGTAGTCGAAGGCGACGGCTTCCGCGCCATCAACGGCTGTCGCCTTTCGGGACGCAGCCCTGACCGTTTCGCCACGTGCGGCCAGCGCCCGTACCACCTTGCTGCCGATCGTCCCGTTCGATCCAAGAACCAGAATCTTGCCTGCCATCACCGTTCTCCTGAGTATCCAAATGAAACCATGTTGCGGATGGATACTGGATATTGGTCCGGGAAAATGCTGTAAAGGAGGCAGTTTTTGGTGACATGGTTTCCGCCCGGAAACCGCGATGGGGTGCCCGATGGAGTACGACGTCTATATCCAGACCTGTCCGACCCGCCTGGTGCTGGACAGGCTTGCCGACAAATGGGCCGTGCTGGTGCTTGGAAAGCTCGATGAACAGCCGGTGCGCTTCAACCAGTTGAAGCGCGAGATCGACGGCATCTCGCAGAAGGTGCTGTCGCAGACCCTGAAGAAGCTGGAGCGGGACGGGCTCGTCAGCCGCAGCGTCTTTGCGACGGTGCCGGTGACCGTGGAATATGCGATCACTCCGCTCGGTCGCACGCTGACATCGACGGTCGCGGCGCTGACGCGCTGGGCGGAGGAGAACATCGAGGCTGTGCTGCAAGCCCAGCAAAAATACGACCGCAGCGCCTGAGGCGGCTGCGGCCGGCAAGTTTGCCACTGGCGCAAAGGCGCCTGTGGCCTGGGAGAGAGGATCAGGCGACGAGCTTGAGGCCGATGCCCCAGGGGTCGACGAGGCTGTGGCCATTGCCGTTGCGGCTGACAGCGATTTCCAGCGTATCGAGCTTCGCGAGCGCCGCTGTGAGCTCGCCCGGCTCCTTGTACTGGATCGTATAATCCGAAAGTCCGGTCATGTGGCCTTCGCGCTTCGGCGCACCCCGCGAGTTCCAGATATTGGCGGCGACGTGATGGTGGTACTTGCCCGCGCCGAAGAAGCTCGCGCCGGGATAGCGTGCCATCAGCCCCAGGCCCAGCACGTCGCGGAAGAAAGCATCGGCCTGAGGAATATCGGACACCTGCAGATGGATATGGCCGATGGCCGTCCCGTCCGCCATGCCGCCCCAATTGTCCTTGGGTGCTTCGTCGTAGAGCGCCTGCAGATCGAGCGGCAGCGTATCCATGCCGACGGTCCCATCCGGCTTAAACGTCCATTCGCTCCGCGGTCGGTCGCGATAGACTTCGATGCCGTTGCCTTCCGGATCGGCGAGGTAAATCGCCTCGCTGACCAGGTGGTCGGACGCGCCCTGCAGCCTGATATTGTTGTGCGCGATATGGGCGAGCCAGCGGCCGAGTTCTTCGCGGCTCGGAACAAGAAAGGCGTTGTGGAAGAGGCCAGGCGCGTTGCGTGGCGCCCGCGCGGCGTTGCCTTCGGTCGTCAGCGTCAGCAGCGGGTGGCCATTGACGCCCAGCGTCTCGCCGCTCTTGCTCGCTTCGATCGGGCTCAGGCCCATGATCTTCTGATACCAGGCGGACACGGCCGGCAGATCCTGGACGACCAGATGCGCATGCTCGACATGCGCGGGCATGGCAAGCGCATGGTCGGTTGGCATGTCGAAAGTCTCCTGCGAGGTCATGTCTGTCTCCTTGGCATCGAAGCTACGGCCGGTTCGCCGTTTCAGTTTCATCGAAACTGTTGGGAATATGGGCCGCCTCGTTCGTTCACGGAAGCCTGTCAGTCACTTGATGTTGTGTTCGACGCGCGTTGACAGTGGTTGTCGTCGCCCTACCTCATTTCGAGTGGGGCCATGCGCGCGCAGCGCTTTCGATTTGATTTCAATCAAAGCCGAAGATGCCGTCGAGGCGCAATCTTGAGACGAGGGATTGGCCTGTGGCAACAGCCTGGCGATCCGCGTGGGCAACAGAAGGAGTACAGCATGTACAAGAAGATCATCGTCCCGATTGCCATGGATCAGCTCGAACACGGCGAGTCCGTGCTCGGCATTGCCGAAAAGCTGATCGATGAGGGGGGCGAGATTATCCTGCTGAACGTCGTCGAGGATCTGAACGCCTATGCGCAAGGCTACATGATCGTGGATTTCCCGCTGGAAATGGTCGAGGAATCCCGAAAGCAGGCGTTAAAGACGCTCGAGGCGCTCAAAACCAAGCATGGGATCAAGGGCCGCATCGAAATCCGCACCGGCGGGGCCGCCGGCACCATTAACGCCCTTGCCAGCGAAGAAAACGCCGATCTCGTCATCATCGCGTCCCATCGGCCGGGTCTCATCGACTACTTCATCGGATCGACGGCAAGCCGGGTCGTCAGCCATTGCCCCTGCGCCGTTCTCGTCGACCGGTAAGCCACGAACAACAAGAGCGCATGCGGCGCGAGACCTTCGCGCCGCCACCGCCAAGGAGTCTTCAGATGGACAAACATGGGCTTGACGACTTTCACGACCGCCTGACACGCCGCAAGGCGGAGCTGCAGGGGCGTCTGGTCAGGATCGAGCACGATCTCGATGAGCCGATGAACGCTGATGTCCCGGACCGGGTGACCGAGCGGGAAGGGGACGAGGTTCTCGAAGGCCTTGGCCTTGCGGGCCAGGAGGAGATCCGCGCGATCGATGCCGCGCTCGATCGGATCGCCGCCGGCACCTTCGGAACCTGCGTGCGCTGCGGCCTGCCGATTTCGGCGGCGCGCCTGCAGGCTGTGCCTCATGCGCCACTCTGTCAGGAGTGCGCGGCCGAGGTCGCCCGCGGCGGGCGTTGACGTCAGGCGGTCGGACCGCTCCCCAAATCCACTTTCAGTCGGGGAAGGAACCGCCCGGGGATCACGCTCGACGCGACGACCCCGTCATCGACCGCGCCCATGCGGCGATAAAAGTCGGCAGCGCCGGGATCCGCATCGATCGTCATGACTATTGCGCCGCGCTTGCGGGCGGCTGCGACGCACCAGTCGAAAAGCTGCCGGCCAATGCCTGCCGCCCGTGCTTCCGGCTCGATGAACAGCTTGTCCAGTTCGACCACCTGTCCGCTCCCGCGGACCTGCGCCAGGCCGAGGATGCGCTCGCCCTCCATGGCGACCTGAAGCTCCGAATCCATCCAGTCGTCGGCTGTGAGCGTCAAAGCCGCCCGGCATGCCTCAAGGAAGGCGGCGTCATAACCCCAAACGGCCTTTGATCGCACGCAGAGGTCGCTGAGCGCGGCCGCCTGATCCGGCTGAGGGCTACGCAAGACTGACATGATGATCCTCCCGATCGCATCCTTCGGCCGTTCATGTGGTCATCGCCGTGGCCTTCGGCAAGTCTCCCGTCAAACTTCTCAGACCGGTCATGCGATTGTTGTAATGCGTTGCAAAAGTTGATGCTTTTGCCACGTCCCTGCTTCTTTGCCGCGGCGCGGCCTTGTGGCAGGATGGTGGAAACGTTGCGGTGCGACGGGGCATGCGCGCCGCCGGAGAAGAAAAGGCTCGGGGAGAGGGAAGACGTGGAATTCGCAGGCGTCAAATGGAACTATGACCGTTCGGAACTGATTGCCGACGGCATCGTTCACGGCATCGGCCTGGCGGCTGCCTTGGTTGGCGTGACCGCGCTGATCTTCTACGCAACGGTGTGGAGCACGACCGGTCAACTCGCGGCCGCCGCCGTCTATGGCGCGGGGCTGCTCGCGACCCTCTCGATCTCGTTTCTTTACAACCTCTATCCGGTTTCACGCACCAAGTGGTTCCTGCGCCGCTTCGACCATTCCTCGATCTTCGTCTTGATCGCCGCGACCTATACGCCCTTCCTGCAGCGCGGCCTCGATGATCCCTTCCTGTTCGTGATGCTGATCGGCATCTGGGCGATCGCCGGCCTGGGCGTCGCCATCAAGTGCTTCTTCCCGGGCCGCTTCGACCGGCTGGCGATCCTGCTCTATCTCGCCATGGGATGGAGCGGCGTGCTCGCGGTCGGCCCGCTGCTGTCGGCGCTGACGGCAACGACGCTTGTGCTGATCCTGATCGGCGGCATCATCTATTCTGCCGGCGTGATCTTCCATGTGTGGGAAAAGCTGCGCTTCCAGAACGCCATCTGGCATGGCTTCGTCGTAACCGGAGCGGCGGTACACTATTCGGCCGTGCTGACCTGTTTCAGCGCCGCGTCCTGAGCGGCGATCAGTTTGGCGCTTCGCCGGCGGCCGCGGCGACCGGTGGATGCTGGCAACCTTCTGAAGGTCTCAACGCCTCTGCCATGCGCGAAATCACGCCATCGAAGCTGGTGAGCCGGGTCTTGCGGTACTGCAGGCGGAAATAGGCGGCGCTGCCGTCACAGAGCGCGATCGCGCGGGTGTAGAATACTTCGTCACCGCGCGCGCCCGAGAAACTCGCCCAGGCGGCCGTCACACGCGAATAGGAAATCCGCCAGTCACCCTCCCGCTCGTAGCCCATGCGGTCGTTGACGTCGGTCTCGAAGTCACCGTCCATGAGCGTGCTGCCAAAGACCGAAAGGGTCGCGCCGTTGTCGTTGGCGTGAAAACTCGCGCCATCGCCATTGTCGCCCCGGCTCTGCAGCTCGAAACCGGGAGGAATGTCGAGCACGTAGCCAAAGCGGGCGTTGGCGTAGGGAACCCAGTCTTCGGCCGCCGCCGCTGTGAGGGCGGAGGGAAGCAGCAATGCGAGTGCTGTCAGGATGCGTAGCATGCGGACCTCCTCTCGCTTGCTCGATCTATTGCTTCTAGCGCGGCTGGCGCCATGGGACCGTTCCCGGCGGAACAGCATCCCATGCCACTCCTTCCGCGCCCCGGTGTCAATCCTCGGTAAACGTCATCGCA
Source organism: Ensifer sp. Root558 (assembly GCF_001427045.1). Taxonomy (NCBI): domain Bacteria; kingdom Pseudomonadati; phylum Pseudomonadota; class Alphaproteobacteria; order Hyphomicrobiales; family Rhizobiaceae; genus Ensifer; species Ensifer sp. Root558. The sequence goes on along the minus strand of NZ_LMGC01000023.1, from coordinate 394,076 downwards.
TGGCCGTTCAGGCAGTAGCGCAGCCCCGTCGGCGGCGGGCCGTCGGGAAAGACGTGGCCGAGATGCGCATCGCAATCGGCGCAGCGGATTTCCGTGCGCACCATGAAGTGGGAGCGGTCCTCGATCTCGCGGATCGCCTGATCGTCGACCGCAGCGAAGTAGCTCGGCCAACCGCAACCGGAATCGAACTTGGTGTCGGAGCGGAACAACGCCCGGCCGCAACAGACGCATTCGTAGGTGCCCGTCTGTTTGTTGTTGAGGAACGGACCAGTGAACGGACGCTCGGTGCCCTGCTGTCGCGTGATGCGATACTGCTCCGGCGAGAGCTGTGCCCGCCATTCCGCATCGGTTTTCACCACTTTCGGCGTCTTTACGGTCGTCATGAACGTCTCCTGTCGTTGCCGCGACTATATAGGAATGCAGGACCGCGCGCGCAAACATCACCAGGCCGCGTCCGCGTGAAGGGGCCTCAAGCGATTTCGCGGCGGATCACCGCCGGCCCGGCCCCGAGTCTGCGTTTGCTGTCATTGTAGAAGGCGATGAACTCGGCCGCCGGCAGCGCCTTGGAGAACAGCCAGCCCTGGCCGTACTGCACGCCGCGCTCGATGAGATAGTCGGCCTGTTCCTGCCGCTCGATCCCCTCGGCGACGATGTAGAGATCGAGCGATTTGGCGATGTCGATGATATGCGGCGTGATCGAGCTGGTGGCCGAATCGGTGCCGACAGTATCGATGAACGACTTGTCGATCTTCAGCGCATCGAGCGGTAGCTCCTGCAGGTATTGCAGGCTCGAATAGCCGGTGCCGAAGTCGTCGATGGCCACGGAGTGGCCACGCCGGCGCGCCTCCTCGATCGTCGCCCGGGCGGATTTGACGTCCATGAAGCCGCGTTCGGTTGCCTCCAGCCAGATCTGTTCTGTAAGCACGCCGGTGTTTCGAAGCGCCGTCTCGATCACCGGCAGGATGCGCCCGGATTTCAGGTCGTCGGCGGCGAGGTTGATCGCGATGTGCAGCGAGCGGTCGGCGACGAGCACGCTCTTCAATTCGGCGACCGTCGCATAGAGGACCTGATCGGTGATTTCCTCGATCAGTCCGTTTTCTTCCGCAAGAGGGATGAAGAGATCTGGCCGGACCATCTGCCCATCCGGTCGCCGCCATCGCACCAGGGCCTCCGCACCGACGCAGATGCCGGTCTTGAGCTCGATCAGCGGCTGGTAGTGGACGATGAACTCGCGCCGCTGCACGGCAATCGAAAGCTCGCCAAGCGGCGACAGACGACGCCGGGATAGCCAGACGACAAGCCCGACCATCAGCGCCGCGACCAGCGCTCCGCCTGGTAAGAGCAGCAGGCGTTCCCGATCCATGTCGCTTAGAATGGCGATGCTGGGCGCAGTGGCAACGGCGATCCAGTTTGCGTCCCGTGATGTTGCAAAAAGGTCGTCGGCGTTGCTGCCGGTCTTCGGAAGATCGGCGAGCCGTTCCGTCAGCGACGGGTCAGGATCGTTGAGGGTGCTGACCAGCACGCCGTTTTTGGTGGCGACTGCAAGCCGGGTGCCGGGCTCGGCGATCACGTCGACGAACCGGACCGGGTTGGTCAGCACCGTGTAGGAGCGATACCGGAACGCCGTCATGGGCGCGCCGGTGCTGATCGTCGGATACATCCGCGGGATGACTTCGACGCCGTTGCTCGCAAAGAAATCGGCAGGCGGCGAGCGGGTGAGCCGACGCGGCGGGTAACCCCACGAGGTGCATCTGAGCAACCCGTTCTCGAAGTAGCCGATATCCTCGATGGCGGTCGTGTTGACGACGAGGGAGCGCAAGGCTGCGATATGCGTGGCCATGCATGGCGGCATATCGAACCGGTCGGCCGTCTTCAGCGCCCGGGACGCTTCTCCGAGCGCGGCGTCTGCGCGCATGATGGCATAGTCGGCCAGGCGGGCGAGCCGGGCCTGTTCGCCGCGCACGGCGATCGACCAGGAAAGATAGTAGGCCGCAAGCATCGGCAGGATCGCGCCGAGGGCGGCCAGGATACTGGCGATGACGACTATGCGAGATCGTTCCAAGCGGGTCCCGCCCTATTCGAGATAGTGATGTTCTGTTCCGTGCCTGTCGTTATCGATACTGAAGCGGGCAACCGCTTCTGAGCCGTTGCAAGGTCTGCCGGCGGAGGCTTCTGGTCGGTTCGCTCTGAATTGAGAAAGTCTGCAAATACAACTATCACGTCTTGCAGTTCCGTTTCCAGAATGTTCGATCTATCCCCCGCCGCCCGATGAATATTTTGCTAACAGCATTTTAATTGTTGTTGGCGGACACCGCGTAAATCGCGCGAATCTGGTAATGCAAGGCTTCCGCTTCGGTTCGTCCGGCCGAGCTGACGGATATATAACGCCGATTTTATCCGGATAAGGCTTGAGACCCCAACACCCTTCTTTTATGTCGGGAGTCCGATCGATCATACGATGAAATAAAAGGAGCAGGCCAGGACGATGGATGTTGCGGCCCTGACATTTCTGGCCCTCGCACTGCCTTTCGTCGCGGCATTGCTCGCGCCGCTTCTGACACGTCTTCTCGGGCACAACGCCGCCTGGGTGCTTGCGCTGTTTCCCTTGGCGATCGTGCTGCACTTTATCCGTTTCTGGCCGGAAGTCGCCAAGGGCGAGGTGGTTACGGGCGGCTATGCCTGGATACCCTCGTTCAACGTCAGCTTTTCCTGGCTGATCGACGGCCTGTCGCTCACATTTGTCCTGCTGATTGCCGGCATCGGCGCGCTGATCGTGCTCTATTCCGGCGGCTATCTGAAAGGCCACCCGCAGCAGGGGCGGTTCTTTTCCTTCATCCTGATGTTCATGGGCTCGATGCTCGGGGTCGTCGTCTCCGACAGCTTCCTGATGCTCTTTGTATTCTGGGAACTGACCTCGATCACCTCGTTCCTGCTGATCGGCTTCGATCATTCGCGCGAGGCGGCAAGGCGCGCAGCCCTGCAGGCGCTGGTCGTAACCGGAGGCGGGGGCCTGTTCCTGCTTGCCGGACTGCTGATCATCTGGAATGTCAGCGGCGTCACCCAACTCTCGCTGCTGTCTGCCTTCGGGCCGGAGATGCGCGAAAGCCCGTTCTATCTGGCGGCGCTGCTCCTGGTACTTGGCGGCGCCTTTACCAAGTCGGCCCAGTTCCCCTTCCATTTCTGGCTGCCGAACGCGATGGAAGCCCCGACGCCCGTCTCGGCCTATCTGCATTCGGCGACCATGGTGAAGGCCGGTGTCTATCTCCTGATGCGGCTGAACCCGGTGCTCGGCGGCACACCTGAATGGCAGATCCTTTTGCCGCTCTTCGGCGGCGCCACACTCGTCATCGGCGCGGCGCTCGCCTGCCGCCAGACTGACCTGAAGTTGATGCTCGCCTACACGACGATGGCGTCCCTCGGCCTGCTGGTCATGCTGACAGGGCTTGGCGCACCCCACGCGATCGAAGCGGCGGTGCTCTATCTTGTCGCCCATTCGCTGTTCAAAGGCGCCCTGTTCATGGTCGCCGGCATCATCGACCACGAGACCGGCACGCGCGACGCGACGAGGCTCGGGGGACTTCGCTCCGCCATGCCGCTCACCTTCGTCATAGCGCTTGCCGCGGCATTCTCGATGGGCGGACTGTTTCCCTTCTTCGGCTTCATCGCCAAGGAGGAGATCTACTACGCACTCTCAGGCTTCGATCGCCGTTCCCTGGTCTTTGCCGCGATTGCGATCCTCGGCAATGCACTGATGTTCGCGGTGGCCTTTGCCGTCGCGCTCAAGCCGTTCGTCGGTGCAAAGATCGAGACGCCGAAGGCGGCCCACGAGGCTCCGATCTTGCTCTGGCTCGGGCCGGCGCTGCTTGCCGCCAAGGGGCTCTCCGCGGCGCTGCTTTCCGGACTGACGCATGAACTGGTATCGACGCCGATGGCGTCGGCGATCGCGGGCGAACCCCGTGCGGTCACGATTTCGGTCGTTCCTCACGTCGGCTTGCCCTTGATCATGTCGATCGTGACCGCAGTCATCGGCATCGGCTTTTATCTGAAGCTAGACCGTGTGCGTGCCTTCATGGCGACGATCCTTGCCGATATCGGCTGGGGTCCGGATCGTGGCTTCGACCAGTTCATCCGCGGGCTCGTTCGTTTCTCCGTCGCACTGACCCGCCGGCTGCAATCCGGGCGCCTCGAAGTCTACATGACCGCGACCTTCATCCTCATTGCCTTCGTGCTTTTGGTCGTGCCGATCGCCTATGGCGAGTTCCCGCGCCCGCCGCTCTTTGCCGCCGACGTGCCGCTGCATGAATTGGCGATCATGGCGATCGCGGTCATCGGCCTCATCGCGGTGGTGCTTGCTGCCGACCGGTTGACCGCCATCGTTTCGCTCGGCATCCAGGGCTTTGCCGTCGCGGTCATCTTCCTGCTCTATGGCGCGCCGGATCTGGCCTTCACCCAGTTCATGATCGAGACGCTTTCGGTCGTCGTCCTTGCGCTTGTGATGACGCGGCTCCGGTTGTCACCATCGGACCATCGTCCGCTTGCGCAAAAAATCCCGGATGTCGCGATCGCCCTTGCCTGCGGTCTCGGCTTCGGGCTGATGCTGTTGAAGGTGACGGGTGTACCCTTCGATGCGACGCTCACCGACTTCTTCAATCTCTACTCGAAGTCGATCGCCCACGGCGCCAATGTGGTGAACGTCATCATCGTCGATTTCCGCGGCACGGACACGCTGGGCGAGATCGCAGTGGTGATGGTCACGGGTCTTGCGATCCTGTCCTTGGTTCGCTTGAGGGCGGGTTCGCTTCGACGCGTCGCCGATAACGATCCGGATGCGGAGGAAGGCGCATGAAGTCGGTGATTTTCCGCGCCGTCGCGCCGTTCCTGACGAGCCTCATGGTGCTGTTTTCGATCTTCGTCCTGTTGCGCGGCCACAACGAGCCGGGCGGCGGTTTCATCGGCGGCTTGATCGCGGTGTCTGCGCTGGCGATCTACGGCATCGCCTGCGGTGTCGAGACGGTGCGCCGCGCGATCTATTTCCACCCGATGGCGATTGCCGGGGCAGGCCTCCTGGCCGCGACGGTCGCCGGCCTGATCTCGATCGCCGCCCGCGTTCCCTTCATGACCGGCCTGTGGGTCTATCCCTCGGTGCTCGGCCTGGAAGTACCGCTCTCGACGGTGATGCTGTTTGATTGCGGCGTTTATCTCGTGGTCGTCGGCGCGATCAGTTCGATTGCGCTTTCGCTCGAAGAGCGGGGAGGCGAATGATGGAAGCCTGGTTCGCTCTGCTCGTCGGCATCTTCTTCACGGTCGCCGTCTATCTGCTCCTGTCGAAGTATGTCATCCGGGTGCTGCTTGGCGTTGCCATCCTCGGAAATGCCGTCAACCTCCTGATCTTTACCGGTGGCAGGCTCACGCGTGGCATCCCGCCGGTCGTTCCCAGCCAAAAGGATGCGCTCGTCGGCCCCGCCGCCAACGCCCTGCCGCAGGCGCTGATCCTGACGGCGATCGTCATCTCCTTCTCCTTTTTCGCGTTCCTGCTGGTTCTTGCGTGGCGGGCATACGAGCAGCTGCAAACCGACAATACCGACGAGATGCGCGTTGCCGAGCCGAAGGACGAGCCGGCCGCGCCGCTTGGATACTGACCGACCCATGGCCGCTACAACCTCTCCCCCCGCAGATCTCTCCGCCGCGCTCGTGCTCGAGCCCGTCGCGTCTGCCGACTGGCTGGTCATCCTGCCAGTTGCCTGGTGCCTCGCAATCGGCGCGCTGCTCGTGATGCTGCGCCGGAAAATTGATTGGCATCCCTACATCGCGGTTGCCGGCCTGGCCGGGCTCGTCATCATCGACGCGCTCCTACTTCGCCATGTCCTTGCAAGCGGACCGGTAACGATGGTCATGGGGCGCTGGCTGCCGCCTTTCGGCATCGCCTTCACCGTCGACCTGACCGGCGCGCTCTTTGCTTTGACGGCCTCCGTCGTGGCGCTTGCCGGCGGCATCTATTCGCTCGCCGACATCAACGACAGCGGCCGGCGCTACGGCTTCTATCCGTTCCTGATGCTGCTGATGGCCGGCGTCTCCGGCGCCTTTCTGACCGGCGATATCTTCAATCTCTATGTCTGGTTCGAGGTGTTGCTGATCTCGTCCTTCGGCCTGATCGTGCTCGGCTCCGAACGCGAACAGATCGACGGAGCGGTGAAATACGGCTTCCTCAACCTGGTCGCGACGACCCTGTTCCTGATCACGACCGGCTATCTCTATGCGAGCTTCGGCACGCTCAACATGGCCGACATTGCCCGCAAGGCCGAGGGGCTCGCGGGTACGGCGCCGCTGATGACGCTGACGGCGCTGTTCGTGCTTGCCTTCGGCATGAAGGCTGCTGCCTTTCCGGTGAACTTCTGGCTGCCGGCGTCCTATCATACGCCGCGCGTGGTCGTGTCGGCGCTCTTTGCCGGTCTGCTTACCAAGGTCGGGATCTACGCCTTGATCCGCGTTACCGTCATGCTGCTGCCGGTCGAGCGCGAAGAACTGAGCTTCGTCATCGCCATTGCCGGCGCGCTGACGATGCTCGTCGGCGTTCTGGGCGCGTTGGCGCAGACGGATTTCCGCCGCATGCTCGGCTATCTCGTCGTCTCCGGCATCGGCTCGATCCTTGCGGGTGTCGCTGTCGGCGGCCCGGGCGGCATCGGCGGCGCGATCTTCTACGCGCTGCATTCGATGCTCGTCATGACCGCGCTTTATCTCGCGTCCGGTGTCGCGGCGAGGCTCGGCGGCAGCTTCTCGCTTGTCTCTCTGGCGGGCCTCTATCGCCGCCATGCCGGTTTCGCGGCGCTGACGCTCATGCTTGCCTTCGCCGTCTCCGGCCTGCCGCCGTTCTCCGGCTTCTGGCCCAAGGTGATGCTGGTCAAGGCGGCGCTCGATATCGGCGCCTGGTGGCTGGCGGCGGTCCTGCTTCTGACCGGCTTCCTGACGACCATCGTCACCGGCCGCTTCTTCCTGCTCGCCTATTGGCGTGATGCGGCCTCTGGTGAGGGCGGCGCTGCGTCTGCGACGATCGCGCCGACGGCACTTCTGCCGCTTGCAGCCTTGACTGTGCTGGCGCTCGCGATCGGTCTTTATCCGGAGCCGTTGCTTGCCATGGTTCAGAGTGCAGCGGCGGGCCTTTCCGAGCCGTCGGCCTACCTGGACTCGGTCTTCCCGGGAGGTGCCCCGTGACCAAGTTCCTGACCATCAATCTCGTGTTCACGGCGATCTGGGGCGCCATCAGCGCCAGCTTCTCGCCGGCCAACCTGATCCTCGGTTTTGCCGTCGGAGCACTGTCGCTCTTTCTCATCCGGCGCGAGCTTCAGCCGGTTGCCTACCCTGTGCGCCCGATCAAGCTTTTCCTGCTGACGGCGCTGTTCTTCAAGGAACTGGCAATTTCGGCGACCAAGGTCGCCTTGCTGGTCATTCAGCCGAAGATGGTGTTGAAGCCCGGCATCTTCGCCTATCCGCTGACGGTCAAGAGCGACTTCGAAATCGCGCTGCTGGCCAATCTCATCACGCTGACGCCGGGAACGCTGTCGGTCGACGTCTCCGACGACCGCCGCACGCTCTATGTTCATGCGCTCGACTGCGCCGATCCGGGTGGCCTCAGGCGCGATATCGCCAATGGCTTCGAGCGCCGGATCAAGGAGGCTTTCGAATGACCCTGTCGGCGCAGATTCTCGCCCTTGCCACCGGCTTTGCGTTTGTCGTCCTGTCCGCAGCGCTTCTGATAACGGTCTGGCGCATCATCCGCGGCCCGACATTGCCGGATCGGGTGCTCGGCCTCGATATGCTGGTGGCGATCGCCATCGGCCTCATCGCTGTCGTTGCCATCCGCACCGGCTTCAACCTTTACATCGACATAGCCATCGCGCTCGGCCTTGTCGGTTTCCTGGCAACGGTCGCCTTTGCCCGCTTCGTCCTCGCGCGCGGCCTGTCGCCGGAGAGGGCGGCTGTCGAAGGGGGCGGAGTGCAGGTCAAACGCGCGTCGGCGACGAGAGGCAAATCGACGCAGCGCAAGCGCAAGGGGGCGCGCCGATGAGCCCGGTCCTCGAGATTGCCGTCACCCTGCTGGTCGCCGTTCTGTTGGTTGTCGGCGCGATCTTTTCGCTGCTGGCGGCGATCGGCATCATCCGTTTCCCCGATCTCTATACGCGCATGCATGCGGCCTCCAAGGCCGGCACGATCGGATCGGGCCTGTTGCTTCTGGCCGCAGGCGTGCATTCTCTCGATCCAGCCATCTTGATTCGCGCGCTCGCAGGCTTCTTTTTCTTCGTTCTGACTGCGCCGATCTCGGCTCATCTCCTGGCAAAAGCCGCACATCAGGTAGGTTACAGGCTGACAAAGCTGTCTGTCATAGATCAGCTTCCGCAAAAGGAAGAGCCGCGTCGCGACTGATCGACGACAGTTCTGAAACTGTATTTCAGAACATTACGATCGAGTGTGGCCATTTTAGCAATTTGGAGATAAACTTGCTAAGTGTCGCTAAATTTATGTTTGGATTTTTCGCGCATCGATGTTAATCGAGTAAATGTAAAGTGTCGTCGTGGAAAATACTTTGATCTGAAATTCCAGCTTGAGTTGTGAATGCTGATTGTTGCTTTGAGAGTTCGGTCGTCACCGGTGACTCGGCAGCAGGTTTTGTAATCAAATTCCAGCTCTTGATATCGCGGCCGGTGTTTCTCCTTGCCGCGTTGATGGTCCATCCCAAGGCAGCCAAGGCTTCCTGACGGCTCTTGCAAGCGTTCCTCCCCCGAAACGCCGTTTCGGGTTGTGCTTAAGTCCGATAGGAGAAAGAAATGACTGAAACAGCGCTTGGCGCGAGCCATGAACTTCTGGTTGAGCTGACGGCGGAAATCGTTGCCGCTTACGTCAGCAATCATGTGGTTCCGGTCGCCGAGCTTTCCACGCTGATCGCAGATGTGCATTCGGCGCTGAACAACACGGCGGCTCCCGCGCCGGTCGTCATCCCCGTCGAAAAGCCGAAGCCGGCCGTATCGGTCCGCAAGTCCGTTCAGGACGACCAGATCACCTGCCTCGAATGCGGCGGCACCTTCAAGTCGCTGAAGCGCCACCTGATGACCCACCACAATCTGTCGCCGGAAGAATACCGCGAGAAGTGGGACCTGCCGACCGATTACCCGATGGTCGCGCCCGCCTATGCGGAAGCACGTTCGCGCCTCGCCAAGGAAATGGGTCTCGGCCAGCGCCGCAAGCGTCGCGGCAAGTAAGACTGGTCGTCCCGCGGGCCCAATTGCCCCGCGCATGACGGATATGGGCATGTTCACAAAGGCCGGACCAGAGTGTCCGGCCTTTGTGTTTCGATGGCAATGGAGAAGGTCGTGCGTCCGGCCCCGCGCTGTTCAAGCCGCCAGGCGAAGCTCCGCCTCGTTCTTGATGCGGCGGATCATCGAGCGCAGACCGTTGGCGCGCTGGGTCGACAGATGCTCGATCAGGCCGATCTTGCCGAAGGTGTCGATCGCATCGATCCGGGCGATGTCGGAGGCATGTTTGCCGGAGTAGATGGCAAGCACGATGGCGACGAGCCCGCGCACGATATGGGCGTCGGACTCGCCCTCGAAATTAAGGACGGGATCCTCGGGATTGCCGGCCGCATTGGTGACGAGCCAGACTTGGCTGGCACAACCCTGAACCTTGTTTTCCTGCGTGCGCTTGGCCTCGGGCATTTCCGGCAGCGCTTTGCCGAGCTCGATCACATAGCGATAGCGATCCTCCCATTCTTCAAGAAAGGCGAAATCGTCGATGATCTGGTCGAGCGTCGTCATGGTCCGGTCCATTCGTCGGGAGATTATAGGCTCGCGGGTCCTTGCCGCGAACACTTTCATTCCTGTTCTTGCCCGCCGCTTTCACGCGCTCGGGCTTTCAGCCTTCATATAGGCGATGGCAGAGCCATTGAGAACCGGCAAATATACGACGGATGCGGAGCACCTATCTCTTGGTCAGACCGAGATGCTTGTCGGGATACTGATTGAAAAGGTCACGTTGCCGCCAGCGCCCTCGATATTGCCGGTGGCGGCCGAAAGCGACTGGCCGGCGGTCCGGGCCTCATCCGCATCGCGGCCGGATCCCTTGGCGCGTAATTCCTGCTCCGCCTTGCGCAGCAGTTGCTTCACTTGTTCGGCAACGGATTTGAGTTCGGCTGCCACCTTCGCCAGGGGATCGGAGCCGCCGTCATCCCCGCCGAATTCGCGATAGGCACGCTCGGCAAAGCTTGTCCGTTCCGAAGAGGGCTCAGCCTCACCGCCGGCCACGGGGGCATCGGTTTGCGCGCTGGACGCATCTGCCTGCACGGTGCCGGCATCGGCAAGCACGGCTGCGGCCGAGGCGGATGCGACGCCGCTTGCCGCTCCCCCGCCGCCGGCGTCGGCCAGCTGCTGGGCGGCCGTGCCGAGCTGTTGTGCAAGCTGCTTGGCGAGCCTTGCAAGCGTTTCCGGGTCCGATGCGAAGAACCGGAGCATGCGGAGCTGCTCCTTGACTTCGTCGAGCTTCTTTTTAGCGGCAGCGGCGCGGTTCGCAGCACTTTCGTCATCGCGGCCAAGAAGCAGGGCGGTCGAGGCAGGGCTCTTGCTTTCGCCAACTGCGCCGGGGGCGGCGCCGGACGCCGCCGGGCGTGTCACGCTGGCGTTCGAGAAAAGCCCATAAATCTGCATTGTCTGCCTCCAGCCGTCGGTGCGGCGGACCTAAGCAGGCAGGGCTTGCGTGTGGCTGTGCGGCGAGAAAATCAGCGGTTGCGGGTGCAAAAAAGAAAACGCCGCGAGGGGATGGGATCCTCGCGGCGGCCGCAACGGGACGGCAAGTCAGGCAGTAAGTCAGGAATGTGCAGGATGCGGCGCGGTCACTGGATAACGGCAGCCTTGGGGTCGAGGCGCTTTTCCGGAACCGGGGTGCGCTTGAAGACGGGTTCGGCGTCGAGGGTGCTGACCTCGCTCGCCGGAGCTGCCACGTCGGCAGCCGGCGTGACCGTACCGGTCGTCACCTTGGCATCCGGCGTCGTGGCATCGGTTTCGGCAAACTGTGTGTCGAGGAATTCGTAGGCGATGCGGGCGCCTTCGCGGGCTCGGTGGCCGAGGGCAACGAAGGTTTCGGCACCCTTCTGGCAGACATCCGGCTTCTGGATGCAGATGGCGCTGATGTATTGGAACGCCTCATTGGCAGCAGAGAAGGTGTCGCCGAGTTCTACTTTCGGGGCGTGTTCGAGTTTCTGCGCGCTCGAAGGGTCGAGGAACGGCAGCAACACCAGTACCAGCGAAAACCAGAATGTCGCCTTGATGAGAAACCACATGTTCTGCCCATCCTTCGTTCGGCTGCCGCGGCCCGCCAGTCTTGTAGCCGGCTTTTGCACCTTCGACATCCCGCAGCGCCGTGGTATCCCCTGATACCCGTTCACGCCACCTTCTAATCCTTGGAGCCTGCCGGCGTTCTCTTGGTGCCCGGCCCCTTGTTGAGATCGACATTACGGCGGGAATCACAAGACGGCTTTTCGAAATCGAGCGGCATTTGCTTCAAATTTTAATGAAATGCCGGTGTCCGGCGATTTGCAGGGCATTTGTGTCGCATTTTAGCGTTCGCCGTTAAGGTTCGTGGCAGAGCCGGGCGCGGCAACCCCGAACGCAGCGGCAATCGCACGCCAAAAGCCGCGCCACAATCGTTAACACAGTGCAGAAAATGCACAGAAATCCGTTGCTTACGCCCCATTAACCACAAGAAATGAAGGTCGCCCGATTTGGCTCAAAACGGGATTTTTCGACCGTTTCGCACGGTTCCGGCACGGCCGCGTTTATTCTTTCATTAAGCCGGGGATGCGAGATTCCGACATGTCACGAGGCGGCTTGAGTCTCGATCCAAAGGGTCGTGAAAACAGAGAGCGTCGGCCTCGCAAGAACAACAAATGTAGCAGGGTAAAGCGTGAGCGTATTGCGTAACATGGCTGGCAGATGGACGTCCCGTGTGGACGAGGTCGCGGCCCTGTGGCTTCCCCGTCGTGAGGCGTCTTCGCCGGCCGATCTCCGCCATGCGAAGCGTTTGCGCACGCTGGCAGCGGTTTCCCTGACGGCCCTGCCGGTGGTGCCGCTTGCCCTGTCGCTCGCCATGCCCGTGTCTTCGGCTCTTCCTTTGGGCACCGCTCTTTGGGCCTCGGCCTCGCTGCTTGCGGCTGCCGGCGCGATTGTTCGCGGCCGCGCGCCGGAAGATGTGGCACCGCCATTGGAGCCGGTCGTTCCGGATCTGTCTGCCGCCTATGACCTCTTTGCGGGTCTGGTGACTGTGCATGATCTGCGCGGCAACGTGCTTTCCGTGCACGGCCGCGACGCGGCCGAGCATCTGACCCTGATGCGCGATCCAGCGGGCCGGGGTTTCATCGAGCAGATCCACATATCCGATCGCATCACCTTCCTGAGCGCGATCGACATTCTTCGCCAGGGCGGCGACCGGGCGACGGTCGACATCCGCATCGAGCGGCGCACGCTGCCGATCGAAGGCGAACAGTTTGTCTATATGTCCTGTGAGCTGGCGCCGCTGCGCGACGACAATGGCCGGCTGGTCGCGATCCTCGCTCAGTCGCGTGATGTCTCGCAAGAAGCGGGCCTGCGCGCCGAAGCTGCGGCCAGAACAGCCGAGGCGGTATCGGCAAACGATGCCAAGACGCGCTTCCTTGCCGCCGTCAGCCATGAACTGCGCACGCCGCTCAATGCCATTCTCGGCTTTTCCGACGTGCTTGCCGGCGAGTATTTCGGCAAGCTCGAGAACGATCGCCAGCGCGAATATGTGGGCCTGATCCATAAGTCCGGCGAGCACCTGCTTTCCGTCGTCAACACCATGCTCGACATGAGCAAGATCGAAGCCGGTCGCTACGAGCTGATGCCCGAGCCCTTCGGTGTGGCCGAAGCCGTTTCCGCCTGCGAGGCGATGTTGTCGCACCAGGCCACGGAAAAGGGCGTGAAGCTTGCAAGCCGCATCACCCGCGGCATCGGCGAGATCAACGCAGACCAGCGCGCCTTCCAGCAGATCCTCATCAATCTGGTCGGCAATGCCATCAAGTTCACCGATCAGGGCGGCGTCGTCACGATCGATGCGGAGGCCGACGGCGCGATGCTGAAGCTTTCCGTCAGCGATACCGGCATCGGGATTGCGGCCGACAAGCTGGCGCTGCTTGGTCAACCTTTTGTCCAGATCCAGAACGATTATACTCGCCGCTACGAAGGCACCGGCCTTGGCCTCTCGCTGGTCAAGGGTCTGGTTGCGTTGCACGGCGGAGAGCTTTCCATCCGTAGCCGCGAAGGCGAGGGTACCGTCATCGTCGTCACGCTGCCGCGTGATGGCTCCGGTATCGCCTGCGCGGAGCAGGAAGAAGCGCGTACGCCGGTGACGGTGGAATTTCCACCGCGCCTGAAGGATTGTGATGTCGCCCCGGCCGCCGAAGGGGGGCGGTTCGAGGGGAAAAGCTTGAACGAGGAACGGGGATATGGCACCGCGCAAGCGAAAACAGCCTGACCGGAAAAAGGTTGCGCGGCAAACGCCCGGCCTGGCCGTGCGCGGGCTGGTCCTTGCCGGACGGGGTGCTGGGCTTGCCGGTCGTCTGATGGCGCGCCATCCGTTGGTGTCTGGTGGCTCGGCCGCCTTCCTCGTCGTGTTCTCCTTCGTTGCGGCCAATGCCATGTGGTATCAGCACGGCACGCACCCGTCGCCGCTGTTGCGCACCCGCGTCCCGCTCGTCAGCGCCGAAACGGCGCAGCGAATCGCCATCGCCAAGGGCGAGGAGATCGAGCCGCGAAAGGTGACCACCTTCGTTATCGAGCGCGAGGGTGAGGCAAAGGCTGAAAACGTCGAGGATGTGATCGCGTCTGCCTCCGCGGACGTCGCGTCGGAAAAGCCGTCGCCCGAACGGGTCGCGAGCGTGCCGGATCCGGCGCAGTCGAAGCTTGTCTCCGAGATCCAGAAGGAATTGGGCCGGATCGGCCTTTATGACGGCGCGCCGGATGGACGGAGCGGTCCGCGCACGGCAGCCGCGATCCTGAGGTTCGAGGAGCGGGCGGGTCGCACGGGAACCGGCGCGGCGAGCGTCGAGCTGCTGCAGGCCTTGAAGTCTGCACCGGCTGAAAAGGCCGCCGCGGTTCCGGCTGGACGGCCGCTTTCCGAAACGAAGGGCGGGGGCGTGGAAATCGATCCGGTCGCTGCGGCCATCCGCTCGGCCGAGAAGGAAAGCACCTTCGTTCCGCGCGCGGAAATTCCGGTATCGAGCGAACTGGTGCTGAACATCCAGAAGGGTCTCAGCAACCTCGCCTATGCGGACGTGGCGGTCGACGGTGTTGCCGGAGAACAGACGCGGGCAGCCATTCGCCACTTCGAAAAGCACTACCGCCTGCCACAGACCGGCGAACCCAATCCCCAGGTGCTGAAGAAGCTCAAGGAAATCGGCGCGCTCTGACGCATTTAATGCACGCCACGCGCCTGTCGTCGCTCAGCTGTGGTTTGCCTCCTTCGCTCCGCGCGTGTATCAGCCTCCCATGCGCCTGAAGTCCCACATCTTCGTCTCGTCCCTGCTGCGTCGTGCGTTTTCGCTTGGCGGCTATGCCGCGGTGCTGCGCAAGGGAGCAGAGGACGCCGGCGCGATCTTCATTCGCCAGCGGACGCGTTTGGGCACCGAGACGCTCTTTGCCCCGGCGCCGCAGAATTTCTTCGCCGACGAGATTGATCTCGGCCGCAAGTTCGAAGTGCGGCTCAGCGACAGCGACGCCGAGCAGGTCGACGCGGCGCTTGCAAGCGAGATCCGCTTCGATCCGGATTGCTGGATCGTGGAGATCGAGCTGGACGACCGCGGCGATCTGTTCGAGGTCGTTGCCGAAGATGGAAAAGGCCGGCCCTGACGCCGTCTTGCCGAATGCGCCGACCTGCTTGACTCTCCACTTGGTGGAGGCCGTAGGACGCGTTTATGGACGATCAAATCTTTTCGATAGGCGAAGTTTCGAAGCTGAGCGGCGTACCGGTCAGGCGGCTTCGGTTTTACTCGGACAAGGGGTTGCTGCCACCGTCCACACGGACGGAGAGCGGTTACCGCATGTATTCCGGGGCCGACCTGGCGCGGCTGGACCTCGTTCTTGCCCTGCGTGAAGCGGGCGTGAGCCTCGCGGACATCCGCAAGATCCTGGCCAACCGAACCTCGTTTACCGACGTTCTGGCTTTGCGGCTTCGAACGCTCGAAACGGAAATCCGGTCAAAGCGCCGGATCGCCACGGCCTTGAGAATGGCTTTGAGGATCCATGAACCCTCCCCAACGGATCTCAGGAGATTGTGGACCGTGACCAGGATTTCAAAGACGGAATTTCGTGCCGCGCTCGAGCGTTTCTATGATGACGTCGCCGGCGGCGCGCCGATGGATGCGGCGTGGAAGACGAAAATGATGGATGCCGGTACGCCGGACCTGCCGGACGACCCGACAGCCGAACAGGTCGACGCCTGGGCGGAACTGATGGAGATGCTGTCGGACAAGGCCTATGCCGCCGAGATGCGCGCCCACATGTCGGACCTGTGGACGCAGGAGTTCGATCCCGCCGCCTACGCTCAAGCCGCCGATGCCACCTTTGCGCGGGTGAGAGCGGCGATCGACCATGGCCTGGGGCCCCAGTCGGCCCTCGGCAGAGAGATCGCTGCCGACTGGCTGGCGCAGTCGGCAAGGGCGATGAAGCGGGCTCCGGATCAGGTTTTCCTGGATTGGCAGCTCGAACAGTACCGCAAGCACCACGCCCGTTCGGCGCGTTACCAGGAATTGATGGCGGTGTTGCAGGGGCAGGCGCCGCAGGCTCCGACCGGTCGCGAGTGGAGCTGGATCATCGACGCGATGAAGCAGCTTTTCTAGGGCGGGGAGGTCGGCTCCATCGCTGAAGTTGCGAGACATGCCCGCGTGAACGGCAGCATGTGTCAGCTGCGGCGGCGGCCAAATAGTCGCTGCGGCTGGCCGTTGACGGACGTTGCTGCAACTTTGCGCGGGCCGACGTGGCGCGTGTCGTTTGCAGTATTTTCGGCAAAATAGGCTTCGTGCCTTGCCGCGGGCGCCGCGTCTTCGGCTTCCGCCTCGAGCCAGGCATCGAGCTGCGCGCGACAGGCGGTGCGGTCCATGGCGCCAATCAAGGCGCCGGCATGGCTGGTTTCGCCAAAGGGCTCGCGAAGATGTGGATAGAGGGCCTGAAGCACGAAGCCGGCATCGGCCACATCGACGTCGAGTGCGACCAGGCTCGTTGCCAGCAGCTGTCCGGAAATATCGAGCAGGATGCGCTCGACCTGCGCATCCCTGGTGCCGAGCGCCTGACCGAGGACACGCGAGAACAGGATGATTTCGCCGCTCCTCGCAAAACGCACGAGCAGAGCGGCATGTACGTCTGTCATCGTCGCGGACGACGGCGTCTGTGGAATATTTTGCGGACGGGCGCCAGCGAGCGCCTTGATCTCGCGGCGAAGCGCCTCTTCGCGCGCTGTACGCAATGAAGCGGCTTCGTCTTCCTGGCTCGCTTGCTCTGCTGCTGCCGCTTTCACGGCGCTGCTGCGCGCTGCCAGTCCCGGCGGGTTGTGATGTTCGACGAGCGCATCGACGACGAGCGGAGAGAGGTTCGGGCGGCGGCCAATGGCGGCGGCATGTTCCGGCCCGCGCTCACGGATGATCGTTATCAGCGTCCGGTCCGCGATCGCCTTCGAACGGGTCAGGAAAATTGCCGCGATGGCGATCGGCATACCGCCGATCAGCGCTGCGACTGTCTCTGGAACTTGCTGGCATTGCGAAAGGGCGGCTGCAGCCTGCCGGCGGGCTTCGTTGCTGGAACCAAGGAAGAGCGGCTCGAACAGTTCGGCAAATTGCTTCATGTCGGACTTGCGGGGAAAACGCAGGTTTTCGAAACCGGTGACGGTCGCCATCAGGACGACGTCCTTCAAGCGGCCAGTCTGTGGCCTTTCCAACTCACGAAAGCGATCCGTCACGATAATTCCCTGCACGCAAAACATGATCGCCATTGCCGGCGATCCGGAACGGCACACGTCGCAAAAATTAGAAGAAAAGCGTTAGCGTACTGTTAACTATGGATGTTGGAGCTTTATTCAGGCTTGCGGCACACCCAGGGCGGGCGGAGCGCCTACGGATCGCCGCGCCGGCACGGCAAATCTCGGGGACATCCGCGGCCGTAGCCATAAAAAATCCACATGCTGTCATGAGTTATCGCGGCGACGGTGAAGGGCCCGGACGCCCGCCGACGTTGGGGGCCGTGTGAAGAGGGGCCTCTCCATGGGAGATATGGAACTGTGAAGAAATTTATTCTGCGCGCAGCGGCGGTCTGCGCGCTCCTTGTGGCTCCGGCGATTGCGCAGGCTGCCGAGGGCTTTGCTACCGCCAACGTCAACATGCGCTCCGGTCCGAGCACGCGCTACCCGGCGGTGTCGATGATCCCGGTGGGCGAATCAGTCGAAATCCATGGCTGCCTTGCGGATCTGCCGTGGTGCGACGTGTCGTTCTACGGCGGCCGTGGCTGGGTTGCCGGCCGTTATGTCCAGGCCGACTATCGCCGCAACCGCGTCTATGTCGAACCGCGTTATTATCGCCCGCTCGGCATTCCGACGGTTGTCTTCCAGTTCGACAACTATTGGGACCGCAACTACCGCGGCCGCGATTTCTATCGTGAACGCGATCGCTGGCGCCGCGGACCGGATTGGGTCGATGACCGGCGTGATAGCCGCGATTGGGAGCGGCAGCGCGAGCGCGAGCGCCGTGACTGGGAGCGTGAGCGGCGCAGCAATCAGCGCGACTGGGAGCGCCGGCAGCGCGACGAGGACAAGTGGCGCGACGACGAATGGCGCCGTCAGCGGACAGAACGCGAGGATCGGCGTGATTGGGAACGCCGCGACGACGGCGTGCGCGTGCGGCAGGACGACGGCACCGTCTATGAGCGCGCCCGTCCGGCTCCGATGGTTCGCTGCCAGATCGACGATCCCTACTGCGAGAACTGATCCGCACACGGGGCGTCGGCGCGCCTTGTCTGATGGAAAAAAACGGGCGGCCCTGGTCGCCCGTTTTGCGTTTCGCGAACCTGCTTTCAACGGTTTTTGGCGGAACCAAACGCCAGCCGGCGCGTTGAGCCCGCGCAGACAAGGGAGCGTTGTAATGGTCGAAAAGAAACTGCAAGCGGTGGAAAAAGTTGCCGTGAGTGAAGCCGAATCGGACGCCCGCGCCGAGGTCGACGCACAGATCGCCGAGCTGCGCGCGGAAATCGCCCGCCTGACGGAAGCGGTCACGGCGATCGGAACGAGCACGAAAGCGGTTGTGCAGGGCGAGGCGGATCTTCTGGCTGAGCGCGTGCGCGAGCGTGTGCGCGACGAGCCTCTGTCGACCCTGGTTGCCGTTGCGGGCGTGTCGTTCCTGTTCGGTTTGATGTCCCGGCGCTAGCGGCGAGGCGGGTCTTCGCCCGGATTGCCGTTGTTACCTTGGATACATCGCCGGGGCCGTTTGACAGACATACTGAACGCAGGTTGGGGTTGCAGATCGTTTATTAGTAATCTGTTAACCAACCTGTGGCTCAATCGAAGTGGACCCGGTATCATCGGGTCGCGTCGTGAACCAGGACAGCAACATCCGGGCGACCGGAAGAAGGAGCAAACGAGAAAGGCGCGCCTGTCCAGGAAAGATCTGGGAAAATGCGCTGGCCCGAGAAGGGCAGGGTGAAATCTGTACGGTAGTTCATCCGTCTCAAGACTTTGTGGAGACGAGCATGGCAGACGTTATCAGAATTCAGGACCGCAAGGTTCGTATACCTCCGCACCGGCCTCCGGCCATTTCGGGTGGAGCGAAAGTGCTGCTGTTCACCGGCATCCGCTACGAGCGCCTCGATCGCGACCCGCAGCCGACAGCGCCAGACGGACGCCGCATCAAGAAGCAATGAGCCGCGGCACTCCTGCGTATTAGGCGACCGAAACGGTCGCGTTCAAGACACTGTCCTTGCCCGGTTCTGCGGGCTCATCCCCCATGCACTGCTGCGCCCGACGCGGCATCGAATCATCGCCGCGCATCTCGGCGTGGATTTTCTTAGCTTGCCCCTGTTGCTCGACGACCATAGCGGATGGTCTAGCGACGGAACGGTTCGCAGGTCGATTCCGCAAGGAAGTTCCGGACCTGCTCTTCAAAGCTGTCGACCGGCGCCATCGCTCTCAGCACGGCAAAGCCATCCTGTTCCTTCATCTCGACCATGATCGATTGTGCAAGCGCCTGTGGCGGAGATTTTCGCAACTCGACCAACTGGATTGGCGTTGCGACGACAAGGTCCAGTTTGCCGTTGACCGCCGTGTGGTCGTTCATGCTGAAGACCTCGTTCGAATTGCCGTCGAAGACGGCGAGCGACCAGAACGGCACGTTGCCGCTGGCGAGGAAACGCGCCGGTCCATCCGAGATCGAGAAGCTGCAGACCGCGGTTCTCAGATAAGGATCGTCATTGGCAAGGCCAGTCGGCCCTGGTGTGCTGGTCAGCGCAAAGAAACTGTCCATCTCCAAAAGCCCGAGGATGCGGGTATAGGCATCACGGCCGGTGAACTGCGGCAGCGCCAGCACGATGATGATGTGCAGCAGGGCGGCGCCGACCAGACCGAGAATTGTGGCGAAGAGCACGCTACGCATCGCCGCAACCCGTCTTGGTGATAACCGGCATGGCGAGATCGATCAGGCCGGACGAGCCGGCCGTCGGCGTATCGAGCAGCGTCAGCACCAGCCGGAACGTGCCCGAGTGGCGCACGGCCAGCCAGTTGTCGGGCTTCGCATTCGGCGACACATGGATGCTGAAGTTGCTGTTTTCGCCACGCAGAACGCTCCAGGAATTGAGCGCCGAGGGGAGGTCGGAGCCGGGCCTCAGTGGCAGGCCTTCGGCATTTGCGGCGTAAAGCGTCCAGAAGCGGGCCTGCGGTGTCAGCCCCGCAACATCATAGGAGCAGGCCGCCTGAAGCTTCTCGCCCTTGCTATCGACCTGGGCACTGAACATCAGCCCTTCGGCGCCGCCATAGAGCAATTCGCCGGCGCGCGCCCGATGTGCCTTGGCATAGGGGTCGGCATTGGCCGTCTGCGCCTCGGGAAAGGCGACCCAGGGGCCGATCGCGATCGAGCCGAAGCCGACGGTCGCTTTCAACGCCCATACCGCCGAGGCGATGCCGCCGCCGAAGGCGATGGCAAGGGTAAGCGCGACGAGGAAGGGGATTCGAAACAAGGGCGACTCTACCGGATATGGTCCTGCAGCGTAGCACCGCCGCGTTGACACCCTATGTCGCCGAAATCCGCGCCCGGCGCAACGGCGACCGCATCGCCGGTCCCGAACCCGACACCGCACTCGCGAAGCGGAAGAAGAGTGGACATGCCCGAAACGTCAGTTGCTGGCGGCATCGGGTGTCGCCTGTGCGGACCGTGATTCTTCATCCGCGCCGAGAGAGGCAAGCTTGCCGCCGGCCTTCTCGGGCGCCTTCAGTGCGGGGGCCTTTTCGAAGGTCTCGCCGATGCTGCGCAGCAGCCGGGTGACATCGGTCGAAAGCGAGCGCGGCCGCACCAGCGGCGGCAACGCGTTTTCGTCCGGCTTCGCGGTTGCCACCTGCGGCGGCTGCTTCGCCGGCGCCGTCGGCGCGGTGATCCCCGGGATCGTCCGGTGTTCGATGCCCTGTTCGGCGTAGTCCATCAGCCGCTTGAAGGTCATCGCCGGCAACGAGCCGCCGGTCATGTTGTTGGTCGAGGTGTAGTCGTCGTTGCCGAACCAGACCGCGGTCGTATAGTCGCCGGTGAAGCCCACGAACCAGGCGTCGCGATAGGCCTGTGTTGTGCCGGTTTTGCCGCCGACGACGATGCCGTTATCGAGCGCAGCCTTGCGCGCCGTACCGATGACCGGGATCTGCGTCAGCATGGAGTTCATCGACGTATTGGCGGTTTCGGAGAGGATGCGCCGCGCCGGCGGCTCGTCGCGTCCGAAATCGTAGAGAATGTCGCCGTCATAGTTGAGGACCTGGCTGATCCCGTGCCGGCGTGACTGCATGCCACCGGCCGGGAAGACCGCGTACGCCGTCGCCTGGTCGAGCACGGTTACTTCCGAGGTGCCGAGCGGCATGGTCTTGTCGGTGCGGATCGGCGTCTCGATGCCCATGTCCTTGGCCGTCTGGGCGATCAAGTCAGTGCCGAGCTTGTCCTTGGCGAGGCGCACGGGAATGGTGTTGATCGACTTGGCGATGGCCGTCAGGATGGTGATGCGGCCGGCATAGCTGCGGCCATAATTCTGTGGCGACCATCCGCGCCAGGTGATCGGCGCGTCGACGACAACCGTTTCCGGCGTCATGCCCTTTTCCATCGCTGCCGCGTAGGTATAGACCTTGAAGGAAGAGCCCGGTTGACGCAGAGCTCGTGTCGCACGGTTGAACTGGCTCTCGCCATAATCGCGGCCGCCGACCATGGCCCGCACGGCGCCGCCGTTTTCGACCATCACCAGCGCACCCTGCTTCACGCGGAAGCTCTCGCCATATTGGCGCAGGCTCGATTCCACTGAATCTTCAGCGGCATTCTGCAGGCCCATATCGATCGTGGTGCGCACGATCAGCGAGTGCTGCGCGAAGGGGCGGGCGATGCGCTGGACTTCGTCGAAAGCCCAGTCGAGGAAGAAGTCGGGCGCCTTCACCTGGGCGCGGTCGATGACCGTCGCCGGGTTGAGGCGTGCGGCGATCACCTGGCCTTCGGTCATCAGGCCGCCCTGGACGAGGTTGGTCAGAACCTCGTTGGCGCGTCCGCGTGCGGCCGGCAGGTTGACGTGCGGGGCGTAGCGGGCTGGCGCCTTGAAGAGGCCGGCAAGCATCGCCGACTCGGCAAGGCTCACGTCGGTGATCGACTTGCCGAAATAGAACTGCGCCGCGGCTGCCGCACCGAAGGTGCCGCCGCCCATATAGGCGCGGTCGAGATAGAGCCGGAGGATTTCCTTCTTCGACAGGTTGCATTCGAGCCAGACGGCGAGGAAAGCTTCCTTGATCTTGCGCTCGATCGTCCGCTCGTTCGACAGAAAGAGGTTCTTGGCGAGCTGCTGCGTCAGTGTCGAACCGCCCTGGACGACTCCACCGGCGCGTGCATTTTCGGTCATGGCGCGGGCAAGGCCGAGGAAGTCGATGCCCCAATGGTCGAAGAAGCGCCGGTCTTCGGTCGCCAGCACCGCCTTGATCAGATGATCGGGCAGCTCGTCGATCGGTACGGAATCTTCGTGGATGATGCCACGATGGCCGATCTCGTTGCCGTAACGATCGAGGAAGGTGACGGCGAAATCGCTCTGGGCACGCCAGTTGCCCTTGGTTTCCTCGAAGGCCGGAAGGGCGAGCGCCAGCATCAGCACCGAACCGACAGTGCCCCAGTTCATGCCTTCGCCGAGCACCTCGAAGACGGCTTTTTTCCAGCCCGTCGCGCGGAAGCGGCGGAAGAAGATGGTAGTGTCTTCCCACCATTGCCCCAGCTTGAAACCGGCATTCCAGACTGAGGAATCGATCCAGGAGTCGATCCTGAGAAAGATGTGCCGTTTCTTCGGCCGATTATCGTCTTTCCTCGGTTCCCGCACGGTCTCAACCACCTGAAGGCTCTACGGCATCATGCCGGCGCCATGTAATATTTGCACGGCGTCAAATTCCAATCTACTTGCATATCGCGCCGCCGGCCTTAAAAAACCGGCAATTTTCTGCGAAATTTCTGTATCGCGAGCGATTTGACGAAAGTGTGATGACGATGGGCGAAATGCCTTTCTGGAAGGCGAAAAGCCTTGAAGACATGACCGATACCGAGTGGGAAAGCCTCTGTGACGGCTGCGGCCTCTGTTGTCTCAACAAGCTCGAGGATTGGGACACCGGCGAGATCGCCTGGACCTCGATCCGCTGCACGCTTCTCGACGGCGAAAGCTGTCGCTGCAAGGACTATCCCAACCGCCAGGCGACCGTGCCCGACTGCATCCAGCTGACGCCGAAGGCCGTGCGCGAGATCACCTGGCTGCCGCCGACCTGCGGCTACCGGCTGGTGGCTGAAGGGCGCGATCTCTACTGGTGGCATCCGTTGATTTCGGCCGATCCGGAAACGGTTCACGCCGCGGGCATTTCCGTCCGCGGCCGCACCGTTGCGGAAGACGGCATCGACGTCGACGACTATGAGGATTATCTCGTCACCTGGCCGCTGGAAGTGGGGCAGGAAAACGTGGAGTGACAAGGGGTTAGTCGAGGCGGCGGAATCGTTTTGGCAGTGTGTCGCCCGCGACGCCTCTAATGGCTGCCGCCGTTCTTCTTGACGAGGCTCTTCGGCGCAACGTTGCGCCACGCCGTCTCCATCGACTGCCGCACGAGATCCTCGTCGGCCTGGACGAAATAGAGCGAGGTCCAGCCACGGTCGCCCCAGCCGCCGGGCACCGCGGCGCAGACGCCGGGTTCCATCTCCAGAAGCATGCGCTGCTGATCCGGTGTGAACTTGAAAACGGCGCGCCCGGCTTCCGGCAGGCTCATGAAAATACGCTTCCCAACGCGGAAATCTCGCGTTCCGAAATGCGCATTTTCCTCCGTTCCAGGCAGGCTCAGCGCGAGTCTTTCGATCTCTTCCGTCAGCATGAAGAAAGATTAACATGCTTTTGCCGAATGGCAAAAAGGCTGAAAATCACTACAAAAATTGCAAGGGGTGTCCTTGAAGCGCGGGCTCGAGAAGGGCGCTGGCGGAGCCTGATCGGGCTGCCTTTATGGCTTTTGCGGTCAGTGGTCGATCACCTGCGGCATAGGGCCGGAAACGCCGCGACCGGCGGTGGTAGGCTCACCGCCGGTTCGCTACGGAATGTCGAAAAACGCCTTAAACAGGCGCTGTCCGACGACAGTCTATGGATATGAAGGGCCGGTGACGCCTAGGCGCGCCACTCTGGCGGGCCTCATTCGGCCGGTGCGACCGGCTTCGGCGTTGCCTCGCTCGCGGCGCGCATCTCACGCCATTCGCTCTCGAAACGGTCGAGCAACGATTGCGGTACTTTGGACTGCTGAGATGCGGGCTGGTTGTTTGCGAGCGTCTGCATGCGATCCTCCCGGGTTCTGTGACGGTTTCATGATGTAAGGTGTGGCGGACAATTTCACATCGCAAAGGCTTTGTAAATCAGTGGCTTAAATCATTTAAACGATTGAAAAATCTTTAAATCGATTAATTTTTCGTTTATACACAGCACGCATCGCGTCCGGACGTCAACAGGTTTAAGTTGCAGCTACTTTTGAAGTAATTTGCGCGCATAGATTGCGGCAAAGGGCCAGCCGTTTCGCGGCTCTCTATTAAGAGAGAACGGTGCTGCGGCGTGATCGGTGCCGCCATGACGGATTGCGTCGACTGGTTCGAAGGACACGATGGCTGAGCCTTGTTCGGGAGCGGCGCCGACGGACCTGAATCAGTTTCTGAGATGTTTGATTCACGCTGCGAGCGACAGCCGCCAAAGGATTCAAAAGAATCGAGAAAATGCGTGCGCAGCCATGCCGCGCTTGATCGGGAACGGGCTCTTTCGCGTTAGCGCATGCCGGCGAAGAGATGCTAACGAAACATGCTTAACGAAAGCTGACCGTTGTCCGGCGTCGTCGGGCCGCCTTGGGTTTCGGGCCGTGTTCCTCGCGTGATTGCGTCGCTAAAACTGTCGCAGGAAGCGGCTATGGCTTGGCAAGAGAATGAGCAATGCGGGTTTCCACCAGGGAAGAATCGCCGCAATCTAAGGTCGGAATTCGGGGAAGGTAATGCGTTTCCCGGTAGTGCCTGCCGGTCCAAATGGCCGACATTCATTTGCCATTCAGCCTCGTTCGGTTATTGCTTCTGCCATGATGCTTCCCAAGTCGAAAGTGCGTTCATGTCTTCACCAGTGATCATAGCCGCGCTTGCTGCAGGCCTCGCCGGCTTCAGCCCGCCTGCGATCAGCGTGCCGTCGGATATTGTCGTTCGTGTGTCCGGCGATTGCAGCGCGGCTGCAGCGCAGGTCGTTGCCGACACTGGTGGCGAGTTGCTGTCGGCACAGCCGACGTCCGATGGCCAGTGCGTGATCACCGTGCTTGTTCCTGGCAATGGCGGTAGGCCGAAGAAGGTCACCGTCAAGGTGCCGATGTAGGCTATCCCTGCAGCGCCGCGTGCCGTATCTGGCGTACGAAGGTCGCTGTAGCACTTTGAATGGCTGCATGTTCTTATCCTTAAATCAGCCAGATTTGGCGAAGCATGCAGCAGGATGGCCGCGAGAGGAAGTAAAGACGGATGCGCATTCTGATTGTCGAGGACGACGCCAACCTGAACCGGCAGCTCGCCGAGGTGCTGAAGGAGGCCGGCTACGTCGTTGACCAGGCCTATGATGGCGAGGAGGGGCACTATCTCGGCGACGCCGAGCCCTATGATGCCGTGATCCTCGATATCGGCCTGCCGGAAATGGACGGCATCACCGTGCTTGAGAAATGGCGCGGCGACGGCAAGACCATGCCGGTCCTGATCCTGACGGCGCGTGATCGCTGGAGCGACAAGGTGGCTGGCATCGATGCCGGCGCCGACGACTATGTTGCCAAGCCCTTCCACGTCGAAGAAGTTCTTGCCCGCATCCGCGCCCTGATCCGGCGCGCCGCCGGCCATGCGAGCTCGGAGATCGTCTGCGGCCCGGTCCGCCTCGACACCAAGGGTTCCAAGGCAACGGTCGATGGCGTCGCATTGAAGCTGACGTCGCACGAGTTCCGGCTGCTCTCCTATCTCATGCACCACATGGGCCAGGTCGTTTCGCGCACAGAATTGGTCGAGCATATGTACGATCAGGATTTCGATCGCGATTCCAATACGATCGAAGTGTTCATCGGCCGGCTGCGCAAGAAGATCGGCAACGATCTGATCGAAACGGTGCGCGGTCTCGGATACCGAATGCAAGCGCCGGGCAATGGCAATTAGATCGCTCACCGCACGCGTTCTGGTGGTCTCCACCGTCTGGGCGGTGGTGGCTCTCGTCGTGATCGGCGTGGTGATTTCCGAGCTTTATCGCCAGGGCTCCGAGCGCGGTTTCAAAGACCTGCTGCGCGCCCAGCTCTTCAACGTCGTCAACTCGATCTCCGTCAACGAGAGGACGGTGCTGTCGGGCAGTCCGCAGCTTGGCGACCTCCGGTTTTCGCAGCCGCAGACCGGTTGGTACTGGATCGTCGATCCGATCGGCGAGTTCGATACGCCGCCCCTGATCTCGACCTCGCTCGGCAACGGCAAGCTACCGATCGCCAGCGTCGACGAGGTGCCGTTCGATACCGGCTATGTTCGCTTCTACACCACCAAGGATCCCTTCGGGAACGAGGTCGAGGTCTCCGAGACCGAGGTCGTTCTCGACATCCAGGGCCATACGGCGCGCTTTCGCGTGGCGGGCAACCGCGACGTGCTCGAGGCCGATATCAACCGCTTCACCCGCAACCTGACGATCGCGCTCTCCATCTTCGGTCTGGGAGGGCTCGGGGTCAACGCGCTCACCATTCTCTTCGGCCTGAGGCCGCTCGATGAGGTCCGGCGCTCGATGGAGAAGATCCGCGCCGGCGAAAGCGAACGGTTGGACGGCGCTTTCCCGCGTGAGATCCAGCCGCTCGCCAACGAGGTCAATGCCCTGATCGACAGCAACCGCCGCATCGTCGAGCGCGCCCGCATGCAGGTCGGCAATCTTGCCCATTCGCTGAAGACACCGATCGCGGTCCTGCTCAACGAGGCCCGGGTGCTCGAGGCATCGCATGGCGAGTTGGTGCGCACTCAGGTCGATGCAATGCAGACCCAGGTTCAATCCTATCTGAGCCGCGCCCGGATTGCGGCGCAGCGCGAGTCCGTGCTGGCGCGGACCGAAGCGCAGCCGGCGCTCGAACGCCTCGTGCGCGTCATGCGCAAGCTCAATCCGGAAAAGCAGGTCCATCTGTCGATCAACCCGCCGGGACTGGTTCTTGCCATGGAGCTGCAGGACGTCGAGGAGACCGTTGGCAACCTGCTCGAAAATGCCGCCCGCCACGCCCGTGGCGAGGTGTGGCTGAATGTCAGGCCGGCACCGAGCGAGGTTCATGCCAAGGAGCCCGGCCGGCAGTGGATCGTTCTCGACATCGACGACGACGGGCCGGGGCTCAATCCCGACCAGATCGCAGTGGCGATGAAGCGCGGCAAGCGGCTCGACGAAAGCAAGCCCGGAACCGGGCTCGGTCTTTCGATCGTCAGCGAGATCGTCCGGGAGTATCAGGGCACCATCACCCTGTCACGACGGGACGAGGGAGGGTTGCGTGCGGAACTGGTTTTGCCGGCGGCCGTTTAGAGGGTGATGAGGAAATGCGTGGTTCCGGCGTCGCTCGCTTGCGAATCCATCGTGATTTAGGGGTCACACCCGTGCTTGAAAATGTCACACCCGCAGGGCTCGCCGTTGCCTCGGCACGCGGGGAATGCCAAAAGAAAATCAAGGACTAGTCGTCATCGTGCTCGAATGGAACGAGCTTAAGAATGCGGCTTCGGATAGGATGATTGAGTGTCGCGGATCATGAGGAACCAGGCAGAAATGACACGGGCTATTGTCGTCGGCGGCAGGATCGTTGTGATCGCCTCGGCCGTCGCGCTTGCCGGATGCGGCACGACGGGCAGCAAGGGCGCGGCCGCCGGCCTCGGCTCGACGGCAACGCGTGGTGCCACCTCGACCAATTACATCGCGGCACTCCAGGGTGGGGTGATCGCGCGTCTCACCGATCTCGACATCGGGACATCCGACCGTCAGCGCGCTCTGGAAGCGGAATACCGCGCACTTGAAGCGGCCCCCGGTGGGCAGCCGGTGACCTGGGACGGGCGCGGCGTCAACGGTTCGGTCGTTGCAGCCGCTCCCTATCAGGTCGGGTCGCAGAACTGCCGCCAGTATAGCCACACGGTTACCGTCAAGGGACAGCCGAAGACGGCGCGGGGTGCTGCCTGCCGCAACCCGGACGGCAGCTGGACACCGCTGACCTAAGGCGTAGCCGGCCGGGCTCTCCCGGATGTGCTCAGGCGGATCGAGCCGCCGTTGCGGCGAAACGCCTCAAATCTCCGTCATAAGGGGTTTTCGAGTTGGAATGGCATGGGGGCCATAGTATTGAGCTTCCATGTTGTTCTGGATCCTCGTCGCCACTCTGACGGCGGCTGTCGCTGTCGTGCTCATCCTTCCGCTGCTGCGGGCGGGGGAAGCCCCGTCGTCTCCCCACAGCCATGATGTCGAGGTCTATCGCGACCAGCTCGAAGAGTTGAAGCGGGACCAGGATAGCGGCCTGATCGGCGGCGACGACGCCGAGCTTGCGCGCGCCGAAGTTGCGCGCCGGCTGCTGGCTGCTGGCGAGAGCGACAGTGAGGCGATTGCGGCTGCCGCGCCGCGCCGCGGTGTCAGCCGCCTGGCCCAGGCCTTCGTGCTTCTCTGTCTTCCGGCCGTCGGCCTCTGTCTTTACTTGCTGACGGGCAGCCCGGGCATGCCGGCGCAGCCGCTGGCCGCACGCCTGGCCGATCCCAATGGCGACATCAACATCCTGATTGCCAAGGCTGAGAATCATCTGGCGGTAAACCCGAATGATGGCGCCGGCTGGGACCTGCTTGCGCCGATCTACATGCGCAACGGCCGTGTCGAAGATGCGGTCGATGCCTATGACCGGGCGATCCGCCTGCTTGGCCCGACGCCGGCACGTCTCGGCGGCTATGCCGAGGCGATGGTCGTGCAGTCCGACGGCGTCGTGACGAGCAAGGCGCAGGACGCGCTGAAGCAGGCGCTGACGCTCGATCCCAATGACCCGCGCTCGGAATTCTATCTTGCCCTCGGCCTCAAGCAGGAAGGCAAGAAAGCGGAAGCGCTGACTGCCTTCAACCGACTGGTCGCGACATCACCCGCCGACGCGCCCTGGCTGCCGCTCGTCAAACAGCACGTGGCAGAACTGGGCGGCGCCGGCGCCACCAGCGCTGCAGCGCCCGGCAATCCGAGTGCCGATGACGTGGCCGCCGCCGAAAGCATGAGCGCCGGCGATCGCCAGGAAATGATCCGGGGCATGGTCGGCAGCCTCGAAAGCCGGCTGAAGGAAAATCCGGATAATCTTGAAGGCTGGGCGCGTCTGATCCGCTCCCATGTTGTCCTTGATCAACGAGACAAGGCACTGGCCGCGCTAAGGGAGGGCCTGAAAACCTTCCCGGCCGATGGCGACGGCGGCAAGCAGCTGCTGGCGCTGGCGCGTGAGCTCGGGATTGCCACCGACGGAGTAACGCAATGACGCGCAAACAAAAAAGACTGGCGATCATCGGCGGCGGTGTCGGCTTCCTGGTGCTTGCAGCCTTCCTCGTGATGTTCGCCTTCAGCCAGGCGATCGCCTATTTCTATGTGCCGAGCGACCTCGAAAAGGCCAACGTACCGCCGGGAACCCGCATCCGCCTCGGCGGTGTCGTCGAAACCGGCTCCGTCAAGCGCGGTGACGGTAAGACGGTGACCTTCACCGTCACCGATACGCTGAGCGGTGTGCCGGTCACCTATACCGGCATCCTGCCTGACCTGTTCCGCGAAGGGCAGGGTGTGGTGACGGAGGGAACCTTCGTTGCCGGAAGCTCGGTCTTCGTGGCCGATTCCGTTCTCGCCAAGCATGACGAGACCTATATGCCCAAGGATGTCGCCGACCGTTTGAAGGCGCAGGGCGTCGAGCTCAGCGGGAAGGAAACCATCAAATGATCATCGAGCTCGGACACTACGCTCTGGTTCTGGCGTTGGCGACGGCGGTCATTCAGGCCGCCTTACCGATCCTTGGCGCACGATTGAACGATCGCGGCCTGATGGAACTCGCATCCAGCGCCGCCGTCGCCTGCTTTCTGCTCGTCGCTTTCGCTTTTGCCGTCCTCACCTTCGCCTATGTGACCTCGGATTTCTCGGTCCGCAACGTCTGGGAAAACTCCCATTCGCTGAAGCCGCTGATCTACAAGATCTCGGGCG
This sequence comes from Ensifer sp. Root558, assembly GCF_001427045.1. Classification (NCBI taxonomy): domain Bacteria; kingdom Pseudomonadati; phylum Pseudomonadota; class Alphaproteobacteria; order Hyphomicrobiales; family Rhizobiaceae; genus Ensifer; species Ensifer sp. Root558. The sequence goes on along the minus strand of NZ_LMGC01000023.1, from coordinate 364,071 downwards.
TCTGGGGGAACCATGAAGGCTCGATGCTGCTGTGGCTGTTGATCCTGACGTTCTTTTCGGCGCTGGTTGCCGCCTTTGGGCGCAACCTGCCGGAGACGTTGAAGGCAAACGTGCTTGCCGTCCAGGCCTGGATCGCGATGGCCTTCGCGCTCTTCATCCTGCTGACGTCCAATCCGTTCGCTCGGCTGATGCCCGCGCCGGGCGAGGGCAAGGACCTGAACCCGATCCTTCAGGACGTCGGCCTCGCCATTCATCCGCCACTGCTCTACCTCGGCTATGTCGGTTTTTCGGTCTGCTTCTCCTTTGCCATCGCGGCCTTGATCGAGGGCCGCATCGACGCCGCCTGGGCTCGCTGGGTCCGTCCCTGGACGCTTGCCGCCTGGACCTTTCTCACCGCCGGGATCTCCATGGGTTCGTACTGGGCCTATTACGAGCTCGGCTGGGGTGGCTGGTGGTTCTGGGATCCGGTCGAAAACGCCTCCTTCATGCCGTGGCTCGCGGGTACGGCGCTTTTGCATTCGGCGCTGGTCATGGAAAAGCGCGAGGCGCTGAAGATCTGGACCGTGCTACTTGCGATCATGACCTTCTCGCTGTCGCTGCTCGGCACCTTCCTCGTGCGTTCGGGTGTCCTGACTTCGGTCCACGCCTTCGCCACCGACCCGACGCGCGGCATCTTCATCCTCGCCATTCTCGTCTTCTTCATCGGCGGTGCGTTCACGCTCTTCGCCCTGCGCGCCTCGCACCTGAAAGCCGGCGGCATCTTCGCGCCGATCTCGCGTGAGGGTGCGCTGGTCTTCAACAACCTCATCCTGACGACGGCGACCGCGACGGTCCTGACCGGCACGCTCTATCCGCTGGTGCTCGAAGCGCTGACCGGCGACAAGATCTCCGTCGGGCCGCCCTTCTTCAACATGACCTTCGGCCTGTTGATGCTGCCACTGCTCTTTGCGGTGCCTTTCGGCCCGCTGCTTGCCTGGAAGCGCGGCGACCTTGCTGGCGTTTCGCAGCGGCTCTTCGCAGCGGTTGCCATCGGCCTGCTCTTCGGCGTCACCTATTATTACTTCATGAATGGCGGCCCGGTTCTGGCGCTCTTCGGCATTGCCCTTGGCGTCTACGTGATTGTCGGTTCGTTGACGGACCTGGCGCTGCGCTCCGGCCTCGGCAAGGTCGCAGGCAACGTCGTCTGGCGACGCTTCTCCGGCCTGCCGCGTTCGGCTTTCGGCACGGCGCTTGCGCATATCGGCCTCGGCGTCACCCTGATCGGCATCGTCGCCGTCACGGCCTTCGAGACCGAAACCGTGGTCGAGATGAAGCCCGGCATGACGGTGGATGCCGGTGGCTACACCCTGCGCTTCGACGGCATGCGCAATGGCAGCGGCCCGAACTATTCCGAGGAGTCCGGCCACTTCACCATCAGCCGCGGTGGCGCTGCGATTGACGACGTCTGGTCTTCGAAGCGTCTCTACCAGGCGCGCCGCATGCCGACGACCGAGGCGGGCATTCGCACCTTCGGCTTGAGCCAACTCTACGTCTCGCTCGGCGATCAGATCAGCGAAGGCGGCATCGTCGTGCGCATCTGGTGGAAGCCGATGATCCTGTGCATCTGGGGCGGTACCCTGTTCATGATGGCGGGTGGTTTCGTCTCCTTGAGCGACCGCCGCCTGCGCGTCGGCGCGCCGGCCAAGGCCAAGCGACCGAAGGCGGTGCCTGTGGGGGCTGCGGAATGAACCGTCTGCTCCTGGCACTCCTGCTGTTGCTCGCGCCTGTCGGCTCGGCCTTTGCCGTCAACCCGGATGAAGTGCTTGCCGATCCCGCGCTCGAAGCGCGGGCGCGGGCGATCTCGGCGGAGCTGCGCTGCATGGTCTGCCAGAACCAGTCGATCGACGATTCCAACGCCGAGCTTGCCAAGGACCTGCGCGTGCTTGTGCGCGAGCGGCTGGCGAACGGCGACAGCGACAAGGCCGTCATCGATTACGTCGTGTCCCGCTATGGCGAATTCGTACTGCTGAAGCCGCGCTTCGAGACGAAGACCCTGATCCTCTGGGGCATGCCGGCGACCCTGCTTCTCGTCGGGGCGATTACCCTCGTCATCGCCTCTCGCCGTCGCGGCGCCCAGCCAAAGGGGACGCCGCTTTCCGAGGACGAGAAGGAAAAGCTGAAGAAGCTGCTTCAGCCTTAATGCAGCGCTCGCCGAACGCGCATTCGTTGGATCGGCTTCAGCACTAATCTCTTGATATCGCTTGAGATCCCTGCCGGTGGCGGGCAATTCCGTTCGCGCCAACGCGCAGTCCCCGGCAGGCCTTTGGCCGAGCCCGGGCCAGCTCTTCACAACATTACCAAAAATTCATTTTCCGGACAGAACTCAGTAAGGTCCCATCCGTTACATCTTTCGTCATCGGCTGTTCCTCCAGTCAGCCAAAACGAATTCCGCCTTCCCTGAGGCGGCTTCGCAACCAGGTTTCGGTGCCGTCTCCGATGGCATCTAGGAAGAGAAAAGGCAAAACGGATGTTTACGACCAAATCCCTGCGTCCCTCCCTCAAGACCGTTCTGAAGACCTCGACCATCGCCGGCCTTGCCGCCGTCATGCTGACCTCGGGTCTGCCGGCAAGCATCTCGCAATCCTTTGCCGATCCGGTGAAGGTGGAAGCGCCGTCGGTGCCGAGCTTTGCCAATGTCGTTGATGCCGTTTCGCCGGCCGTCGTTTCGGTGCGCGTCCAGTCGCGCGTCAACCCGGTGGCCGAAGATGGCGGCGACTTCAGCTTCGATTTCAACGGTCGCGGTTTCGACGATCTGCCCGACGATCACCCCCTGAAGCGCTTCTTCAAGGAATTCGGTCCGCGCGGCGATGACCGTGCCGACCGCGGCCCCAACCGCCGTGGCCCGCATGGCGAAGGCCGCCTGCGTCCGACCGCTCAGGGCTCCGGCTTCTTCATCTCCGAAGACGGCTACCTCGTCACCAACAACCACGTCGTTTCCGACGGTTCGGCCTTCACGGTCATCCTCAACGACGGCACCGAACTCGATGCCAAGCTGGTCGGCAAGGATAGCCGCACGGATCTCGCCGTGCTCAAGGTCGATGACAAGCGCAAGTTCACCTATGTCGGCTGGGCCGATGACAGCAAGGTCCGCGTCGGTGACTGGGTCGTTGCCGTCGGCAACCCGTTCGGTCTCGGCGGCACGGTGACCTCCGGCATCGTTTCGGCGCGTGGCCGCGATATCGGCTCCGGCCCCTATGACGATTACCTGCAGGTTGATGCGGCGGTGAACCGCGGCAACTCGGGCGGTCCGACCTTCAACCTCTCCGGTGAAGTCGTCGGCATCAATACCGCGATCTTCTCGCCGAGGGGCGGCGGCAACGTCGGTATCGCCTTTGCCATCCCGTCGACCGTTGCCAAGGATGTCGTCACCGACCTGATCAAGGACGGCTCGGTTTCCCGCGGCTGGCTCGGCGTGCAGATCCAGCCCGTTACCAAGGACATCGCCGAATCGCTCGGCCTTTCGGAAGCAAGCGGCGCGCTCGTCGTCGAACCGCAGACCGGCTCGCCGGGTGAAAAGGCAGGCATCAAGAAGGGTGACGTCGTAACCGCGCTGAACGGCGACACGGTCAAGGATCCGCGTGACCTTGCCCGCAAGGTTGCGGCAATCCGCCCGGGCACCACGGTCGATCTGGCCCTGTGGCGCGACGGCAAGGCGGAAACCGTCAAACTCGAAATCGGCACGCTGCCCAAGGACGACAAGGACGCTGCCAAGAGCCAGGACGACCAGTCCGAAGAAGCCCAGCCGTCGAGCGAGCAGGCACTGGCCGACCTTGGCGTCTCTGTCGTGCCGTCTGATGATGGCAAGGGCGTCACCATCGCCTCGGTCGACGAAGACTCTGATGCCAGCGATCGCGGCCTGAAGCAGGGCGAAAAGATCGTCTCGGTGAACAATCAGGAGGTGAAGTCCGCCGACGACATCCTGAAGGTCATCAACACTGCCAAGAAGGACGGCCGTAGCAAGGCGCTCTTCCAGATCGAGGCCGACAACGGCAGCCGCTTCGTGGCCCTTCCGATCGACAAGGGCTGATCGCGGCAGTCAAATGATTGACCGGAGCGCCGCGATTTCCAAGTGATGTCGCGGCGCTCGCCGTTTGGAGCGGGATTTGAAAAGGTGTGTGCGGTTCTCCGCCCATCCCGCTTTCCCTCACGAGAGCACTCGCCAACCCGGTTGTCGAAAGTCGAAACCGGTTGAGACAGACAGGGGTCCGGGACTATGGTCGCGCGTATGAAGATTCTCATCATTGAAGACGATCTCGAGGCGGCAGCCTATCTGGCGAAAGCCTTCCGTGAGGCGGGCATCGTGTCCGATCACGCCAGCGATGGCGAGAGCGGCCTGTTCATGGCCAGCGAGAACAATTACGACGTTCTCGTGGTGGACCGCATGCTGCCGCGTCGAGACGGTCTCTCTGTCATCACCGAGCTTCGTCGCAAGGACATCCACACGCCGGTGCTGATCCTGTCGGCGCTCGGCCAGGTGGATGACCGGGTCACGGGTTTACGCGCCGGCGGCGACGATTATCTGCCGAAACCCTACGCCTTCAATGAATTGCTCGCCCGTGTCGAGGTGCTTGGGCGCCGCAAGGGCACGCCCGATCAGGACATGGTTTACCGCGTTGGCGATCTGGAACTCGACCGCCTTTCGCATTCCGTGCGCCGGCAGGGAAAGGAAATTCCCCTGCAGCCGCGCGAATTCCGCCTGCTCGAATATCTCATGAAGAACGCCGGCCAGGTCGTCACCCGCACCATGCTGCTGGAAAACGTCTGGGACTACCACTTCGACCCGCAGACCAACGTCATCGACGTGCATGTCTCGCGGTTGCGCTCGAAGATCGAGAAGGATTTCGATGTGCCGCTGCTGCGCACGGTGCGCGGTGCCGGCTACATGATCAAGGATGACCGGGCGTCCGCATGAGCAAGCTTCGCGTTCTCTTCAGAACGACCGCAGTCCGGCTTTCCGCCCTCTACCTCATTCTTTTTTCTCTCTGTGCTGCCTTTCTCGTCTTCTACGTCACCGGCATGTCGGAGCGGCTGCTGCAGCAGCAGACCCGTGACGCGGTCACCGCCGAGGTGGCGCAGATCGAGCAGGTCTATAGCCGCGCCGGCATGAACGGCCTGTTGCGCTCGCTCGAGCGGCGGGCACGCCAGCCGGGAGCCAATCTCTACGTGATTGCGGGACCGAGCGGCGAAATCCTCGCCGGCAACGTTGCCAGCCTGGAGCCGGGCCTGCTCGACAGCGAAGGCTGGACCGAACGTCCCTTCGCCTATCAGCGCTATACGGACGAGAGCAAGAAGGACACCCACGTAGCGCTTGCCCATGTGCTGGTGCTCGACAATGGTCTGCGCATTCTTGTTGGCCGCGACCTGCAGGAGCCGCAGAAGTTCCGCGCCCTTGTGCGCCAGGCTCTGATGGTGGCGCTCGGCGTCATGGGGCTTGGCGCCCTCGTCATCTGGTTCGGCATCGGCCGCAACGCCTTGAAGCGCATCGACCGCATGTCGGAGGCGAGCACCAAGATCATGGCCGGCGATCTGTCGCAGCGTCTGCCGATGAGCGGCTCCGGCGACGAGTTCGACCGGCTGTCGGAATCACTGAACGCAATGCTCAGCCGCATCGAGAAGCTGAACGAAGGGCTGCGGCAGGTCTCCGACAACATCGCTCACGATCTGAAGACGCCACTGACGCGGCTGCGCAACAAGGCGGAAGCCGCACTTTCCCGCAAGGGCACGAGCCAGCGCGGTGCGCTCGAGGAGATCATCGGCGAATCCGATCAGTTGATCCGCACCTTCAACGCGCTTCTGATGATTTCGCGCGTCGAGGCCGGCTCGTCCGTCGCCGAGATGAGCGACATCGACCTTTCGCAGATCGTCGCCGATTGCGTCGAGCTCTACGAACCGGTGGCCGAAGATGGCGGTCTGAAACTTGAAGCCGAAATCGCCCAGGATCTCGTGATTTCAGGCAACCGCGAACTGGTCGGCCAGGCCCTCGGCAACCTCATCGACAACGCGGTCAAGTATGCCGATGGCGCCGGGAACCCTCTGATCAAAGTCTCGCTCGAAAAGCGCGAGGGGAATGTGTTGCTGTCGGTTGCCGATCATGGATCGGGCATCCCCGCAGCGATGCGCGACGAGGTGATCAAGCGTTTCGTTCGCCTGGATGAGAGCCGGTCCAAGCCTGGCACCGGCCTTGGCCTGTCGCTGGTCGAGGCCGTCATGGAGATGCATCACGGCGCGCTGCATCTCGCCGACACGGTTCCTTCCGCCGAAGATGGCGCCAAGGGGCTGACGGTTCAGATGGTTTTCCCGATGACTGCAACCTGATAGACCGGTTTTGGGAGAACGAAGTGGAGTGAAGCAGCGCGCAGTTGTTCCGCGCCGTCCGCTCCGGCCAGAGGGAGACGGCATGCAGGAACAGGTGCAGCAGTGCTGGGCGATCGAGACGACGCCGATCCGTCCGGCGACACAAGCCGATGCCAAGACAGCGCTTTCGGTCTTGAAGGATATGGCCAAGGGTCATGAAAAGGTCGCAAGCCTGCTTGCGTCCGAAACGCAGTTCAAGACCTTCATCGTCTCGGCCTTTGCCCTTTCGCCTTTTCTTCGCGACACCGGCGACAGTCGCCCCGCCATTCTCGAAGAGCTTCTCTCGACCGATCTCACGGCTTTCCTGAGCGAGCGCGTGCGCGGAGCCCGCGATGCCTGGAAGCCGAATGAAGGCGGCGCGGCATTGCCGGATACCGAGATCATGGCGCGGCTCAGAAGGGCCAAGCGCGAACTTGCCTTCGCCGTCGCTCTCGCCGATCTCTCCCGCCATTTCGACGGGCGCGAGACCACCCGTTGGCTCAGCGAATTCGCCGGTGCGGCCGTGTCGGCGACGATCGATCACCTGCTCCTGAGCGCGCATGAGAGCGGCAAGTTGAAGGTCAAGGATGCCGCAAACCCGAGCGTCGGTTCCGGCGTCGTCGTGCTCGGCATGGGCAAGCTCGGCGCCTTCGAGCTCAACTATTCCTCCGATATCGACCTCGTTGTCTTCTACGATCCGCAATCCGGCATCATCGTCGATCGCGACGATGCCTCGGAAACTTTCGGCCGGCTGTTGCGCCGCCTGATCCGCATCCTGCAGGAGCGCAGCGGCGACGGATACGTCTTCCGGACCGACCTGCGCCTGCGCCCGGATCCGGGCTCGACGCCGCTGGCGATCCCGGTCGAAGCGGCGATGCTCTATTACGAGGGCAGGGGGCAGAACTGGGAGCGCGCCGCCTTCATCAAGGCGCGGCCGGTCGCCGGCGACATCGAGGCTGGCGAGCACTTCCTCAAGGATCTGGTCCCCTTCGTCTTCCGCAAGTATCTCGACTATGCGGCGATCGCCGACATTCATTCGATCAAGCGCCAGATCCATGCCCACAAGGGGCACGGCGAGATCGCGGTCAAGGGCCACAACATCAAGCTCGGCCGCGGCGGAATCCGCGAGATCGAGTTCTTCGTTCAGACCCAGCAGCTGATTGCCGGTGGCCGCATGCCGGACCTGCGCCAGCGAGCGACGGAGCCGATGCTGCGGGCGCTCGTCAAGGCCGGCTGGATCGACGAGGAGACGGCTGACGAACTCGTCGAAGCCTATTGGTTCCTGCGCGATGTCGAGCACCGGATCCAGATGGTGCGCGACGAGCAGACGCACGTCCTGCCCGAGACCGAAGCGGAACTGAAGCGCATCGCCTATATGCTCGGCTTCGAGGATACAGCCGCCTTTTCCAAGGCCCTCTCGCGCGTGCTGAAGACCGTCGAGCGTCGCTACGCTCAGCTTTTCGAACAGGAAGCCAAGCTCTCGACCGAGACCGGCAACCTCGTCTTCACTGGCCAGCGCGACGACCCGGACACGCTGGAGACGCTGAAGAAACTCGGCTTCCAGCGGCCGTCGGACATCTCCCACACGATCCGCACCTGGCACTATGGTCGCTACCGCGCGACACAGTCGGTGGAGGCGCGCGAGCGGCTGACAGAGCTGACGCCGGAGCTGCTGCGGGTTTTTGGCGAAAGCCGCCGCGCCGACGAAGCGCTGCTGCGTTTCGACAATTTCATCTCCGGCCTGCCTGCCGGCATTCAGCTGTTTTCTCTGCTCGGCAACAATCCGGGCCTCCTGTCGCTGATCGTCAATGTCATGTCGTCGGCCCCAAGGCTTGCCGAAATCATTGCCGCGCGCCCGCATGTCTTCGACGGCATGCTCGATCCCGGCCTGCTCGCCGAATTGCCGACGCGGGAGTATCTGGCGCCACGCATCGCCAACTTCGTCGGCGGTGCTCGCCATTATGAGGAGGTGCTCGATCGCCTGAGGATCATAGCCGCCGAGCAGCGTTTCCTGATCGGCATTCGGCTCCTGACCGGCGCGATCTCGGGCGCGCAAGCCGGCCGCGCCTTTACCGATCTTGCCGACCTCATCATCGCCGCGGCGGTAAAGGCGGTTGAGGATGAAGTTCGCTCCGTTCACGGCGATTTCCCTGGAGGCCGTATCGCCGTTGTCGGCATGGGCAAGCTCGGCAGCCACGAGCTGACTGCGGGATCCGACGTCGATCTGATCCTGCTCTACGATTACGACGAGACGGCAACCGAGTCCGACGGCGCCAAGCCGCTTGATCCGACGCGATACTTTACGCGGGTGACGCAGCGCCTGATCGCCGCACTTTCCGCGCCGACGGCGGAAGGCATCCTCTACGAGGTCGACATGCGGCTTCGTCCCTCCGGCAACAAGGGGCCGGTCGCAACCAGGATCAACGCCTTTGCTAAGTATCAGCGCGAAGAGGCCTGGACGTGGGAGCATCTGGCTCTGACCCGGGCGCGCTGCATCTGCGGCGATGACCGGCTGATGGCCGAGGCCAACGGGATCTTCGCCGAGATCCTCGAGCGCAAGCGCGATGTTTCCAAAGTCAGCGCCGACGTGATCTCCATGCGCGAGATGATCGATAGCGAGAAACCGCCGAGCGACATCTGGGACTTCAAGCTGATCCCGGGCGGTCTCGTCGATATCGAGTTCATCACCCAGTATCTGGCGCTCGTAGCGCCGGCCAAGGGCGTTCAGCCGCTGACATCAGGCACCAACACCGCCGACGCGTTGAAGCTGCTTGGTGATGCGCTGATGAACCCCAACGATCTCGATGTTGCGCTGGAAGCGCTGCATCTTTTCACCGAATTGTCCCAGATCGTGAGGCTCTGCATCGAGGGCGAGTTCGAGCCGAAGGAAGCGCCAGCGGGCCTGATCGATCTCGTCTGCCGGGCAGGGGACTACCCGGACCTGAAAACCTTGGAGGGGGACGTTCGCAGGCTCTCCAAAGCCGTGCGCCGTGTCTTCCAATCGGTCGTTTCAGTGTGAGGGAGGGCAGCGGGTAAACGGAAGGCGCGTGGAAGACCGCGCGCTGCTCCAGACCCGCTTTAACCGCGGTCCGGAATCCTGACCGAGATGATGGTCCCGACATTCTCGGTCGAGTGTATTCTCATGCTGCCGCCGTGCAGGCGGGTGAGTGAGCGCGAGATCGCGAGCCCGAGGCCGGATCCGCCCTTGCTCTTGGCGTACTGGCTCTGCACCTGTTCGAAGGGCTGACCGATCTTCTGCAATGCGTCGCGCGGAATGCCGATGCCGGAATCGGCGATCGTGAGCGTCACCGCGCCCGTCACCTTGCGTGCCCGAAGCGAAATCCGCCCGCCCTCATTGGTGAATTTGACCGCATTGGACAGAAGGTTGAGCAGCACCTGCTTCATTGCCCGCCGATCGGCGACCATGGTGAGGCCCGAGGAGATCTGCTGCACGACGTGAATGTTCTTCTGCTCCGCCGGTATGGTGGTGAAGCGCAGCGTCTCTTCGATCAACGGCGCAAGGTCGATCGTCTCGCGGCTGATGCGCATGTGCCCGGCCTCGATCTTCGACATGTCCAGGATGTCGTTGATGACGTTGAGCAGATGTTTGCCGCTTTCGTGGATGTCGCGTGAATACTCGTTGTACTTCTCCGAGCCGAGCGGCCCGAACATCTGGTTCTGCAGGATTTCCGAGAAGCCGAGGATGGCGTTGAGCGGCGTGCGCAGCTCATGTGACATGTTCGCGAGGAACTCGGACTTGGCGCGGTTGGCCGCCTCCGCACGGTCCTTCTCCGCCTGGTAGTTCGAATTGGCGACCGAGAGCTCGGTCTTCTGCCGCTCCAGCGTCATGCGCGAGGCCGAGAGGTCGCCGATCGTCGCCATCAGCCGCCGTTCGGATTCGCGCAGGCGCACCTGGTGCCGCTTCAGAAGCGTGATGTCGGTACCGACGGAGACAAGGCCGCCGTCGCGTGTGCGCCGCTCGTTGATCTGCAGCCAGCGCTCGTCGGCCAGCTGCACCTCGCTCGTCTGTGACTGGTTGCTGTGATCCGGGTCGGCGATCCGCCGCTCGACCACCGGCCGTGCTGCCGCCGTATGCACGGCTATGCGTTCGGTGCCGGGCACCAGGACGTGATCCGGAAGCTTGTAGGCCTCCTGGAAGTGGGTGTTGCACATGACGAGGCGGTCGTGCTTGTCCCAGAGCACGAAGGCCTCGGAGGTACATTCGATGGCGTCGGCGAGCCGCTGGTCGGCCTCCGCATAGCGCTGCGCAAGACGATGCTGTTCCGTCACGTCCATGGCGATGCCGATCAGATGCGCCCGGCCCGAGGCCGTGCGGATGATCTCGGCGCGGGCCCGTAGCCACACGTAGTGACCGTCCGCATGCCGCATGCGGAACACCTGGTCGATCTGGCGCGCGTCGCCACGCGCGATCGTGCGCGCCACGCTGTAGATGCCGTGATCATCCGGATGCATCAGCCTTGCGGCGTCACCGAAGGAGAGCACGCTGCTTTCGCCCGGCATGCCGAGCATTTCGTACATCGAGCGCGACCAGAACAGCCGACGGTTGGCAAGATCGAAATCCCAGAGGCCGCAACGGCCGCGCGAGAGCGCCGTCTCGACCCGCAGGTTCGATTCGGCAAAGACCGAATCGGCGTCGCGGGCACGCTTGGCCTGTATGTAATAGGCGTAGAGCACCATCAACAGGATCGCCGAGATACCTGCAAACAGGGTGACGTTCAGCGAAACCTCGTCTCGCCAGGTCGTTTCGAGCTGGGTGACCGGCGTTGCGGCCAGCACGACGCCAGCCGCATCGGGCAGCTGCGCCAGCGCCACGATGTGGTCGGCGCCTGCGATCGCCGTCTTCATGACGCTCGAATGTTCGCCGAAATATTGCAGCGTCGCGATGTCGGGCGCGGCCGCAGCGAGCGTGCGGCCGATGAGCGGTCCACCGCCTTCCGTGCTTGCAAAGATCCGCCCGTCCTTGCGCACCGCGAGGATGAACGTTCCGGGATCGAGCATGCCGGTCGGCAGAAACTGGCTGAAGCGTTGCTCCGCCTCGGCACGACGGCCCTCATCGAACAGCGCGACTCCGTCCGTCTGGAAGGCGGCGCCGGCGATCGCCGCCGCAAGACCGACGGTCTGGCGCGAACTTTCCTCCATGCGGGCGTGCTCGTCCATGATGCTGGACATGCGCGAAACCGCAACGATGATCAGGAATGCAATGATCAGGATCGGGATGGAGCGCTTGAGAACAGGCTCCGCGTTTGCCAGGCGGCGTGAAGCCGGCCCGGCAAAGATCTTCGCCTGCGAGATAAACTCCTGCTCCAGGCCGGTAACGCCTGGAAGCTTGAGTCGCAACCGCCCGTCGGCTGCGCTCGCTGGTCGCGCGTCCGCCATCTTTCCCAATTGTCTAAACCCTCTGATGATTCGGCGCGCCGCTCGCCCGAATCTGACTCAATGAATCACAGGGCGATTCGCCTTGTCCAGAGGCACTGGTAAAGATTTGTTAACCATTTCTTATCGTTGGAAAATAATAGGCCGGGCCACCTTGGTGGCCCGGCCCCAGGAAAATCAGGCGTTGGCGATGCTCAGGCCTTGAGCATGCGCTCGACGATGTCGCCGACATCGGCCGAAAGTTTCGACGCGCCGGCGATCTCTTTCAGCGCCTTGCGGGCATGCCCGGCACGTTTGTCCTCCAGCGAACGCCAGGAGCGCATGGAGGTCAGGATGCGGGCCGCAAGCTGCGGATTGCGCGGGTCGATGTCGAGGATCTGGCGCGCGAGGAACCGGTAGCCTTCGCCGTCGGCGCGGTTGAACCCGGTCGGGTTGGCGAAGGCATAGGTGCCTACCAGCGAGCGTACGCGGTTCGGATTGTTGCCGTTGAACAGTGGCTCGTTCATCAGCGCCTTGATGCGATCGAGCGTTCCAGCGCCCGGGATCGTCGCCTGCACGGCGAACCACTTGTCGATGACGAGCGCGTTGTCGGCGAAACGCTTGCGGAATGTTGCAAGCGCGTCTGTCGCCTCGGCCGAATCCGGGAAGCGGTGCGCCAGCAGCGCCAACGCATGGCTGAGATCGGTCATGTTGTTGGCGGCCGCAAAGGCCTTCGCGGCACGCTCGGGCCCTTCATCGGCCTGAACGAGGTAGGTGAGCGCGCTGTTGCGCAGTGCCCGCCTGCCGGCGCTTGCCGCATCCGGGCTGAACCCTCCGCTGGAGACGAGTTCGTCGGAGAGTTTGAGGAAGGTGTCGCGCCCGGCGGCCGCAACCGCTGTCAGGATCTGCTGGCGGGCCGCGTGGATCGCGTCCGGATCGTTGTTGGTGCCGATCTCGCGGGCGATATCGGATTCGCTCGGCAAGGCCAGCGCCTGCGAACGGAAGGCCGGCTCCAGGCTGTTGTCGGCGGCGGCCCGGATCAGGCCGTCGATCAGGGCCTTGTCCGAGGTGACCGGCTTGCCGGCGCGGACATTCGCCGTCGCCTCGACCAGATTGCCAAGCGCAATGGCATTGAGCGCCTGCCAGCGGGCGAAGAGGTCGCTTTCGTGATGCGCGATCAGCGCCAGATCGTCGGCATTCTGCTCGATATGCAGGTTGATCGGCGCGGAGAAGCTGCGGTTGAACGACGGAACCGGGCGCGAGGGGATGCCCGAGAAGACCACCGTCTGATTGCGCTCTGTCAGATGCAGGACATCGTCGGTCATGTCGGCGCCGGAAACGGCGGCAAGCGCGGCTTCGCTGCCGTCTTCGAGCAGCAGACCCATCTTCAGCGGAATGTGCATCGCTTCCTTGGCGCTCTGTCCGGGCGTCGGCGGCACGGTCTGTTCGAGCGACAGGGTGAAGGTCTGCTTGGTCGCGTCATAGGCGCCCGAAGCGGTGACCAGCGGCGTTCCGGCCTGGTGATACCAGAGCGCGAACTGGCGCAGATCCCGACCGCTTGCCGCCTCGAAGCAGGCGACGAAATCCTCGATCGTCACCGCCTGGCCGTCGTGCCGGTCGAAATAGAGATCCATACCCTTCTTGAACAGATCGCGGCCGAGGATGGTCGCGATCATGCGGGTGACTTCCGATCCCTTTTCGTAGACGGTCGTCGTGTAGAAGTTGTTGATTTCGCGGTATTTCGTCGGGCGCACCGGATGGGCGAGGGGACCTGCATCCTCCGGGAACTGTTCCGACTTCAGATGCCGCACTTCGGCGATGCGCTTGACCGCGCGCGAGCGCATGTCGGCGGAGAACTCGTGGTCGCGGTAGACCGTCAGGCCTTCCTTCAGGCAGAGCTGGAACCAGTCGCGGCAGGTGATGCGGTTGCCGGTCCAGTTGTGGAAGTATTCGTGCGCGATGATCGCCTCGATGTTGGCGTAGTCCGCATCGGTCGCCGTTTCCGGGTCCGCAAGCACGTATTTGTCGTTGAAGATGTTGAGGCCCTTGTTCTCCATGGCGCCCATGTTGAAGTCGGAGACGGCGACGATCATGAAGATGTCGAGGTCGTATTCGCGACCAAAGGCCTCTTCGTCCCACTTCATCGAGCGCTTGAGCGCATCCATGGCATAGGAGGCGCGAGGCTCCTTGCCGTGTTCGACATAGATCTTCAAGGCAACGTCGCGGCCGGACATCGTTGTGAACGTATCCTCGACCACGCCGAGGTCGCCGGCGACCAGCGCAAAGAGATAGCTCGGCTTCGGATGCGGATCGAACCAGGCGGCGAAGTGACGGCCGTCGCCCATGTCGGCGCCGCCGAGATAGTTGCCGTTCGAAAGCAGGAGGGGAGAGGACGCCTTGTCGGCGATGATGTTGACCGTGTAGACGGCAAGTACATCGGGACGATCGGGGAAATAGGTGATGCGGCGGAAGCCTTCGGCCTCGCACTGGGTGCTGTAGACGCCGTTGGTGCGGTAGAGCCCCATCAGCTGCGTATTGGTCTCGGGCGAAAGCAGGGTGGTGATGGTGATTTCGAACGGGGCGGTTTCGGGCAGGCCGCGGATCGTCAGCGTATCCTCGGCGACATCGTAGAGCGTCGTCGCAAGCTCTTCCTGGTCGAGCAGCAGGCCGGTCATGGTCAACTCGTCGCCATCAAGCACGAGCGGCGCGGCACTGTCGACACCTTCGCGGCGATGGAAGATCAGCCTGGCCTCGACCTTGGTCTCCTTCGGGTCGAGCTCGAAGGTCAGATCCACTCTCTCCAGAACGAAGTCGGTCGGCCGGTAGTCTTCCAGATGAATGATCTGGCCAGTATTTGTCCGCATGGTCAGTCCCGCTTGCACCGTTCTACTGGAGAATTTGTAGAGGGTGCCTGTGATGGTGAAAAGGCCAAGGGGCGAAAAGCTGGGCTGTGCCACACGATTGTGATGCCGGCGACCGCACTTCCGACAGAAAAGACATGGCGCCCGTTATTCTTCCCGCTCCCTTATCGGACCGATGTGTATCGAAGTGGGACTAACAAGACATGAATTGGAAAGGTTTTTTTCGGGGCAGCTAAAGAAAAGCCGGCCGCCCTACTGTCGAAGGTTAATCGATCAAGAAAAAACGTCATTCATCACGAAGTTTGATCCGACTTTCGAGAAAAGCGTCGCTAAGGTGGCCCGGTCCTGCAGCGGTGCTCTCCGCTGAAAAATCTCCAAACCAGCCCGCGTGCCAGCTGATCGCCGGTCAAGGCTGTTCGAAAAGTGCCCTCAATGGATGCGGAAGTCGAAAGCCCGATGAAGGGGATCCTGCTCAAGGTCCTTTCAGTCGTCATTTTCGTTTGCATGTCGACGCTGATCAAGGCGGCCGGAAACGAGATCGCCACCGGCCAGATCACCTTCTACCGCTCGGCCTTCGCCATGGTGCCGATCCTCGGCTATCTCGCCTTCCGCGGACAGCTGCGCGACGCCTTCAAGACCGAAGATTTTACCGGCCATATCGCTCGCGGCTTCGTCGGCATTCTCGCAATGAGCTTCGGTTTTTACGGCCTCGTACACCTGCCGCTGCCTGAAGCCATCGCCATCGGCTATGCCATGCCGCTGATCGCCGTCGCCTTCGCCGCGATTTTTCTAGGCGAGTCGGTGCGGCTCTACCGTTGGTCGGCCGTTGTCATCGGGCTGGTCGGCGTGATGATCATCACCTGGCCACGGCTGACCCTTTTTCGCGAAGGCGGCTTCGGTTCGCTGGAGGCACTGGGCGCTGCTGCCGTGCTGGTTTCGGCGGCCCTGGGCGCAGTTGCCATGGTGCTGGTGCGAAAACTCGTCAAGAATGAACGCACCCACACGATCGTGCTCTATTTCTCGCTGTCGGCCTCGGTCTTCTCTCTCGCGACCTTGCCCTTCGGCTGGCCGTCGATCTCGCGCGAGGCCTTCCTGTTGCTGATGGTCGCCGGTTTCTGTGGCGGTGTCGCCCAGATCCTTTTGACCGAAAGCTATCGCCATGCCGACATGTCGACCATCGCACCGTTCGAATACACTTCGATCGTGCTCGGCCTGATCATCGGCTACTTCCTGTTCGACGATATCCCGACGGCCGCCATGCTCGTCGGCACGGCTATCGTCGTCGGTGCAGGCATCTTCATCATTTTCCGTGAGCATCGGCTTGGCCTCGAGCGCCGGGGCGCTCGCAAGCATGTGACGCCGCAGGGCTGAGCCACGGCCTACGGCCGCGGGTTTTCCCAGGCAGGAACCGTATCGTCGTCGATCAGCGGTTCCTGTGCCGCCTGCTGGGCAGCCGGGCTCGTCACATCAGGGCCGGGCGTCGGCATGACGCTCGTTGCCTGGAAGTCGGTCTTGACGACGAGCCCCTTGTGCTGCTCGCGCCGCAGAATGCGCCAGGCTGCATAGCCGCCATAGAGCGCGAAGTAGACGGCAAGGACGAGAAACAGCGCCGCCGGGCCGAAACGATCCATGACCGGACCGACCATCAGCGGGCCGGAAATCGTGCCGAGCCCGTAGGTGATCATCAGGCCCGAGGATGTTTCGACATACTCGTTGGGTTTGGCGAGATCATTGGCATGGGCGACGTTCAGTGCGTAGATCGGGAACAGCACCGATCCGACGAAAGCGGCGATGATGTAGAGAACGGCGGGCTGGCTGCCGATCGATGCCGACATCACCAGGCACGAGATGACGCCGACGATGCCGCAGCCAACCATGACGATGCGCCGGTCGATCTTGTCGGAGAGACGTCCGATCGGGATTTGCGAGAGGGCGCTGCCGGTCAATAGCGAGGCGAGCAGTGTCGCGCCTTCCGCCGTCGAAAGTCCGATCTTCTGGGTGAAGACACCGCCGAGGTTCAGCCAGGCGCCGGAGAGCGCACCGGCGAGAAAACCGCCGACGACGGCGACCGGCGAGCGGCGGAAGAGGGCGGGGATATCGAACTTCGCCTGTGCCGGTGGCGCGGGCATGGGAGAGGAGGAGAGCGCCGTCGGCAATAGCGCCAGCGAGAACAGCACGCTGCAGAGCATGAACAGCGACGTGTTAGTCGGATCTCCGAGCGGCACCATGTACTGCCCGCCGATCGTGCCGACCATCGTCGTGATCAGGTAGAGCGAAAAGAGCAGGCCGCGGTTCTCGTTGGTGACGCGCTCATTGAGCCAGCTCTCGATGACGAGATAACTGCCGGAGATGGCAAAGCCGGCAATGGCACGGAAGACGATCCAGGCGCGCCAGTCGACGATGAGGCCGCAGAGCAGGATAGCTATGGAGAGCAGCGTGATCAGCGCGGTGAAGACGCGCACATGGCCGACACGCAGCACGAATTTCGGCGTGACGACGCAGGAAAGGGTGAAGCCGACCGTATAGCCGGTGGCGATCACCGAGACCGTCAGCGTCGACCAGTTCTCGGCGACGGAACGCACGGGGATCACATAGCTCTGCAGGCCGAAGCCGACCATCATGAGCAGGGTCGACACCATCAGGCTGAAGACGGAAGCGAGGCTGGCCAGCATCGGCGCTCCTGGAAACGTGGCGCTTCGTCATTTGTCCGATGACAAGCAAACGCAGATGGAGCGAGGAACGGTCTGGCAGGGCCGGATGAGCCTGACACTCCTTAGTCGGGACGAGTGTGGCTCTATCCAGTTTTTTACGCCCTGTCGATTGCGACAGGCGATGGCAAAAAGGCGGTGCTTATACCTGCGGGCAGCAGTCAGTTCGGCAGCAACGGGCTCACGGCCGTGCGATGGGCGCGGCGTGCATCCTTCTTGGTGCTGAGAACGGTATATTCGCGCGAGGCGCGCACGGCCGTACCGATGTCGGAGATCGAATCGAGCAGGACCTTGAGGCTGGCAATCGGCTTGGTCATGGGTTCGTTCCTTTCTTCGTGTCGGGTCAAACGATGCGTCACGCGATACGCAAAAGCCGCGTATCGCGTGGGGATCAGCGCTGGATGAAGTCGGCGAAAATCTGCGCCGGACGGGTGGTCCGGGCGAGGCCAATCGCGGTCATCTGCTCGTTGGCTGCCGTGCCAAAGCGGTTGAACGGCGTCCGGTAAGCAGCGCCAGTGTGGCGGAGCGTCTCAAAGCTGCTGTGGATCGGACGAAAGCGGGCAGTCATGGTTCAATTCCTTAAATTCCATTCCTCCCGTGCCGGTATATTGCGCTGCAACATAACGTTTTGCAATGCGTCAAAATGCGCCGCTGATATGCGCAAACCGCATGGCTTTCTTCATTCTTTGTTCATGAAACGGGCAAGCGGCCGGGAGCACGATCCGGGCAGGGCGCTTTCCTTAGGATCAGCCGTGAATGCGGGCCTTGAAGGCAAGCAGGTCCTGCCAGGCGAAGCGCTTGTTGATCGGCGCCGTCACCAGGTCTTGCGGATGCAGCGTGGCAAGGGTCGGCACGTTAATGCCGCCGATCGCAAGCTCGCGCCATTCGCCGCGAAGCTGGTGGATCGTGTCGTTGCCGCCGAAGAAGAAACGGGCGGTGAAATTGCCGAGCAGCAGCAGATGCTTAGGCTCTGCCAGCGCGATCTGGCGTTCGATGAAGGGTCGGCAGATATCGGCCTCGCGCGCCGTCGGCACGCGGTTACCCGGCGGGCGCCAGGGCACGACATTGCTCAAGAGCACGCTCTCGCGCGTAAGACCGATGCCCGCCATCATCCGGGTCAGCATCTCGCCGAGGCGGCCCGCAAAAGGCTGGCCGTCGCGATCGTCGTCGGCATAGGGCATCGGGCCGACGATCATGATGCCGCTTGCCGGATCACCCTCGGCAAAGACCAGATTGCGGGCGCTGTTCCTGAGATTACAGCCGGCAAAACCTTCCATCGCAACGCGGAGCTCGGCGAGCGACCGGGCCGATTCGGCGGCAAAGCGCGCCTCTTCGATCGCCTGCGCATCGGGGATGGCGACCGCAGGGGCGTTCGCGACTGGGGCAGGTGCGCGGGAAGGGGTGGGAGCAGCGGCCGCCGCTGTCTGGCGCGCCGTCGGTTGCGAAGCGGGTGCCTCCGTCCGGTTGCTGGTTGCCGCCACGCGGGCGTTGCCGCGTGCTGCCTTCATCGCCTCGAACTCGGCGAAACGGTCGACCGGTTCCTCTTCCAGCAGCCATTCGACGCCCGCATCGCCGTGGAAGGCGAGAAGGGCGGCAAGCTGCGCCGGAGAAAGGTCGTTGGCGGAAATCATGGCCGCCAACCTAGCCCATAAGCGGCCGGACCGGAACCGCTTTTCCGGCGCTCGACCCTCCTATCCAAGGTCATGCACATCCGGTTCGCGCGTCGGCTCAGGCCGCATTCGCGGTCCAGTGGGCGATGTCCTCGTGCTCGCCGATCAGCGCCAGGCCATGGGCGATCGACAGCAGTTCGCCGCCGCTCTCGATCCGGTCGGCATCGAAACGCCGCTCGAAGATGCCGCGTACGGCCGGAACGAAGGAGGTGCCGCCGGTCAAGAACACCTTGTCGATCGTCTCGGGTGCCGTTGCCGTCGACTGCAGCACATCATCCAGCGCGCCCTCGATGCGGGCGAGCTCCGGCGCGATCCAGCCTTCGAAATCGCTGCGGCGAACGGTGCGGCGCGACATTTCGCCGAGCGGGGCGAAATAGAACTCGGTCTCGTCCTCCTTCGACAGTTGCATCTTCGTGGCCGAGATCGCGTTGTAGAGCGGATAGCCCTCGTCATGCTCGATCAGGTCAACGAAGGCCTCGAGCTTTTCCGGCTCCAGGCTCTGGCGCACGAGCTTCTTCAGATCGGTGAAATCTTTCAGTGTCTTGAAGATCGAAAGCTGATTCCAGCGGCCGAAATTCGCGTAGTAGTTCGACGGCACTTCAAGCAGCTTGTCGAAGCTCTTGAACAGACTCCCCTTTCCGATCAGTGGCGAGACGACGTTGTCGATGATGCGGAAGTCGAAATGGTCGCCGGCGATGCCCACGCCCGAATGGCCGATCGGGGTTGCCGTCAGGCGCCCGGCCTTGGTCTCGAAGCGGATCAGCGAATAGTCGGTGGTGCCGCCGCCGAAGTCGGCGACGAGCACAGTTGCGTCCTGCTTCAGGTTCTGGGCGAAGTAGAAGGCCGCTGCCACCGGTTCGTAGACGTAGTGCACCTCCGGAAAGCCGAATTCGGAGAGGGCTGCGCCATAGCGCTCGAGCGCCAGCGCAGGGTCGGGGCTGGAGCCGGCAAAGTGCACCGGACGGCCGACGACGATGCGGCTGTACTGGTCCGCCCAGCCGTCACCGGCATAGTCGCGCAGCTTGGTCAGGAACACGCGCATCAGGTCTTCGAAGCTGTGGCGCTTGGCAAAGACCTGCGTGCCCTGGAAGAGGGGGCTTGCGGCAAAGGTCTTGATCGACTGCAGGAAACGACAGTCACCGGGATTGTCGATGAAGGCGCGGATTGCGGCCTGGCCCGCCTCGACCTTCAGCGCCTGGGCGCCAAGCTTGGCATCCTTCATGAAGGAGAGGGCAGTACGCATGGCATCGGTCGAGCCGGCGAGGCTGTCGAAGCGCATCGAGTGGGTCGTTTCGCCCGCGGCAACCGCCAGAACGGAATTGGTGGTGCCGAAATCAAAGCCGAGTGCCTTGACCATGAGTGTCTCCTTGCATCTGGCGTCGCTTCGCCGCCCGGAGTGGGGCCGGTGGCGCGCGACGCAACATGAATTCCGTGGGCCGCTTTCGGGGATCGATGGGCGGCCGGCTTCAAAGCCGAAAGACACGCCGTCCGGACGCCGAGAGGCGCCTTGCCGCGTGCCGATTGCGAATGGGGTGTGCCAGCGCGTACCGCTGGAAGGGTGCGGCGGCCTCGTCGCACGGCTCTTCGGCAAAAGCAAGGCCGCATGGGTCATAGCTTCGCTGCGCGACAAATTGATTTATTTACGTTTACGTACACGTCATATAGATATTTGCCTATACTCATGACCTCATGCGCAAAAGCGGGCATCGTCTGTCGCATCCCGGCTCGACAAGCCAAACTGCATTTGCCATGACGGAATGATATGCCCTGGGAACGGAGCCGGCAGAAGACCGGTGAGACTGGAGAGACGGTATGACCGAACAAGACCTGCCCGAACGCGAGAGCATGGAGTTCGACGTTGTGATCGTGGGTGCGGGGCCGGCGGGTCTTGCGGCGGCGATCCGGCTGAAGCAGGTCAATCCGGAGCTTTCGGTCGTCGTATTGGAAAAGGGCGCYGAAGTCGGTGCGCATATCCTGTCGGGCGCCGTCGTCGATCCCATCGGCATCGACCGCTTGCTGCCGGACTGGCGCGCCGACGCCGACCATCCGTTCAAGACCGAGGTGACGGACGATCATTTCCTGTTCTTGGGACCCGCCGGCTCGATCCGCCTGCCGAACTTCCTGATGCCGCCGCTGATGAACAATCACGGCAACTACATCGTATCGCTTGGGCTCGTCTGTCGCTGGCTGGCGACCAAGGCGGAGGAACTCGGCGTCGAGATCTATCCGGGTTTTGCCGCCACCGAAGTGCTCTACAACGACGAGGGTGCGGTCATCGGGGTTGCCACCGGCGACATGGGCATCGAGCGGAACGGCGAACCGGGCCCGAACTTCGCCCGCGGCATGGCGCTNACCGAAGTGCTCTACAACGACGAGGGTGCGGTCATCGGGGTTGCCACCGGCGACATGGGCATCGAGCGGAACGGCGAACCGGGCCCGAACTTCGCCCGCGGCATGGCGCTCTTGGGCAAATACACGCTGATCGGCGAGGGCGTGCGCGGTTCGCTTGCCAAGCAGCTGATCGCCAAGTTCGATCTCTCCAGGGACAGCGACGTCCAGAAGTTCGGCATCGGTCTGAAAGAGCTCTGGCAGGTCAAGCCCGAGAACCATCGCCCGGGTCTGGTGCAGCACTCCTTCGGCTGGCCGCTCGGCATGAAGACCGGCGGCGGCTCGTTCCTCTACCACCTCGAAGACAACATGGTCGCCGTCGGCTTCGTCGTGCACCTCAACTACAAGAACCCCTATCTCTTCCCCTTCGAGGAGTTCCAGCGCTTCAAGACGCATCCGGCGATCCGCGGCACGTTCGAGGGCGGCAAGCGGCTTTCCTATGGGNTACAAGAACCCCTATCTCTTCCCCTTCGAGGAGTTCCAGCGCTTCAAGACGCATCCGGCGATCCGCGGCACGTTCGAGGGCGGCAAGCGGCTTTCCTATGGCGCACGTGCGATCACCGAGGGCGGTTACCAGTCGGTACCGAAGTTGTCCTTCCCCGGTGGTGCGCTGATCGGCTGTTCGGCCGGTCTCGTCAACGTGCCGCGCATCAAGGGCAGCCACAATGCGGTACTTTCAGGCATTCTAGCGGCCGAGAAGCTGGCGGCGGCGATCGCCTCTGGCCGCGCCAATGACGAGCCGATCGAGATCGAACGCGGCTGGCGCGACAGCGCCATCGGCCAGGACCTGAAGCGGGTGAGGAACGTCAAGCCGCTGTGGTCGAAGTTCGGCACGGCGATCGGCGTTGGGCTCGGCGGTCTCGACATGTGGACCAACCAGCTGTTCGGCTTCTCCTTCTTCGGCACGCTGAAGCACGGAAAGACCGACGCGCAGTCGCTCGAACCCGCAGCGCAGCACCAGAAGATCGACTATCCGAAGCCGGATGGGGTCCTGACCTTCGACCGGCTGTCGTCGGTGTTCCTGTCGAACACCAACCACGAGGAAGACCAGCCGGTTCACTTGCAGGTGAAGGATATGGAGCTGCAGAAGCGCTCCGAGCATGACGTCTATGCCGGTCCGTCGACGCGCTACTGTCCGGCCGGCGTCTACGAATGGGTGGAGAAGGACGGGAAGGACGTCTTCGTCATCAACGCCCAGAACTGCGTGCACTGCAAGACCTGCGACATCAAGGACCCGAACCAGAACATCAACTGGGTGCCGCCGCAGGGTGGCGAAGGCCCGGTCTATCCGAACNCAGAACTGCGTGCACTGCAAGACCTGCGACATCAAGGACCCGAACCAGAACATCAACTGGGTGCCGCCGCAGGGTGGCGAAGGCCCGGTCTATCCGAACATGTGAGTTCGGGAGGCGGTCTTAGATCCGCGGCCATTGAGGTTTACAAAGGCGCCGGCGGCCATTGGCCACGGCGCCTTTGTCGTTTCATGCCTTCGCCCAGATGCGATCAACGAAATCGGCAATCAGCGGTGCGATCTCCGGCAGGTTTTCTTCCAGCGCGAAGTGGCCGGTATCGAACAGGTGGAGCTCGGCCTCAGGAAGGTCGGTGAGGAAGGCGCGAGCGCCCTTCTCTGTGAAGAAGGGATCGTTACGGCCCCAGGTGATCAGGGTCGGCGGCCGTTCGCGGCGCAGCCACTCTTGCCATTCGCCGTAGCGGGCAAGGTTGCTCTTGTAGTCGAAGGCAAGATCGATCTGCGGCTGGCGGCGATCCGGGCGATCGAGGAAGTGCTGATCCATGGTCCAGCCGTCAGGTGCGACCAGGTCCGGATCCTTCGTCCCGCCGACATATTGCGCACGGGTCATCTCCAAGGTCAGCAACTGTCGCACCTGCTCTTCAGCGCCTTCGTCCTCGGATTTGAGCGCAATGAAGTCGCGGGCAATGTCGGAAAGCCCCTCCAGATAGGCATTGCCGTTCTGGACGATCAGCCCGGCAATGCGCTCGGGCTTTCTGCTTGCAAGACGAAACCCGACGGGCGCGCCGAAATCGAAGGCGTAGAGGACGAAGCATTTCAGCGCGAGCGCATCCACGAACGCTTCCATGACATCCGCCAGCTTGTCGAAACTGTAGACGAAACTGCCGCCTTCGTTCGTCGAGGTCGGCGCGTCGCTATGCCCGAAGCCCGGATAGTCAGGCGCGATCAGACGGTAGTCGCTGCCAAGCGCGTCCATTAGCCGCCGGTACTGGTGGGAAGACGAGGGGAAGCCGTGCAGAAGCAGGATTGTCGGGAAATCGGCCGGCGCTCCGGTCGGCACGCTCTCGCGGTAGAAGACGCGGACGCCTCCGGCCTCGATGAACCGGTGGCGGATCGATGGAATGCTATGCCTGCTCATTTAACACTCCTATTGGTAATATTTATGCATTAGAATTGCGCCAGAAAGCCTAATGCGTCAATATCGAAATTATGCATTATGTGAGGCCTGCATGGATCTGGTTCCTTTCGTCGGAGAGCCCCTTGCTCTCGATCTCGTCAACACTCGCCCTTTGACCGCGAGCGGCCGTGTCGATCTCTTCGCGGCCGATGGCGGGCTCGCGCATTGGCTGGCGTTGGAGGGGCCTCGCATGTCGGATGTCGCGTTTGCCAGCATCGGTGCGGCCGACGCCGACGATCTCGCGCCAGTCCTTGCCGTCCGCTCGCATGCGGCGTCGGCCATCGCACATGTGATGGACAGGCAACCTGTTCCGGCCGCGGATATCGAGGGCCTTAACGCGGCAATGGAGGCAGCACCGGTCGTCCGCCGTCTCGATTGGACCGATCCGCCGCGGCTCGTCAGCGAAAGAACGGCGGAGCCCATGGTCCAGCTAGCCGGTTTCCTCGCCGAGGACGCTGCGGCGTTGCTTGCCGGCGGCGACGCCAGGCTGATCCGCAAATGCGAGGCGCAGGATTGTGTGATGCTGTTCGTCGGCAGCAATGCCCGGCGGCGTTGGTGCTCGGCGGCGCGCTGCGGAAACCGGGTGCGCGTGTCGCGCTATTACCAGCGCAGCAAAACGTCCTGACGACCACTTCAACGATGCGCAAATATTAGGAAAGGCACCCGTTGACGCAAATGGGAAAGTCCTTGCCGGAAAAGCCCGTTAGCTTTCATGATGTCATCGGCTTGAAGCCGACGGATCTGCAGGCCGTTCGGTCCCTGTTGTCTTGAGTTGGACCGAGCCCTGTGACGCTGTCGATCCCCGCGGTGAGATCGGCAGTGCGACGGGATGCACCGCCAAAACAAGGGAACGGAAATGAAGAAGCTTCTTGCAACGACTTGCCTGGCCGCGGGCCTCTTTGGCCTCGCCGGCGCAGCTTCGGCCGCCGAATGCGGCGACGTGACGATCGCCAACATGAACTGGCAGAGCGCCGAGGTGCTGGCGAGTGTCGACAAGATCATCCTGACGGAAGGCTACGGCTGCAATGCCGAATTGGTGGTCGGAGACACCGTGCCGACGATCACCTCGATGATCGAAAAGGGCCAGCCGGATGTCGCACCCGAAGGCTGGGTCGACCTGCTTCCGGATGTCGTCAATCGCGGCCTCGAGGAGGGCAAGCTCGTCGGCGCCGCCGTGGCGCTCTCCGATGGCGCCGTCCAGGGCTGGTGGGTGCCGAAATACATCGTCGATGCCAATCCCGACATCAAGACGATCGATGACGCCTTGAAGCATAAGGAACTATTCCCGGATCCGGAAGACGCAAGCAAGGGCGCCGTCTTCAACGGCCCGCAGGGCTGGGGCGGCACGGTCGTGACGACGCAGCTTTATAAAGCCTATGGCGGCGAAACGGCTGGCTTCACGCTGGTCGATACCGGTTCGGCCGCCGGCCTCGATGGCTCGATCGCCAAGGCCTATGAGCGCAAGCAGGGCTGGGTCGGCTACTACTGGGCGCCGACGGCCCTTCTCGGCAAGTACGAGATGGTGAAGCTTGAGCATGGTGTGGCCGCCGATCCGGCCGAATGGAAGCGCTGCAACACGGTTGCCGATTGCCCGGATCCCAAGAAGAACGACTGGCCGAAGGACAAGGTCCAGACGCTGGTGACCAAGGCCTTCGCCGATCGCGCCGGCCCGGCTATGGATTACCTCAACAAGCGCGCCTGGACCAACGACACGGTCAACAAGCTGATGGCCTGGATGACCGACAATCAGGCGAGCGGGGAGGAGGGCGCCAAGCACTTCCTGCAGGAAAACCCCGATATCTGGACCCCGTGGGTTTCGCCCGAGGTCGCCGAAAAGGTGAAGGCCGCGCTCTGATCGCGATGGTCATAACCAGCGGGCGGCGCAGTCATGTGCGCCGCCTCTTCGTTCGAGGTCCGGCAAAGGCAAAACAACAATCGCGGCCGGCGAAATCTGAAGGGGAAATGGAATGGACTGGTTGACCCAGTTTCCACACATGGATGACGAGAGCCTGAGAGCCTTGAAAAAGGCGATCGACGAGGGATTTCGCGGCTTCACGCGCGCCTATGGCGACGCGATCGAAGGCTTCTTCGAGCCCTTGCAATTCTTTCTCATCCAGTCGGAGCGCTTCATGACGAAGACGCCCTGGCCAATCATCCTGATCTTGATCGCTTTCATCGCCTGGGTGGCAAGCCGCAACTGGAAGATCGTCGCCGGCTGCATCGGCACGCTGCTTCTGATCGGCTACTTCGACATGTGGGACGACACGATGAAGACGGTCTCGATGATCTTCGTCTGCACCGTGCTGTCGATCGCCGTCGGCATTCCGATCGGCATCGTCATGTCCCGTTCGGATCGGTTTCAGAACATCGTCAATCCGATCCTCGACGTGATGCAGACCATGCCGAGCTTCGTCTATTTGATCCCGGTCGTGATGCTGCTCGGCATCGGCAAGGTGCCGGGGCTGATCGCCGTTGTCATCTACGCGATCCCGCCGATGATTCGCCTGACGAACCTTGGCATTCGCCTCGTCGACAAGGACGTGCTGGAGGCGGCCGATGCCTTCGGTTCGTCGGCGTGGCAGAAGCTCAAGAACGTCCAGATGCCGCTCGCCTTGCCGACGATCATGGCCGGCATCAACCAGACGATCATGATGGCGCTCGCCATGGTGGTCATCGCCTCGATGATCGGTGTTCAGGGCCTCGGCCAGCCGGTGCTGAAGGCGATTGCCAACCAGTACTTCACGCTCGGCATCTTCAACGGCCTTGCGATCGTCGGCATTGCCATCATCTTCGATCGCGTCAGCCAGGCCTACGGTCACCGGCTGCAGAAACACCGTGAAATCATTCACGGCTGAGCTTGTCGTCGAGACAGAAAAAGGCCCCGGAGCGAACACCTCCGGGGCCTTCCCATTTTAACGAGTTTTGCGTTCAGGCCTTGGACGAAAGAATGCCGGTCGAAAGCGCGACGCCGGTAGCGGTGACGACCGCGGCGAGGATCTCGAAGGGGCCGATCTGCTCGCCGAGCAGGACGGCGCCGCCGACCATCGCGAGAACCGGTGTCAGTGCCGTGAAGGCGGCCGCCTGGGTGCCGCCAAGGCTCTTTACGGCAAAGCCGTAGGCTACCATGGCGACGAGGCCGGACAGGATGCCCTGGCTGGTGACCTGCAAGGCGATCTCCTGGACCGGAACGCTGGCAAGGGTGGTTCCAAAGCAGGTGGCAAGTCCGAGATGGATGAGGAACGACCAGATGGCGATCAGGGCGCTTCCCTGCAGCGGGCTGAGGCCGGAGCGGCGGAAGGCATGGGTATAGATCGCCCAGAGGGTCGCCGCAGTCGGCAGCAGCGCATAGCCGCTCCAGCCGGTCGAGGCCGCACTTCCGAGGCTTCGCGTCAGGAGGATGGCGACGCCGGCAAGGATTGCGGCAAAGCCGAGCACGCGCATCCGGTCCGGCCGCTCGCCGAAGACCGTGATGCCGATGAGCGCGGTGGCAAGCGGCATCGAGCCACCGAGGAGAACGCCGACCGAAGAGGCCGGAACGGAGTGGATCGCAAAGGCGGAGACCTGGAAGAACAGGGCGCCCGAACCGGCGACCATCAGGACGAGCAACAGCAGCGGCAGCTTGCGCGGCAGAAGTCCGGTCTTCAGCCAGACCGGGGCAAGAAGGATCGCCGGCACGCCGTAGCGGATCAGCCCGAGGTCGATCGTGCCAAGCGCGGTGCCGGCCGAGTGGCGGGTCGCCAGTATCCAGCCCGCCCAGATGAGGACGGTTACGAAGGCGCCGGCATAGCCGGCGGCGACAGGCGTCGTATTGCCGCGATCGAGAGCGAGCGCAACCATTTGAATTTCCTTCCCGAATTGGATACCTGAGAGGCTTTTGGGTCTGGAAGGAGATTACGCCCTGATAGCGGGGCATGTCCTTGCGATTTGTGCCTGAAATAGACTATCGTCAGCAACAATGTGCCAATAACAACAACTGAAGTTCATAAAAATGCCAAGCCTCGATAAATTCGACCTCGCCATCCTTAGAATCCTTCAGCAGGACGCGCGCGCAACGAACGTCGAGATTGCCGAAAAGGTCAATCTTTCGCCGTCGCCCTGCCTGCGGCGCATCCGCAACCTGGAAAAATCCGGCATCCTGCGCGGCTACAGGGCCGACATCGATCGTAAGGAAGCCGGTCTCGGGCTGACGGTCTTCGTCGAAATCAAGGTTGGGCGCCATAGCCGCGAGAACGCACAGCAGCAGCAGGAGGCGCTGCTCGCCATCCCCGAGGTGGTCTCCTGCTTCCTGATCTCCGGCAATGCCGATTTCCTCGCCGAGGTCGTCGTCGAGGATCTGCCTGCCTATGAGAAACTCTTGACCGAGACGCTGTTGGCCTTGCCCGGCGTCACCGACATCCGGTCCAATTTCGCCATCCGCTCGATCAAGACAGGCGGGCCGCTGAAGTTGCCCGAACCGCGCTGATCGCTGCATTGCTGTGACACTCGGCTTCTGTTGTGCTGGTCGTGATGGAGCGGACGAACGACCGGCGCTCCCGTTAAGTTTCGGTAAGGTTCTGGAATTGGCCGCAATCGCGCTTATTTGATCGCGGTGAGCCGCATTGCCGCGGCAATGGAGCCGACGAGCCGTTCATGAAAATCAAGGCAATCTTCAATCGCGACGGCGGAACGTTCCGCACGACGGACATGGCCGCCTATGGCCAGAAGGTCGAAGACGTCTTCCAGGCCGCAGGCCACCAGATCGAGATTGCAGCGGTTTCCGGAAACGAGATGCAAGAGGCGTTGGAGCGGACCTGCCGTCGCGACGACCTCGACGCCATTCTTGCCGGCGGAGGTGACGGCACGATTTCGGCCGCCGCCGGCGTCGCCTGGAAGAACCGCATGCCGCTCGGCGTCGTTCCCGCCGGAACGATGAATCTTTTTGCCCGCACGCTGAAGCTG
This sequence comes from Ensifer sp. Root558, assembly GCF_001427045.1. Lineage (NCBI taxonomy): Bacteria > Pseudomonadati > Pseudomonadota > Alphaproteobacteria > Hyphomicrobiales > Rhizobiaceae > Ensifer > Ensifer sp. Root558. The sequence continues at coordinate 335,335 of NZ_LMGC01000023.1, read as the reverse complement.
CCGCTCGATATCTGGAAAGTGCCGGAAGTGCTGGCGAATGGCGTGATTATCGACGGTGACATCGGCAGCGCCGATGGCCGTGCGTTCGTGCATCAATTCTCCATGGGGCTGCATGCGCGCATGGTGCGCTACCGCGAATCCTACAGCTTTCGCTCAAGAGCGGGAAAGATCGCCGCCAGCACCCGCGCCGCAATCGGAGTGATTCTCAATCCTCCGGATTTCGAGATCGAGTTCGATGTCGATGGTCACAAGGAGAGCCGTCATGTCTCGGCGGTCTCGGTTTCCAACAATCCGTTCGGCCGCGACACGCTGATGTATGCGGACGACGTGACCGCCGGCCATCTCGGCTTTTACACGGCGCCGCCGCTGAGTCCGCCGGGTGTCGCCAAGCTCGCGCTCGATGTAATGCGCGGCAAGTTTCGCGACAGTCCGCTGATTACCGCCATGAGCGGTCATGCCCTCGATCTGCATTTTCCGAAGGTCGAACGAAAGATCAACTGCGTCATCGACGGCGAACTTCTGCCCATGGGCCGCGACGTCGCGCTTCGCATTCACCCTGGCGAGCTCAAGCTGCTCGTCGGCGCGGATCGCGACGGATCGTCGATCCAGAAGTAGCCGAAACTGTAGCGATCCTCGAGCGTGCCGTGGAGATAGGGCAGGGCGAGTTGCTGCGGCTGCAAGTGCGTTTCCGGCACGCCGAAGGATTTGAGGACATCGACGAGTGGCGCCGGTGGCGCTGCATCGGCCTTGCCGTCGTTGGTCCAGACAACGAGAAGCGGCCCGGCCAGCTGACCGATCGCCGGGCTGCTGTTGTTGCCGGGCACGTAGACCTTGGCCCCGTGCAGGCGCGTTCGCAGATTGCCGGCCACCTGCTTGTTGGTGGCCAGAACCATCGCCGGTTCGTGTCCGTGCTGCTGAACGACGGTGTCGACGAGGGTGCTGTAGGGAATGCTCAGTCTCGAAACCTTGCCGAACCAAGGGCGCACGACTGCGCGGGTAGACACCACGACCAGCGTGGTCACGATGACGAAGCCGATAAAGAGGGCGACGGGCCGGACGCTACGTGTGGTGTCAACGCCGGACGCCTCGACCTTGAGGGCCAGATAGAGCGGCAGCAGGACGAGGAAGAGAACCAGCCACTTTTCCCGCATATGGGTGGCGCCGGTGACCAGCATGATGACGAGAACGGCGCCGAGACAGAGGACCAGCATGCGCCCGACGACCCGAGCCCAGAGGCTGTCGGCGCGCCAGATCGCCGGCAGGTCCTTGCGAAACACGAGGGCGAAGACGGCGAGGATGATCGCTGAGCCGCGAAGCGTCGAGGCAAAGAGCGCGACGATCGCCTTCAACGCCTTCGACACGAAACCGGCTTCCTGCCCCGTTCCCATTTCCTTGAAGGTATTGCTCGACGCGGCGCCGATATTTTGCAGGACCCAGGTGCCGTGCGGCAGGGCAATCAGCGCGCAGACTGCGATTGCGACAAGGATGCGCCAGTCGAAGAGCCGGGCGCGAAGTTTCGGTTCGGGCAGGATCGCGACGATCGCCGCGACCGGAACGATCACGAAGTTGTACTTTGAGATGACGCCGATCCCGACGGCGACGCCTGTAAGAGCGTAGGCAAAGAAGGTCGGTCGGCTCATCGTCCGCAGGAATGCGTACAGGAAGAGCGAAACGGCAAATAGCGCGGCGACCGTGTGCGAGAGGTCGCGCTGGGCAAGCAGGAAGATCGGCGGCAGAGCGAGGACGCCCATTGTCGTGATGGCTGCAAGGCGCCGGTCGCCGAGAACCTCGCGGGATGCAAGGCCGAAGAAGAGACAACAGAGGAACAATAGGCCGTTCTTGAGTACGGTCATCGTCGCCACTGACGGGCCGAACAGCGAGGTCAGCCCGTATTGCAGCCAATTGTAGAAAGGCGGTTGCGAGCCGTAGCCGAGCATCAGGAACTGCGAGACATAGGCCTGCTCGGATTCGTCGATCTCCAGCGAAGTCGAAGCGGAAAGCCTCAGTGCGATGCAAAGCAGGAAGTAGCCCGCAATCAGCGCAAGGATCAGGTTTGGCCGGCGGTTGACGGCCTCAAGCATCTGTCTGGTCCCGCACGAAGACCTGCCGGACGATATAGTTCGTCGTGCCGTCGTCGCTGAAATAGGTGCGCGCCATCATTTCCGCGAGAATGCCCGTGGTGATGAGCTGAACCGACGACAGGAACAACATCACGCCGACGATCAGCATCGGGCGGGTTCCGATATCGTTGCCGAGCACGAACTTGTCGAAGCCGAGATAGAGGAGGATCAGGGCGCTGAGCGCCCCCGTCGCAAGGCCGATCGAACCGAAGAAGTGTCCCGGGCGCGCCTTGTAACGCATGAAGAACAGCACCGACAAAAGATCGAGAATCACCCGGAAGGTTCTGGAGATCCCGTACTTGGATTGGCCATGCTGCCGTGCGTGGTGGGTGACCGGCATTTCGCCGATGCGGCTGCTCGGCACGACGCCTGCGACCCAGGCGGGGATGAAGCGATGCATTTCGCCCATCAGCTTCACCTGCTTGATGACGGACGCGCGATAGACCTTCAGGCTGCAGCCATAGTCATGAAGCCGGACGCCGGTGATCTTGCCGATCAGGCGATTGGCGCACCAGGACGGGATTTTTCGAAGGAGCAGGCCATCCTGCCGGTTCTTTCGCCAGCCGACGAGCAGGTCGAGCTGACGCTCCTCGATCGCTGTGACCATCTCGGGAATATCGGCCGGGTCGTTCTGCAGGTCGCCGTCGAGCGTGGCGATCAGGCGGCCGGTGGCGGCATCGATGCCCGCCTGCATCGCGGCCGTCTGTCCGAAGTTCTTTTGCAGTTCAACGATCTTGAGGTCGATGCCGGGATCGGAAAGGGCCTTTCTTGCATTCACAAGCGTTCGATCGGTGCTGCCGTCGTCGACGAGGATCAGTTCCCAAGGGGACGGAAAATTCGCCAGCGCATCGCGGACCCGCGTAATCAGCGGCTGAATGCTGTCTTCTTCGTTGAATACGGGAATGACGACGGATAGCTCTATGGGATGCATGGGAACCGCTCATACATACGGCGCTCACGCTGCCGCAAGAATTGGACTGCTTACATAATCGTTTTCTTGCACAGTTATCGGTGATAACCAACGTTCAATCTTGCCCTTCAACACGGGAAATCGAGGCCTGATGACATCGGATTGCGAGCCTGACCGGCGATCCTGGCTCGTCCGCAACCGGATGACATTGCTGTCGGCGGGCGCCATTGCGGCCTACGCGGCCTTCGTTGAGTGGTTCTGGGGCTGGTCGGCGCTCTTGCGCCAGTGGTCCGAAATCGGCGTTGGTGCCGCATCTGCGGCCCTCTTGCTGCTCATCGCGACCTACTTCATTCGCTGCTATCGCATCTACGATTACTTCCCGAGCGAAACGTCGGGGCGTTTCCTGCCGCTCTTTCGGGTCACCCAGGTCCACAATCTCCTGAACATCATGCTGCCGTTTCGGGCCGGCGAGACCAGCTTTCCTCTCCTGATGCGTTCGGAGTTTTCTGTCCCGCTCGCCAGGGGGACGGCCGCTCTTCTGGTCATGCGCCTGCTCGACCTGCATGCGCTCCTCGTCGTGGCCGTCGTCGGATTGGTCTTCGGCAGAGGGTCGATCGGGCTCTGGCTCGTCTGGTTTGCGGCGCTTGCCTCGCCGCTTCTCTTCTTTCTCTTGAAGGACCACGCAATCGCGCTGGCGCGCAGGCTCCTGCCGGCAAAGTTCGAGCCGGTCGTCGAGGAATTGGAGGCGGGCCTGCCGGGCACCGTGGCTGCGTTCCTGCGCGCCTGGGGCATGACCATCCTCAACTGGGCCGTCAAGGTAATCGTGCTCGCCTGGGTGCTGGCGTTCATGGGAGTTGCGCCGCTTGCGGCCTGTTTTGGCGGCGCGCTCGGAGGCGAGCTTTCTTCGGTGCTGCCGATGCATGCGCCGGCTGGCGTCGGCACCTATCCGGCAGCGATTGCGGCCGGTGCCGTTTCCTTCGGCGCCCCCGCCGGCCGGGCGGGCCTCGAACTGCTGGCGACGGCCGGCGTCAACGCGCATCTCCTGATCATCGTGTCCGCAGTCGCGGGCACGCTGTTGTCGATGGTTTTGGGGAAACGTCGCTAGAGCGCCGTGCCGTGGGGCAATGTCCTAGCGACGTTTTGACCTCTACTGGAACGAGGTCTCGTAGAAGCTTCTGAGCTTGCGCGAATGCAGCTTTTCCGGCGGCATCGCCGCGAGCTTCTGCAGCGCCAGGATGCCGATCTTCAGATGCTGGCTGACCTGCGTCTTGTAGAAGGCCGTTGCCATGCCCGGCAGCTTCAGTTCGCCATGCAGCGGCTTGTCGGAGACGCACAACAGCGTTCCATAGGGCACGCGGAAACGGAAGCCGTTGGCGGCGATCGTTGCCGATTCCATGTCGAGCGCGATGGCGCGCGCCTGCGACAGGCGCTTGACCGGGCCGCGCTGGTCGCGAAGCTCCCAGTTGCGGTTGTCGATGGTGGCGACGGTCCCGGTGCGCATGATCTGCTTGAGATCGTAGTCCCGATAACCGGTCACTTCGGCCACGGCATCCTGCAGCGCCACCTGCACTTCGGCGAGCGCCGGCAGCGGGATCCAGACCGGCAGGTCGTCGTCGAGCACGTGATCCTCGCGCATATAGGCATGGGCAAGCACGTAGTCGCCGAGCCGCTGGCTGTTGCGCAAGCCGGCGCAGTGGCCGAGCATCAGCCAGACGTGCGGGCGCAACACGGCGATATGGTCGGTGATCGTCTTGGCGTTGGACGGGCCGACACCGATGTTGACCATGGTGATGCCGCCGTGGCCCTTCTTCTTCAGGTGATAGGCCGGCATCTGCGGCAACCGCGGAAGGGTAAAGTCCGTCTCCGGCTTGTCGGCCCCGGCGGGCGTAATGATGTTTCCGGGCTCGACGAAGGCTGTGTAGCCGTTGCCGCCTTCCGCCATCTGCTGGCGGGCCCAAGCGCAGAATTCGTCTATATAGAACTGGTAGTTGGTGAAGAGCACGAAGTTCTGGAAATGATTGGCGCTCGTCGCCGTGTAGTGGCTGAGGCGCGCCAGCGAATAGTCGATGCGCTGCGCCGTGAACGGGGCAAGCGGCGACGGTTCGCCCGGACCTGGTTCGTAGGAACCGTTGGCGATCTCATCGTCCGTGGTCGTCAGATCAGGCGCGTCGAACAGGTCGCGCAAGGGGATGTCGATGGCATTGGCGGCCGATGCCTCGACATAGGCGCTTTCGCCGAAGGCGAAATGCAAGGGGATCGGGGTGGCCGATTCCGAGACCGTGATGCCGAGACCGTGGTTGCGCGTCAACAACCCGAGCTGTTCCTTCAGATAGTGCCGGAAGAGTTTTGGCCGCGTGATCGTCGTCGTATAGACGCCGGGCGCGCTGACATAACCATAGGAAAGACGGGAATCGACATGGCCGAAGCTGCTCGTCTCGATGCTGACCTGCGGGTAGCAGGCGCGATAACGGGTCAACGGCTTGCCGCCCTTGCCCAGCCCCTCGAACGCCTCGCAGAGGAACCGGGTATTGCGCTCGTAAAGCGCCTCGAGGCAATCGACTGCGGCCGCAGGATCATCGAAATACTGCGGCTCGAAAGGCTCGGGCGTTGCTGTGGAAAGGACGGAGTGTGAAGAGATTCGCTTGTTCATGTCGCATTATAGGCTGCGGCTTCTGACAAGCAAACGACAAGATGGCGGCACGCACAACCGCGGGGCGATTTGAGGCCCGTTGCTCAACGCGGGCCGGCGAGGATGATCGCACTGCCGATCAGCGCAACCGTCATGCCGGCAAGATCCCAGCGGTCCGGTCTGACGCCTTCCGCCAGCCAGAGCCAGATGAGCGATGCGGCGATATACACGCCGCCATAGGCCGCATAGGCGCGGCCGGCCGCGGGGCTGTCGATCAAGGTCAGCAGCCAGGCAAAGAGCGCCAGCGAGACGATTCCGGGAACAAGCCAGAGCGCAGACTTGTCGAGCTTCAGCCAGGCCCAGAAGGCAAAGCAGCCGGCAATTTCTGCAAGGGCGGCGAGGGCATAGATGAGATAGGCGGGCATCGGTTCGGGTCTGGTGGCCTTGGCTGAGACGAATCCTCTGGAAAACCAAGGATAGGAAAGCGGCTCGCCGATGCGCAAGCCGGTTAAAACAAAAGGGCGCAATGTGCGCCCCTTTCAGCTCGTAGTTCCGATCCGCAACGATCCGTCAGGTCATGGCCTGGCGCTGCAGGGTGACGAAGAGGACAAGGCCCGCGCCCTGCTTGCCGATGCCCGTGCCGCTGGCCTTGGAGTAGGCGAGCGCCCCGACCGGCGCCATCAGCAGGCTGGCGAGCGCCAGGACGCGCAGCGACAGAAAGGCTGAAGTCGAAAGTGCTGCCAGCATGTTCGTCTCTCCATCAGACCACGAAGTGATCGGCTTCAGTTGAGGCTCTGGAACTTAGCCTGCCTGGCTGCGTTAGAGCTTGGCCTGGCAGTACTGTGCCGTGTGGGCGGTGCAATCGGTCAGCGAACCGAGATAGGTGTTGCTGCGGCGACGTTCGGTGTCAGCGCTGACTGCAGCTGCAAGAGTGACAGCGAAAACGACCATCAGAAGGCTGATGATGGTGAGGCGCCGAGCGAGGATATCCATGGTTCTGTCCGTTGTTTGGAGGCAGGTTCAAATCGATTGAGTGTGTTTTCGCATACCCAAACTGAATTGATGCTGAGATGTCCGTTCATCTGGCGTTCATCTTCGGTTGTACGCCCACGGAGCCGAGAGCCGGCCGACCCCGGTGGCACTGTCCGTCGAAACGGAAGGCGTATGCTCGGGCCATTTCAAAAGGCCGGTTGAGGGCGCCGGCGAAAGGCCGCTCGGCAGATCCTTCGCGCCCATAAAAAAGGGCAGCCATCGGCTGCCCTTTCATCGTCGTAATCGTAGCGGCGATTTCTGCCGCGCCGGCTCTGTTAGAGACGGGTCCATGTCTGCGACTTGCACAGCACCTTCAGCACGCAGCCCTTCATCTTCAGCGAATTGCCGTTGACAGCGCCCGAGCCGCTATAGGTCTTGTCGGTGTCCGGATCGGTAATCTCGCCCGAGTAGCTGCCATCGGTGCCCGAAAGGTTGCCGATGCGCTTGCCGGCATGCTTGCCGGTCTTCAGCGTGATGCAAAAGGCGCCGCCGCAGGGGGCGATTTCCGCCGTGGCGCCGCTCGCCGTCTTCCAGTTGCCTAGGATCGGTTCCGCCGCCGCGGCGGTTCCGGCAATGCCGAGAGCCAGCGTCGCGGTGATGAGCAATGTACGTAGCATTCGTGTCCTCCAGATTGAGGCTGCCGGCGTGGTCCGCTCCGCCGGCAGCTCAAGATGTCCTCGTATGAAAAGGCAGTCTCCTCACCGCCGCGGGCAAGATAGCTTACGCGCACGTAAAGGTAAACCAGCCGAATCGCGGCCTTTGCCGCTTTTTCCTGGGCGGTTTTGAGCGCTTCTTGCGCAAGGAATTGCGCGGACTTTGCTGGCGCCGATCTTTTCGTGGTTAGCGTTTGGTTGAAATCGTCGATTGAATTTTTCGTAAATTTTGAGGCGAATGCGCCGGATTTCAAGCCTTCCGATGTTTAACAAAAACTCAAGTTTACCAAGCGTTTGAACTTTGTTTGTCGCAAATTAAGCATGCATTTTAAGCGCCCATTGAAGCCCGTCAGGCATAGTGAAGCCATAAGACGAGCGGAACGAAACGCTCCGAAAAACCACCGAGGACGACACCGCAAAAAAGACGGCGCGCTTCGGAAAGGCCCGCAAAGAGGCAAGGTCGAACAGGGACCAAAACAAGTGCTGATCTGGAGCATGGTCCGCCCCAAACGGGCGGGCTGCTTCGGAAAAACCAACCAGGCAAGACAGGGACACGACAATGGCACGCTTTGATATGCAGATTGCTTCGGATGCCGCGATGGGTGGTGACAACCAGGCGGAAGTCTTTTGCGACATGGGTCTGGCCTACGCGACCGGCCACGGTCGCCCGGTCGATCTCGTCGCCGCCCACAAGTGGCTGAACATCGCGGCGATCAAGGGTTGCGACCGCGCCGTCGATCTGCGCGCCGACCTGGCGATGACGATGAGTAAGCCGGACCTCGCAGCGGCGCTGCGCGCAGCTCGCGAATGGATGACGGTTCACTGATCGGACGGGCGGCGCCCGACGGCGCCGCAAGCTGGGCCTTGAGAAAAGGGGTCAGGCGAGTTTCTTCAGGACCGCGGGCATAGCCGCTTCGAGCAGGGCCATCTCCGTCTCCGGTCCGGTGCTGATCCGGATGCAGCGATTGAGCGGCGCCACCCCCGGCATTCTTATGAAGATGCCGTGGTCGCTCATCAAGGTATCGACGATCGCGCGGGCATAGACCGCGTCCCGGCCACAATCGACGGCCACGAAGTTGGTGGCTGAGACGAGCGGGGCAAGGCCATTTTGCGTGGCGATAGCAGCAATTCGCTGCCGCGACGCCGCAATCTTGGCCGTCACTTCCTTCAGATACACCTCGTCCGCAAGCGCTGCGATTGCCGCGGCGACGCCGATCCGGTTCATGCCGAAATGGTTGCGGATCTTGTCGAAAGCCTGGGCCGTGCCCGGCGTGGTGACCACATAGCCGACACGCGAACCCGCAAGCCCGTAGGCCTTCGAGAACGTGCGCGTGCGCACCACGTTCGGCATGTCGATCAGGGCGTCGATCGGTGGTAGCGCTTCGGCCGGTGCGGTTTCACAGTAGGCTTCATCCAGAATGAACAGCGTCGTTTCGGGCAGGCCCCTCGCGAACTCGACAATGCGTTCGGCCGACCACCAGCTTCCCATCGGATTGTCGGGATTGGCGAAATAGACGAGCGGCGCATTTTCCTGCTTCACGGCTGCCAGTAACCCATCGAGGTCTTCCCGGTCCCCCGCATAGGGCACTGTGACGAGCCGGCCGCCATGGCCGACGACGTGGTAATTGAAGGTGGGGTAAGCCCCGAGCGAGGTGACGACCGGCATGCCCGGCTCGATCACCATGCGGACGATCTGGCCGAGCAAGCCGTCGATGCCTTCGCCGATCGCGAGATTGGCCGGGTTGGTTCCGAGATGGGCTGCAAGCGCTTGTTTCAGATCGTGATTTTCCGGGTCAGCATATTTCCAGGTTCCGCTGGCTGCCTCTCTCATCGCTGAAAGCACGCTCTCCGCCGGACCGAAGCCGCTTTCATTGGCGCCGATGCGCGCCGCGATCGCGCGCCCGCGCTGGCGTTCGATCGCCTCCGGCCCGACAAAGGGGATGGTGGACGGTAGGGATTGGATGAGCGGCGTGAAGCGAGAGAATGCGGACATGCTGAAGATAAGGCCCCGTTCGGATGACGTACGGGGGAACTTATCGCATGCTTTGGCAATTCGGAATCGTTCCCGAAAGAAAAGCTGCGGGAATCTGCCGCCTTTCGTTTTGTGGCTGGCCTATCGCCGCGGCTTTGCGTTTTTGACTTGCCCGGTGAAGAACTCCTGCCGGATGATTTCGCGCAGCAAGGTCTGCTCGATAGGCTTGATGAACTGGACGCCGATGCGCTCGCCGTTGCGATAGACCTCTGCACAGCCGATCCGAAGCGAAGTGCCGACGATGTGCAGATAATAATGTTGCGGCAGACCGATATTGGTGTCGACGGCAAAGCTCGCGCCGCCGCGCGATATGTCGATCATCCGGCAGGACCGGACCGAGACGCTTCCGAGCCCCGGCTGCACGGCGGTCAGCGTGCCCGCATGGCCGATGTTGAAACGCTCGTAGCGCCGCTCGTAAAATGGCGAGGGGACGCAGGAATACATGGTCTGGTTCTGCATGCGTCTTTCTCCGCCAGTGCCGGGTCGCACGGCACGATCAACCTTTGACCGCATTCGTGGACCCCGGACAATTCATTTGTCCCACATCATATCGGTGGACGATTTCTACCGATGCTAGAATCAGTCTTGCAGAAGAAACTTGCAATCCCCTGAAATCGATCACTAAAAATCTAATGTCGGGGCTCGAAATCTAATGTCGGGGCTCGCTTGATTTGAGGAGATCAAAGTCCGCCGCTGGAAAACTGCATGCGGATCAGGCGTCTCAGGAAATCTGCCGAAAGCAGCATGTTGAAACGCACCCCGAGTTCCGCGCTCTCACGGTAAACCTCAGAGCAACCGATTTCTTCCTTGAAGCCCTCGATCTCGAGGAAGAAGTGCTTCGGCAGCGGGATCGTCGCATTGAAGTCGAGCATCGCGCCGGCAATAGAGATATGGCGCAGCAGGCACCGATACTTTGTCTTGGCTTTCAGGTGCTGCCCAATGACGAGGATCCTGCACGGCCGCTCGATGAAATAATGCTGGTGGGTCGTGGCGAGCTGGCCTGGCTTTACCTCGGCGACATGCATTTTCATCGACATGGCAAGCTCCGTATCAGCGCAGCCCTCGGCGGATCTGTGGTGTTCTTGGCGGACTCGCCGCGCCCCCCGTGATTGAGCTAAGCACGCCGCCTTGCTTAAACCTTGTGCCATCGGCAGGCGTCGTCGCTAAATTTGGCATGCGCGCACATTGAAAGCCCCAACCTCATACGTAATACTTTCATTAGACATGACCGGGGCGCCGACGGCCGCCTCCGAGGGTAATCGGGCGAGGCATCGTCTGTCGTTCACGCTGGGCAAGGCGGAAGACGATGATGGGTGCTGGAGGGAATAACATGGCCTTGGGGCTTGCGCGGCGGTGGCTGCCGCTTTCGATCGTCTGTGTGGCGCTGCTTGTGTCGATGCCATCAGGGGCATGGGCGGCAAAACGCGTCGCGCTGCTGATCGGCAATGAGAAATATGAAGCGACGTCGCCGCTCAACAACCCCGCCAACGACGTCGAACTGATGAAGGCTTCGTTCGAGGATGCCGGGTTCGATTCGGTGACGACGGTGCACGACGTCGGTCGCCAGGAGATGGTCAAGGCGCTGCGCGACTTCGAGGATCTCGCGACCGGTGCCGAAGTTGCGATCGTCTATTACTCAGGCCATGGCATGGAGATGAATGGCGAGAACTTCCTGCTTCCCGTCGACGCGCAACTGAAGACTGACAAGGATATCGAGGACGAGGCGATCGGCCTCGATCGAGTTCAGCGTTCGCTCGAAGGCGCGACCAAGCTCAAGCTGGTGATTCTCGACGCCTGTCGCAACAATCCTTTCGAGCAGAGCATGACGCGTTCGATCTCGACCAGGGCCGTTTCGCGCGGACTGGCGCGCGTCGAGCCCGAATCGGCCGATCTGCTCGTCGCCTTCGCCTCGAAGGCCGGCACGGTCGCGCTCGACGGGGAGGGCAAGAACAGCCCCTTCGCCACGGCACTCGCCAAGTATCTGACGGAACCGGGCGTCGATGTCCGCATCGCGCTTGGAAAGGTTCGCGACGAGGTGGTGTCGGTAACCAATCGCGGCCAGGAGCCTTTCGTCTACGGCTCGCTCGGCGGCGCCCAGATCTTTCTCAACATCAAAGAGGTGAACATCACCGTCACCAATAATGGCGGACAGTTGTCGCCCAACAGCCAATCCGAGGCGGCTGCCGACTGGCAGAACATCCGCGATCTCGCGGACAAGGACCTGTTGACCGCCTTCCTGGCCAAGCATGGTTCGGACCCGGTCTATAAGATGCTCGCGGAAAAGAAGCTGAAGCTCTTGAGCGAAGCCGAGCAGACATCGAGCGTGACGCCGGACGAGATTGCCTGGGACGCCTTGAAGCAGTCGACCGATGCGGCGGCGCTGACGCGCTTCATCGAGCGCTACCCTGACAGCAAGCACAAGGCGGAGGCCGAGCAGCAGATTGCAGCCCTCGAGCCGCAGAAGGGCCTCAACGTCTCGCCGACCGGCAAGGACACCCAGGCTTCGCGCGATTGCTATCTGCTTGCCGGCGAGCCGCAGTCGATGCCCGGTTTCCTCGGGGTCAATTTCCTGAAGCTCGACGCCGAAAGGGCGCTCACCGCCTGTGCCCAGGCCGTCAACGAAAACCCTGACGATATGATGCTCGTCAATATGTTGGGGCGCGCGCAGGACGCCGGGCGGAATTATGTCGAAGCGCGGCGCAACTACCGAAAGGCGGCCGACGGCGGTAACATGTATGCGTTGACCAATCTCGCCTGGTTCTCGGTCTACGGGACCGATGGGCCGGTGGACGTCGACGAGGGCAAGCGCATGTTCGACCAGGCGGCCCGCGCCGGCAATGCCTATGGGCAGGCCTCGCTCGGCTGGCTCTATCGCGAGGGCTATGACGGCATCGCGCAGGACTATGCGGAAGCCGCCCGGTGGTATGAACTGGCGGCCAATCAGGGCTATGCCAATGCCATGGCGACGATGGGCTGGTTCTATCGCGAAGGCCTTGGCCTGCCGAAAGACCTCCAACAATCGCTCGCCTGGTATAAGAAGGCCGCCGAAAGCGGCGACGCCAACGCGATGTCGTCGCTCGGTTGGGCCTATCAGAACGGACTGGGGACTGAGCAGAGCTACCCGGAAGCCAAGATCTGGTACGAGAAGGCGGCCAACGTGGGTGATTCCTATTCCATGGCGCTGCTCGGCTGGTTCTACGATATCGGCAATGGTGTCGCGCAGGACTATGTGCAGGCGCGCACCTGGTATGAGATGGCGGCCAACGCCGGCAGCGCCTATGCGATGGGCAACCTCAGTCGCCTCTATGATTACGGCCTCGGCACCAAGGCGGACGCGAAGGAGGCGGTTCGCTGGGCTGCAGCCAGCGTCGAGGGCGGCGATCCGGCGAAACTCGATGAACTGAAGAGCCAGCCCAACAATTTCACGCCCGCATTCCGCAAGGAAATGCAGAACCTGCTGAAGGACCGCGGGTATTATGGTGGTCCGGTCGACGGCGAGTTCGGCGCGGCGACCCAACAGGCGATCGAGCGCCTCGCGCGCAAATCGTAAGCAGCAGGCGATGCGCCGATGTGGAATCACATGGCTGCGTACGCTGATCTTGCCTGCGGAGATGAGGGCGAACACGACGCGGCACGACGGGGGTTGCCGATCGGCCCACATGAAAATGCGAGGATTTCCCGGAAACCGACAAAAAAATCTTGCATTGGCCGCTGAGTGACACTAGTCAGGCGCTAACGGAGAGGTGGCCGAGTGGTCGAAGGCGCTCCCCTGCTAAGGGAGTATACCGGAAACGGTATCGAGGGTTCGAATCCCTTCTTCTCCGCCATTGTCCCAAATAGCCCCATGTCCTTTGCGCCCCGCCCTTCGAGCGAGCATTTGGTTTCGGCTATCTCTCGACTGAATTTCATTTATTGTGGTTCGTGAGCCGTTGCGGCAGTCGTCGCCAGGGGCGCCCGTGCATTCTTGGTGCTGCGCGGTGCTGATCTTTGCATCGTTCAGAATCACCTGGTCGGGGCGTTTGCCGAATCTCTGCGTTGATTCTGCTGATTCCTCAGGCCGCCATCCTTTCTCCACCAAGCGCTTTCTTGGAGCGAATGCTGTTTTAGGCATTCACTGGACATCTGAAACGGGGTTCGCGTCCAGCTTTTCCCCTGTTTTGGGCGGGTTTCTGCCTCTTTCTGAAACAGGCGACCCCCACCTTCCTTATGCTAACCCCCCGTCGCTAAAGGGTTTTCTTAATGCTTTGTTAATTTTCTGCGGGGGTCTGCGGCGATTTTGTGTCGTTTCAGCAACAGGCCTCGGCGAAGGGCGATGCAAAGGACGTGAACTCGCTAGTTGGACGTTGCGCCGGTGATCCGGTCTTGTATTTTCAACTCCGGAAGCAAGGGCGGTTGATCGTCCGACTTCTTGAACGTTGGGGATGGGGCAGGGAAAGCTGTCCTTCAGCAAAATACCCAGACCCGTTTGAAACTTTTGACTGGAGGTCAGAAATGAACATCAAGAGCCTTCTTCTCGGCTCCGCTGCAGCTCTCGCAGCAGTTTCCGGCGCTCAGGCAGCCGACGCTATCGTCGCAGCAGAGCCGGAGCCCATGGAATACGTTCGCGTTTGCGACGCTTTCGGCACTGGCTACTTCTACATCCCGGGCACCGAAACCTGCCTCAAGATCGGCGGCTTCATCCGTGTTCAGGGTTCGTTCGGTGAAGACGCTGCTGACAGCCGTTACAACCAGGGCAACCTGGGCGGTCAGTCCACGTCGGACTGGGACGTTTTCTCCCGCGCTTACATCTCGTTTGACGCCAAGAGCGACACCGAGTACGGCACGCTCACCGGCTTCTTCGCTGCTGAGTTCAACGCTGACAACGACACCGACATCGGCGACAGCTTCATCGACGTTGACGAAGCCTACATCCAGCTCGGTGGCCTCAAGGCCGGCTTCTTCTACAACTGGTGGGATAAGGGCCTGAACGGCGAAACCGACTCGCTCGGCAACTTCACCGAATTCAACTCGATCGCCTACCTCTACGACGGCGGTTCGTTCCAGGCCGGTCTCTCGGTTGACGAACTCGAAGGCACCTCGACCAAGTCGAACGGTGTTGGCGTTTCCGGTATCGTTTCGGCTTCGCTCGGCGGCGTTTCCTTCGACCTGCTCGGCGGTTACGACTCTGAACTCGAAGAAGGCGCAATCCGCGCTCTGCTCTCGGCTGACCTCGGCCCGGGCGTCTTCCAGGTTGCTGGTATCTGGGCTTCGAACCCGAACGCTTACTGGGAAAAGTCTGAGTGGACCGTTGCTGCGTCGTACCGCTTCAACGCGACCGACAAGCTGGCCATCACCCCCGGCGTTCAGTACTTCGACAACCTGAGCCACGGCTCGCTCACCGACTTCAGCGGTGACGACGCATGGCGCGCTGGCGTCACGCTCGACTACAAGATCACCGAAGGTCTCGCGACCCGCGTGTCGGTTCAGTACGAAGATGCTGACGGCGAACAGGATCAGGTATTCGGCTTCGTCCGCCTGCAGCGCGACTTCTAAGATCGTCTGACCTCGGTCAGAAGAGAGAAACCCGGCTTTCGAGCCGGGTTTTTTCGTTTTGGTATGGCACCATGAATTTTGGTCCTGCACTTGCATCATCGTGCTTGAGGAGATCAGGGAGTAAAGACCGCGTCGGCGCGGCTTCCTTGGGTCAGCGCGAGCGCGCGAGGTCGTTTAGAAATGCGGTGATGGCGTCGCGTGGACCGTCCAGATGAAGCAGCGGCGCATGGCCCTGGCCAGGCGCGATGAAGGCGGTCATCGCATTATGTCGTCGGCGCATTTCGCGCACTGTCGTCTCTGAAAGAAGCCGCGAATGCTCGCCCCTGACGATCATCAGGGAGACTTGGCTCATGGCGTCAAAGGGTGTCCACAGATCGGGCAATGGTGTTTCGCGTGTCAATCCGCGCAGGGACTGCGCGATTGCTGGATCGAAATCGGGAACCGGGATGCCGTCCTCGTCGCGAAAAATCGCTTTGGCCATGTCCGACCAGTCGCCGTCGCTTAAGACTGGAAAGTCGCCGCCGTGCAGTGTCCTCAGGTAGCCGGGTGCCTTCGCCCAGCTTGGCGAAGCGGCGCTGGAGTTGAGGTAATCCCGGATCGCAAGCAGACCTTCAATTTCGATCACAGGCCCGATATCGTTGAGCACTGCGGCTGCAATCAACGAAGGGGCGCGATCGACGAGGTTGTGGAGGATCAGGCCACCTCGCGATGTGCCGATAAAGATTGCTTTTTCGACCGCAAAGTGAGCGCAGGCCGTTATCACATCGGTCGTTTCGACGGCCACCGTGTAGTGGCTCTTATCGGCGTCGCGTTCCGAGTTGCCGCGCCCCCGATAATCCAGTGCGATGACGGGAATGCCCCGTGACGTCGAAAGAAAGCTTGCGAGTTCGTGAAAGTCCCGGCTGTTGCGGGTGAGGCCTGGCAGGCAAATGATCGGTGTTGCCGCGGATGGCGAAGGGGGAGGGCCGTAGCTTCTTGCGTAGAGCAGCAGCCCATCGGAACTACGGAAGTTATGCTCGTGGAATATGCCTTGGCCCATGCTGCTCCCTCTCGGACAGCTAAAATCTATCCGTTTGAAGGTGAGGGGCAAGTTGTTCGGGCCGACATAGCTGTTCGGCGGCCCGAGCGTGGCTGGCGATATCCAACAGATGTGACTTTTCCCCTTGCGTTGGCAGCGTTCTGCTCAACAACTTTTTAGCTCAATAGGGCGAGCTACATTGGCGTCGCGGGCCGCCATAGGGCTGATAGCTGTTGTCCCAGGCCCTATAGGAACGATAGCGCGCATAGCACCAACGCTGGTGTGCATTGCCGCTGACGGCTCTTGGTCCGTTGTAGTATCTCGGGTTGTTGTAATATCGCGGTTGGCTCAACAGACCGCCGATGATCGCGCCTGCGGCCAGTCCGCCGATCACCGCCCCGACGTCGTTGTCGTCGTGGTCATAGTGGCGGCGATATCGATCCCGATAGTACCTGTCGCGGTAATACCCGCTGCGATTATAGTCGCGGTAGTCGCGATCCCGATAATAGCCATGTCGCCCGCGAAGTTCGCAATAGGGAACGGCGCAACTGGATCGGCTCTTGCGTTCTTCGCCGCGCTCGTAGGAGAATTGAACCTGTTGGACATTGGTCGTCGCGGAGACGATTGGCGGAGCGCTCGGGAACGCGCCGGCGGGCGGCACGCTGCTCAAGGCGCTCGCCAGCGAAAGGGCGACGATTGTCAAGGTCTTCATAACGTTCACCATTTCCTTCGGAAAAGTCTGGCTTTAGAAAGGAAATGGTTGAAGGCGCGGTTTGTGCCGTTGACGCTGATCACAATTATTTGATCGCGGCTGAGGCCGGCTATTGCCGTCCCATTCTCAGGTCTTCGACGATATCGGCTTTTTGCCCGAGCCTCGATTTGTAGACCTGATAGTTCTCCATCACCCGTTGGACATAGTTGCGCGTTTCCTGAAACGGAATGCGTTCGATCCAATCGACGACTTCGTCGATCGGCTTGCCGCGCGGGTCGCCGTAGCGGTCGAGCCATTCCGGAACGCGGCGCGGGCCGGCATTGTAGGCGATAAAGGTGAGGATGTAGGAGCCGCCGAAACTGCTGATCTGTTCGCCGAGATAGTGGGCGCCGAGCGTGGCGTTGTAGCCGGCGTCGCTCGTCAGCCGGTCCTGCGAGTAGGCAAGGCCGTAGCGGCTAGCGACGCCCTTGGCCGTTCCCGGCATCAACTGCAACAGACCGCGGGCGTTGGCGGTGGAGATGGCGCCCGGGTTGAAGGCGCTTTCCTGGCGCGCGATCGCATAGGCGAGTGCCTTGCCGGACCCGTCGATATTGGCGCTTGACGGGATCACGCCCACGGGAAACGCAAGCGCTGCAACATCGATTCCGCGGCCAAAGGCAATCTTGCCGACCTGGAGCGAGAGCTGGTGATTGCCGGTTTTTTCCGCTCGGGCGGAAAGCAGCGCCAGTTCGCCGGGGCTCGTCAGTTCGTCGGCAAGCGCCCGGTAGATGCTGTCGGCGCGCCAGGTGTGGCCTGTGCCTTCAAGCCGAGTGATGGCGCGCACCGCTTCGCGGTTTTCGAACCGTGATCGGTCCTCTGCCGTCGGGGCGGGGTAGGCGACGTTCAGCGTCTTGCGACCCAGCCGGGCGGCTGCGAGTTGCCCGTAGAATGTTCCGGGGTAGCGGGCTGCGTTTGCGAAATATTCGTTGGCGTCACCCGGTCCGCCGGCCTCGGCCGAGCGCCCAAGCCAGTACCAAGCGCGCGAAGCGGAGAGGGGACGGCTCGACACTTCCAGAATGCGGCGGAAGTGACGCGCTGCGGTCGCCGGGTCCTCCATGCCGCGCAGGGCATACCACCCGGCATGAAACTCGGCGTCGATAATATCGGTCGCCTCGGTCGCGAGATGGCCGGCGGCGATCCGATAGGCGCCTCGAAAATCGCCGCTGTCGAGCAGCCCGCGGCTGACGACGCGTTGCTCGACCCACCATTCGCCAGGGTTGACCAGGGCGCCCTTGTCCTTGGGCATGCGCGCAAGGAGCTTCGCTGCTTCCTCGTATTTCTTCTGTTTGCGCAGGTACTCGATCTGAATGAAGAGATAGGCTGCGTCCTTGCGCCAGGCGGGATCGACCGCTGCGATGAGGGCCGGCGCCTTGTCGCTGCCACGGCTGACCGCCGCCCAGGCGCGATAAAGCGATTGAGCTTTTCCAAGGTCGCCGAACCGTTCGGCCTGCTCGGCGCGGTTGCGATAGAGAAGCAGCACCATGCGGCGCTGATGATTGTCTGTGGTCAAGAGGCCGGAAAACTCGTCAAGGATCTTGGTCTCGATGTCCTTGTCGAGCGTGTCGCGTTGCCAGATCGCACGCAGGTTCTTGGCGGCTATGTCGGCTTTTCCGGTGGCGACGAGAGCACGCGCAAGAATGAGGGAGCCTTCCGTCGTTTCCGGCTGCGTGTTGCCGAAGGCGGCGAGTACATCGGCTGCCGGCGGGTTCTCTCGATAGAGCGCTCGCTCGGAGTTGGCGCGCAGCGATTTCAGCCCCGGCCATCCCTGCAATTCCCGTTGGGCATCGGCGATTTCAAAGGAAGGTACGCCCCGCTGGCCGGAAACGGCGATCGCCCAGGTCAATATGTGCCGGTCGAGCGTGCCTTCGGTCATCGCGTCGCGTACGGCAATCGCTGCGGCCGGCTGCTTGTTGGACAGAGCATCGAGCCCCGTCTTGAGATCGCTGCTGACGGGTCCGGCAGCCGTCGCTATGGCATTCGTGGTTTCGCTCGCGGCAATGGGGGCCGCCTTGTCCAAGAGCGCGGGCTTGCGTGTCGGAACCGGTATGCGGTCAAGGGTTTCTGCGTTGCCCGTTGGCGCTGCCAGAAGCACCGCGCCGATGATGGCGGCGACAGGCAGATATATTGACCCGCGCATCAAGAACCCCGTGTTCCCCGTGTCCAACATTCATCCGCCGCCAGATTGCCCGATGACAAGACGGGCGGCCAGTATCGATCGTAACAATTGCGCCAAACCCGCTCTCGCCCTGGTTGGGCGGTCGTGATTATGCAGGCCAAACATCAAGCTTTTGCATGAAAACCGGCGTGAAATGCCGTGTTACAACGCTTGCCGCAGCCACCTCACATGATTATGGTGCGGCAGTTTTTTAACCGTCGATTACGGCCAAAGCATGAGTGCAGACTTCGCTTTTACGCCGTCAGGAGTTGTGCATGTTCAAGGGTTCCATTCCCGCTCTCGTAACACCGTTCACCGCCACCGGCGCGGTGGATGCGGATGGTTTCGTCGCGCATGTGGAATGGCAGATAAAAGAAGGCAGCCATGGCTTGGTGCCCGTTGGCACCACCGGCGAGTCTCCGACCCTTTCACATGATGAGCACAAGAAGGTGGTCGAGCTCTGCATCGAAGCGGCTGCCAAGCGCGTGCCTGTTATCGCCGGCGCCGGCTCCAACAACACGACGGAAGCGATCGAGCTTGCACAGCACGCCGAAAAGGCTGGCGCGGATGCGATCCTCGTGGTTACGCCCTACTACAACAAGCCGACGCAGAAGGGCCTCTTCGCGCACTATGCCGCGATCGCCGAGAGCGTGAAGCTGCCGATCGTCATCTACAACATCCCCGGCCGCTCGGTCGTGGATATGAGTGTCGAGACCATGGCGGCGCTCAGCAAGGCTTACGCCAACATCATCGGCGTCAAGGATGCCACCGGCAAGATCGAGCGCGTCTCCGAGCAGCGCATGGCCTGTGGTCCGGAGTTCGTCCAGCTTTCGGGCGAAGACGCAACCGCGCTCGGCTTCAACGCCCATGGCGGCGTTGGTTGCATTTCGGTCACGGCAAACGTTGCGCCACGCCTTTGCGCCGAGTTCCAGCAAGCGACGCTTGCCGGCGATTATGCCAAGGCGCTTGCCTATCAGGACAAGTTGATGCCGTTGCACAAGGCGATCTTCATGGAGCCGGGTCTCTGCGGCGCCAAGTATGCGTTGAACCGCCTCGGCCGTATGAGCCGCACCGTGCGCTCGCCGCTGTTGCCGACGCTCGAGCCGGCAACCGAGTCTGCGATCGATGCAGCACTCAGACATGCAGGATTGACGAACTGATGGCACCCAAAGGAAGCCAGCGCACGGTCAACAAGGTTGTGGCGGAAAACCGTAAGGCCCGCTTCAACTACGAGATCGTCGACACCTACGAGGCCGGTCTGGTTTTGACCGGCACCGAGGTCAAGTCGTTGCGCGAAGGCAAGGCCAACATTGCCGAATCCTATGCGACGGACGAGGGCGGCGAGATCTGGCTGATCAACTCCTATCTGCCGGAATATCTGCAGGCGAACCGTTTCAATCATGAAACGCGGCGGCGGCGGAAACTGCTCCTGTCGAAGCGCGAGGTCAACCGGTTGCAGGGCGCCGTCAACCGCGAAGGCATGTCGCTGATCCCGCTGAAGATCTACTTCAACGATCGCGGCCGCGCCAAGTTGGAGCTGGCGCTCGGCAAGGGCAAGAAGCTGCACGACAAGCGGGAGAGCTCGAAAGAACGCGACTGGAACCGGCAGAAAAGCCGCCTGCTGAAGGACCGCGGCTAAGAAAAATCGCTTTGCGTTGCATCCGACAAAGACGGCCGATGCAACGCAGCTGTCGGCCACGGCGCGCTGAAAGCCCTGCCTGCAATTCTTGATATTTATTGAGAGAACTCAACGATCGACGCCGTTGACGCGGAGTGGTTCAAGCGGCGCTCGCGCAATCGCGATCACGCGCCTTGCGTTCGAATGAACGCCTCAGATCTCGACCGGATCGGCCACCGGCTCGGTGTTGTGTCGCGGGGTACGTTCGGACGGTTCGCGGCCGATTTCGGCACGCAGCGTCGCAAGATCGATAAAGTGGTCGGCCTGGCGGCGCAGGTCGTCGGCAATCATGGGCGGCTGCGTCGACATGGTCGAAACGACAGAAACCTTGCGCCCCCTGCGCTGCAGGGCTTCAACCAGCGTGGTGAAATCGCCATCGCCGGAGAAGATGACGAGGTGATCGACGGTTTCGGACTGTTCCATGGCATCGATCGCCAGTTCGATATCCATATTGCCCTTGATCTTGCGGCGGCCGAGCGAGTCGGTGAATTCCTTGGCCGGCTTCGTCACGACCTTGTAACCGTTATAGTCTAGCCAATCGATGAGCGGGCGGATTGAAGAGTATTCCTGATCCTCGATGAGGGCCGTGTAGTAGTAGGCGCGCAGCAGATAGCCGCGCTTCTGGAATGCTTTCAGGAGCTTACGATAGTCGATGTCGAAGCCGAGGCTTTTCGATGCCGCATAAAGATTCGCGCCGTCGATAAAGAGTGCGATTTTTTCGCGGGGGTCGAACATCGTCTTTCCTTTTTCAATCGCGGCGCATCAAAGGCCGCCTGCCGGCGGGTGCGCAAAAGTAAGTCGATTACATTAATAATTGCTGATATGGCAAATAATGTAGCTTATGTATTGCATTATTCCAGCCGCGCGCTCGCGAATATAGCTAGTTTTAGCAGTTGCTATAGATCGTCCACATCTCTGGGTCGCTTTTTCCATCAGGGGCTTTATTTATGGCCAGAAAATACAACCGTAATGTGTGAGCGACGTCTCCAACTCATTCGCATCTCATTTTATCACGAAGTGTGACGTTACGTGAGCGTCCCTTGAAGGAAAAACTTGAACTTGCCTTGTTTTGATTGTATCCGGGCGCTTAATTCCAGAAATCGGACCCGATGAGGCGCCGTCAGGCGACTGCTCCGGTTTCGTGTTGTCAATCCGTGCAGCGGCGATGCCGCCGCGCTTCGAGCCCAAAAGGACAGGCAATGGCCCGCGTCACCGTCGAAGATTGCATCGACAAGGTCGATAACCGTTTCGAACTCGTTCTGCTTGCCAGCCACCGCGCGCGCCTGATTTCTCAGGGCGCCGCCATCACCATCGATCGCGACAACGACAAAAACCCCGTCGTCGCGCTCCGCGAGATTGCAGACGAGACCCTGTCTCCCGGCGACCTCAAGGAAGACCTGATCCACTCGCTGCAGAAGCATGTCGAAGTGGACGAGCCCGAGCCCGATCCGGCTTCGCTGCTTCAGACCGATGCCGAGACGACGTTTACCGAAGTCGCCGAAGACGAAGATCAGCCGGAAGCCATCACCTTCGACCGCATGTCGGAAGAAGAGCTGCTTGCCGGTATCGAAGGTCTGGTGCCGCCGGAAAAGAGCGACGACTACTGAGATCCGTCGCGGAACGCCCGTTCCCACGTGTTTTCAAAGCAGTGCGCCACTCGTATGATTGGCGCACTTTTTTATTGATTTCTTCTAGAGCGAGAAAAGGAAACTGTTTGCGGTTTTCCGCCCGCATCCCGCTCTAAATTAGGAGAACGATCACGTTTATGATTTTAGGTCGATGGGACCTGAAATCATCATGATCTAGAGGATCGCCAGCGAATGATGCGCCAATACGAGCTCGTTGAGCGCGTGCAGAAGTACAAGCCCGACGTCAATGAAGCCTTGCTCAACAAGGCTTACGTCTATGCGATGCAGAAGCATGGCCAGCAGAAGCGGGCAAGCGGCGATCCCTACATATCCCATCCTCTGGAGGTGGCGGCGATCCTGACCGAGATGCGTCTCGACGAGTCGACCATCGCCGTTGCTCTTCTGCACGACACGATCGAGGACACGACGGCCACACGGCAGGAAATCGACGATCTCTTCGGCGAGGATATCGGCGCGCTCGTCGAAGGACTGACGAAGATCAAGAAGCTCGATCTCGTCACCAAGAAGGCCAAGCAGGCGGAGAACCTGCGCAAGCTGCTGCTCGCCATTTCGGACGATGTGCGGGTTTTGCTTGTGAAGCTCGCCGACCGGCTGCACAACATGCGCACGCTCGACCACATGTCGGCGGAAAAGCGCGCCCGCATCTCCGAAGAGACCATGGATATCTACGCGCCGCTCGCCGGCCGCATGGGTATGCAAGACATGCGTGAGGAGCTCGAAAACCTCTCGTTCCGCCATATCAATCCCGAGGCCTTCGAAACGGTCACCCGGCGACTGGAGGAATTGTCCGAGCGCAACGAGGGCCTGATCAAGAAGATCGAGGACGAGCTTCGCGAGCTGCTTCAGGCCGAGGGCCTGAAGGCAGCGCAGGTGAAGGGTCGGCAGAAGAAGCCCTATTCGGTCTTCCGCAAGATGCAGTCGAAGTCGCTGTCCTTCGAGCAGCTGTCCGACGTCTGGGGCTTCCGCATCATCGTCGACGATATCCCGTCCTGCTACCGGGCGCTCGGCATCGTCCATACGCGCTGGCGCGTCGTCCCGGGCCGCTTCAAGGATTACATCTCGACACCGAAGCAGAACGACTACCAGTCGATCCACACCACCATCGTCGGCCCTTCCCGCCAGCGCATCGAGCTACAGATCCGCACCCGACGCATGAACGACATCGCCGAATACGGTATCGCGGCGCACTCGCTCTACAAGGACAGGGAGGGCAAGGAGGGTGCGTCGGCAGATGCGGCCCTGTCGCCGACGTCGAACGCCTATTCCTGGCTCCGGCGCACGATCGAATCGCTCGCGGAAGGCGACAACCCGGAAGAGTTCCTGGAGCACACCAAGCTCGAACTTTTCCAGGATCAGGTATTCTGCTTCACGCCCAAGGGCCAGTTGATCGCACTGCCGCGCGGCGCGACGCCAATCGACTTTGCCTATGCCGTTCACACAAATATTGGCGACACCTGCGTCGGCGCCAAGATCAACGGCCGTATCATGCCGCTGGTCACCCGCCTCAATAATGGCGACGAAGTGGAGATCATCCGCTCGGGCATCCAGGTGCCGCCGCCGGCCTGGGAAGAAATCGTCGTTACCGGCAAGGCGCGCTCGGCGATCCGCCGCGCGACGCGTGCGGCCATCCGCAAGCAATATGCCGGCCTCGGCTATCGCATTCTTGAGCGCACCTTCGAGCGCGCCGGCAAGAGCTTTTCGCGCGAGGCGCTGAAGCCGGCGCTGCATCGGCTCGGTCAGAAGGAAGTCGAGGACGCCATCGCCTCCGTTGGCCGTGGCGAGCTTTCCTCGCTCGACGTGCTGCGTGCGGTCTTCCCGGATCATCAGGACGAGCGGGTCACGGTGAAGCCCAGTGCCGACGACGGCTGGTTCAATATGCGCAGTGCCGCCGGCATGGTGTTCAAGTTGCCGGGCCGCGGCAAGGATGCCAACGGTGTCGCCCAGGTCGAGGGGCCGGAGGCCCTGCCGATCCGCGGTCTCTCGGGCAATGCCGAGGTTCATTTCAGCCCGGCCGGGGCCATCCCGGGCGACCGCATCGTCGGCATCATGGAGAAGGACAAGGGGATCACCATCTACCCGATCCAGTCGCCGATCCTGCAGAAGTTCGATGACGAGCCGGAGCGCTGGATCGACGTGCGCTGGGATCTGGACGAGGCCAACAGCAGCCGCTTCATCGCCCGCATCGCGATCAGCGCCCTGAACGAGCCGGGGACGCTGGCCGAGGTGGCTCAGGCGATCGCCACCAGCGACGTCAACATCCGGACTTTGTCGATGGGGCGCGTGGCTGCGGACTTCAGCGAACTGCAGTTCGACCTCGAAGTCTGGGACCTGCGCCAGCTCAACCACCTGATCACGCAGCTCAAGGAATTGCCGAGCGTGTCCATGGTGAAGCGCCTGTTCGAATGAGCCGACTGGCCGCGCCTTGCGCAAATGCCTGCAAAACAGGCAGCCTGCGCGGGGCGAAATGGCAAGCCATGCCATCAGCGCATGGCTGCCGCTATTTCCTGTGTCTGGTGGAACAGGGACCTCTAAACTATCTTCTCGGTCGGGAGGTAAACAAAGAGGTTTGCCATGTTTAGTCAGTTGAAGAAGATCACCCGCGCTCTGCGCGTCCCCACTCAGGAAGAGCGCGAGCTCGCCTATCTCAATAACTCGGTCGACCGTATCGACCTCGAGTACCGCCAGCGCCAGATCGATCGCGGCCTGTTCCGTAACTACTAAGCCCGCTGCGTCCCGTCTTCTGGCGGGATGCCGAGCCATGCGTTCGGTGGATGGCTCGCCTGCGACATGCGCGCGGCGCCTGTGCGGGTTGCAAGCGACAGGCAGGACGCCTATCTTGCGGCCAGAAAACAGGCGGACGCGCGGTCTTGTGCCGGCTGACGGCTTCAAGACGCGGTCATGACGGCATATGTTATTCAGGCGCAGAAAACCGGTTACGATTTCCGAAAGGCTGCGGTCCCTCGTTTGGCCGCGCAAGGGTTTTGCACGCGGCCTGCGTTATGTGACGCTGCGTGTGTTGCGCCTTTCATCGACACCGCATTCGATTGCCGTCGGCGTGGCGGCGGGTGCCGCTTCGTCCTTCACGCCGTTTTTCGGTCTTCACATCCTTATAGCGGTTGCGCTCGCTTTCCTGTTCTCGGGCAATCTCGTGGCGGCGGCGATCACGACCGCGCTCGCCAATCCCGTCACGATCCCGATGATCCTGACGGCGTCCTACGAACTCGGGACGGCAATCCTCGGCGTCGAGAGCGCACACGCTGCGAGCTCGGCCGACGTCATGCGCATGGTCGAGCACCTCGACCTTCCGGCCCTTTGGGGTCCGGTGTTCAAGCCGATGCTGGTCGGCTCATTGCCGCTCGCGGCAGGCGGCGCCGTCCTTTCCTATATTGCGGCCTACCAGGCGGCCCGGCTCTTCCAAAAGCGCCGCCGGGCACGCACCAAAGAGCTCGGATCCTCTTCATGATCATAGGCATAGGCAGCGATCTGATCGATATCAGGCGGATCGAAAACTCGCTTTCCCGCTTCGGCGAGCGCTTCGTTCAGCGCTGTTTCACCGAAATCGAGATCGCCAAGTCCGAAGGGCGGAAGAACCGCGCGGCATCCTACGCCAAGCGCTTCGCCGCCAAGGAAGCCTGTTCCAAGGCGCTCGGCACAGGCCTCGCGCAGGGCGTCTTCTGGAAGGACATGGGGGTCATCAATTTGCCGGGCGGCAAGCCGACAATGAACCTGACCGGCGGTGCCGCCGCGCGTCTGGAGCAGATGTTGCCGCCGCATCATCGCGCCGCCATTCATCTGACGATTACCGATGATTTTCCACTGGCCCAGGCCTTCGTGATTATCGAGGCGCTGCCCGTTGCCCCGATTGAGGGAACGGTTTAGAGCATTCCGCTGGAAAAACCGGCCCTGACCGATTGAAGGGGCGGCGGTTTGCAGCATATGAGACCGGGATTGCGCGCAGTCCAAAGCCGGACCGAGAGTACGGACAAAAGTTGAGAGCAGGCCCGCGCGGGCGTTGCGATGATAAAGGAACACAGTAGCGTGGCAGAAAAGACAGAAGCGAAGCAGAGCGGCCTCTGGGAGAACGTGAAGGTCGTCATCCAGGCATTGCTCCTGGCCTTGGTCATCCGTACGGTTCTCTTTCAGCCCTTCACCATTCCGTCCGGCTCGATGATGCCGACGCTGCTGGTTGGCGACTACATCTTCGTCAACAAGTTCGCCTACGGCTTCTCCAAGTACTCGCTGCCGCTTTCGCCCGATCTGTTCTCCGGCCGCATCTTCGCAAGTGAGCCGAAGCGCGGCGATATCGTCGTCTTTCGCTTCCCGCCGAACCCGGATATCGACTACATCAAGCGCCTCGTCGGCCTGCCGGGCGACCGCATCCAGGTGCGCAACAGCACCCTCTACATCAACGACAAGCCGGTCGAGCGCACGCCGGATGGCGGCTTCCGCGCCGACGACCAGTACGACACCGGCGGCGACGTTCCGGTTTTCCGCGAAACGATGGACAATGGCGTCTCCTATGACACGCTTGACCAGTTCCCGGATGCGCGCGGCGACAATACCCGCGAATTCATCGTGCCCGCCGGCCATTACTTCATGATGGGCGACAACCGCGACAACTCGGCTGACAGCCGCTTCGACGTCGGCTTCGTGCCTGCCGAAAACCTCGTCGGCCGCGCCAGCATGATCTTCTTCTCGCTCGGTCACGACACCTCGTTCCGCGAAGTGTGGAAGTGGCCGACGAACCTGCGCTACGACCGTCTGTTCAAGGCGGTCGAATGATGAAGTCGCGGTCGCTGGGCGCGGAGGATCGGGTAAAGCTTGAGGCCGTGATCGGTTATCAGTTCACGGAGAAGGAGCGCCTTGATCGGGCGCTCACCCATTCCAGCGCGCGAAGCGCCAAGGGTTCCAACTATCAGCGCCTCGAATTCCTGGGTGACCGGGTGCTCGGGCTTTGCGTGGCGGAGCTTCTGTTCCAGACCTTTCGCGATGCCAATGAGGGCGAGCTTTCGGTCCGACTAAACCAGCTCGTCAGCGCCGAAAGCTGCGCCAAGGTCGCCGACGACCTGGAGTTGCACCAATTCATCCGCACAGGCTCGGACGTCAAGAAGATAACCGGCAAGGCGATGATGAATGTGCGGGCGGATGTGGTAGAGTCGCTGATCGCCGCCATCTATCTCGACGGCGGTCTCGAAGCTGCCCGCGGCTTCGTGCTGCGCCATTGGAAAGATCGCGCGGTGCGTGCCGATGGGGCGCGCCGCGATGCAAAGACCGAATTGCAGGAATGGGCGCATGCCAAGTTCGGCATCGCGCCGGCCTACCGGACGGATGAGCGCTCCGGCCCCGACCACGACCCCCGCTTCACGGTAACCGTCGAAGTTACGGGTGTCGCGCCGGAGACCGGAACGGACAGATCCAAGCGCGGAGCCGAGCAGGTGGCCGCGACGAAATTGTTGGAACGCGAAGGCGTGTGGCGGAAGAGTTCCGCCGGAAATTGACGGAAAACATGACGGACATGGAAAAAGATACGGCCGCCGAAGGCGCGCCGACCCACTCGGGCTTCGTGGCGATGATCGGAGCGACCAACGCAGGCAAGTCGACCCTGGTCAACCGCCTCGTCGGTGCCAAGGTTTCGATCGTCAGCCACAAGGTGCAGACGACGCGCGCGATCGTGCGTGGCATTGCCATTCATGACAACGCCCAGATCGTTTTCATGGACACGCCCGGCATCTTCAAGCCGCGCCGCCGGCTCGACCGCGCCATGGTCACGACCGCCTGGGGCGGCGCCAAGGATGCGGACGTGATCATGTTCCTGATCGACAGCGAACGCGGCCTGAAGGGTGATGCGGAAGCGATCCTCGAGGGGCTGAAGGAAGTGCACCAGCCGAAGATCCTGGTGCTGAACAAGATCGACCAGGTGCGTCCCGAAGACCTCTTGAAGCTGGCGGCTGCCGCCAACGAGACGATCAAGTTCGAGCGCACCTTCATGATCTCGGCGCTGAACGGCTCGGGCTGCACGGATCTGATGGATTACCTGGCTGAGACGCTGCCGGAAGGCCCCTGGTACTATCCGGAAGACCAGATCTCCGATCTGCCGATGCGCCAGCTTGCCGCTGAAATCACCCGCGAAAAGCTCTTCTTGCGGCTGCACCAGGAACTTCCCTATGCCTCGCATGTCGAAACCGAGAAGTGGGAAGAGCGCAAGGACGGCTCGGTGCGCATCGAGCAGGTGATCTATGTCGAGCGCGAGAGCCAGAAGAAGATCGCGCTTGGCAAGGGCGGCGATGCGATCAAGGCGATCTCGACCGCATCGCGCAAGGAGATCTCCGAGATCCTTGAGCAGCCGGTGCACCTGTTCCTGTTCGTCAAGGTACGCGAAAACTGGGGCGACGACCCCGAGCGCTTCCGCGAAATGGGTCTGGAATTTCCGCGATAAGGCCGCACGCACACCGTTTGGTGTGATGTTTTACGGCACCCGTTGAAACGGGTGCCGTATCAAACGCAGGCGGCCTCAGGCGCCCGCTATCAGCTTTCCTTTTGCATCGAGAACCGGTTCGCCGTCCTCCTTCGAGAACGGGCCCTTGTGCGTGTCCGGCAGGATGTCGAGCACCCGTTCGGATGGACGGCAGAGCCGCGTTCCGATCGGCGTCACCACGAAGGGGCGGTTGATGAGGATCGGGTGGGCCATCATTGCGTCGATCAGCCGTTCGTCGCTGACCGTGGGCTCGCCAAGCCCGAGTTCCGCATAGGGCGTGCCTTTCTCGCGGAGTGCGTCCCGCACCGTCAGGCCGGCATCGGCAATCATCTTTTCCAGCGCCTGCCGCGACGGCGGGGCCTGCAGATACTCGATCACCGTCGGCTCGATACCGGCGTTGCGGATCATCGCCAGCGTGTTGCGCGAGGTGCCGCAGGCGGGGTTGTGGTAGATCGTGACGTTCATACGCTTGCCTTCCGCGGTGTTGAGACCGCCGTTGCGGCCAGCTTCGACGGTTGCTCAAAGCCATAGGGTCGAAGCTTGCCGCAGGCAAGTCGGCCGCCTGTGTCAGTTCGTACCGGCGTCAGCGACCTGCCGCTTTGCGAGCGCCGGGCCGATCATCTCGATCCGGTTGGTCCAGATGTAGCCGGAGAACCCTGGCGGCACCATTTCCAGATCCTGCATCGTGTCGATGCCGGTGGTGAAATCGCCGCCGCCATAGGGACCGAGCAGGATGATCTCGCTCCCGGCCGCCTTCATCCGTGCAGCGAAACGGTCGGGCCAGCCCCAGAGAAGCGGCGCATAATTGCCGGGCACGATCACAAACGTGTTCTTGCACGCGTCCGGCATCAGGCCGCTCCAGCCGTAGCC
Source organism: Ensifer sp. Root558 (assembly GCF_001427045.1). Taxonomy (NCBI): domain Bacteria; kingdom Pseudomonadati; phylum Pseudomonadota; class Alphaproteobacteria; order Hyphomicrobiales; family Rhizobiaceae; genus Ensifer; species Ensifer sp. Root558. Next base: position 305,831 of record NZ_LMGC01000023.1, on the reverse strand, counting down.
GAGATAACGGGTCAGGCACGCCATCGTCGACGTCCGGTCGTAGCCTCGCATCCCTTGCAGGCGTTTCAGCGTCTCGCGGGTCGGCTCCTCGCCGCCATAGACGCCGAACACGGCCTCCCGCCATTGCGGTTGCGCGTCGACACGCGTTGCGAGTTCAGCGCCTTCCTCGGCGCGCCGGCTCTTGAAGTTGATCAGGAACTTGCGGTCGGGCAGGGCGGCCAGCACCTCCTCGAGCGTCGGCATCTGGCCGACGCCCTTGCCGCGGAACGGGAAGGTCTTGCCTCCGTCCGCCGTGTAGCCATAGCCGATGTCGAGAGACTTCAGCGCCGTCATCGGCGTTTCCTCGGTGACGCCCTTGGCCTCGGTCCGGCAATCGAGCGTCCAGTCGTGGAAGACGGCGAACTGTCTGTCGGGCGTCAGATGCACGTCGAGTTCGACGACATCTGCGCCGGCGTCGAAGGCGGCCTGCATCGAGGCGATCGTGTTTTCGAGATAGGGATGCTCCGGCGTCCTGATGATCGTTGCCGTACACGTGTCCCTGCCGACGTTGTCCTTCGGATAGGTTTGATGCATGCCCCGGTGGGCAAGCAGTTTTGCGGTGCCCGCCGGCGGCGCGACGAACAACGATGTGTTCAGCAACCACACGACCGCGACAAACAGCACGAAAATGGCAAGCGCTTTCTTCATCCTGATTCTCCTCTGGGAATCGGGATTGCCCGACATTGTGGCGCGACGATGTTGTTTTGCACGTATCGCGTGCGTGCGTGTCGCGGATTGCGAACAATGTGTCACCCGCGCGCGCGGTTGACCGTGGTCCGGGCCCCGTGAGAGGTAGCCGTCCAGACTTGCGATCCAGGAGAAAGAGATGCCGCAGCTCGTCGAGGGAAAATGGGTCAAGGGCGACGTTGCGGCGAGCGAGATGAAGGGCGGCGCGTTCCATCGCGAGCCGACGCGGTTTCATCGCTGGATCACGCCCGATGGCAGGCCGGGCCCGGAAGGGCAGGAGGCCTTGCCAGCCGAGGCCGGGCGCTTCCGCCTGTTCGTTTCCTATCTCTGCCCTTGGGCCTCGCGTACGATCGCCTTCCGCAATCTCAAGGGCTTGCAGGACATTGTCGGCTTGACCGTTTCCAATCCGGAACTGGGCGAAGATGGCTGGGTCTATGACGAGCCTGTCGATGCCGGCGCGCGCGTCGGCAAGATCCGCTTCCATCACGAGCTCTATGTGGCGAGCGATCCGACCTACACCGGTAAGGTCTCTGTTCCCGTGCTCTGGGACATGCGCGAAGGGCGGATCGTCAACAACGAGTCCGCCGATATCATCCGCATCTTGAACTCGGCCTTCGATGGGCTCACCGGCAACCGGCTCGACTTCTACCCCGAGGCGTTGCGTGCCGAGATCGACCGTTGGAACGGCCCGATTTACGAGCGTGTCAACAACGGCGTCTATCGATCCGGCTTCGCCAAGACCCAGGGCGCCTATGACGAGGCGGTGGCAAGCCTCTTTGGCATGCTCGACGAACTGGAGGCCCACCTTGCGGACAATCGTTACCTCGCCGGCGAGCACCTGACCGAGGCCGACATCCGCCTCTTCGTCACCCTCGTTCGCTTCGACGCGGCCTATCACGGGGCGTTCAAATGCAACATCCGCCGGATCGAGGATTATCCGGCGCTGTCGAATTACCTCCGCGAGATCTACCAGTGGCCAGGTATCCGCGAGAGCGTACGCATCGACCATATCAAGCGCGGCTACTATGGCATCGTCCACATCAACCCGACGCGCATCGTTCCGGCAGGCCCGCTGCTCGATTTTGACCGGCCCCATGACCGCGCGCGTCTACCCGGTCTAGGCGTCGCTGAAATCTAGGTTTGTTTCTCAGCATTTGCTAAGGAAACAAATTTATGAGGGGCCATAAAGAACCCATTGTCAATCGATCGAAGCTTCCTACCTTATTTTGAGTTCTGATGGATAGGAGCCCGATGGCGGCTGCCTGACGAATTCGCGGCGATGTGCCCGCCGGATACCCGTGAGGCTACGCCCGTGCCGGTTCTCGCCGCTTCCGGACGCGCTGGCGCCTGTTCCCGATGCGCCCCGCGCAACCACTCCTGAAGCCCCGAAAGAGCCGACCCTTCGCATCTCTCATGCACCAGGACACGTTCGGTAGCTCTGGTAGGGGTGGGATATGAATGCAGCATTGTTGACATTGCTTCGCCGTCTGGTGCGCAACGGTAACCTGACGGTTGTATTTTCTTCCGGTGAAAAAGTGATCCTGGGTGACGGCAGCGGAAAGCCGGCATCAATCCGCATCATCGATGCGGAGGCGGAGGCGGCGATCGTTCGTGATCCCGGTCTTCGTTTCGGTGAAATGTATATGGACGGGCGTGTCGTCATCGAGAAGGGCGACATCTTTGATGTGCTCTCGATCGTCAAGGAAAACGGCATCGAGAACGCGGCCAATGCCACCAACACGATGACCGGCCTGTGGCATGTGTTGCGTCAGCAATTGCTGAGCCGAATCCCGGTCAATCGTAACCGGCACAACGTCGCCCATCACTACGACCTTGATCGCAAGCTTTTCGACCTGTTCCTCGACGAGGACTGGCAATATTCCTGCGCCTATTTTCAACCGCAGGGCATATCGCTCGATGCCGCGCAGCTCGCCAAAAAACGGCATATCGCGGCAAAGCTCCTGCTGGAGCCGGGCCAGAAGGTGCTGGAGGTCGGCTCCGGCTGGGGCGGCATGGCCATGTATCTGGCCGAATCCTCGGGCGTTGAGGTCACCGGCATCACGCTCAGCGAAGAGCAGCTGAAGGTCTCGCGGGATCGTGCCGCCAGGCGTGGGCTCTCCGATCGGGTCCGCTTCGAACTGCAGGACTACCGCACTTTGCAGGGCCGGCAGTTCGACCGCATCGTCTCGGTCGGCATGTTCGAGCATGTCGGCATCGGCAACTACGGCAACTTTTTCGACAAGATGAACGCGCTGTTGAAGCCCGACGGCGTCATGCTGCTACATTCGATCGGCCAGATCTACAAGCCCTGGGCCACCAACCCGTGGATCGAGAAGTACATCTTCCCCGGCGGCTATATCCCGGCGATTTCGGAGGTCCTGCCTTCCGTCGAGCGCACGCGGCTGCTGGTGAAGGATGTCGAAATCCTGCCGATGCACTATGCCTGGACGTTGAAAGCCTGGCGCGAGCGTTTCGTCGCCCGGCGCGAAGAGGCGATCAAGCTCTATGACGAGCGGTTCTTCCGCATGTGGGAGTTCTATCTGGCTGCGTCTGAGACGGCCTTCCTCTACGACAAGCACTTCATCTTCCAGCTGCAGATCTCACCGTCTCTCGGTGCCGTCCCGGCCTCGCGCGGCTATATCGAGGAGAGGGAGCGGCAATTGATCGAGTTCGAAAAGCGCCGGCCGCCGCTCGAGCCAGTCAACACCTGGGACGTCGTGCCCGAGCAGGAGCATGTCGAGCCTGCCGCCATGGCGTGCTGAACCATCGGCCGTCCCGCCTGAAAGCGGGGCGGTCGATCCATCTTCTGTGGAGTTCCGGTTTTCCGCTGAAGGCCTTCACTTGGCCTTCAAGGTCTGCGCCTTTATGGTCGCCGATCAACAGCAAAGACGGAATTCCCATATGGCCAGCCCTGCAAAACCCATCGCCGCCATCATCGCCAGCGAAATCAAGGCGACACCTTCGCAGGTCGTTGCGGCGGTCGAGTTGCTCGACGAGGGCGCCACGGTGCCGTTCATCGCGCGTTACCGCAAGGAAGTGACGGGCGGGCTCGACGATACGCAGCTGCGTATGCTTTCGGAACGGCTGACCTATCTGCGCGAACTCGAGGCGCGCCGTGCATCGATCCTCGAATCGATCCGCGGCCAGGACAAGCTGACCGCCGAACTCGAAGCCAAGATCGCCGCCGTCGAAACCAAGGCCGAACTCGAGGACATCTATCTGCCCTATAAGCCAAAGCGCCGCACCAAGGCGGAAATCGCCCGCGAGCGTGGCCTCGGGCCTCTGGCAGAAGCGATCCTTGCTGATCGCTCCATAGCACCTGCCGACCGCGCCGCGGCCTTCCTGACTGCAGAGGTGGCCGATGTGAAGACGGCGCTCGATGGTGCGCGCGATATCATCGCCGAAGGCATGACGGAGAATGCCGATCTGCTCGGCCGCCTGCGCAACCACATGAAGGGGGCCGCCTTCCTGCGCGCCAAGGTCGTCGACGGCAAGCAGGAGGCCGGTGCCAAGTTCTCCGACTACTTCGATCATTCCGAGCGCTGGGCGACGACGCCAGGCCATCGCGCGCTGGCCATGCTGCGCGGCTGGAACGAAGAGGTGCTGTCCGTCGATATCGTCGTCGACCAGGACGATACCTCGCCGGTCAAGCCGGTCGAGCGCATGATCGCCGCCGCCTACAATGTCGGTGGCCACCTGCCGGGCGACAAGTGGCTTGCCGAGATAATCGGCTGGACCTGGCGCGTGAAGCTCTCCATGTCGCTGTCGCTCGATCTCATGCGCGAACTGCGTGAGCGCGCCGAGGAAGAGGCGATCCACGTCTTTGCCCGCAACCTCAAGGATCTGCTGCTGGCCGCACCTGCGGGATCGCGGGCGACCATGGGGCTTGATCCGGGCATCCGCACCGGCGTCAAGGTCGCCATCGTCGACGGCACCGGCAAGTTGCTCGAAACCACAACCGTCTACCCGTTTCCGCCGAAGAACGATGTCCGTGGCACCCAGGCGGAACTCGCTTCGCTCATTCGCAAGCACAAGGTGGAGCTGATCGCCATCGGCAACGGCACCGGCAGCCGCGAAACCGAAAAGCTCGTGACCGACATGCTCTCGCAGCTCCCGGCGCCGAAGCCGACCAAGGTCATCGTTTCCGAGGCCGGCGCCTCGGTTTACTCGGCTTCCGAAACCGCCGCCCTGGAATTCCCGGGTCTTGACGTTTCGCTGCGCGGTGCGGTCTCGATCGCCCGCCGCCTGCAGGATCCGTTGGCCGAACTCGTGAAGATCGAGCCGAAGTCGATCGGCGTCGGCCAGTACCAGCACGATGTCGACCAGTCGAAGCTCAGCCGTTCGCTGGATGCGGTGGTGGAAGACGCGGTGAATGCCGTCGGCGTCGACGTCAACACGGCTTCTGCGCCGCTGCTGGCGCGCGTTTCAGGCCTCGGCAAATCCTCCGCCGAGGCGATCGTCGCTCATCGCGATGCGACCGGCCCGTTTGCGAGCCGCAAGGAACTGTTGAACGTGCCACGGCTCGGCGCGCGCACCTTCGAGCAGTGCGCGGGCTTCCTGCGCATTCCCAACGGCAAAGAGCCGCTCGACGCCTCGTCGGTCCACCCGGAGGCCTATGGTGTCGCCAAGAAGATCGTTGCTGCCTGTGGTCGCGACGTACGTGCGCTGATGGGCGACAGCGTCGCGCTGAAGAGCCTCGATCCGAAGGTTTTCGTCGACGAGCGCTTCGGCTTGCCAACGGTCAAGGACATCCTTGCGGAACTGGAAAAGCCCGGTCGCGACCCGCGCCCGAGCTTCAAGACCGCGACCTTCGCCGACGGTATCGACGACATCAAGGACCTGAAGGTCGGCATGCAGCTCGAGGGCACCGTGACCAATGTCGCCGCCTTCGGCGCCTTCGTCGACATCGGCGTGCACCAGGACGGCCTCGTGCACGTGTCCCAGCTCGCGGACCGCTTCGTCAAGGATCCGCATGAGGTGGTAAAGGCCGGCGATGTGGTGACCGTTCGTGTCACGGAGGTCGATGTTCCGCGCAAGCGGATCGGCCTCACCATGCGCAAGGATGGTGGCGCCGAGACGGGCCGCGAGCCGCGGTCGGGCGCGCCGGGCGGCAACAACAATCGTGGTCCCGCCCCGCGCCAGCAGAAGCCGAAGCAACCGGCTCAGGGCGCCTTCGGTGCGGCGCTGATGGAAGCGATGAAGCGCAAATAGGGCAGGCCTTCGCCGCGGGCGCATCCGGCGCCTGCGGCCGCATGCTCTATAAATTAGCTAATTGTAATAATCCGGCCTTTCCACCATACTGACCGCAGGGCGGCGCGGACATATTGTGCCCATGCCGCAGCCGGCCGGCGACGGAAAGGTCAACGCAAACTCCTTCGCCGGGCGTCCGGTGAAAGGAGTTCGGTGATGGTGGGCAGTGCGATCCGCGGCCTGGCATTGGTCGCCCTCTTGGCGGCGGGCGTGGCGGCGCGTCCCGTTCCCGCGATCTCCCAGGCTCCGGTCAATTGTGCCGACCGGTCCGAAGTGATCGCGTTTCTGACGCGGCAATATCAAGAGAAGCAGGCGGCAACCGCGCTGATCAACCAGCAGGCGATCATGGAGATCTACGCTGCCGACAACGGCAGCTGGACGCTGATCGTCACCGACGTCAATGGGCGAAGCTGCGTCATCCTCGCCGGCAAGAGCTGGGAAACCCTGCCACCCTTGCCGATACCGAAAGCCTAGCTTCTTGGGGCTGAGCGGGCGCAGCCGCTCCTGTCAGAGCGACCGGCCGACGCTCGAATAGCTGAAGCCGTGCTTCACCACCTCGTCCTCGCGGTAAATGTTCCTGAGGTCGACGAGAATGGGTGTCTTCATCACGGTCTTGAGCCGGCGGAAATCAAGCGCCCGGAACTCGTTCCATTCGGTAACGATGACCAGCGCATCGGCTTCGTTGGCGGCCTCGTAGGGGTCGCCGGCGTAGTCGATCCCGTCGATCACCTTCTTCGCGTTTTCCATGCCCTCCGGATCATAGCCGATGACATGGGCGCCAGCGTCCTGCAGCGTCTGGACGACCACGATCGCCGGGCTGTCGCGCATGTCGTCGGTGTTGGGCTTGAAAGTGAGGCCGAGGATCGCGATCTTGCGGCCGCGCACGTCCCCGCCGGCCGCTGCGATGACCTTGCGGCCCATGGCCCGCTTGCGGTTGTCGTTGACGGCCACCGTCGTCTCGACCAGTCGCACCGGGCTGTCATAATCCTGCGCGGTCTTCACCAGCGCCAGGGTGTCCTTCGGGAAGCACGATCCGCCGTAACCTGGACCGGCATGCAGGAATTTCGAGCCAATTCGGCCATCGAGGCCGATGCCGCGGGCGACATCCTGGACATTGGCACCGACCCGCTCGCAGAGATCCGCCATCTCGTTGATGAAGGTGATCTTCATCGCGAGGAACGCATTGCCGGCATATTTGATCAGCTCGGACGTGCGGCGCGAGGTGAAGACCAGCGGCGACTGGTTGAGATAGAGCGGACGATAGACCTCGGTCATCACGTCCCGTGCCCGCGCGTCGTCGCCCGAAAGGCCGATGACGATGCGGTCGGGCCGCTTGAAGTCCTCGATCGCGGCACCCTCGCGCAGGAATTCCGGGTTGGAAACGACGGCGAAATCGGCGTCCGGATTGGTTTCGCGGATGATGCGCTCGACCTCGTCGCCGGTGCCGACCGGAACGGTCGATTTCGTCACGATCACGGTGAACCCCTTGAGGTTCTCGGCAATCTCGCGCGCAGCCGCATGCACATACGAAAGGTCGGCATGGCCGTCACCGCGCCGTGACGGCGTGCCGACCGCAATGAAGATGACATCGCTGTCGGCGACGGCGGCAACGAGATCAGTCGTGAAGGTAAGGCGGCCCGAAGCGACGTTGCTGGCCACCAACTGGTCGAGACCGGGTTCGAAGATCGGAATGCGCCCCTGCATCAAGGCGTCGATCTTGCTCTCATCCTTGTCGAGACAAACGACGTCGTGACCGAAGTCCGCAAAACACACGCCGGAAACAAGGCCAACATAGCCGGCGCCGATCATCGTGATTTTCATAGGCTCTTTCCCTTGTTGTGTTCCACAGCGAGCTCAGTTCATAGAACGTGCAATTGCGTATTTTTGCAATTGCTTATGCGCTCAGGTTCGCACCCATTTATGCTCGATTGCGCTTAAAGCAAGCCGTCCCGCCAGCAGAATAATCCGTGGGGAGTAGCTGGTGAGCGGCTCACCGGTTCGCGTTGTAGTAATCCTTGTACCAGGCAGCGAAGCGCGCCACGCCCTCTTCGACAGAAAGCGAGGGCTTGAAATTGGTCAGCGCTTCGAGAAGGTGGGGGGAGGCGTAGGTGCGGGGCACATCGCCCTGCTGCATCGGCAGCATGTTGCGCACCGCCGGCTTGCCGACCGCCTTCTCGACCGTTTCGACGAAGGTCATCAGTTCGACCGGCTGCCCGCCGCCGATGTTGACTACGCGGAAAGGCCCCTGGCGCGAGAGCGTGTCCTCGGCCTTTTCCTCCGCCACGCGGTTTTCTTCCGCCGGCGCCACATGGGAAAGCCGGAGAATGCCCTCGACCAGGTCGTCGATATAGGTGAAGTCGCGGCTCATGCGGCCTTCGCCATAGATATCGATCGGCTGTCCCTTGTGGATGGCATCGACGAACTTGAACAACGCCATGTCGGGCCGCCCCCAGGGGCCGTAGACCGTGAAGAAGCGGAAGGCAGTGGTCGGCACCTTGTAGAGATGGGCATAGCTGTGCGCCATCAGCTCCATCGACTTCTTGGTGGCGGCATAGAGCGTCATCGGCTCGTCGGCACGGTCGGTTTCGGCAAACGGGATTTTTTCGTTGGCGCCGTAGATCGAGGAGGTCGAGGCCAGCATCAGGTGCTTAGGGTTAAGCTCCCGCGCCAGTTCCAGCATGTTCCAGGAGCCGACCAGGTTGGAATCCACATAGGCCTTCGGGTTCTCGAGGCTGTAGCGCACACCCGCCTGGGCGGCGAGGTGGATGATGACTTCGGGTTCGGCGAGCTCGGCCGCCCGGCGCAGCGCGTCTCTGTCCTCAAGCATGCCGACGACGGGCTTGAAGCCGTTCGAGCGAGCGAGGATCGCGTGCCGATTCTCTTTCAGCGTAACGTCGTAATAGGGGGTCATCCCGTCGAAGCCGACAACGAAATGCCCTTCGTCGATCAGCCGCTTGGCGAGGTGAAAGCCGATGAAGCCTGCGGTGCCGGTGATGAGGTAGCGCACGACGATGTCCCCAATTTACGTATCGGCCGTTCATACGAAGAAAGCCGATCGATTGAAAGCCGAAACCATCGGTCTGGTTACCGGTCGAGGTCCTGTTGCAGGGCGGACAGCACCGACATCGCATGGCCGGCATACTGGCTGATCCAGCGATCATGGATCGCCTGGATCGGCAATGCGTTCAGATGGTTCCAGCGTTCACGCCCCTCGCGGCGGACGAGTACGAGCTCGGCCTGCTCAAGGACTTTCAGGTGCTGCATGACCGTACAGCGGTCGAGATTGCTGAAGCGCTCGCAGAGCATGCCGGTGGTCTGCGGCTCCTGGCGCATGGCGTCGAGCATCTGCCGGCGCAGCCCGTTGGCGAGCGCCTTGAATACCAGGTCGTCTTTCGAATCGGTTGACATGTTATGTTTCTATAACATACTCTTGTTGGCCCCGACAGGAGGAATACGCCATGCCCTTTGAATTTCGTGTGAACGGACGGATCGGCCGCCCTGTCGCCCAGGTATTTGATGCGGTCGTCAATCCGGACCAGCTCAGCCGCTACTTCGTGACGCTCGGCGGCATCAGCGGGCCGCTGGTGGCCGGCGCAACCGTGACCTGGTGGGGCGAGGTGCCGATCCAGGTGGAGGTGGTCGAGCCCAACGAGCGTATCGTCTTTTGCTGGGGCGCCATGGTCGCCGAGGGCGAAGATGCCTACCAGACCCGTGTGGAGATGCGCTTCCAGCCGCTGGAGGATGGCGCCACGATGGTGACGATCGCCGAAACCGGCTGGCGCGAGAACGCGCAGGGGCAGAAGAGCTCCTACGTCAACTGCGAGGGCTGGTCGCAGATGCTCGCCTGTATGAAGGCCTGGCTCGAATACGGCATCAACCTGCGCGACGGCTATTACCTCAGCGAACTCTCAGGCAAGCCGGCGCTCGAGCCGCAGGCCTAGCCGGCCGGTCGTCTGCAGTGCGGCGCCGACTTGAGCGACGGGCGTTAATGTGCCTGAATGCGCCGGGCGTCACTGAGGTGCGCTCGGCTGAGCATTCGGCGTCTCAATACATCGGAGGAAGGCCGCCATTGGCGGCGCTCGCCATAGGAATGCCGCCGGCCGGCTCTGTCATCGGCGGTTCGGCCTGCAGCACGACGACGCGCGAATCGACCGGTACGCGGCTGTAGAGGTCGATGATATCGGGATTGAAGAGACGGATGCAGCCGCTGGACACGGCCTTGCCGATCGACCAGGCCTCGGTCGTGCCGTGGATGCGAAACAGCGTGTCGCGGTTGCCCTGGAATAGATAGAGCGCGCGGGGGCCAAGCGGGTTGCGCACGCCCGGCTCCATGCCGCCGGCAAGCGGGCCGTAACGTTCCGGCTCGCGCGCCACCATCTCTTGCGTAGGCGTCCAGCGCGGCCATTCGGCCTTGCGCGCGATCCGCGCTTCACCTTCGAACTCAAGGCCGGCCTTGCCGACGCCGATGCCGTAGCGCATCGCCATGCCGCCATCCTGCACGAGGTAGAGGAAGCGGTTCTGGGTATCGATCACGATCGTGCCCGGCGGCTCATGCGTCTGGTAGGCGACCTGCTGGCGCAGATAGCGCTTGTCGACCTTGCTGATGTCGATGGCATCCAGTGGGAATTTCTCGTTCGGCAGCGGGCCGTACATCGCCACGTAGTATGGATCCGGTCCCTTCGGCTTGGCTGGCCCCGACGTGGTGACGCAGCTTGCGAGCGTCGAGGTGGCGAGAAGAAGGGCGAAGAGCTGCGCCAGGCGGCCGGCGCTGTTCCGGGACACACACATAATAAAGTTTTGATCCTGCTGATTGTCATTTTCGGGCGGGAGACACGGCTTTTGCCGCCCTTCCGTTCTAATGTCAAAGACGGCGTCGGGGCGGCGACAGCATGTCGCAAATGAGGCAACCATTAGGTGTGGCCGAAAGGCTACAGTCGGCAATGGTGTTTTGCTTCCGCAAGACAGCTTGATCCGCTTTCGACCACGGGTGTATGCCATAGCCATGCAATGGAGCGATCAGGCCATCATTCTCGGGATCCGGCGGCACGGCGAAAGCTCGGCCATCGTCGAGGTCATGAGCGAAACCCACGGCCGGCATCTCGGCATGGTGCGCTCGGGGCGTTCGCGCACGATGCAGCCGGTGCTGCAGCCGGGCAACTCGGTGGAGGTCACCTGGCGCGCCCGGCTCGACGAGCACATGGGCGAATTCCGGATCGAACCGGTGGAGCTGCGGGCCGCCCGGCTGATGGAAACGGCAACCTCGGTCTATGGTATCCAGGCGCTCGGCGCTCTCCTTAGGCTGCTTCCCGAGCGCGACCCGCATCCGCATCTCTATGAGGCGCTGGCCGTCATCGTCGACCATCTGGCCGATCCCGCCGACGCCGGCGAATTGTTCGTCCGTTTCGAACTCGCAGTCCTCAACGACCTCGGCTTCGGGCTCGATCTCACGGAATGCGTGGCGACGGGCGCCCGCACCGAGCTCGTTTACGTCTCGCCGAAATCGGGCAGGGCGGTCTGCCGGGAGGCCGGAGAGCGTTATGCCGACCGCATGTTGGCGTTGCCGGACTTCCTTTCGGCCGAAGCGCGAAGGGCTGCGGATCACGACAGCCTCGCCGCCGCCTTCCGCCTGACCGCCTTCTTCCTCCACCGCCATGTCTATGAGCCGCGCGGCCTCGACGTTTCTTCCGCCCGCGACGGTTTCGTCCATGCGGCGCTGAAGGCGCTGAAAGCGCAATCCTCAGCCGCCTGATTCCCAGGAGTTATCGATGTACCAAGAGCTTTATCCCGGCATGTCCGTATCCGGCGTCGGCGTGCTGTCGCTCGACCGCGTCGCCCGCGATGGCGGTCTCAAGGCAATGCAGGATCTTTTGAGCGGCGAGCTGCCGGCGCCGCCGATGTCGAAGACGCTGAAGTTCGGGTTGAGCGAAGTCGAGGAGGGTCGGGTGGTCTTCAAGGGGCTGCCGACCGAGGAACACCTCAATCCGCTTGGCACAGTGCATGGCGGATGGACGGCAACGATCATGGATTCGGCCCTCGGCTGCGCTGTCTTCACCACCGTCAAACCTGGGGAGGCCTATACGACGGTCGAGTTCAAGGTGAACCTCGTGCGGCCGCTGCTGCCCGATATGGGCGAGGTCTTCTGCGAGGGGCGCATCGTGCATCGTGGCCGCACCATCGCGACCTCCGAAGCCTGGCTGCGCGACCGCAACGGCAAGCTGCTCGCCCACGGCACCGAAACCTGCGCCATCTTCCCGATCGACAATCTCAGGCGTTAAAGCAATTCCAGGAAAAGTGCGAAGCGGTTTTCCGTCCGGAATTGCGTCACTTCAAGCTGAGCAATTCCAGGAAAAGTGCGAAGCGGTTTTCCGCCCGGAATTGCGTCGGTCAAGCAATGTCGGAAGCAAGAAACGCCGCGCAGAATGGCGCGGCGTTCCTTTTTGTAATCGCAGTCCTGATCAGCCGATGCGGCCGCCGCCCTGCTTCGTTACGGCGACGACAGCCGGGCGTACCGGCATGTCGTCCTGGAAGTCCGGCCAGCGGGTGGCCGGCGTCTCGTAAGTTGCAAGGCCGGCGTCGCCGGGGTGCTGGACGGCGAGGAAAAATGTGTCCGAGGTCGGGTTGAAGCAGGGGCCGCACATTTCGGCGCCGACCGGCACGCGGAAGAAGAGCTTCGACGTGCCGCGGGCGGCGCCGTCCGTGTCGATCGCCCAGATACCGTCGGTGCGGCCGGTGTCCTTCTCGTTGTTGCCGTCGGTCGATACCCAGAGGCGGCCATCGGTGTCGATGGCGCAATTGTCGGGCATGCCGAACCAGCCGTTCTTGGTGGTGGCGGTCGAGAACGAAGCGCCGACCTCGGCAACGCTCGGATCGCCGCACTTCAAGAGAACGTCCCAGCGGCTCTTCAGCGACGCGAAGTCGCCGTCGGTCTCGGTGATCTCGACGATGTGGCCGAAGGCGTTCTTGGCGCGCGGGTTGGCCGCGTCGACTTCTTCGGCCTTGCGCTTGGTGTTGTTGGTCAGCATCACGTAGACCTTGCCCGTCTTCGGGTTCGGCTGAACGTCTTCCGGACGGTCCATCTTGGTGGCACCGAGCGCGTCGGAGGCAAGACGGGTGTTGATCAGCACGTCCGCCTGCGAGGCAAAGCCGTTGGCTTCGGTCAGCGGGCCTTCGCCGTGCGTCAGCGGCATCCAGGTGACGGAGCCGTCTTCGTCGAACTTGGCGACATAGAGCGTGCCCTCGTCGAAGAGGTCCATGTTGGCGGCGCGATCGTCAGGGTTGAAAGTGCCCTTGGTCACGAACTTGTAGACATAGTCGTAGCGCTCGTCGTCGCCGGAATAGAGCACGACGCGGCCGTCCTTGTTGACGATCGATTCGCAGCCTTCGTGCTTGAAACGGCCGAGGGCTGTGCGCTTCTTCGGCACCGACGTCGGATCAAGCGCGTCGACCTCGACGATCCAGCCGAAGCGATTGGCTTCGTTCGGCTCTTTGGAGACGTCGAAACGGTCGTAGAAGGACGCCCATTCATACTGGCCGCCCGGTGCGCCCAGCCGCTTCAGCTGCTTGTATTCCGGATGGTTCTCGGCAATCTCGCCGCCGAAATAGCCGTTGAAGTTTTCTTCGGCCATCATGTAGGTGCCCCAGGCGGTGACGCCGCCGGCGCAGTTGTTGAGCGTGCCGAACACCTTTTTGCCGGTCGGGTCGGACGGCGTCTTCAGGCGGTCGTGACCGGCGGCCGGGCCGGTGATCTGCATCTCGGTGTTGACGGTGATGCGACGGTTGTTCTTGCCGTCGAGAACCGGCTGCCACTTGCCGTCGACCTTGCGGATCTCGATGATCGTGCCGCCATGTGCGGCCATCTCGATGTCGACCAGCTCCTTGCTGTATTCGCCGAGAACGACCTTCTCTTCCTCGACTTCCTTGCCGTCCTTCGTCACCTTTTCCTTCACGACGCTGGCGAAGGCCGGGAACATCAGTTCGGCATTGGTGTATTCGTGGTTGACGACGAGCAGGCCGTGGTCGGCGCTGCCGTCGAGCGGGATGAAGCCAACATAGTCGTTGTTGTAGCCGAACAGCTTTTCCTGGGCAGCGGCCGTCTGGTTCTTCGGGTCGAACTCCGGGCTGTCGGCGAAGATCTTGTCGCCCCAGCGAAGCAGGACGTCGGCATCGTAACCTTCGGCGACCTGGTGCTTTTCGTCGACGCCGGCTTCGATCTCGGTAAAGTCGAAGCGCGAACCGTCCTCGGCGCGTGCCTCTTCGGCGGTCAGGAGAGCGAGCGGGCTGACGGTGGTCGAGATCGCGGCAACTGCCAGCGAGCCGCCGATGAACGACCGGCGCGAGAAGCGGCGGTGGATGATGTCGCCCATTGTCGGATTGGCGGAACAGTTGTGGCCGACGTCTTCCAGCTCTTCCCTGCGTTCCGTCAGCGTCTTGAATTCGGTCTCTTCCGTCTGGCCGAGATGCTTGTCCATGATCGGGTCTCCTGGTTGAACGATGGAAACCACCGCGCAAGGCAGCGGTGTTCATCCGCCTGTACCAGCTGCCCCATGACAGTTCTGCGACATTTCCGTGAAGAGATTACAGCGCTCGGCCGTCTATAGATTTGGCGCTTGCATAAAAGTCTGTATGGTTGCGCGCGCCGGCGATTGCGACTGCCAGGGGAAAGTATGTTCGAACTTATTGCTTTAGCTGCCTTTATTCTGGCCCTGTCCGCCTATCTCGGCAACCGAAGGACGACCGAGCGTCTTGGTGCCGAACTCGCCGCCCTCAAGGCGGAGGTCGTGGCGCTGAGGGCCGCTCCGGGCGGAGGCGCCCCGGCTGAAACGGCGACCGAGGCGTTTGCGGCTGCGGACGAGTTGCCGGCCATGTCGGAGACGCCGGAGCCAGAGACGCTGGACGATGCCGCTGCCGCCTTCTCGGCCAGTGCGCGCGAGGGCGCGCGGATTTTCGGCGATGCGGAAGGAGCCGCGGCCAAAATCGAGGGCGAGGAGACGATCGCTGCCAGCACGGAAGCACCGCAGCCGGTCGCAACCGTACCCCGTCAGACCGAAAGCCTGGAAAGTCGCCTCGGCGCCCGTTGGGCCGTCTGGGTTGGCGGCATCGCGTTGGCGCTCGGCGGCGTCTTCATGGTCAAGTATTCAATCGATGCCGGGCTGTTGAGCCCGGCGGTTCGCCTGACGCTTGCTGCCTTGTTCGGCCTCCTGCTGATGGCGGCGGGCGAGGTCATCCGTCGGCGCGCGGTGCCCGTGATCGCCAACGAATTCCAGAACGCCATGATCCCCGGCATCCTGACGGCGGCCGGTGCCGTCACCCTCTTCGGGGTCGCCTATGCCGCCTATGGCATCTACGACTATATCGGCACGGGCACGGCCTTCGTTCTCCTGGCGGCGATTTCGCTCGCCACTGTTGGTCTGTCGCTGCTGCATGGGCAGGCGCTCGCTGGCCTCGGCCTGCTTGCCTCGCTGATCACGCCGGCGCTGGTTTCGAGCAACGAACCGCGCCCCTGGGTTCTTTTCGGCTTCCTCGCGATCGTTTGGCTCGCGACCCTGCTTGCATCGCGGCTGCGCCGATGGACCGTAGTGCCGACGCTTGCCAATGTTGGCATAGGGCTCTGGGGCCTTGCCTATGTCGCTGCGGCATCGCCCTTCGAAGCACGGCCGGTCGCTTTCGTCCTACTTGTGATGATCGCCGGCATCGGACTTATCTGGCCTGCCGCCATCGAACGGGAGCCAGTGGCAGAAGCGCGCGAAGTGCGTGATGCGACTGAAGGGTCCGAAATGCTGGAGCCGACCGAAGCGACAACCCGACCCCGGGCCGTCGTCGGGCCATGGGAACGCCTGTTCGTTCCACCGCACGCGGCAATCTCCATTTCGGCCGCGATCGTCGTCACCATGCTTGCGCTCCTCCTCATCAGCCCGGCAGTCTATGCGGTCCGCTTTCCGGTGGCGGAGTTTGCAGTTGTCGTTGCGGCGCTGGCGGCGTTGGGCGCCTGGCGGACAACGGCAGTCTATCCCGCCGTGCTTTCAGCGGTCGGCGCTGTTGCTGGCGTCTGGAGCCTGACGGCGCTGAGCGGCGTGCTCGCCTATCTCGATCCCTCGCTGGCCGACGCTCTTCCGGCAGTCGTCCTGCCCGGGCGCACCGCGATGATCACCGCAATGCTGCTTGCGACGCTGTTCGTCGCACTCGGCGGTTTCGTGCTGTCGCGCCGGCTCGTCGCCCATCCGCAATATTCGACACTCTGGGCGGGCATCGCCGCGGTCGTTCCGGTCGCGCTCGTCGCGATGTCGTTCCTGATGACCGGCAACTATTCCTTCGACCTGCCGCACGGCCTGTTCTCACTCGTCGCCGGGGCGGCGCTGTTGGCGCTTGCGGACTGGCTCTACCGCCGCGAAAGCGAGGCGATGGCGCGCGATACGGCGGCCGGCTTGCTGGTGGCCGGCTCCTTCACCTTTCTCGTGTTTGCCCTCCACGCCTGGACGGACGGGCTGGTCACGACGCTTGCGATCGCCGTGCTTGGAACGGCCTATGCGCTCGCCACGCGGATCCGCACCTGGCCGATCCTGCCGTGGATGACTGGTGCAGCTGCCGTCGTCGTACTCGGGCGCATCGCCTGGGAGCCGACGATCGTCGGTGCCGGCAATCTCGGCACCACGCCCGTCTTCAATGCGCTGCTGCCGGGCTACGGCATTCCCGCCGTGCTGCTTGCGGGCTCCGCCTATTTCCTGAGATCCTGGCCAGGCACGCGGGTGCGCAACCTGCTGCAGGCGCTTGCCAGCCTTTTCGTGCTGTTGACGCTCGCGATCCTGGTGCGCCATGCGATGAACGGCGGCGTGCTCGACAGCGCGGTGCCGACCCTCGGCGAGCAGTCGATCTACACGCTGCTGGCAATCGGCGCCTCGGCGATCTTCATGAGCCTCGACATGAAATCACCGAGCCCGGTCTTCCGCTACGGCGGCATGGGCCTCGGCGTGCTCTCGATGCTGTCGGTGCTTTCGGCGCATCTCCTCGGCCTCAACCCCTATTTCAGCGGCGAACTGCTGGGGCGTATCCCGTTCTTCGACCTGCTGTTGATCGGTTATCTGTTACCGGGGCTCGGCTATGCGGGGCTCGCCTGGTATGCACGCGACAAGCGGCCCTTGCCCTATGTCATGGCACTTGCGGTCAGCGGCGCGGTGCTTGCTTTCGCCTGGGCAAGCCTCACGGTGCGCCGTGTCTGGCAGGGGGAAAACATTGCGGACTGGAAGGGCTTTCTGCAGGGCGAGACCTACACCTATTCGGTCGTCTGGCTGCTGCTCGGCGTGCTGCTGCTGGTGCTCGGCTCGCGCTTCCATGCCAAGAGCATCCGCATCGCGTCGGCCGTTCTGGTCTTCGTTGCCGTGCTGAAGGTGTTCCTGATCGACATGTCCAACCTCGAAGGTTTCCTGCGGGCTCTGTCCTTCATCGGCCTTGGCGGGGTATTGATCGGGATAGGGCTCTTCTACCAGAAGATCTTGTCCGGCGTTGGCGCTGCACCGACGGCGCCGGCAAAGCCTGCCGAACAGCAATAGGACATCATGACAGAGATTTCGAAACTCGCGGCCGCCTTCGCGCCGCATGAGGAACTTGCGGCGGCGTTGCTGCCGCATGCCTTCGCCGCCGATGACGGCTCGCACGATGCCGCACATCTGATCCGTGTCTGGAAGAATGCCGCCCGCATCCAGGCGGAGGAGGGCAGTGAGGCGCGTTTGCTCGCCGCCGCGGTGCTGCTGCATGACTGCGTCTCGGTCGAGAAGAACTCGCCCCTGCGCACGCAGGCATCACGACTGGCGGCCGAAAAGGCGACGGGCATTCTGAAAGATCTCGGTTGGGGCACGGATGAGATTGCCGCGGTGGCGCACGCCATCCTGACGCACAGCTTCTCGGCGAACATCCCGCCGGAAACCCTGGAGGCGAAGATCCTTCAGGATGCCGATCGGCTGGATGCGATCGGCATGGTCGGCGCTGCCCGCTGCTTCTACATCGCCGGGCGCATGGGCAGCGGCCTTTACGACCCGCTCGATCCGTTGGCTGAGGCGCGGGCGCTCGATGACAAGGCCTTCGCCATCGATCATTTCGAGACCAAGCTCTTCCGGCTCGCTGACGGGTTCAAGACCGAGGCCGGCCGCCGTCTGGCTCACGAGCGTGAGCAGCGGCTACGCGACGTACTCGCCATGATGCTGGATGAAATCTAGTTGCCGGGAAGGGCGTGGGGCGCTTTTCTGCGAGCGATTGTGCCGCGCCGATTGCACCGGAACATTTCTCCGTTTCCATCAAGCCGAGAAATGATCTAGGCCTTTCAACGGATTGCAGCCGCCCGGTGAATCGGATCGTCAGGCGCTTGAATCAGTTTTTGAAGATGGAAGGAACTGTCCATGAAGGTGACCGGCCTCAACATTCATCCGCTGAAGAGCGGTCGCGCGATTGCCCGCGAGACGGTCTCGGTCAATCTCGACGGCGTCGAGGGTGACCGGCGTTTCATGCTGATCCAGCCGGATGGGCGCTTTATCACCCAGCGCGAACTGCAGACATTGGCGCAGGTTGAGGCGAGCCACATCGATGGCGGCGTGCACCTGAGGATGGGTGAGCGGGAGATCTCCGTCCGCTTCGATCCGGACCGTCGTCTGAACGTCGTCGTTTGGGGCAGCGAGGTCGATGCCGCCGTGTCGGATGAAACGACGGACGAGGTTCTCTCTTCATGGTTCGGCCGCCCGGTCAGGCTCGCCCATATGGACGCCTCGGCCGAACGGCTCGTCGGCGCCGAATGGGCAGGAGCGGCCGCACCCGTCGGCTTTGCCGATGGCTTTCCGATCCTGATCACGACCACGGGTTCGCTTGCCGATCTCAACCGGACGCTCGCCGAAAAGGGCCAGGAACCGGTCGGCATGGAACGGTTCCGCACCAACATCCTCGTCGACTGCGATGAAGCCTGGGAGGAGGATTTCTGGGAGAGCGTCGAGATCGGCGGCATCCGCTTCGATCTCGTCAAACCCTGCTCGCGCTGCATCATGACGACCCAGGACCAGATCACCGGCGAGCGCATCGGCGGCAATCCGATCCAGGGGTTGGCGGAGAAGCGCATGTCGGCCGACCGCCGCGTGACCGGCGTGCTCTTCGGCTGGAATGCGGTGCCGCGCAGCGAAGGCACCGTGAAGCTCGGCGATGAGGTCAAGATCATCGGCCGACGCGGCGAGCGCTGGCCGATGAAGGTGCGTGCTTCGGCTTAGTTCAGAAGCAATTCCGGACGGAAACGATCTCACGCGTTTCTCGGTATCAAGCCCAGGGCGTGATACCGAGAAGCTTGGCGCCCAGATCCGAAAGGCTGGCGGGGGAGGCGTTGTGCTTTTCCCATTCGCGCGGGTCGCCGGGAAAGGCGTCGCGCTTCGGATGGTCGAGCTCGCGCCACAGGTGCACCCGTTCCTCGCGCTCGGCGACATTGCCCCATTCTGCCGGATGCATCGAAATGTACTGCGCCATGCGCACGCGGCCATCGGAATGATTGGGCCGCACGCCGTGGGCCAGCAGGCTGTTGAAGATCATCAGGTCGCCGGCCTCCATCTCGATGTTGACGGTCGAAAGACCGGTCATGTCGGGGTGCATCGGGTCGCGGTCGGCGCTTTGAGTCTTCTCCCAGCTTTCGAAGTTTTCGAACAGTTCCGGCACGCATTGGAAGCCGCCGACGTCGCCGTCCTGCTTCTTGAGGCTGAGCACGCCCTGAACGCCGATCGGCAGCGGCCGGATTGAGGTGTCGACGTCCCAATGTATGAAGCCGTTGGGATTGCCCTTGACCTTCTTCGGTGGGTTGAGGTTGGCGCGGTCGATCGTCACCCACAGGTCTTCGCGGTCCCAGATGTCGACGAAGGCGCCGTAGATGCGCGGCTCCTGGCGGTTGTCCCAGAGATACTGGTGATTGTAGATCTCCAGCATGCCGGTGTTGTTGAGTTCCTTCATCTTGTGCTCGCGTCGCTGCGGCGCATACCAGGTCGAAGGGTCGGCCGGATCCTTTTCGTCGAAGCGCCAGAGCAACTCGACGAGCCGCTCGACATTGGTCGCCGGTACCGCCTGACGGACGATGACGTAGCCCTTGGTGATCCAGTGCTGCCAGTCCGCTTCCGAAAGCACGCGCAGAGGCAGCCGCTTCCGGATGTCCTTCAGTTGAATATCGAGATGGGCCGCCGTCGGGTGACTGTCTCTGAGTGGCTGCATGTGGATCTCCTCGCCTGGCAGGTTTGATTGGTGATGGAGAAAACCTAGCCCTTTCAACGGTGCCGCTGTTGCACGCAGCCTGCTTACATTGATACTATTCTGGCTTCTGAGGAGAGAATGGTGCAACATGAAGGCTGTTTTGCAGAAGATCTCGAGGCCGACCAATGCCTCATCAATCTTGCTAGACCGCCGGCTCGACGATGCCATCCCGTTCCAATGGCACCATCATCCCGAGTTCGAACTGACGCTGACGCTCAACTCGCGCGGCCAGCGCTTCATCGGAGACCATATCGGTGCCTATGAGGACGGCGATCTCGTGCTGGTCGGCTCCAACCTGCCGCACACCTGGCACTCCGCCGGCAAGGTCGACGAGGCCGAACCGCACGTGGCGCTGGTGCTCTGGTTCCATCCGGAATGGGTGGAGCGCCTGGAGGAGGGCTTCGTCGAACTCGCCGGCGTCAAGGCGATGTTCGAGCGTTCGGCTCCAGGGTTGCAGTTCACGCCGGAAGTGGCCACCCGCGTGCGGCCGCTGTTCGAAGGGTTGCGCCGGTTGGCGCCGGAGGAGCGCCTGCCGGACGTCCTGTCGATGCTGACGATCCTGGCGCGCGAGCAGGCGGTAACACCACTGTCGAGCCGGGTCGTCACGCCATCAGGCCGATCGGTCGACCGCGGCCGCCTCGACCGGGTGCTCGACCATATCCACCTGCATTACGCCGAAAACCCGTCGATGGACGAACTCGCGGATCTGGCCGCGCTCAGCCTTTCCGGCCTGCATCGCCTGTTCCTGCGCCACCTCAACATGCCGGTCTCGGAATATCTGATGCGCCTGCGGATCGGCGAGGCCTGCGCGCTGCTCAGTGGTTCGGCGCGTTCGATCGCTCATGTCGCCGATGCCGTCGGCTATCGTTCGCTTGCCAACTTCAATCGCCAGTTCAAGGCGGCCAAGGGCATGACGCCGAGAGCGTTTCGCGACCGGTTCCGCAGCGCCGCTTGATCAAGGCATCAATTCCGGTGATTGCGGCGTCAATTTAATTGGCTTTTATCTGTTTTAGCAGCCGCCTAGGATCGCGCTCCATCAATCGGAGAGATTCCATGTCCGCTGTTTCCGGAGCATCCGCGCCGTCCAGTGCCCGTCAGGAGATGCCCTGGCTGATCATTGCGGCCGGCTCGGTCGTCGCGATGCTCACCTTCGGCCCGCGCTCGGCGATGGGCTTCTTCCAGCTGCCGATGCTCGCCGATACGGGCTGGGACAGGACGACCTTCGGCCTTGCCATGGCATTGCAGAACCTCTGTTGGGGCCTGAGCCAGCCCTTCTTCGGCGCGATTGCGGACAAGTTCGGAACGTGGCGCGTGCTCGCCATGTCGGGCCTTCTCTACGCTGCTGGTCTCTTCATCATGGCCTTCGCCAACGCGCCGATCTGGCTGCACATCGGCGGCGGCGTGCTCGTCGGCATGGCGGTGGGCTCCGGCTCCTTCGGCATCCTGCTCTCCGCCTTTGCCCGCAACGTCACGCCGCATCAGCGGTCGCTCGCCTTCGGCATCTGCACGGCGGCGGGCTCGGCCGGCATGTTCCTGTTCGCGCCCCTGAGCCAGGGGCTGATCTCGGCCTATGGCTGGTCGGACAGCCTGGTCTATCTCGGCGTCCTCATGCTGGTCGTGCCGTTCTTCGCGATCCCGCTGCGCGGCAACGCGTCCTCCGGCCGCCAGAGCGAGGCGCAATTCAAGCAGTCGATCGGCGAGGCGCTGAAGGAGGCACTTGGCCACAAGAGCTACCTGCTCCTGGTTTCCGGCTTCTTCGTTTGCGGCTACCAGGTTGCCTTCATCACCGCGCACTTCCCGGCTTACATCGGCGATATCGGCATCGACGCGCGCTATGCGGTGATCGCGCTGGCACTCATCGGCTTCTTCAACATTATCGGCTCTCTGTCGGCGGGCTTCATCGCCCAGCGCTACTCGAAACCCTATTTCCTGGCGCTGATCTATATCGCGCGCTCGGTGGCGGTGACGGCCTTCCTGCTGCTGCCGCAGACGCCGACCTCGGTCATCGTCTTTGCCATCGTTATGGGCCTGCTCTGGCTTTCGACCGTGCCGCCGACCAATGCGCTGGTCGCGATCATGTTCGGTACGCGCCACCTCGGCCTGCTCGGCGGCATCGTCTTCCTGTCGCACCAGGTCGGCTCATTCCTGGGTGTGTGGATGGGCGGCTACCTCTACGACCACTTCGGTTCCTACGATCCGGTGTGGTGGCTCGGTGTAGCCCTCGGCGTCTTCGCCGCAATCGTCCACTGGCCGATCGAGGAGAAGGGCGTGGCACGGCCGGCGATGGCCTGATCGCGAACCAAAATCAGAAGCGCCGCGAAAAGCGGCGCTTCTATTCTTGAATTCTGTCACAAAACTTTCTAAATCAACCCATGCGGCTTTGCCGCTTTTGTTTTGGTTCAATTATGCTCAGATTGAGCATAATTGAAAACCCGCCCAGGAAGAGGGGCGGAGAGGAGATGTCGATGACGCGCCTTGCACCCCGCACCGCGGCCGTGGCGAAACCGGTTTTTGTCAGCGCCGCTGAGCGCTTCGGCATCATCGAAAGGCCCGAGCTTGCCTTTACGCCGGCGATCGCGCGCGAAACCGAGCATCTCTACGAGAAGGTCAAGGATTTCATCCCGGCGATCGAGTGGCCGGTCTACGCGCCCTATGTGCACGCCATCAACCGGCTGAAGAAGGAGCGTAACGCGGTCATCCTCGCGCATAACTATCAGACGCCGGACATCTTCCACTGTGTCGCCGACATCGTCGGCGACTCGCTGCAGCTCGCGCGCGATGCTGCCAAAGTCGATGCGGAAATCATCATCCAGTGCGGCGTGCACTTCATGGCCGAAACGTCGAAGTTGCTGAGTCCGGAAAAGACCGTACTGATCCCCGACGCCAAGGCAGGCTGCTCGCTGTCGGAATCGATCACCGGCGCCGATGTCCGCCTGCTGAAGCAGCGCTACCCCGGCGTTCCCGTCGTCACCTACGTCAACACGTCTGCCGACGTGAAAGCCGAGACCGACATCTGCTGCACCTCGTCGAACGTGCTCGATGTCGTCGAGAGCCTGGAATCCGACACGGTTCTCTGCATTCCCGACGAATACCTGGCGATGAACGTCGCGCGCCAGACCAACAAGAAGATCCTGACCTGGAAGGGCCACTGCGAGGTGCACGAGCGCTTCACGGCCGCCGAGTTGCTCGCCTACAAGGAAGCCAATCCGGGCATCGAGATCATCGGTCATCCGGAATGCCACCCGGACGTGATCGCCGTCTGCGACTTCGCCGGATCGACCTCCGGCATGATCAACTACGTCAAGGACAACCGCCCGTCGAAGGTGCTGCTCGTCACCGAGTGCTCGATGGCGTCGAACATCCAGGCCGAGATCGAAGGCGTCGAGTTCGTCAAGCCGTGCAACCTCTGTCCGCACATGAAGCGCATCACGCTGCCGAAGATCCTCGACAGCCTGCTGACCATGACGGAGGAGGTTCTCGTCGATCCTGATATCGCCGATCGCGCCCGCCTTGCGGTCGAGCGCATGGTAAACCTCAAGCAGTAACAATTTCCGCCGGGTCATACCGGATGCAGGCATGCGCATTGGAGGAGAATGAATCATGCTGACCGACCATTTCCGCCCGCAATCCTTCAACGGGATTGACGATATCGTCATCGTCGGTGGTGGCTTGGCCGGCCTCTTCTGCGCGCTGAAGCTGAGCCCGAGACCGGTGACGATCCTTGCCGCAGCCCCGATCGGCCACGGCGCCTCGTCGGCCTGGGCTCAAGGCGGCATCGCCGCTGCGATGAGCCCCGGCGACACCTTCGAGAAACATGTCGCCGACACGTTGGCCGCCGGTGCCGGCATCGTCGACGAGAAGATGACGCGCATGATGGTGGCCGAAGGCCCGGCGCGCATTCACGATCTGCTCGAATATGGCGTGCCCTTCGACCGCGATCTCGAAGGCAAGCTGCTGCTCTCGCGTGAGGCGGCCCATTCCGAGCGACGCATCGTCCGCGTCAAGGGCGACATGGCCGGCAAGGCGATCATGGAAGCGCTGATAGCCGCCGTCCGCCGGACGCCGTCGATCCGCGTGATCGAAGGCTATGTAGTCGAGGAACTCGTGCGCGAAGGCCGATTCATCTCCGGCGTCATCGCCCGGCCCGATGCCGGCCAGTCGAAGAAGCGTGTGGCCTTCCCGGCCCGTGCCGTCGTGCTCTGCTCCGGTGGAATCGGTCATCTCTATGCTGTCACGACCAACCCGTGGGAAGCGTGCGGGCAGGGGCTCGGCATGGCCGCCCGCGCCGGCGCGATCATCGCCGATCCGGAATTCGTGCAGTTCCACCCGACGGCGATCAACATCGGCAAGGATCCGGCGCCGCTCGCGACCGAGGCGCTGCGCGGTGATGGCGCCCAGCTTCTGAACGCCGCCGGCCATCGCTTCATGCTCGATATCCACCCGGACGGCGAGCTTGCGCCGCGCGACATCGTTTCGCGTGGTGTCTTTGCCGAGGTCCAGGCCGGCCGCGGCGCGTTCCTCGATTGCACCAAGGCTGTGGGCAAGCATTTCCCCGAGATGTTCCCGACGGTCTATGCCTCTTGCATGGCGGCCGGCATCGATCCGGTGACGCAAGCCATCCCGGTCGTGCCGGCGGTTCACTATCACATGGGTGGCGTGCTCACCGATGCCGAAGGTCGCACCTCGATCGATGGTCTCTGGGCTGCTGGAGAAGTGACCTCCACCGGCGTGCACGGCGCCAACCGGCTCGCCTCCAACTCGCTGCTCGAAGCCGTCGTCTTTGCCGCCCGCATCGCCGAAAACATCAAGGGCACGCTGCCGACGCCGCAGCTTACCGAATGGGGCGACAATGCCGGCGAGAACGACGATCCGGTGACGGTCGAGGACAGCCCGCAACTGAAGATCCTGCGCCAGGTGATGAGCGATTGCGTCGGCGTGATCCGAACCCGCGAGAGCCTGGTAAAGGCGATCCGCGAGATCGCACAGCTCGAGCGCGACAACACCCGCATGCGCTTCACCAACATTATTACCACGGCCAAGTTGATCGCCGTCGGCGCGCTGCGGCGCACGGAAAGCCGCGGCGGTCACTTCCGCGCCGATTGCCCACAGGAACAGCCGGAATGGCGCCGCCGCACCTATCTGACGCTCGCCGACGCCAACCGCCTGGCGAGCGAACTGGCGGAGACGGAAGCGGCGTGATTTCACGCGCGCCGCTTGCATGGACCGACACTCAAGGACGAAAAAGCAGATGACCGCAGCCCTCCGCCCCGAACTTCCCGCACTGATGATCGAGGACCAGGTGCGTGCCGCACTTAACGAGGATCTCGGCCGCGCCGGCGACATTACCACGCTCTCGACCATCGGGCCGGAGCTGACCGCAAAGGCCGGCATGAACGTGCGCGATGCGGGTGTTGTTGCCGGGCTGGAGCTTGCGCGTGCCGCCTTCCGTCTGGTCGATCCGTCGATCCACTTCGAGGCATTGGTGGCGGATGGTGACCGGGTCGCGCCGGGCACGGCGATCGCCCGGATCTCCGGTCGCGCCCGCGGGCTGCTGTCGGCCGAACGTGTCGGCCTGAACTTCCTGATGCACCTTTCGGGCATCGCAAGCTATACGGCGAAATTCGCCGACGAGATCGCCCACACGCGTGCGAAGGTCTGCTGCACCCGCAAGACCATTCCTGGGCTGCGGGCGCTGGAAAAATACGCGGTGCGTCTGGGCGGTGGCTCCAATCATCGCTACGGCCTGGACGATGCCGTGCTGATCAAGGACAACCACATTGCCGTATCCGGCGGCGTCGCCAGCGCCGTCCATGCGGCGCGTGCCTATTGCGGCCATCTCGTCAAGATCGAGATCGAGGTCGATGGCCTCGATCAGATGCGCGAGGCGCTGACGGCCCAACCCGACGTCATCCTGCTCGACAACATGGGGCCGGACTTGCTCCGCGAGGCCGTTGCGGTCAACCGCGCGTTTTGGCAGCTCTCCGCCGACGCCTATGCGGTCGATGCCCGTCGGACGCGGTTGGAGGCTTCAGGCAACGTCAAGATCGATACGGTGCGGGCAATCGCCGAGAGCGGCGTCGATTACATCTCGACCTCGAAGATCACCATGGCCGCCCCGACGCTCGACATCGGCCTTGATGTGGTGATCGAAAGGTAAGCAACTCCAGGAAAAGTGCGAAGCGGTTTTCCGTCCGGAGTTGCGCCCAAAAGAGGCCAACGCCAGGAAAAGTGCGAAGCGGTTTTCCGTCCGGAGTTGCGTCTTTTCAGAAGCTAACCGAGGTTTTGAACGTCAACGCTGCATGATGAACGGGCAGGAGAAACGTTCGCCGACGGTGATCTGCGTGCCGCAGTCGTAGCGGCAGGTCCGGAACTGCCCGTTCAGGTCCTGGCTGTTGAGATTGCAAATGGTTGTCTGCGGCTGCATGCCGCCGCCCTGTTGGTTCTTGAAGTAGTCGGGCATCTTCGGCTTTTCGTCGGTTCCCGATTGGGGCGAGGTGCCGAGCAGCGACGTAAGCAGGGTCAGGACGAGCAGCATGGTTGTCACCTCGGTCGTAAACGCCGCATGGTTTGCGGGCAGCGAAAGTTCGGTCGCGTCCCACTGCACCGATTATAGCATCATCCCCGCACATGTAGGGCGTTCTGTCGGATGTTTTTAGGTGCCGATCCACCGTTTGGTGGGCGGTACTGCCCTCATCGCCCACCGACCTTGAGCCCCGGGGCAGGGCGCTCGTCGAGGATCTGGCGGCGGAAGCGGAAGAGGGCGGCCGGCCGCCCACCGGTGGAAGACAGCGTCATCCCCGTCGGCTCCACCAGTTCGGCCCCTTCGACCAGGCGGCGGAAGTTCTGCTTGTGCAGGTGGCGCCCGGAGATCGCTTCGACGGTTGCCTGCAGATCGGTCAGCGTGAACTCGGGCGGCATCAGTTCGAAGACGACCGGCCGGTACTTGATCTTGCCGCGCAGCCTCGCCATTGCCGTGGCGACGATGCGGCGATGGTCATGGCGCATCGCCAGCCCGGCGGTCAGAACGTCGTTGCCATTACCGTGGCCGTCGATGGCCGCCTCGGGCACGAGCCCTGCCTCGTAAAGGAGCTCATAGCGCTCCAGCACGCGTTCCTCGTCCCAGGGAAAATCGCCGAGGCCGAAGGCCAGGCGAATGCGCGCCCGGCGCCCGGCAATCCGGGCGGCTCGGTCGTCACCGGACACACCTGTTTCCCAGCGGGCAAGTGCCGGCAGGAGCGCCTGGTCCAGCACCGCCGGGCGACCCTGCCGCCAGTCCTCCCAGGGCAGGTAGCCGTACCAGTCGCGCCAATGCGCGCCGGCTTCGGCCAGCCGCTCGGTGTTTTCGGCATCGGTTCTCGTCAGGGCCAGATAGCCGACCGAGACCATGTGCTTGCCTTCTTCGCCCGGCAGCCGCTGACGGCCGCGATCGCCGAAGGTGTAAAGCTGTTCGATATAGCCGAGCTTCAGCGCCGTACGCTTTTCGACGCGATCGCGCAGGCTCGTCTCAAAGGTCCGGTGGAGCGCCGGATCGAAGGGGCCGAAGGGCAGGCTGTCACGCGCATCGCCGTCACTTTCGCTGACGGCGAGGATGCGCGGGCTGCGGTTGACGACGGCGACGATCGCCGCATTGAGGCCGATCTCGACCGTTGTCGGCTGCGTCTCAATCGGCAACGGCTGCTCCTTCGGAAGCAAGCGGCAGAAGGAACGGCGCATTGCCGTCGGCATCCGCGCCGCGACCGATCGCGCGAACGGCGGCGATCAGCCTTCCATTGCGCGCAAGCACGCCGTCGCCAATCTCGACGAGCCGGCTGTTGGGGGTCGCATAGGGCGAGGCGCGGCGCAGCCGCTGCACCAGCTCCGCGTCGTCCTGGTCCGGCTCGGCCGCGAGCGCGGCGATGAGGGCGGCTGCCGGCGAACGGGAGACGCCCATCCAGCAATGAACGAGGAGCGGCCGTGCACGGTCCCATTCGCGCGCAAAGGCGACGATCTGCCGGACATGGTCTTCCTGCGGCGCAATGAGGTCGCCGGTGCCGGCAAAGGTGATGTCGTTCATGCCGAGCGTCAGATGTCGCGCCTTGGCGATGACGCCGGGGCGATGGAAATCCTGGCCCTTGGCGACGAGGCTGATCATCTCGGTGCAGCCATGGCGGACGGCCATTTCGGCAATGCGGGAAAGCGGAGAAACGATGATGCCGGGCATGTCAGATTTCCGCGCGCGCGGGCACGCGCTGCGCTTCCAGCGTGAGGAACCGTTCGGTGAACAGGCGCTGCGCCTCGACCGCCGGCAAGGGATCGATCAGCAGCGTCTCGCGGGTGATGCCGCGCGGCTGGCCGAAGAACTTGCGCGCCTCTTCGACGGAGAAGCCGGCAAGCACCGTTGCTTCGAAATAGGCCGCGACATGATCGGCCTTCTTGATGCGGTCCTTCAATTCCTTGGAGCAATGCGGCGGCAGGCCGAAACGAAGGTGGATGGCGCTTTCCAGCCGCTTCTCGACCGATTTGTAGCCGCCGCCGACCACCGCCTTGAACGGCGAGATCATGTCGCCGATCACATATTCCGGCGCGTCGTGCAAAAGCGCCAGCAGGCAATCGTCGGTGCTGCACTTGTTGCTGCGGCGAAAAATATCTTCGACCATCAGGCTGTGCTGGGCGACAGAGAAGGCATGATCGCCGGCGGTCTGGCCGTTCCACCGGGCAACACGGGCGAGGCCATGGGCGATGTCGCCGATCTCGACATCGAGCGGCGAGGGATCGAGCAGGTCCAGCCTTCGGCCGGAAAGCATGCGCTGCCAGGCGCGGGCCGCCGTCACGCGCTTGCCTCGTCCGTGCTGGTCGGGAAGGTGAGGCCGGTCCATTCGGGCAGAACCATTGTCACCGGCACGTCGCCGGCGAGCAGCGGGATCCCATTCGCCATGGCTTCACCGGCCTTGTCGATGCGCACGATCGCGAGCGCCGACTTGCCCTGCACCGTGCCCAGCGCGCCGATCGCCTTGTCGTTCGCCGTAATCGTCGTTCCCGTGGGAGGAAGGGCGGCGTCCGCCGAAACGATCACGACCCGGCGGCGCGGCGTGCTGCGGTGCTGCATGCGCGACACCACTTCCTGACCGACGTAGCAGCCCTTCTTGAAGGAGAGGCCGCCGTTTTTGTCCAGGAGCACGTCATGGGGGAATGCGTCCTGCACCGCATAATCGGCACCGGCATTCGCAATGCCCGCCGCGATCCGCAGCCGTTCGAGGTCTTCTGCGCCGGCCGTGTCGCCGGTGGCTTCCCCATAGGCGCGAAAGAGCGCAACGCCCGCCTTCTCGAAACGGTGGTCCCGATAGGCACCCGTCGGTTCTGCTTCGTCGAATATCACGGTGACGGCGTCGGAAGTCCTGATCGAAAGCTCGACTGCCGAGCGAAGCTTGTACATCGTCATGCGCTTCAGCAGCGCTTCGGCCTGGTCGCTTGCCGTTTCCAGCCGCAGGCCATCGCCGTCGCGGGAGATCAGGAACTCGAACAGGATCTTGCCCTGTGGCGTCAGAAGCGCGCCAGGACGCGCCTCGTCGGGTGCAAGCGCGTCGAGGTCGGTGGTGATCAGTCCCTGAAGAAGATCTTCGGCGTCCTTGCCGGAAATGGAGACGATCGCACGATCGTCGAGGCGAACTCTGGGCATCGTTCGAATCCTGTTCGACGGGAGGGGAGGCTCCCGCGCTAACCTAGCAAACGATCACCTGGTAGCCGTGGCCGACTCAGGCCCCGGTCTCACCGGCGATCTCTTGGCGAAGAGGTAGGATGTTCGGCTGTCATCGGCAAGCAGGTCGCCGGCGCTCAGTCGCCGGCGATGAAGAATTTCCACTTGCCGTCCGGCATGATGCCGACGCGATAGAAGTTGTAACTGCCGAATTCTTCCATGTCGGCAAAATCGCCGGCGGTGACCAGGCGGAACAGGTCGACCTTTTCCGGTGCCGTCAGCGTCGAAAGCTTCTTTTCCGCAAAATAAGGCCAGACATAGGCCTCCTGCGGCGTGCCCTTGTCTACCAGCACGAAGCCGGTCGACAGCACGTCGAGCAGGATCGCGAGAATTTCGACGCCTTCCTGGTCGCCCGAAAGGCTCTTCAGGATCGACACCGGGTCTTCGTCGCCGGTGACGCCGGTGACCTGGGTCTGGTTCGGGCCCTTGCCGAGCAATGGGCGCAACCGCTCGATGTCGCCGGAAGCCGCCGCCTCGACGATCAGCTCGCGCATGCGGGCGACCGGCGCCGGAATCTTGGAAACGTCGGTCAGGACTTCGACAGGCCCGGTCGGCTCCGGCTCTTCAGCTTCGGGAGCATCTTCCTTGGTGGCTGTCGCCGACTTGTTGATCAGCGGGTCGGGCATCGGGATTTCGAGCGGAAGCGTCTCTTCCTCATCCGGCTCTTCGGCAACGGGTTCGGCGGCAGGCGGCGTCGCCTTCTGGTCGCCGGCGGCAGGCTGTTGCTCGGCCGGAACGGGTTGCGGCGCGCCCTGCAATTCGCTGAGAGCGAAGGCGGGGGAAACCGCTGCCGGGGTGGTCAAGGCGACACCGGCCAACAGCAGTGTGGCGAGGCGAACCGGAAGGGTCCGGTTTGCAAGATTCCGATGCATCGGGCAGTCCTGATATTACTGAATCGTGCGCTGGGGCGAGAATTCGCCGGCGAGCACGCGCTCGCGAAGCGAATTGAGCATTGCCTCGGCGCCGTCTTCGCCATGAAGCCGAACGGTTTCCCGCATGGCAAGAGCAATGGCCGCATCGGCGATGATTTCCGGCTCGATACCGTCGGCCATTCCGTCCGCCCAGGCCTCGCTCTGGTGTTCCAGCGCAGCCTGCATCTTCTCGTGGACGATCATGTCATCGATGTCGGTCAGGCTTGGTTCCATCATTCGTTCCATGCGACTTCCATTGTGCAAGCGGTTCATATTATGGCCGTTCGGCTGAACTCCGACTGAACGACCGTGACGGACTCGCCACTTCTTACCACTCTCTTAACGAACTTAGCAGCCTTTTCCCGAAACGACACGGGGTCGTGAGAAAAGAGGTTAATTTATTGCTAATTTCCAAAGCGGGCGACGATTTCTGACGCAAGTGTTGCCCCTTCGGCACGATATCGCTGTTCGGCGACGATCGCAGGGCCTGTGCAGTTCGTATAGACCGATGCGAAGGTGCGGTACCCGCGGTTGAAGGCGGCAGTCATCCGCTCGCGTCGTTTGACTTCAGTGGCGGTTTCCTTTTCGATCAGATCCTGCATCGAGCGGCGCCAGACGTCTTCCGGTTCCTTGACGCAGAGATTCCTGAGGTAGTGCACGGAGCCGAGGATCTCGGAGAGCCGAATCAGCCGCTGGTCATAGGGCGTCGGCTTTTCTTCCACGGCGGCCGGGGCAGGGGCTGCGGTCTCGGTCTTGGCCGCCTCTTTCGTCGGTGTTTTTTGCGCCGCCGCGCCAGTGGCGACCGTCAAGGCGATGCCGGCGAGCGTAAGCCTTGCGAGGATCGGGACAGGGATCATGATTTCATCAAGCCCGAATTGGCGGCGGTTTCAAGGCCGTCGCCGGATGTCGCGGCGTTCGCGCCGGTGCCGGAGAGTCTTTCCACACATTCGCGCACGCTGTCGGGGATCGGCAGGGTGAAGATCTCTTCAGGCGTGAACCAGCCGAGCCCTGCCGCGTCGTCGCTGGCGATGGCAACCGCGTCGGCATCCGCCTCGGCCCGGAACACCGAAAGCAGGAAGTGCCGCCCTTCGGACTCCTTGCCTGGCAGATCGTAGATTTCAAACAGCACCGGATCGCGCGCCTTGATGCCGGTTTCTTCGAACAATTCGCGAAGCGCTGTCTCCGCCGGCGTCTCGCCGGGCTCGGCACGGCCGCCCGGAAAGGCGTACATGTCGGCCGACGGTGGGTTGGCCCGGCGAACGAGCAGATAGCGGCCGTCGCGTTCTAGAATGACGGAGGAAGCAAGTTCGGGCTTGGTCGGCATCAGGGAATCAAATCGTCTCGGTAGCGTTGACCCATCCTACGTGAAGTGCCACATCGATGTCATGTGCGGACGTTTTGCGCTGACGGCGACCCCCGACGAAATGATGGAATTGTTCAGCCTGCTGGAAAGCGACGACTTTCCGGCGCGCTTCAATATCGCGCCAACCCAGCCGATCATGGTTGTCGTGGCCGGCGAGTGCGCGGCACCCGGCAGCAACCTGCCGGAGCGCAAGGCGGTGCTCGTGCGTTGGGGCTTTATGCCGGGCTGGGTGAAAGACCCGCGTGACTTTCCGCTGCTGATCAATGCGCGGGCCGAATCGGCAATCGACAAGGCCTCGTTTCGCGCCGCCATGCGCCACCGGCGTGTTCTCGTGCCGGCCTCCGGTTTTTACGAATGGCGCCGGCCGCCGAAAGGCAGCCGCGAGCCGTCGCAGGCCTATTGGGTGCGCCCGCGGAAGGGCGGCATCGTCGCTTTCGCCGGGCTGATGGAAACCTGGTCCTCGGCCGACGGCTCCGAGGTCGACACAGCGGCCATCCTGACGACGGCCGCCAACGCCTCGATCCGGCAGATCCATGACCGTATGCCGGTCGTTATCCAGCCCGAGGATTTTGCCCGCTGGCTGGATTGCAAGACGCAGGAGCCGCGCGAGGTTGCCGATCTCTTCGGCCCCGTCGCGGAGGACTACTTCGAGGCGATCCCTGTCTCGGACAAGGTCAACAAGGTCGTCAACACCGGTCCCGAAATCCAGGATGCCGTCACGCCCAGGTCGGTTGCGAATGCCCAGCTAAAGGGCAAGGACGAGCCGACCGAGCCCGATGGCGGGCAGATGTCTCTCTTTTAAGGAAAAGAGCGTCGGAACCGTCAGGCTGGCCGCTTGGTCAGCTTGCCAGCCGGCTTCGCCTTCACCTGCAACGCTGCGGCAAGTACGGCCTTCAGGCCGAGCGGGCGATACTGTTCGACGAGGTTGGCGGATTTGGTGATGTCTTTGGTCTTTGCGGCTTTCACTTGCACTCACTCCTTGATGCTTTCCCGAACCGGATACACTGCCGCTTTCGCACGTCTTCACGAAAGCGACGCTCCTCCTCGCTCTCCGGAGACAGGATTTCGTGGTGTGCTACCAACTACACCGCGAATCTGTTTTCCGCATGGCGATCTCAGATAAGCCTAATCATGACAAATCCATGACCGCGGAATCCTTTCGATAGTCGGCTGTGCTTGCACGCGGCTGACCTCTTGACCGAAATCGGGTGACGCGCGATAAGTGAGGCCATGAAAACGGTTATCTGCATTATCTGCCGGAACATTATTCGCTAGCGCTCCGCTGGCCTGGCCGTTTTCGTCTCCTAAAATCCAAGATGACAAACGCGCGGGCCTCCCGGGCGCGGTATTTTACGGTCGTATGCATCTTGGAGAATGGCAATGGGCGGAACGCCGACACTGAAGCTGTACAACACGCTGACGCGGGAGAAGATCGAGTTCAAGCCGATCGATCCCGACAACGTTCGCATGTATGTCTGCGGCCCGACGGTCTATGACTATGCCCATATCGGCAATGCCCGGCCGGTCATCGTCTTCGATGTCCTGTTCCGGCTGCTGCGCCATGTCTATGGCGCGGATCACGTCACCTATGCGCGCAACATCACCGACGTCGACGACAAGATCAACGCGCGGGCGCTGCGGGACTATCCGACCCTGCCGCTCAACGACGCGATCCGCCGGGTGACGGAGAAGACCGAAACGCAGTTTCTCGACGATGCCAGGGCGCTCGGCTGCCTCGATCCTGATGTCCAGCCGCGGGCGACCGACAACATCGCCCAGATGATCGACATCATCGAAAAGCTCATCGCCAAGGGCCACGCCTACCAGGCGGGCGGCGAGGTGCTGTTCGATACCAAGTCGATGGCCGATTACGGTCAGCTCTCGAAGCGCAACCTCGACGAACAGCAGGCCGGCGCCCGCGTCGCCGTCGAGGCGCATAAGAAAAGCCCCGGCGATTTCGTGCTGTGGAAGCTCTCCGGCGACAACGAACCGGGCTGGGAAAGCCCGTGGGGCAGGGGCCGTCCCGGCTGGCACATCGAGTGCTCGGCCATGAGCAGCCGCTATCTCGGCGAGGTCTTCGACATCCACGGCGGCGGGCTGGATCTCATCTTCCCGCACCACGAAAACGAGATTGCCCAATCCCGTTGCGCCCATGGCACCGAGGTGATGGCGAATGTCTGGATGCACAACGGCTTCCTGCAGGTCGAAGGCCGCAAGATGTCGAAGTCCGAAGGCAACTTCGTCACCATCTACGAACTGCTGCACACGGAAAAGTTCGCCGGCCGCCAGTGGCCGGGCGACGTGCTGAGGCTCGCGATGCTGATGACGCACTATCGCGAGCCGATCGATTTTTCGGTGAAGCGGCTGGAAGAGGCAGAGCATCTGCTCTCCAAGTGGCCGGTGCCGGGTGACGCCACGGGTGAGGCCGACCCGGCCGTGGTCGCCGCACTTGCCGACGACCTCAACACGGTCGCAGCCGTCCAGGCGGTCCATGCGCTTGCCCAGAAGGCGGCGACCGATTCGAAACTGCTCGGCACCTTCGCCGCAAGTGCTGCGCTGATCGGCGTGGTGCCGCAGGCGGTCGAACTCGACGAGGGGCTGGTCCGCGACATCGACAGCCGCGTGCGGGCCCGTCTGGAACTGCTGAAGGCGAAGAACTTCGCGGAAGCCGACAAGATCCGCGATGATCTGCTGGCGCGCGGTGTTCAGCTGAAGGACGGCAAGGATCCGGCAACCGGCGAGCGGGTGACGACCTGGGATATCAAACGGTGACGGTGGGCCGCCCCCAGAGCCCTGTCCGATCAGAGCGATCGGACAGGGCATCTGAAAGGGCAGCGAAAAGCGAAGCGCATGCATGAAAGAGGAGTTCGTGCGATGATCGACCATACGGGCATTCCCGTCGCGGATTTCGACCGGGCGCAGTCGTTCTATGACAAGGCCTTTGCTCCGCTTGGCGCCTCCTTGCTGATGATGGTGCCGTTGGAGCACACCGGCGGCGTGAAGGTTGGCGGTTATGGCCGCGAGCGGCCGGTTTTCTGGCTGCATGAAACGGCCGAGGCAGGCCCGGGCCGCCACTACGCCTTTTCGGCGCGCAGCCGCGCCGAGGTCGATGCCTTCTATGAAGCGGCGATTGCCGCCGGCGGACGTGACAACGGCAAGCCGGGGCTGAGACCGCACTACCACCCGGACTATTACGGGGCCTTCGTATTCGATCCCGACGGCAACAATATCGAAGCCGTCTGCCACGCGCCGGGCTAAGGAGGAGTTGCGATGAGTCTCGACAACAGGCCCCATTATGCCGGCGGCTGCCAATGCGGCGCGGTCCGTTTCCGCGTCGAGGGCAAGCTCGGTGACGCATCCGTCTGTCATTGCCGCATGTGCCAGAAGGCGAGCGGCAATTTCTACATGCCCTTGGTTTCGGTTCGCGGCGCGCATGTGACCTGGACCCGCGGAGAGCCCAAGCGCTTCCAGTCGTCAAACGCCGCGCGACGCGGCTTCTGCGCCGATTGCGGCACGCCGCTGACCTACGAGGCACCGGATGGCATGGCGCTGGCGATCGCTGCCTTCGACGAGCCGCAAGGCATCGTGCCGACCATCCAATGGGGAGTCGAGGGTAAGCTGCCCTATGTCGATCACGTTGCCGATCTGCCTGGCGTTCATACGCTGGAAGATCCGGACGCAATCGAGTTCCTGACCAATCTCGTTTCCTATCAGCATCCCGACCACGACACCGAGACCTGGCCCCCGGAGGAGAAGCGATGACCGAAAACGTTCGAACAGGTGGATGCCAATGCGGCGCGGTCCGCTTCCGGATCAAGGGTGAACTCGGACGCGCGTCGATCTGTCATTGCCGCATGTGCCAGAAACAGTTCGGCTCGTTCTTCTCGGCGCTGGTGACGGCGCCGAAGGATGGCGTCGAATGGGTGCGGGACGAACCGAGCTATTTCCAGTCCTCGGTCAACATCGACCGTGGCTTTTGCCCGAAATGCGGAACGCCGATGACCTATCGGCATCCGGGTGGCCTTGAGATCGCCATCGGCACCTTTGACGATCGCACCGATCTGGCGCCGAAAATCCAGGTCAATCACGCCTCGCGGCTGCCCTGGGTCGATACGATCTTCGAGCAGCCGGTGCTTGAGGATCAGGATTTTTACGCCAGGCAGGAAAGCATCATCTCGTTCCAGCATCCCGACCACGAGACCGATCAATGGCATCCCTCGGGAGCATTCCGGTGACCATCGCGCGCATCTATACGGGCGGATGCCAATGCGGCGCCGTGCGCTACCGCGCCGAGGGCGTGCTTGCGGACCCGCATATCTGTCATTGCCGCATGTGCCAGAAGGCGACCGGGAACTATTTCATGCCACTCGCCAATGCGTCCCGAGACACGTTCGATATTACCCGGGGCCAGCCGTCCTGGTTCCGCTCGTCGCATCTGGTGCGCCGCGGTTTTTGCAGCGATTGCGGCACGCCGCTGTTCTACGATATGCCCGACGAGAACTTCATCAACATCGCGCTCGGCTCGCTCGACGACCCCGATGACGTACAGCCCGTTTACCAGTCCGGCGTCGAATCCCGCGTCATATGGTTCTCACGGCTCGCGGGCTTGCCACCAAGGGAGACGGATGACGGTAGCGAGGTCTCGGCGACCCGCCATCTGATCGTTCTCGAAACCAACCGCCAGCATCCCGACTACGACACCGTGCACTGGCCGCTCACGAAAGACTGAAAATGACGACTGTTCTGCGTACGCTTTATCCGGAAATCGAACCCTATGCGTCGGGCCACCTCGAGGTCGGCGACGGTCACACCATCTATTGGGAAAAGGCCGGCACGCCGGGCGCTAAGCCTGCCGTCTTCCTGCATGGCGGGCCAGGCGGCACGATCTCGCCGAACCACCGCCGCCTGTTCGATCCGACGCTCTACGACGTAACGCTGTTCGACCAGCGCGGCTGCGGTAAGTCGACGCCGAATGCCAGGATCGAAGCCAACACCACCTGGCATCTCGTCGCCGATATCGAGCGGCTGCGCGAGATGGCCGGCGCCGACAAGTGGCTGGTCTTCGGCGGTTCCTGGGGATCGACGCTGGGGCTTGCCTATGCCGAGAAGCACCCGGAACGGGTTTCCGAACTGGTGCTGCGTGGCATCTACACGCTGACCAAGGCCGAGCTCGACTGGTACTACCAGTTCGGCGTCTCGGAGATGTTCCCGGACAAGTGGGAGCGTTTCATCGCGCCCATTCCCGAGAACGAGCGCCACGAGATGATGCACGCCTATCATCGCCGCCTGATGAGCGAGGACAAGGCGACACGCCTTGCGGCCGCCAAGGCCTGGAGCATCTGGGAAGGTGAGACGATCACGCTGTTGCCGGAGCTCGCAACCAGCGAGCCCTTCGCCGACGACGATTATGCTGACGCCTTCGCGCGGATCGAGAACCACTTCTTCGTCAATGCCGGCTGGATGGAAGAGGGCCAATTGCTGCGCGACGCCCACCGGCTGCACGGCATTCCCGGCGTCATCATCCACGGGCGGTACGACATGCCGTGCCCGGCGAAGTACGCCTGGCAGCTGCACAAGGCCTGGCCGGGATCAGAGCTGCATCTGGTCGAGGGAGCAGGCCATGCCTATTCCGAGCCGGGCATCCTCGACCGGCTGATCCGCGCCACGGACCAGTTCGCAGGCAAGACCGAGCAAAAGTAAACCGAGCATATTTGGACGAGAGCCATGACCAGGGAACGCATCTACCTCTTCGACACGACGCTGAGAGACGGGCAACAGACGCCCGGCATCGACTTTTCCGTCGAGGACAAGATTGCGATTGCCGGCCTGCTCGATCAGTTCGGCATGGACTATATCGAAGGCGGCTATCCCGGCGCGAACCCGACCGACACGGAATTCTTCGGGCGCAAGCGTACCCAGAAGGCCACCTTCGTCGCCTTCGGCATGACCAAGCGCGCCGGGGTTTCCGCGTCGAACGATCCGGGCCTCGCGGCGCTGCTCGCGGCCAAGAGCGACGCCATCTGTCTTGTCGCCAAGAGCTGGGACTATCACGTCGAAGTGGCGCTCGGCTGCACCAACGAGGAAAACCTCGACAACATCCGGGCCTCGGTCGAGGCGGTGGTCGCCTCCGGTCGCGAGGCGATGGTCGATTGCGAGCATTTCTTCGATGGCTACAAGGCCAACCCCGCCTATGCGCTCGCCTGCGCGAAGACGGCCTTTGACGCCGGCGCGCGCTGGGTGGTCCTCTGCGACACCAATGGCGGCACGCAGCCTCCGGAGGTGCGCGAGATCGTTGCGGCCGTGATCGCTGCCGGCGTGCCCGGCGCCAATCTCGGCATCCACGCCCATAACGATACCGGCCAGGCGGTCGCCAATTCGCTTGCGGCGGTCGAGGCCGGCGTACGCCAGATCCAGGGCACGCTGAACGGCATTGGCGAACGCTGCGGAAACGCCAATCTCGTCACGCTGATCCCGACGCTTGCTTTGAAAGAGGCCTATTCCAGCCGCTTCGAAACGGCGATCGATGCCGACCGCTTGCTGGAGCTGACGAAGCTCGCCCATTCCTTCGACGAGCTGTTGAACCGCTCGCCAGACCAGCAGGCGCCTTACGTGGGCGCGTCGGCCTTTGCAACCAAGGCCGGCATCCACGCTTCGGCATTGCTCAAGGATCCGCGCACCTATGAGCACGTGGCGCCGGAAAGCATCGGCAACCTGCGCAAGGTCATGGTGTCCGACCAGGGCGGCAAGGCCAATTTCATCAACGCGCTGAAGCGCCGCGGCATCGTCGTCAGCAAGGACGACCCGAAGCTCGACAAGCTGATCGCCATCGTCAAGGAACGCGAAGCGACCGGCTATGCCTATGAAGGGGCGGATGCGAGCTTCGCGCTGCTCGCCAGCCGCATTCTCGGCACGGTGCCGGATTTCTTCCACGTGGAAAGCTTCCGGGTGATGGTCGAGCGCCGCTTCGACGCCAACGGCCATCTGAAGACGGTGTCGGAAGCGGTGGTGAAGGTGGTCGTCGACGGCGAGACGATGATGTCGGTCGCCGAAGGCCACGGCCCGGTCAACGCGCTCGACCTGGCGCTGCGCAAGGATCTCGGCAAGTACCAGTCGGAAATCGAAGACCTGGAGCTCGCGGACTACAAGGTCCGTATCCTCAATGGCGGGACCGAGGCGATCACCCGCGTTCTGATCGAATCGACCGATGGCACGGGCGCACGCTGGTGGACCGTGGGGGTCTCCGACAACATCATCGATGCGTCTTTCCAGGCGCTGATGGACAGCATCGTCTTCAAGCTGCTCAAGAACCGCGACCACGTCGGGCTGATCGCCGCCGAGTAATTTCGGCGATCGGCCCGGTAACGCTGATGAACTGGCCGGGGGAGGGTGAGCAAAACTCATTCTCCCTTCACGGAAATGAATTGGTGCATCACCGGCCATTGGGGTAGGACGCACCAATGGGAGATCGTGCCGGCCGACTGGCTGTGCCCTCCCTTCTGACCGGTGAGCGGCCGTTGCCGCCAGGGCTCTCCGGCAAAACACCAGGAAAAGATGATATGGCCGAGCCGAAAGCACCCGCCGAAAATACCGATTCCGCACAAGGCTTTGCCTTCGCGCTGACCGCCTATCTGCTTTGGGGCTTCCTGCCGTTCTTCATGAAGGCTGTCGCCCATATCCCGGCGCCGGAAGTGGTGGCGCACCGGATCGTGTGGTCGGTGCCGCTCGCAGGTCTCGTGCTGCTCTGGCTCGGGCGCACCGACGATATCAAGACGGCACTGCGCTCGCCGCGCATGCTGTGCATGGCCGCACTGACTGCCGTGCTCATCACCATCAACTGGGGCATCTATGTCTGGGCAATCGGGGCGGGCCGCGCCATCGAAACCGCGCTCGGCTACTACATCAATCCGCTCTTCTCGATCTTCCTCGGCGCCGTGCTTTTGAAGGAGAGGCCGAACCCGGCGCAGATGGTCGCAATCGCGCTCGCTGCTTCCGCCGTCGCCGTGCTCGCCTTTGATGCCGGCGGTCTGCCGTGGGTGTCGATCGGCCTCTGCCTGTCCTGGGGTTTCTACGCCTTCTTCCGCAAGACCCTGCCGGTTGGCCCCAACCAGGGCTTCTTCCTGGAAGTCCTGCTGCTGAGCGTTCCGGCCATCGGCTACATCATCTGGCTGGAGACGACGGGGCAGGGCCATTTCGGTGACACCGGCATGGCCGACGTCCTGTGGCTGTTGTCCTGCGGCATCGTCACGGCCGTGCCGCTGATGATCTATGCCAATGGCGCCAAGCTCCTGCGCCTCTCGACCATCGGCATCATGCAGTACATCGCGCCGACGATGATTTTCGTGATCGCCGTCTTCGTCTTCCATGAGCCCTTCGGTACGGCAAAGCTCATCGCCTTCGGCCTGATCTGGGCGGCGCTGGTGATCTATACCGGCGCGATGCTGGCTGAAAGCAGGGCGCGCCGCGCCCTGCAGGCAAGCCCGGCCGAATAAGGTCGGTTGCGATAGAAACAAAAAAGGCGCGCCGGGGGCGCGCCTTTTTTGTTGGCTGAACAGGTTTCTCAAAGCTTGGAGATGATCTCGGCTTCGCCGTCGCGGCCGTTGCCGCCGTTGGCGGCCGCCAGGATGGTCGGCACGATGTCGGCGGCATCGTTGACGACGAGCGGCTGCACCAGATGCGCCGTGTGGACGAAGCCCTCTTCGCGCATGTGCTGCAGGAGGTCCATCATCGGCCTCCAGAAATTGTTGATGTTGCCGAAGACCATCGGCTTGCGGTGACGGCCGAGCTGCGCCCAGGTCATGATCTCGACGATCTCTTCAAGCGTGCCGATGCCGCCCGGCAGAGCCACGAAGGCGTCGGCGCGTTCGAACATCGTGTGCTTGCGCTCGTGCATGTCGGCCGTGACGATCAGTTCGTTCAGTTGGCCGAGCGAATGGCGGGTCGCTTCCTTGTCCATCAGGAATTCAGGGATGATCCCGGTGACTTCGCCGCCGTTGGAAAGCACGCCGCTGGCGACCGCTCCCATGATGCCGCGTGTGCCGCCGCCATAGACCAGGCGAAGCCCGTGATCGGCGATGGAGCGGCCGAGCGCGCGGCCGGCCTCCATGTAGGCATTGTCGCGTCCCGGCTGTGACCCGCAATAGACGCAGATGGATCGAATCGTGCTGTTCTCGGTGCTCATGCCCCCCAAAAAACATTGCAGCGCAGCATGGGTCAAGAAAAATGAGGGGAAACCCGGCTTTCTGTGGGTTGCCGTGCCTTCGGCTGCTTGTATGCCGAATCGCGAATCGCTAGCAATTTCAGTGATTGATTGAAGAAATCGGACGAGTTGCTTGCTGTTGCGCTATAATGACGGCGCAAGCCCGCACCGCAGGCCGATGAGAGGGCATGCGCGGAGCGTTGCTCCGCTCCGTGTGGAGAGTGGCATGATCAAAAATAAGGCCGGCTGGGTGGCCATTTCTGTCCTCGTGGCAGCAACAGCGTTGATGGTATTCGTAATTCAACCGAACTTGCGCGACGACGGCCAGAAGCCAACGGCGGAGCAGGCGGCAGGCACCGCGACACAGTCGACCGAGGCGACGCCTGCGACCAGTGGCCCGCAGGCGGCTGGCGCCTCTGCCGAGACAGCAAAGACGGATGCTGCGCCGCAGCAGGAACAGTCGAAGGCCGACGCGGCGACTGCCGCCAATGCGCCTGCAACCGATCCCGCCATTCCCGGTTTCGATGTGTTGCGCGTGGAGCCCGATGGCTCGACGGTGATCGCCGGCCATGCCCAGCCGAATTCGAAGCTTGAGATCCTGAGCGGCGATACGGTGGTCGGCACCGCTGATGTCGGCGCGACCGGCGACTTTGCCGCGGTCTTCGACGATCCGCTTCCGGCGGGTGACCATCAGCTCACGCTGCGCAGCACCGGCGAAAACGGTGCGGTGAAGAGCTCCGAGGAGGTCGCGACCGTTTCTGTTCCCAAGGATCCGTCCGGTCAACTGCTTGCCATGGTCTCGAAGCCCGGCATGGCGAGCCGGCTGATCACGACGCCGGATACGGTGGAGGGGACAGCGGCTGTGGACGCCAAGCCGGCCGAGGTTGCTTCCGCAACGCCGCAGGCGGTCGATACCGCTACTGCGCCGGCCAAGCTTTCTGGCGTGCCGGGCCTGCAGGTGAGCGCCGTCGAGATCGAAGGCAGCAAGATGTTCGTTGCCGGCAGCGCCAAGGCAGGCGCCTTGGTTCGCGTCTATGCCGACGACAGGCTCGTCGGCGAAATGAAAGCCGACGACAAGGGCCACTTCGTCGTCGACGGCCAGATCGAGTTGACGGTGGGCAGCCACATCATTCGGGCCGACATGCTGAACGAGGATGGCACCAAGGTCGTGATGCGCGCTTCGGTTCCCTTCGACCGGCCCGCCGGATCGCAGGTCGCGGCCGTGGCACCTTCGGGCACGCCGTCCGCAACCGCGGGTCTCGATGGCCTGCGTGCGGAAGCTGGAAAGGCGCTCGCGCTGCTGAAGGGTCTCTATGCCAATGGCAAGGTGCCGAACGGCGAGCAACTGGCCGCCGCCCGTTCGGCGACCGAGATCGCGTTGAAGTCGCTTGCCGATTTCCGCCTCGCCGACAGTTCCGACCAGACGCTCGTCGCTTCCGCGACGCGGGCCGCAAAGGCCTCCGCAAGTGCGCTCGCGGCGCTGAAGGCTGCACCTCAGGACGCATCGAGCGTGGCGACGGCACTTGCCAAGGTTGATGAAACGGTTGGTGCGGTCCTTGCCGAGCAGGGCAGCGCCACGCCGGCGTCGCCCGAGAAGGCCCAGCCGAAGGACAATGCCCCGGCTCCGGGCGAACTGGCAAAGGCAATGGGTGCTGGAAGCGCAGTTGTAAACGACGCTGCACCGGCGCAGTCGGCGACCGAAACCGCGGCCGTTGCAGCCTCGCCCGACCAGCCCCAGACGCTCGAGCAGGCTCCGCTCAAGGAGAGCAAGAGTTCGGTGATCATCCGCCGCGGCGATACGCTGTGGCAGATCTCGCGTCGCGTCTACGGCGCCGGCCTGCGCTACACCACGATCTATCTCGCCAACCAGGACCAGATCGAGGATCCGGACCGCATTCGCCCGGGTCAGGTCTTCGGCGTGCCGGACAAGGCGCTGCCGGACGACGAATCGCGGGAAATTCACAAGAAGCACATGAAACAAGAGCAATAAGCAGCCGATCGGCGGCCGCCGACATTGCGGCGGCTGCGACGGATGCTTATCTCCAGACCAAGGGCGGCGCCTTCGACAGGGCGCCGCTTTTCATTGAACGGTGATGACGGCGCCGCAGGTCTTCGTTTACAGGGAAGGCTCGGCGCAGAGCTTGGATGCGCAACAATCTGCCTCCAAGCGCGCAAACGTAAGAGCGGATCAGAACGTGGCACCCCAGAAGAAAACCGTTTCGGCCGATACCAGCAATCCCTTGCATACGATCGCCAATCTCTGGCCCTACATGTGGCCATCGGACAGGGCCGATCTCAAGCTTCGGGTGATCTGGGCGACGGTCATTCTGATCATCGCCAAGGTCGTCCTGATCCTCGTTCCCTATTCCTTCAAATGGGCAACCGATGCGCTGAACGGCAAGCCGGATGTCCTGGGCTTTCTGCCCGTGTTCATGACCGGCGCGGTCATGCTGGTGCTTGCCTACAACCTCGCGCGTCTTTTGCAGGCCGGCTTGAACCAGCTGCGCGATGCGCTGTTTGCAAGCGTCGGTCAGCACGCGGTCCGGCAACTGGCCTACAAGACCTTTGTGCACATGCACCAGCTGTCGCTGCGCTTCCATCTGGAGCGGCGCACCGGTGGGCTTTCTCGCGTCATCGAGCGCGGCACCAAGGGCATCGAAACGATCGTCCGATTCACCATCCTCAACAGCGTTCCGACCCTGATCGAATTCCTGCTGACGGCAGTGATCTTCTGGTGGGGCTACGGCTTCAGCTATCTCCT
Organism: Ensifer sp. Root558; assembly: GCF_001427045.1. Taxonomy (NCBI): domain Bacteria; kingdom Pseudomonadati; phylum Pseudomonadota; class Alphaproteobacteria; order Hyphomicrobiales; family Rhizobiaceae; genus Ensifer; species Ensifer sp. Root558. The sequence goes on along the minus strand of NZ_LMGC01000023.1, from coordinate 261,635 downwards.
CGTCACCGCCGTCACCGTCTGGCTCTACATCTGGTTCACCGTGCGCGCGAGCGACTGGCGCATCGCCATCCGCCGTTCGATGAACGACAGCGACACCGACGCCAACACCAAGGCGATCGACTCGCTGCTGAACTTCGAGACGGTCAAGTATTTCGGCAACGAGGAGATGGAAGCCCGTCGCTTCGACAAGTCGATGGAACGCTACGAGGCGGCGGCGACCCAGGTCTGGACGTCGCTCGGCTGGCTCAACTTCGGCCAGGCGTTGATCTTCGGCGCCGGTACGGCCGTGATGATGATCATGTCGGCGCTTGCCGTGCAGCGTGGCGAGCAGACGTTGGGTGACTTCGTCTTCATCAACGCCATGCTGATCCAGCTTGCGATCCCGCTCAACTTCATCGGCTTCGTCTACCGCGAAATCCGTCAGGGGCTCACCGACATCGAGCATATGTTCGACCTGCTCGACGTGCGCGCCGAAGTGGTGGATCGCCCGAATGCGAGCGAACTTGTCATCGGCAAGGGCGCCATCGCCTTCAAGGATGTGCATTTCGCCTATGACGCGGCGCGTCCGATCCTGAAGGGCATCACTTTCGAAGTGCCCGCCGGCAAGACGGTCGCCGTCGTTGGCCCCTCCGGTGCCGGCAAGTCTACGCTCTCGCGGCTGCTCTATCGCTTCTACGACGTGCAGGAAGGGGCGATCACCATCGATGGCCAGGACGTGCGCACAGTGACGCAGAAGAGCCTGCGCTCGGTGATAGGCATGGTGCCGCAGGACACGGTGCTCTTCAACGACACCATCGCCTACAACATCCGCTATGGCCGCGTTTCGGCGAGCGAAGCCGAAGTCGAGGCGGCGGCCGAAGCCGCGCAGATCGCCGAGTTCATCCGCACGCTGCCGGAGGGCTTCCAGGCCATGGTCGGCGAACGGGGCCTGAAGCTTTCGGGCGGCGAGAAGCAGCGCGTTGCGATCGCCCGCACCATTCTCAAGGCGCCGCCGATCCTGATCCTCGACGAGGCGACCTCGGCACTAGATACGCGCACGGAGCAGGAGATTCAGTCGGCACTCGACGTCGTTTCGCGCAACCGCACGACGCTTGTCATCGCGCACCGGCTCTCGACCGTCATCAACGCCGACGAGATCATCGTGCTGAAGGACGGCGTCATCGCCGAGCGCGGCACCCATGGCGAGCTGATCGATCGCGACGGCCTCTATGCCTCGATGTGGAGCCGCCAGCGCGAAGCGACGCAGGCCGAAGAGCAACTGAAGCGCGTGCGCGAGAGCGACGATCTCGGCATCGTCACCCGCGGCGAGCCGGCGGTTTGATGGCGTCTTTTTCTTTGCTGAGCGCGACGCGTTTTGTCGCTACCGGGCGGGCAACGTTGCCCGCCGGGACATTTCGCGCTAGAGCGGGGGGCAGGAAAAGCGTTTGCGGTTTTCCGTCCGCATCCCGCGCTAACTTATAGAAAACGATCACGTTCCACGGAAAATCTGGAGTAGAGTTCATGAGCCTGGTCAATACGATCCGCAACACGCTTGTCCCGGTGCACAAGGAAGGCTACCGCTTTGTTGCGATCTTCTTCGTCGTGTCGCTGGTGCTTGGCTTCCTGTGGGAGCCGTTGATGTGGATCGGCTTCGTGCTGACCGCGTGGTGCGCTTACTTCTTCCGCGACCCCGAGCGCATGACGCCGCTCGACGACGATCTGGTGATCAGCCCGGCCGACGGCCGCGTCTCGTCGATCGCGACGGTCCTGCCACCGGAAGAACTGAACCTTGGTTCGGAACCGATGCTGCGCATCTCCGTTTTCATGAATGTGTTCAACTGCCACGTGAACCGCGCGCCGATGGCCGGCACCATCACCCGCGTCGCCTATCGCGCCGGCAAGTTCGTCAATGCCGAGCTCGACAAGGCGAGCCAGGAGAACGAGCGCAACGGTCTGGTGATCGATACAAAACACGGCGCCATCGGCGTCGTTCAGATCGCCGGTCTCGTTGCCCGCCGCATCCTGTGCTGGAAGTACGAGAACGGCTCGCTGGAGGCCGGTGAACGCTTCGGCCTGATCCGCTTCGGCTCGCGTCTCGACGTGTTCCTGCCGGCCGGCTCCGAGCCGCGCGTCAGCGTCGGGCAGACTGCCGTTGCGGGCGAAACCGTGCTCGCCGAGTTTGGCTCGGCCAAGGGCCCGGTCAACAGCCGCCGCGCATAAGGAGTGTCTATGGAAGGCTCTGAACAGGAAAAACCGATCGACACGCGGCAGGCGTCCGAGGACGCCAGCGGCTCGAGCGATACCGCACGCGGCCCACGGCTGCGCGAAATCCCGCTACGGTTGATGATCCCCAATCTGATCACCGTGCTCGCGATCTGCGCCGGCCTCTCGGGTATCCGGCTCGCCTTTGAAAACCGCATCGAGCTTGCCGTTGCCATGGTGTTGCTCGCCGCCTTTCTCGACGGCATCGACGGCCGTGTCGCGCGCGCCCTGAAGGCGACGTCGAACTTTGGCGGCCAGATGGATTCGCTCGCCGATATCATCAACTTCGGTGTCGCGCCGGCCCTCGTGCTCTATGTCTTCATCCTCGACCAGGCGCGTTCGATCGGCTGGATCGCGGCACTGATCTACGCGATCGCGATGGGCCTGAGGCTCGCCCGCTTCAACGTGATGGCGGAGCGCCAGGTCAAGGCGTCCTGGCAGTCGGAATATTTCGTCGGCGTGCCGGCGCCCGCGGGCGCCATGCTGGTGCTGTTGCCGGTCTATCTCGGCCTCCTGGGCCTGGCGCCAGAACGCACCTTCGCGCTCATCGCATCCGCCTACACGGTGCTGATCGCCTTCCTGCTCGTCAGCCGTCTGCCGGTCTGGTCCGGCAAGTCGGAAAACAGCCGCGTGCGCCGCGACCTCGTTCTGCCGGCCATCCTCGGCGTCGTCTTTTACGTCGCGACGCTGATGACCTACACATGGGAAACGATGGCGGTGACGGCGCTTGGCTACCTGATCACGCTGCCCTTCGGCGCGCGATCCTGGCAGCGCAAATATGGCGGCGATTGGCCTGCCCATCCTTCGACCGGCGGCGACGGCCTGCCGGGCGACAAGGACTAACGCAAGTCCGCGAGAGGCGTGAATGGCTTTCCGACCGGCAATGCCCAAAATGAAAAGGCCACCGTGACGACACGGTGGCCTTTCTCATTTGAGCGGTGTGACGAAGCTTATTCCGGCAGCCGGTAGTCGACAATCTTGTCTTCGCGCACGATGTAGAGCTTGCCGGTCTCGGTCTGGTTGGGGCCAACCAGCGGCAGCAGCTTGGCTGCGACTTCCGAAGGATGCGGCACGGTTTCCGGATCCTCGCCCGGCATCGCCTGAGCGCGCATCGCCGTACGGGTGGCGCCGGGGTCGACCGAGAGGATGCGCAGCGGCAGGCGCTGCGTCTCGCCGGCCCAGGTACGGGCCAGAGCCTCGACGGCAGCCTTCGAAGCGGAGTAGGGCCCCCAGAAGGGCTTGCACTTGTGTGCAGCGCTCGACGACAGGATCAGCGCACGGCCGGCATCCGACTTGATCAGCAGCGGCTCGAGCGAACGGATCAGCCGCCAGGTGGCGTTGACGTTGATGTTCATCACCTTGTCGAACACCTTCGCCTCGACATGCCCGATCGGCGAGATCGTGCCAAGCACGCCGGCATTGGCAACGAGGATGTCGAGCTTACCCCAGCGTTCGTTGATCGCGCCACCGAGCTTGTCGATCGCCGGCATGTCGGCAAGGTCGAAGGGCACCAGCGTCGCCGAGCCGCCCGCAGCCTTGATCGCGTCGTCGAGTTCTTCGAGACCGCCGACGGTGCGGGCGCAGGCAACCACATGGGCACCGGCCTTGGCCAGTTCGAGAGCGGTGAAATAGCCGATACCGCGCGATGCGCCGGTGACCACGGCCACCCGGCCTTTGAGATCGATCGTCATTTTTCTGTCTGATTATCCGTTGCTGGCGAGAACCGAGAGTTTGCGGACATTGCTGGCGCCTTCCTGGTCGAGAAGGCGGGTCGGATAGTCCCCGGTGAAATAGTGGTCGGTGAACTGCGGCGACTTCGGATCGCGCTTTTCGCCGCCGACCGCCTCATAAAGACCGTCGATCGACAGGAACTCGAGCGAGTCCGCGCCGATGTAGCGGCACATAGAGGCGAGGTCCGCATGCTGGTTGGCGAGCAGCTTGTCGCGGTCCGGCGTGTCGATGCCGTAGAAGTCCGGATGGAAGATCATCGGGCTCGCGACGCGCACATGCACCTCGCGCGCACCGGCCTCGCGCATCATCTGAACGATCTTTACCGACGTCGTGCCGCGCACGATCGAATCGTCGACGAGGATGATGCGTTTGCCCTCGATCATCGCGCGATTGGCGGAATGCTTGAGCTTGACGCCGAAGGCGCGGATCTGCTGCGTCGGCTCGATGAAGGTGCGGCCGACATAATGGTTGCGGATGATACCGTATTCGAAGGGGATGCCACTCTGCTGGGCATAGCCGAGGGCGGCCGGCGTGCCGCCGTCCGGCACCGGAACCACGACGTCGGCCTCGACCGGCGCTTCCTTGGCGAGGTTGATGCCCATGTTCTTGCGCGACACATAGATGCTGCGGCCGCCGACGACCGAGTCCGGCCGGGCGAAGTAGACATATTCGAACAGGCAAAGACGCTCGGGCTGCGAAACCTCCGGCTTGCGCGCGTCGATGGTGATCGAACCGTCGGGCTGGATCTCGCAGATGATGACTTCGCCGTTCTCGACGTCGCGGACATAGGTCGCGCCGATGATGTCGAGTGCGCAGGTCTCGGAGCAGAAGATCGGCTTGCCGTCGAGTTCGCCCATCACGAGCGGACGGATGCCGATCGGATCACGTGCGGCGATCAGCTTCGTGCGCGTCATCGCCAGCATCGAATAGCCGCCTTCCATCTGGCGGATGGCATCGATGAAGCGGTCGGAAGAGGACGCCTGCTTGGAACGGGCGATCAGGTGCAGCACGACTTCGGTGTCGGACGTCGACTGACAGATGGCGCCGTCGGCGATCAGCTGCCGGCGAAGCGTGAGGCCGTTGGTGAAATTGCCGTTATGGGCGACCGCAATGCCGCCGACTTCGAGTTCGGCAAAGAGCGGCTGCACGTTGCGCAGCGCCACTTCGCCCGTCGTCGAGTAGCGGGTGTGGCCGATCGACATGAAGCCCGGCAGTTTCGCCAGCGTCGCCGGATCCGTGTAGTGGTCGCCGACGAGGCCCATGCGCTTCTCAGTGCAGAACTGCTTGCCGTCGAAGGTGACGATGCCGGCTGCTTCCTGGCCGCGATGCTGGAGCGCATGCAGGCCCAGCGCCGTCAGCGCCGCGGCGTCCGAGTGCCCCAGTATGCCGAAGACGCCGCACTCTTCGTGCAGCTCGTCGCCTTCGAGTTCATCGTGGATTTCGATGGATCTATCGGTCATCACAGTCGCCTTTGCTCCGTACCGGTGCGCATATCGTGATCAGGCCCGCCGTCTTCAAGCAATCTTAGCTGAAAACGGCTGCAAGCGTTATTCCCCAAAAGGACAAAGCCCGCGGGGCGGGCTTTGTCGGCAAATCGTTCCTGTCTCAGCCGTTGGTGGCCGGGGCGTCGTCGGCGGGCGCCTGGTCCGGCGTCGTCGCAGGTGCCTGGCCGGGCGTCGTTGCCGGCGCTTCGCCTTCGCCTTCGCCGGTCGTGTCCTTGCCGCGCAGGCGATCGAGAATGGTGGCGTCAGCTTCTTCGGGCAAAAGCGCGATCAGCTTGTTGCCGAGATTGTCGAGCAGCGGCTTCGACTTGGCCTGGGTGACCCAGGTCGGCTGCTGCTGCGGAGCGACGAGCCAGTTGAAGAACAGCATGGCGACGACGACCAAAAGGATGCCGCGGGCAGCGCCGAACAGGAAGCCGAGCGTGCGGTCGAGCGCGCCGATGCGGCTGTCGATGATGAAATCGGCGATCCGCATGGTGATGAAGGAGATGATGATCAGCGCGATCAGGAAGATCACCGCCGCCGATCCGATCATCGCGACCGTGTCGCTGTTGGTATACTGCTTCGCATAGGGCAGGAGATGCGGGTAGAGGAAGTAGGCGGCAGCCGCCGCACCCACCCAGCTCGCGACCGAAAGCACCTCGCGCGAGAAGCCTCGAACCATGGCCAGGATTGCGGAAAACAGGGCGACGCCGAGAACGATACCGTCGAGAATTGTAATGGGCATTTTGTCCTTACTCCGGACCCGGTTCGTCCGGGTCTCCTCAAGCCTATCCGCCATCGGCCCTGAGTTCAGGGCATTTGCAGCCTGTTTGCGGCCCTTAAAGGGCGGCCTGCGGCATCCGCATCTTTCAGTCTTCGTCCTCCACCGGTCTCAGCGCGTTTCGCGACCCCGCGATGCGCGCCACCAGATCGGGCAGGCTTTCCATCTCGCTCCAGCGGCCATTGCCGTTTTTCGGCAGTTCGGTCGAAGCGGACGGCAGGACCGCCTGGGAGAACCCGAGCTTCTCGGCTTCCTTAAGGCGTTGTGCGGTATGCGCAACCGGCCGGATGGCACCCGACAAGCTGACTTCGCCGAAATAGACGCAATCCGCCGGAAGGGCAAGCCCGGCAAGCGATGAAACCAGTGCGGAAGCCACAGCTAGATCGGCCGCCGGCTCGGAAATGCGGTAGCCACCGGCGATGTTGAGATAGACGTCGTGCTGGCCGAGCCGCACGCCGCAATGGGCTTCCAGCACGGCAAGGATCATCGAGAGCCGTGCGGAATCCCAGCCGACGATGGCGCGTCTCGGCGTGCCGAGCGAGGTCGGGGCGACCAGCGCCTGCACTTCGACGAGAACCGGGCGGGTGCCTTCCATGCCGGCAAAGACGGCGGCGCCCGGCGATTTCTCGTTGCGTTCGCCGAGAAACAGTTCCGACGGGTTGGCGACCTCGCGCAGGCCCTTGTCCGACATTTCGAACACGCCGATCTCGTCGGTCGGGCCGAAGCGGTTCTTGACGGTGCGCAGGATACGATAGTGATGGCCGCGGTCGCCTTCGAAATAGAGCACGGCGTCGACCATATGCTCGACGACGCGCGGACCGGCGATCTGGCCCTCCTTGGTCACATGGCCGACGAGCACGACGGCGGTTCCCGTCTGCTTGGCAAAGCGGATCATCGCCTGCACGCCGGTGCGAACCTGGGTCACTGTGCCCGGCGCGGAATCGACGATGTCGCTCCAGAGCGTCTGGATCGAATCGATGATCACGAGATCCGGGCGCTTGCCTTCCGACAGCGTCGCCAGAATGTCCTCGACGTTGGTCTCAGCAGCGAGCAGCACATCGCTGTCGGCAGCCCCCAGCCGCTGGGCGCGAAGACGCACCTGCGCCACAGCCTCTTCGCCCGAGACATAGATGACGCGATGCTTGCGGCGCGAGAGCGCTGCCGCTGCCTGCATCAGCACCGTCGACTTGCCGATACCGGGATCGCCGCCGACGAGCAGCGCCGATCCGCGCACGAAGCCGCCTCCGGTCACCCGGTCGAGTTCCGAGATGCCTGTCTGGATGCGTGGCGCGTCTTCGATCTCGCCCGAGAGGGTGGTGAGCGCCACCGGGCGTCCCTTCTTCGGCGCGCGCGACGGACCGCCGCCGATGCCCGCCGTCGGGTCGTCCTCGATGATCGTGTTCCACTCGCCGCAGCCTTCGCATTTTCCCACCCAGCGAGTGTGGATCGTGCCGCAGTTCTGGCAGATGAATTGGGTACGCGCTTTCGCCATCGGCATCGACTTTCGGAATGTGAGACCGCCGACGTCGCGAGGGGACGTCGGCGGCAAAGAATCATCTGTATCGTCACATAATGCCGCAAAGTGCGGAACAAAAGGTGAATTTCTGCAAGAATAACCGAAAAATGAGCTGAAGGAGCGCGTCAGACGCTGTCGATATAGTGCCTGATATAGCGGCGGCCGAGACTGGTCAGCATCTCGTAGCCGATCGTCCCTCCGGCGCGCGCGACATCGTCGATGGCGATGTGCCGGCCGAAGAGCTCGATGTAATCACCCGGTCGTACCGCGCTTTCAGGAAGGTCCGTGACGTCGAAGAGACTGAGGTCCATGGTGACGCGCCCGACATGCGGGACCTTCTGGCCGTGCAGGAAACCGAAGGCCCCTGATGGCGTTGCCTGCCTGAGCGTGACGCCGCCGCCGGACACGGAACGGTGATAGCCATCGGCATATCCCACAGCCACCGTGGCGATGCGACTGTCGCGGTCGAAGCGGGCAGAGGCGCCATAGCTCGCGGTGCCGCCGGCGGCCACGTCGCGCACCTGGATGATCCGTGCTTCGGCGGTCACCACCGGCTTCATCGGGTTGGGGATGTCGTTCACCGCCTCGCCGCCATAGACGGCGATGCCCGGCCGGGTCAGGTCGAAATGATAGTCGGGCCCGAGGAAGACGCCGCCGGAGTTGGCAAGGCTCGCATCGACCCCTTCATAGGCAGTCGACACCTCATGGAAGCGACGGAGTTGAAGGCCATTCAGCCGATGGTCCGGATCGTCGGCGCTGACGAGATGGCTCATGATCAGCACCGGCGAAAAGCTTGCCGGCCGCGCCGGGTCTGTCGCAAGCGCAACGGCCTGCTCGACCGTAAGGCCGAGCCGGTTCATGCCGGTATCCACATGCAGCACGCAAGGGTGGTCGCCACGCTCGGAAAGGGCGGCCATGAACACGGCCAGCTGCTCGTCCGAGTTGATGACCGGCACCAGATCGTTGTCGAAGAACAGCGCCTCGTTGCCCGGCCACATCCCGGCGAGAATGTAGATCCGGCCGTCCGGTGCAAGCGGACGGAGTGCTGCGCCTTCCTCGGCATTGGCGACAAAGAAATCGCGGGCGCCGGCCGCATAGAGGGCAGGGGCCGCCTGCGCGATGCCGATGCCATAGGCATCCGCCTTGAGCACGGCTGCGGCACGCGCCTTGCCGGAGCGCTTGTTCATGGCCCGCCAGTTGTCGACAAGCGCGCCAAGATCGATCGTGAGCCGGTTGGAAGCGGAAAGGAAGTCTGGAGGAAGCATGCCGGGCACTCTGCGTGGATGATCCAGGATCAATACAGCCAAGCGCAGAGCGTCGCAAATATTCCCCTGTCGCGGCGCCCTCGCGGATGGACCAGGCAAACGAGCACTTTTGTGCAAGACGCAGCCGCGCAGGCGCACTATGGTTTTGCCATGCAGACAATTTCGCAGGAAGAAGCCATCGATGTCATGCCGATAGAGGGCGCCGAGCGCACGCGCTTCTGGCGGGATTCCCGCTTCATGGGCATGGAATGTCTGACGGCGACCTTCATCACCCATGAATTTGCGCCGCACGCGCACGAAACCTTCAGCATCGGCGCCATCGAGGCCGGCTCGCAGATCAGCAAGATCAAGGGCGAGCGTTCGGAGGCCGGCCCCGGATACTTTTATCTGATCAATCCCGACGAAATTCACGACGGTCATCCGGGCGGCAGCGGCTATCGCTATCGCATGGTCTATCCGAGCGCCGAACTGCTGGTGAGCATCATCGAGGATGTCACCGGACGCGCTTTCAAGGGCACGCCATCCTTCTCCAAGCGTGTTTTGCAGGCGCCGGACCTGGCTCTTTCCTTCCATCAGGCCCACCGCACGCTCGAAGTGTCGGGGGCGACGCTCGAGGCGGAGGAAAAAATGTTCGCGGTGCTTGCCGCGATGTTCGAGCGCCACGGCAGCACGATCATCACGCCGATCGAAACGCGCGAGCAATCGGCCGTGCACCGGGCGCGCGACTTCCTGGCGGAAAACTATGCCGAGGACATCGGGCTCGAGGAACTGGCGAAGGTCGCCGGCCTCAGCCGCGCCCACCTCATCCGCGCGTTCCGCAAGGAGTTCCACATCACCCCGCATGCGTTCCTGACCGACAAGCGCGTGCGGGCGGCAAAGACGTTGCTGCGGCACGGCTGGTCGGCGGTGGACGCAGCCTATCAATGCGGTTTTGCCGACCAGGCGCATTTCAGCCGTCATTTCAAGGCGCGCACCGGCGTCACCCCTGGGGCCTTCCGCGCCGGCTGATCACTTTCGTTCAAGACGATCCGCAGCCCGAGTCCTAGAACACTCGGGCAATTGCGATCGCGCGCCTGTGTGGAAGGGCGGCGCATCGCGCGAATGGAGACGTGGACGTTGCAGGAAAGAAGTGCGTTCCAGGAATTTCGGGCCGCGGCGGTCGCCATGACGCCGCTGATCGTCGCGGTCATGCCGGTCGGCCTCGTGTTCGGTGCGGTGGCGGCGAGCAAGGGACTTGCGCCGGCCGAGGTGACGCTGATGAGCGCGCTGGTCTTTGCCGGCGGGTCCCAGTTCGTCGCGATGGATATCTGGACGCATCCGGCGTCCTGGGCGGCGCTTGGCTTTTCGGCGCTGCTCGTCAACATCCGCCATGTGCTGATGAGCGCTTCGATCGGCGGCAAGCTCGATAGTTTCTCCGGCCCGGCGCGCTATGCCTCGATGCTGCTTCTGGCCGACGAGATCTGGGCCATGGCCGAGATGCGGGCGAGCAACGGCAAGCTGACGCCTGCCTGGTATGCGGGCCTTGCGGTGCCTTTCTACTGCCTTTGGGTGCTGACGAGTCTTGCGGGCGCGTTGCTTGGGGCCTTCCTGGGCGATCCGAAGGTTACCGGCCTCGACTTTGCGTTCCCCGCCGTCTTCATCGTGCTGGTCATGGGGTTCTGGAAAGGACGGGAGACGGGTGCCGTTCTGGCGGCTAGCGCTTGTGCTGCCGTGCTCACGCATCAGTTGCTGCCAGGTGTCTGGTACATCGCTGCCGGGGCTGCGGCCGGGGTCGTGGTCGCGCTTCTCTCCGGTGCACGCAAGGAGGCCCATGCATGACCGTCGATCCAAATACACTGCTTGCCATCGTCGCCATGGCGGTTGCGACGATCGCGACCCGCATCGGCGGTCTCGTGCTGATCCGGTATGTGACGATCGGGGAAAGCCAGAAGCGCGCACTGGAGGCGATACCGCCGGCCGTGCTGATGGCGGTTATCGCGCCGACGGCCTTCGTGACCGGCCCGGCGGAAACGATCGCCGCTGCCGCGACGGCCGTGGCCGCCATGCGGCTGCCGCTCCTGGTATCGGTCGCCGTCGGTGTCGTCTCGGTAGCGCTGCTGCGCCTCGTGTTCTGAGAGGTTTGTGCTGGCGCGGCGCGCTTCAGCCAAAAGGCACGTGCCATTTGAGATTGAGAGCGGGCTGGGAAACCGCAAACATTTTTCCCAGCCCGCTCCGGCCGCCCCCACGGAACCCTAGTGTTCTTCGTACTGGGTGAAGGATGGATCGGCGAGATCGGTGAAGCGCGTGAATTCCGACTGGAAGGCGAGTTTCACGGTACCGGTCGGTCCGTGACGCTGCTTGGCGATGATCACGTCGGCCGTGCCCTTCACCTGCTCCATCTTCATCTTCCATTCTTCGTACTTCGGGTCGAACTCGTCGCGCGGCTCCAGGTTCTTCACGTAGTATTCCTCACGGAACACGAAGAGCACGACGTCGGCGTCCTGCTCGATCGAGCCCGATTCACGAAGGTCGGACAGCTGCGGCCGCTTGTCTTCGCGGCTTTCGACGCCACGGGAGAGCTGCGAGAGCGCGATGATCGGAACGTTCAGTTCCTTGCCGAGCGCCTTGAGGCCGGTGGTGATCTGGGTGATTTCCTGCACGCGGTTGTCGCTGGATTTGCCCGAGCCGGTCATGAGCTGGATGTAGTCCACCACGAGGCAGTCGAGGCCGCGCTGGCGCTTCAGGCGCCGCGCGCGGGCGGAAAGCTGGGCGATCGAGATACCACCGGTCTGGTCGATATAGAGCGGCACCTTCTGCATCATCTGCGAGCAGGCGACGAGCTTTTCGAAGTCGGCCTCGGAGATGTCACCGCGGCGGATCTTCGAGGAGGAGACTTCGGTCTGCTCGGAGATGATACGGGTGGCGAGCTGTTCGGACGACATTTCGAGCGAGTAGAAGCCGACGACGCCGCCGTTCTTGGCCTTGAACGAGCCGTCAGCCTGGACTTCCGGCTCGTAGGCCGCAGCAATGTTGTAGGCGATGTTGGTGGCAAGCGAGGTCTTGCCCATGCCGGGGCGTCCGGCAAGCACGATCAAGTCGGAACGCTGCAGGCCGCCCATCCGGCCATCAAGCGACAGGATGCCGGTTGAAATGCCCGAAAGGCTGCCGTCGCGCTCGAAGGCCTGGCCGGCCATGTCGATGGCGAGCGCCACGGCGTCGTTAAACGACTGGAAACCGCCGTCGTATCGACCGGTCTCGGCAAGTTCGAACAGACGGCGCTCGGCGTCTTCGATCTGGCCCTGCGGAGGCATGTCGAGCGGCGCGTCATAGGCGATGTTGACCATGTCCTCGCCGATGGTGATCAGCGAACGGCGCAGCGCCAGGTCATAGATCGCCCGGCCATAGTCTTCGGCGTTGATGATCGAGACGGCAGCGCCGGCAAGGCGCGCAAGATAGGTCGCGACGGTCACGTCGCCGACCTTCTCGTCGGCCTTGAGGAAGGTCTTGATGGTGACCGGGTTCGCCATCTTGCCCATGCGGATGATGTCGCCGGCGACTTCGTAGATCTTGCGGTGCAGCGGCTCGTGCAGATGCACCGGCTTCAGGAAGTCCGACACGCGGTAGTACGCGTCGTTGTTGACGAGGATCGCGCCAAGCAGCGCCTGCTCGGCCTCGAGGTTGTTCGGGGCCTCGCGGTAGTGCTGGTCCGCCTGATCCTTGCCGATAGGGGATAGCTTTCGCGACGCTTCGTTCATTCGTTTATCTCTGCCTCTGTCTGGTGTGGCACCGGTTTGCGTTTTAGCGCGGGCCGGGTCAAGTGCACGAGGGACACAGTCGCGAAGCGACGTCACCGCGCCCGGCGCTGTTCCCGTTGTTCGACTGATCCACAGGCGGGGGCTCGCAAATGTGCGGATTATGCCGTCGTCACAAATTTGGTCGTTGACGCCGCGAATCACCCGAACCTTCCCGACGAAACGAAGTGTAGCGCCGTCCTCCTCTGCCTCAAATCCGCATCTTGAAAATCCACCGCATTTGGATTAGATAGAGGCAGAATAATTAGCATGCTAGTAATATGGAAAAGATACCAATGTATCAACCCACCGTGAACCGCGAACTGTTCGATGCCCTGTCGCTGCTCAATCGCAAGCTGCGCGCCGTGTTCGATGCGCGGGTGAAGGAGAAGGGGCTGACGCTGTCGCGTGCCCGCGCGCTCTTCGCCTTGACGAAGAAGGATGGCCTGAACCAGCGGGAGCTCGCCGACGAACTCGACATCGAGACCCCGACACTGGTGCGCCTGCTCGACGGCATGGAGAAGCAGGGCTTCATCGAGCGGCGGGTCGAGGTCTCCGACCGACGCGCCAAGCAGATCCATATGACCGAACTCGGCCGCACCGTTGCCGACGAGATCCTCAGGCTTGCCGACGAAATCCGGGCCGAAGTGCTGCAAGGCATCGACGCAGCCGAGCTTGCCGTGACAAAGCGGGTGGTTCGTGCGATCGCCGACAATGTTCAGTCGCTGGCGCGGGAGTGACGGCGATGGGCGCAGTCGCGACGGCCGCCGCAAACGACAATCGCCTTGCCTCCGAGCTTGAGGCCGCGGAGGCCGTCGACGAGGACCAACACGGAGAAACCGTTATTGCGCCGGAACCGGCGCCAACCCCCGTGCCGGCCCCCGTCGAGAAAGGTCTGTTGCTTTCGGCGGTCTATGTCCTGGGCTCCGTGCTCCTGTTCCTGACGCAGGGGCTCGGCATGAACCTGGCGCTCGCCAACCTTACGCAGGTCCAGGGCTCGCTTTCGGCGACCTCCATCGAAGCCGGCTGGCTCTCGGCGGCCTACATGGCGCCGAATGTCAGCCTGTCGATCGCGCTGGTGAAGATCCGCGCCCAATACGGGCTGCGCCGTTTTGCCGAAATCAGCATCGCCGGTTTCGTCGTCGTCTCGTTGATGAACGTCTTCGTTTCCGATCTGCATTCGGCGATCGTCGTGCGCTTCATCAGCGGCATTGCCGCCGCACCGATGTCGACGCTCGGCTTCCTCTACATGCTCGAAGCCTTTCCGCCGGCGCGCAAACTGACCGTCGGGCTGGCGCTGGCGCTCACCTGCACGACGATTTCCGCGCCGGTCACCCGCCTGATCTCGCCGACCTTGATCGAATATGGCCAGTGGCATGCGCTCTACACGCTGGAAATGGCGCTGGCGCTGATCGCGCTGCCGATCATCTACCTGCTGCCGCTGACGCCGGTCCCGCATGCCAAGGTTATCCAGCGCATGGATATCCTGAGTTACCTCCTCGTCGCCGTCGCCTTCGGCTGCCTCGCCGTGGTCCTGACCATGGGGCGCCTCTACTGGTGGTTCGAGGCTCCTTGGCTCGGCGTCCTGCTGGTCGTCTCGATAGCGACGCTGACGACCGCGGTGCTGATCGAGCTTTATCGCCCGGTGCCGTTGATCGACGTGCGCTGGATCGCTTCAAAGGAGATCGTGCACTTTGCCGCCGTTCTCTTGATTTTCCGGCTGGTCGCCTCCGAACAATCGACTGTTGCTGCGAACTTCTACCAGCAGCTCGGTCTCCAGTTCGAGCAGGTCGCAACCCTCTATTGGATCATCCTTGCTGCGGCCATCGGCGGCGGTCTGCTTTGCGCCGCGCTGATGAATCCTGGACATGCGGAGCGCGTGCATATTCTGGCACTCGGCCTCCTGGCGGCCGGCGCCTACATGGACAGCCAGGCGACCAGCCTGACACGGCCGGAGCAGATGTATCTGAGCCAGGCGATGATCGCGTCCGGAACGGCGCTCTTCCTGCCGCCGGCCATGGCGCGCGGCTTCAAGGCGGCGCTCGCCAAGGGGCCGAGCTATATCCTCAGCTTCATCGTGATCTTCCTCTTTACCCAGAGCATCGGCAGCCTGATCGGCTCCGCCGCCTTCGGTACCTTCGTCACGATCCGTGAAAAGTTTCATTCCAACCTTCTCGCGGAACAGATCGTGCTCTCGAACCCTCTGGTTGCCCAGCGCGTCAACCAGCTTTCCGCCGCCTACGCCAAGGTGATGGGCGACAAGACCCTGCTCGGCGGCGAGGGCACCGTGTTGTTGTCACAACAGGTGACCCGCGAAGCTTACATCCTCGCCTACAACGACGCCTTCCTGCTTGCCTCGGCGGTCGCGCTTTTCGCGCTCGCCGGGCTGCTGCTGCACATCTCCCACAACTGGCTCAGGCAGAGATTGTCCGCTCCTGCGCCGATGCCGGCCACCTGATTGACAGAGTTGACGACCATGTTGAAATCCCTGCGCTCTCCCACGAGCATCATCGTTCTTCTCGCCGGCATCGCCGGTATCGCCCTTGTGCTCTACGCCTGGCGGCTGCCGCCGTTCCACAGTTCGGTGGAATCGACGGAGAATGCCTATGTGCGCGGCTTTGTAACGATCATGAGCCCGCAGCTTGCGGGCTATGTCGCCGACGTTCCGGTGCACGACTACGAGACGGTCAAGGCCGGGCAACTGCTGGTCAAGATCGACGACCGCATCTATGCGCAGAAGGTGGCGCAGGCGGAAGCCACGCTTGCCGGGCAGAAAGCCGCACTTGCCAATTCCTTTCAGCAGGAGCTTTCCGCCAAGGCGGGCATCGCCGCCAGCCAGGCGCAGCTCGATGGTGCCAAGGCTGCCTTCAATCGGGCCCGGGCGACCTGGGACCGCATCCGCCCGCTCGCGGAAAAGGGTGTTTCGACCCGCAGTGATGCCGACCAGGCGCGTGCAGGCTTTGAGCAGGCCGACGCTGCCGTGAGCCAGGCAGAGGCCGGGCTGGAAGTGTCGAAGCAGGCGCTGGCGACGACGCTTGGCGCGCGTGCCGGATTGCAAGCCGCGGTGAGCGGGGCGGAAGCGGCCGTCGAACTCGCGCGAATCGATCTCGACAACACCCGCATCGTCGCGCCGCGGGACGGCCGTCTCGGTGAGATCGGCGCGCGGATCGGTCAATATGTGACGGCCGGCTCGCAACTCCTGGCGCTGGTGCCGAACGACGTCTGGGTCGTCGCCAATTTCAAGGAAACGCAGCTCGACGGCATGAAGGCGGGCCAACCCGTCGCCATCGCGGTCGACGCGCTGCAGCGGAACGAGCTGACGGGGCATATCGAGCGGTTCTCGCCCGCCGCCGGTTCGGAGTTCAGCATCATCCGTCCGGACAACGCCACCGGCAACTTCACCAAGGTGGCCCAGCGCGTCGGCGTGCGCATCGTCGTCGATCCCGGCCAGCCGCTGGCGGAAATGCTGTCGCCCGGCCTTTCGGTCGTCGTGCGCGTCGACAAGGACGCGCCGGTGCGCGTTGCACCGGACCAGGCGAACATCGGTGTCGCGCCTGTTGCTGCCCACGGATAAGACGGCCGAGGCCCACAGAGCCATTGCCAGAAACGGCCGCGCAACCAAGAAAAAAGCCCGGATCGATGATCCGGGCTTTCGCGTGTTGAATGGCCTTTAAGGCTTATTCTTCTTCGCCTTCGAATTCGGCTTCCGGGTTGAAGAAGTCTTCCGGCTTCAGGGCGTCTTCGTCAACGCCGTAGATGGCGTCGGCCGAGGTCAGGCTTTCGCCCTTTGCCTGGCGACCGGCTTCTTCGGCCGAACGGGCAACGTTGACTTCAACCGAGATCTCGACTTCCGAGTGCAGGTGCAGCGTGACCTTGTGCAGGCCGATCGACTTGATCGGCTGGTTGAGGTCGACCTGGTTGCGGCCGACGTTGAAGCCTTCGGCAGCGAGCACTTCGATGATGTCGCGGGCAGCAACCGAACCGTAGAGCTGGCCGGTTTCGCCAGCCGAGCGGACGATGATGAACGACTTGCCGTCGAGCTTCTCGGCAACAGCCTGGGCTTCCGACTTGCGCTCGAGGTTGCGGGCTTCGAGCGTCGAACGCTCAGCTTCGAAACGGGCCTTGTTGGCAGCGTTGGCGCGCAGCGCCTTGCCGAGCGGCAGGAGGTAGTTACGGGCAAAGCCGTCGCGAACCTTTACGGTTTCGCCCATCTGGCCGAGCTTGGCGATACGTTCGAGAAGAATGACTTCCATGTTGGTTTCCTTTCAGAGTTCCAGTTCGTTGGTCAGTTTTTTCCAACCGGCGTGACCGCGATGGTGCGTCGCGTATCGATCAGGCCGGACAGGAGGAAGAAGAATGCCGGGATCGTGAACACGAGCACCGACAGGTATGCAATCCACAGCACGGGAAGCCGCCAGGACTTGCCGCGTGTGCGGAAATGGAAGGAGGCGAAACCGGCAAGCAGGAAGCCCGCGCCGAAGGTTCCGCAGATCAGCGCGCCGATCGTTGCGGGTGCGCCGCCGAGGAAGGTGAGGACCAGGCCGCCGAGAAAGATGAAGATCGCGTTGCGGTGCATGCGCAGCGTCGACGGAATGTCCTCGCGCGGGCGCAACGACCGGCCGGACATCTGCACGATGCGGGTGGCGAGGTAGTAGGCGGTAAACAGCATCAGCACCCAGATCGCGCCCTGGACGAGCGGCAAAGCGAGGGTGAAAAGCGACTTGATCTGGGCGATGGCAGCCGCATCCGGGTTGTAGGCGCTGTCCTGCGCCTTCACGGCCTGAATGACGATATCGACCATGCGATCGGAGATATCGGCTCCATAACCGACGATCACGCCGACGATGATCATGCCGACGGTCACCAGACCGGCGAGATGGCTGAGGATATCGGAGAGCGGATACCAGGCAAGCGCCTCATCCGGGCCGCCGAGTTCGGACGCCGGGCGGGCGAGATTGGCGAGATGGCTCAGCCAACCGGCCGGGATCAGCGTGACAACGAGGATCAGCAGCGCGAAGTAGGGCGAAACGAGAACGGCACCGGTGGCGCCGGCCGTGACGATCGCGGTGATCGCTGCGGCATTGCCCCAGCCGAGGCCGGCAATCAGGATTGGAAGTGCCGAAGCGGCATAAAGGACGATCGCAAGAGACGACTGCGTATTCGCGCCCATCGACAAGAGGGCGGCGGTAAAGCCGGCGAGAACGCCGGTCAGCAGCGATGTCCTGTTCACATTCGTCACGTTCGCTGTCCTGCTTCGTGCAGTTAGGGGATGGCCAAAGCGCAGCCCCAGCATGGGATTTTGGCGCATCGCGCCGGTTCCGATCCGCGCCCATCGCGGAAGGGAGAGAAAGAGGCGCTCACGTTAGGGGAGCGCCTCTCCCAACAAGTCGGGTTCCGTCGAGTCAGAAGACTGACGGAGAGTCAGCCGTTCTTAGGAAACGACGTAGGGCAGCAGGCCGAGGAAGCGTGCACGCTTGATCGCCTGGGCGAGTTCGCGCTGCTTCTTCTGGGAAACGGCCGTGATGCGGGAAGGAACGATCTTGCCGCGCTCGGAAATGTAGCGCTGCAGAAGACGGATGTCCTTGTAGTCGATCCGCGGAGCGTTTGCGCCCGAGAAGGGGCAGGTCTTGCGGCGGCGGTGGAACGGGCGACGAACCGGAGCGGAAGAAACTTCAGCCATTGTCTTAATCTCCTAAAGCTTCTTGATTACGCGCGGTCTTCGCGCGGACGGCGCGGGCGGTCTTCGCGGTCGCCACGGTCCGGACGCGGACCACGGTCGCCGAAGCCACGCTCCGGACGGTCGCCATCGCGGCGCGGACGGTCGTCGCGGTCGCGCTTCTGCATCATGGCAGACGCGCCTTCCTCGTGCTTCTCGACGGCGATCGTCATGTAGCGCAGGATGTCTTCGTTGATGCGCATCTGGCGCTCGATTTCGTGAACAGCCGCTGCCGGAGCATCGATGTCCATGAGAACGTAGTGAGCCTTGCGGTTCTTCTTGATGCGGTAGGTGAGGGACTTCAGGCCCCAGTTCTCGACGCGACCGACCTTACCGCCGTTTGCTTCGAGCACGCCCTTGTACTGCTCGACGAGACCGTCGACCTGCTGCGGCGTGATGTCCTGGCGGGCCAGGAATACGTGTTCATAAAGAGCCATTGTGGCTTGCCTTTCTTGCGTTAATCAGCCCGGACCTCGGCGGCTAAGCCTCAACGACTGTTCTTAGTGGCTGCAGGCAGCCGGCAAGAAAGTGTTGTATCGAGACGGTCGAGAGCGGAGACACGGGAGGCCGGAAAGACGTGCAATCCTAACGGCTCCCCTCGAGGAAGCCGGCCCTCCGTTCAGCCACCAGCCAGAAGACCGGGCATTTCGAACAGCGCGCTTATACGCATTTTTCCGCGGAAGGCAAGGCTTGCCGCGTCTTTTCCGCTTTCTACGCCAGCCCGTTCACCTTTTTCCATTTGCGCAGGCGGCCGTGGGCGTTGGCATAGGGAGAGGAAGTATTGAACTGGATCATGCGTCCGAGCGTGAATTTTCCGTACCATGGCCGCCCGTAAAGCGTCCGCTCGTCGCGATCCCTGATGAGTACCTCGAGCGTCTCCTTGCTGCGCTTCAGTCTGGCGACAAGCTCGCCCGGCGAAAGAGCGTGGAAGTCCGCATAGAATTTCTGCGCAAGCCGTCCGAGTTCGTTCCATTGATAGCCCGTCTCGGGGAAGTCGACCAGCTCGCCGCGCTGATCGCGATCGATCCATTTGATCACCAGTTCGCCCCAGCCGATGAGGTAGGCGACGAGGTCGCCGACGCTCATCATCGTGCCCTTGGCGTGGCCTTCGAGCGACGGTTCGCGGTAGCGCTCGTCAGGAACCCGTTCCAGCTCGCGCATCAGCCTGGCGAACTGGACGTCGATCGCCGCAAGCAGTTCCGCTTTCGTCTGGGGTACCGGCATCGGCGATCTGGTCTCACGCTCAGATCGGCATCGGGTAGATCCGGTGCAGCCGCCGGATCCCGTTCACGATGTCCTGCGACAGCGTCAGGTCGATGGCGCCGAGGTTGGTCTTCAACTGCTCCATCGAGGTCGCGCCGATGATGACGGAAGCCATGAACGGCCGCGCCAGGCAGAAGGCGATGGCCATCTGCGCCGGATCGAGGCCGTGCTCGCGTGCCAGTTTGACATAGCCTTCGACGGCCGGTTCCTGGTGCGGCGTGAAGCGGCCGCCGAGATCGCCGTTGATCGAAAGTCGCGAGCCCTTCGGCTTCGCGCCATCGAGGTACTTGCCGCTTAAGAGGCCGGCGGCGAGCGGCGAATAGGCGAGCAGGCCCACGTCTTCGTGGTGCGACAGCTCCGACAGGTCGAGGTCGTAGGCGCGGTAAAGCAGGTTGTATTCGTTCTGGATCGAGGCGACGCGCGGCAGGCTATGACGCTCCGCCATGTCGATGAACTTCATCGTGCCCCAGGCCGTTTCGTTGGAGAGGCCGATGGCGCGGACCTTGCCGGCTTTCACGAGGTCGCCGAGCTTGTCGAGGATTGCCCGGAGGTCACTCGCGACATGATCCTTGTCCTGCCTGGACGGGTCATAGGACCAGGCGTTGCGGAAATGGTAGTGGCCGCGGTTCGGCCAATGAAGCTGATAAAGGTCCACATAATCGGTCTTCAGCCGCCTGAGGCTGGCGTCGATCGCCTGGTCGATGCCCTCGGGCGTCGTCGGGTTGCCGTTGCGGATATAGGGGCGGCCGGGGCCGGCGACCTTGGTCGCAACGACGACCTCATCGCGCCGGCCGCGCCTGACCAGCCATTCGCCGATGAAGCGTTCCGTGTCGCCATAGGTCTCTGGCGAAAGCGGGGTCGTGGGGTAGAGTTCGGCCGTATCGATGAAGTTGACGCCCTTGTCGAAGGCGTAATCCAGTTGCTCGTGCGCCTCGGCGATGGAGTTCTGTGAACCCCAGGTCATGGTGCCCAGGCAGATTTCCGAGACCTTGATGCCGGTGCGGCCAAGCGTGTTGTAGCGCATCTAGATAAGTATCCTTGTGAAGGGCGGCGCCGACCTGGGAGGGAAGGGGCGCTGGCACCGGGAATGGAGCGGTCGCCTCGACCCTGGTGATCGGGTAGGGCAGAGCGACATCGGGCGGCAAACTTACGCCTTGATTGTTGAAGATCAAGGGCAAAAGGCCCCGTCGGCCGTGTCCGTGCCGGCCTCCAAGCTTGACTCGTCGGTAAGGAATGTGAATGGAGAGGAAGCCGGAGATGTATGGTTTCTG
Source organism: Ensifer sp. Root558 (assembly GCF_001427045.1). Taxonomy (NCBI): domain Bacteria; kingdom Pseudomonadati; phylum Pseudomonadota; class Alphaproteobacteria; order Hyphomicrobiales; family Rhizobiaceae; genus Ensifer; species Ensifer sp. Root558. Next base: position 240,597 of record NZ_LMGC01000023.1, on the reverse strand, counting down.
CCTGCATCCCGCTCTAACTCATAAGAACCGATCACTAGGATTTCGTGTCGCGCCGACCCGAAATCCTAGTGATCTAGGGAAGGGACGATCCCATGAGCATTGCATTCACGTTTCCAGGCCAGGGCAGCCAGGCTGTCGGCATGGGCAAGGATCTGGCCGACGCTTTTCCGGAAGCGGCAGCCGTCTTTGCCGAAGTCGATGAAGCACTCGGCCAGAAGCTGTCCGAGATCATGTGGAACGGCCCCGAGGAAACGCTGACGCTGACGGCGAACGCCCAGCCGGCGCTGATGGCCGTATCGATGGCCGTCATTCGCGTGCTCGAAGCCAAGGGCCTCGACCTCAAGTCCAAGGTTTCCTTCGTCGCCGGCCATTCGCTCGGCGAATACTCGGCGCTCTGTGCTGCCGGTACCTTCTCCATTGCCGACACGGCGCGTCTCCTGCGCATCCGCGGCAACGCCATGCAGGCGGCGGTTCCCGTCGGCAAGGGCGCAATGGCGGCGATCATCGGCCTCGAACATGCGGATGTCGAAGCCGTCTGCCGCGAAGCCTCCGCGCTCGGTTCCTGCCAGATCGCCAACGACAATGGTGGCGGCCAGCTGGTGATCTCCGGCGAGAAGGCTGCCGTCGAGAAGGCCGCAGCACTCGCTTCCGAAAAGGGCGCCAAGCGCGCTCTGATGCTGCCGGTCTCTGCCCCCTTCCATTCCGCGCTGATGGCGCCGGCTGCCGACGCGATGCGCGAGGCGCTGGCCAAGGTCGAGAAGCGTAATCCGGTGGTGCCTGTCATCGCCAACGTGCTCGCCGCCCCGGTCAGCGATGCCGACGAGATCGCCCGGCTGCTGGTCGAGCAGGTCACCGGCCAGGTCCGCTGGCGCGAGACGGTCGAATGGTTTGCCGCCAACAATGTCACGACGCTTTATGAACTCGGCTCCGGCAAGGTCCTGACCGGGCTTGCCCGCCGCATCGACAAGACCGTCAACGGTATCGCCGTCAATACGCCCGCCGATATCGACGCAGCACTCGCCGCCTTGCTCGCCTGAGCGAACGCCTAGGCGCTCCAGTTATAAGGAATCAAAGAGATGTTTGATCTTTCCGGCCGCAAGGCTCTCGTTACCGGTGCATCCGGTGGTATCGGCGAAGAAATCGCCCGCATGCTGCACGCCCAGGGAGCGACCGTCGGTCTGCACGGCACCCGCGTCGAAAAGCTGGAAGCGCTTGCCAACGAACTTGGCGATCGCGTGCAGCTCTTCCCGGCAAACCTTTCCGACCGCGCCGAAGTCAAGGCGCTCGGCGAGAAGGCCGAAGCCGAGCTTGGCGGCGTCGACATCCTCGTCAACAATGCCGGCATCACCAAGGACGGTCTCTTCGTGCGCATGAGCGACGAGGACTGGGATGCCGTTCTCGAAGTGAACCTGACGGCCGTGTTCCGCCTGACGCGCGAACTCACCCATCCGATGATGCGTCGCCGTTTCGGCCGCATCGTCAACATCACCTCCATCGTCGGCGTCACCGGCAACCCCGGCCAGGCGAACTACTGCGCCTCCAAGGCCGGCATGATCGGCTTCTCCAAGTCACTGGCCCAGGAAATCGCGACGCGCAACGTCACGGTCAACTGCGTGGCTCCGGGCTTCATCGAAAGCGCGATGACCGGCAAGCTCAACGACAAGCAGAAGGACGCGATCATGGGCGCGATCCCGATGAAGCGGATGGGCACCGGCGCTGAAATCGCTTCGGCGGTCGTTTACCTCGCTTCCAACGAAGCGGGCTACGTCACCGGCCAGACGATTCACGTCAATGGCGGCATGGCCATGATCTGATCCGCTTTCCGGGATGGGCCGCCCGCCGAGATTGTGCGGTGGGCGATCTTCAACGTCCCGGGACGCCGCCTGCCAAATGCCTGAAATTCAATGTTGAGCAAGCGAATGACAGGCATTTTCGGACTTTGCGACAGCGTTAAACCGTGTTAATCGGGCCATGACTGTTAGCAGTCGACCGGTCCCGCCAGGTGCCCGGCAGCCTTGGCTGCCTTGGGTTTGCCGCAGTTCCGGTTGGATGGATTGCCGGGTGGGCCGTCTTGGTCTATCAGGCTTACAGAAGAGTACCGGTGCCGGAATAGGCGCCTACAGAAACGAAGGTCGAGGAACTCCGACATGAGCGATATCGCAGAACGCGTAAAGAAAATTGTTATTGATCATCTTGGCGTCGACGCCGAAAAGGTCAGCGAAGGCGCAAGCTTCATCGACGACCTCGGCGCGGACTCGCTCGACACCGTCGAACTGGTCATGGCTTTCGAAGAAGAATTCGGCGTTGAAATCCCGGACGACGCTGCTGACTCGATCCTGACTGTCGGCGACGCCGTCAAGTTCATCGAAAAGGCTCAGGCCTAATACCTTAAAGCGGCTTCGGCCGTGGACGGGCCGCCTAAAGCGGCCCGTTTCAGCCCAGGGAAGTGGGCTATCCCGCGCTGAGCGGGGATTTCGATCAGCAAGCGTTTCCCGCATATCCCTCTGATCGTGAATAAGAACCTTAAAATGGATGCCCGGATCGGGTTCGTTACACGTGGTCCGATCCGGCTCTGAAATGGAAAAGTCAGGGTGGGTCGCGGACTATGAGACGTGTCGTTATCACCGGTACCGGCATGGTATCTCCCTTGGGTTGCGGAACTGAGGCGACGTGGGCGCGCCTGCTTGCCGGGCACAATGCCGCGCGCAAGGTGACCGAATTCGAGGTCGAGGACCTTCCTGCCAAGATTGCCTGCCGCATTCCCTTCGGCGACGGCACCGATGCTACCTTCAATGCCGACGACTGGATGGAGCCGAAGGAGCAGCGCAAGGTCGATCCGTTCATCGTCTACGCGATGGCTGCGGCCGACATGGCGCTGGCCGATGCCGGCTGGAAGCCGGAGAACGATGAAGACCAGATCGCGACCGGCGTGCTGATCGGTTCGGGCATCGGCGGTCTCGAAGGCATCGTCGAAGGCGGCTACACGCTGCGCGACAAGGGTCCCCGCCGCATCTCGCCGTTCTTCATTCCCGGCCGGCTCATCAATCTTGCCTCGGGCCAGGTGTCGATCCGCCACAAGCTGCGCGGTCCGAACCACTCTGTCGTCACCGCCTGTTCGACCGGCGCGCATGCGATCGGCGACGCGAGCCGCCTGATCGCGCTCGGCGATGCCGACGTCATGGTGGCCGGTGGTGCGGAATCGCCGATCTGCCGGATCTCGCTCGCCGGCTTTGCCGCCTGCAAGGCGCTATCGACCCAGCACAATGACGATCCGCAGAAGGCCTCGCGCCCCTACGATATCGACCGTGACGGTTTCGTCATGGGCGAGGGCGCCGGCGTCGTCATCCTCGAAGAGCTCGAGCATGCCAAGGCCCGTGGCGCCAAGATCTATGCGGAAGTCGTCGGCTACGGCCTTTCGGGCGATGCGTTTCACATCACCGCTCCGTCGGAAGATGGCGACGGTGCCTATCGCTGCATGCAGATGGCGCTGAAGCGAGCCGGCCTGACGGCTGCCGATATCGACTACATCAACGCCCACGGCACCTCCACCATGGCCGACACGATCGAGCTTGGCGCCGTCGAGCGCCTGGTCGGCGAACACGCGTCGAAGATCTCGATGTCCTCGACCAAGTCGGCCATCGGCCACCTGCTCGGCGCTGCCGGCGCGGTGGAAGCGATCTTCTCGGCGCTGGCGATCCGCGACAACATTGCGCCGCCGACGCTGAACCTCGACAATCCGTCGATCGAGACGAAGATCGACCTCGTGCCGCATGTCGCGCGCAAGCGCGAAATCAACGTGGCGCTCTCGAATTCCTTCGGCTTCGGCGGCACCAACGCCTCGTTGGTCCTGCGCCGCTACACCGGCGCCTGATCGCGCGCCCGGAGCGTCGCTTGAGCCAATTGTCGCGCCGACCGTCAAAGGCGGCGCGATGATCCAGCTTTTGCCGTATTGCTCGCTACAAGCATGTGGTGGGAGGAGGCGTCGTCACGGAAGACGGCGCTCGCCGACCGCGATGTTCGCGCAAGGCATATCTGTCAGATTGCCCTTCAGTCATTGCCTGGAATTGCGGTTTGCCGGGTTTTTGCCGCGGGCCGTGGTTCCGGATTAAAGTGTCGGTCGTCCGCCGCGTTCTCTTGAACGGACGGTGATTCGACACATTTCTGTGGTTCTTCGGTGAGATTGCACCGACTGCGGATTTTTGAGTAACTGCGGACGTCGGCCTTCTGGGCGGCACCGTTTTATAAATTTGACCTATGCCTGCCACGGTCCAGTCCGAAATTCGCACCGGAAGCAGGAAGAGAATGAGGCCGCGAATTTCGGGTTCGGGATAATCGTGAGCGACTCAAACGATAACGGCGCGGCGCAATTTGGCCGCAGTGAAAACGCGAGCAACGGACCGATCATTCCGAAATCGGCAAACGAGGCCCTGCGTCCGGAAAAAGTGCCGCAACCGCCGAAACGATCGCGCAAGGCCCGCAGCCAGGTCGTGATCTTCCTGAACTTTGTCATGACCGTCATTGTCTTTGCAGCGCTCGCCGCTGCCGGCACGGTCTATTATGCGATGCACCAGTACGAAAAGCCGGGTCCGCTGCAGGCGAACCAGAACTTCATCGTCCGGGGCGGCGCCGGCATGAGCGAGATCGCCAGCGGGCTCGAGCGCGGCAACATCATCACCGATGCGCGCGTTTTCCGTTTCGTTTCCGAAGCCTACCTCGACAATGAGACGCTGAAGGCCGGCGAATATGAGATCAAGGCCGGCTCGTCGATGCAGGAGGTCATGCAGCTCCTGAAGTCGGGCAAGTCGATCCTCTACTCCGTCTCCCTGCCGGAAGGCCTGACCGTCAAGCAGATGTTCCACAGGCTGGCCGACGATCCGGTGCTCGTCGGCGACCTGCCGACGGAGCTGCCGCCGGAAGGCACCCTGATGCCGGACACCTACAAGTTCACGCGCGGCACCAAGCGCGGCGAGATCGTCCAGCAGATGGCCGCAGCCCAGAAGGTGCTGGTCGGCCAGATCTGGGAAAAGCGCGATCCCAACCTGCCGGTGTCGACGGTTGAGGAGCTCGTGACGCTTGCCTCGATCGTGGAGAAGGAAACCGGTCGCGCCGACGAGCGTCCGCGCGTCGCCTCCGTCTTCATCAACCGGCTCGACAAGGGCATGCGGCTGCAATCCGACCCGACGATCATCTATGGCATCTTCGGCGGTGACGGTAAGCCGGCCGACCGGCCGATCCTGAAGTCGGACATCGACAAGCAGACGCCTTACAACACCTATATCATCAAGGGGCTGCCGCCGACGCCGATCGCCAATCCTGGTCGTGCAGCGCTGGAAGCGGTCGCCAATCCGTCGCGCACGCCTGAGCTTTACTTCGTTGCCGATGGCACGGGCGGCCACGTCTTTGCCGAGACGCTCGACGAGCACAATGCGAATGTCCGCCGCTGGCGCAAGGTCGAGGCAGAGCGGGCGGCAGAAGCGGCGAAGGCTGCGGCTGACGCGGGCACCGCCGAGCCGGCAGCCACGCAGCCGCAATAACGCCGGCTGCTGGCGGCGCATAGCCGCGCAGCGGTGCTTGCATTGTGGACGGACGAATCACGGCGCGGATATCCCTTGCGGGATGCCGCGCCGTCGCCTTATTGCTTCTGCTGAAACCGCAACGGAGGTGATGATGCCGCTCCAATCGATGACCGGCTTTGCCCGGAGAGAAGGCAGCAGCGGCCGCCGTCGTTGGGCCTGGGAGCTGCGCTCCGTCAACGGCAAGGGCCTGGACCTCAGGCTGCGCCTGCCGCAGGGGCTCGAGCGCTTCGAGCCCGAGGTGCGCAAGCTCGCAGCGGAGTATTTTTCCCGCGGCAATCTTCAGGTCGGCCTCTCCGTCAGCGGCGGCGAGGCGGCCGTCGAGGCCGTGGTCAACCAGGCAGCTTTGACGGCGGTGCTGAACCTGCGCGGCCAACTCGGTGATCTCGTCGATCCCGCGCCACTCCGGTTCGACACGCTTCTCACTATCCGCGGCATCGTCGACTTCCGCGAGCCGGAAGAAAGCGAAGAAGAGCGTGCGGCGCTCGATGCCGGTATCCTGGCAGGTCTGGCGGGTGCGCTCGCCGATTTGCGCGCGATGCGAGAAGATGAGGGCGCGGCACTCTGTCAGATCCTGCTGGGACAGGTCGAGACGATCGAGCGGCTGACGGCGACGGTTGAGTCCGACCCGTCACGTAGCGCCGCTGCGATTGCCGATCGGCTGGCGCAGCAGGTAGCTCTGGTGATGGACAACGGCTCGTCGCTCGACCGGGACCGGCTCCATGCCGAAGTCGCTTTGCTCGCCACCAAGGCGGATCTTCGCGAGGAGATCGACCGGCTTGGTTCCCACATCGTTGCCGCCCGGGAGCTTCTGTCGAAGGGCGGTCCCGTCGGGCGCAAGCTCGATTTCCTCGCACAGGAATTTAACCGAGAATCGAATACGATCTGTTCCAAGTCCAACGCGGCCGCTGTGTCTGCCGCCGGCATCGAGCTGAAGGTCGTCATCGACCAGTTCCGCGAACAGGTCCAGAATCTGGAGTAAGGTATGAACCCGGCGACCCCTTCGCCCATCAAGATCGCCCGTCGTGGGCTGATGCTCGTCATTTCCTCGCCGTCGGGCGCAGGCAAGTCGACCATAGCGCGCAATCTCCTGGAAGCCGATCCGGAGATGAGCATTTCGGTCAGCGTGACGACACGTCAGCGGCGCCCAAGCGAGATCGATGGACGGCACTATCACTTCAAGTCGATCCGCGAGTTCGAGGCGCTGAGGTCCACCGACTCGCTGCTCGAATGGGCGGAAGTGCACGGCAATTTCTACGGTACACCGCGCGACGCGGTCGAGGCGGCCATGGCCGCGGGCCGCGACATGCTGTTCGATATCGACTGGCAGGGCGCGCAGCAGCTCCAGGAGAAGATGGCGGGCGACGTCGTCTCGATCTTCATCCTGCCGCCGTCAATGGCTGAACTGCAGTCGCGCCTGCATCGTCGCGCCGAAGACAGCGAAGAGGTGATCGCCACGCGCCTTGCCAATTCGCGCGCCGAGATCGAGCACTGGCGGGAGTATGATTACATCGTGCTCAACGACGACCTCGACCGCGCCTTTGCGTCCGTGCGTGCGATCGTCGAGGCCGAACGCCTGCGCCGCGACCGGCGCCCCGGCCTGTTCGATTTCGTCAACGGGCTGCTGACCGAAAACCCGTTCTAAGGCTTCAAAAGAAATGGCTCCGTGAGGAGCCATTTTTGACTCACGTTATTTGTAGCGCGCGCCTTGCGATCCATATGCCCGCTCAGAGGCAGTTGGCCAGGCGACAGAACTCTTCCACTGAAAGTGTTTCGGCGCGTCGCTGCGGGTCGATATCGGCCTTGGCAAGCAGCGCCTCGCCACCGAGTGGCTTCACGCTCTGCCGCAGCATCTTGCGGCGCTGGCCGAAGGCTGCATGCGTCACTTTCTCGAGCGCCGAGACCGAGCAGGGGATCGGGTTTTCCACCGGCTCCAGATGGACCACGGACGACGTCACCTTCGGTGGTGGCGTAAAGGCCTGCGGCGGCACGTCGAATGCCATCCGCGCCTTTGTGCGCCAACCACAGAGCACGCCGAGGCGGCCATAGTGGTCGTCATCCGCGTCGGCGACGATCCTCAGGCCCACTTCGCGCTGGAACATCAGCGTCAGCGACTGCCAGAAGGGCGGCCAGCGCTCGGGCAGCAGCCAGTTAACGAGCAACTGAGTGCCGACATTGTAGGGCAGGTTGGCGATGATCTTGACCGGCCCATCGTCGGCAAGCGTCTCGAACGACGTCTTCAAAGCATCGCCTTCGATGACCTGTAGCCGATCGGGATAATGCGCGCCGATTTCGGCAAGTGCCGGCAGGCAGCGCGCGTCCCGCTCAATCGCAATGACCTTCTTGGCACCGAGCGCGAGGATGGCGCGGGTGAGGCCTCCCGGTCCGGGGCCGACCTCGATGACCGTTACCCCTTCGAGCGAACCGGCGGTCCGCGCGATCTTCTGCGTCAGGTTGAGATCGAGCAGAAAGTTCTGGCCGAGCGCCTTCTTGGCATCGAGGCCGTGACGCTGGATGACGTCGCGTAGCGGAGGAAGACCGTCAAGGGCGGCCATCAGCGGGTATCTCCTGGCATATTGGCCGCAAGCGATGCGGCAAGGTCGAGCGCGGCCCGAAGGCTGTCGTCGCGGGCGACGCCCTTGCCGGCAAGGCTGAAGGCCGTGCCGTGGTCGGGCGACGTGCGGATGAAGGGAAGACCGAGCGTGACGTTGACGCTATCGTCGAAGCCGAGCGCCTTGGCCGGGATCAGCGCCTGGTCGTGATACATGCAGATGGCCACGTCGTAGGTGGCGCGTGCGCGATCATGGAACATCGTATCTGCCGGCAGCGGGCCGACGGCATCGATGCCCTCGGCACGCAGCCTGTCGATGACGGGCCGGATGACGGCGTCGTCCTCGAGACCGAGCGCACCGTTTTCGCCCGCATGCGGGTTCAGCCCGGCGATCGCGAGCCGTGGCTGTCGAAGTCCGAAACGATTGCGAAGGTCGGCCGCAGTAATCGCGCAGGTGCGGTAGATGAGGTCCGGCGTCAGTTGCTCCGGCACGTCCTTCAAGGGGATATGGATGGTGACGGGAACGGCGCGCAGCTTCGGTCCGGCCAGCATCATCACCGGCAGCACCGGCTGTCCCGTCGCCTTTTCGGCAAGATCGGCGAGATATTCGGTATGGCCCGGGAAGCGGAAGCCGGCGTCATAGAGAACCGCCTTGGCGATCGGGTTCGTGACCACGGCCGAGGCCTGTCCGGCGGTCACCAGTCGCACGGCCGTGTCGATCGCCCCGATCACGGCGCTGGCATTGACGGTGTCCGGCTCGCCCTCCTTGACCGGGGCAGGGCAGGCAAGCGGCAGCACCGGCAGCGCCGTGTCGAAGAGGGAGAGGGCGCCGGCGCAATCCGTCTCGCGGATGGACACCGTGTAGCCGAGCATCGAGGCGCGCGCGGCAAGGACCGCGGGATCGCCGATGAAAAGGAAGGGGGCCGTCGCATGGTCGCGGCGGCCGAGCCAGGTCGAGAGGCTGATGTCCGGCCCGATACCGGCCGGGTCGCCCATGGTCAGGGCGAGGGGCCCGCCGGTAGTTTCGCGCATGTTTCCGTCGTGATTACTTGTTGACGATTTGCGCCTTCTTGCGCAGCTCCTCGAGGTACTTCTCGCTGTTCGGGTCTTCGCCACCGGCCTTCTTCTTGCCGATATCCTCGGCGCGGAAGACGATTTCGGCGGCGGTGTCGTCGTTGACCTCACGCTTCTTGCAGATCGCCAGGTACTCCACGCCCTTTTCTGTCACGCGGGTTCCGGTGGTGCCGTTCTCGCCGGCCTTCTCGATCAGCGGCTTCCATTCGTCAGGCAGCTGCTGGGCAAGCATGCGGCCGAGGCTGCGGATCGACACGTCGCGATAGTTGGCGGCAAACACCTTCGAGGTTTCGCAGCCCGGGAACTGAGCGCGCGAGGCGTTGGCTTCCGCCTGCCGCTTCGCGGTGATCGCGCCGCGCTTCTTCTCGGGAATGACGAAGATCACCTGCTGCAGGAAATACTCGGTGGTCACCGGTTTCTGTCCGCCGCCTTCCATCATGCGCTTGACGAGGTCGGCGCCCTGGAGGCGGTTAGAGCTGCCGTAACGGAAGTTGACCGCACGCGGCCAGCTCATCTGCACGGCGATGAATTGCTTGAAATGTTCGGAGCCGACGCCGGCCTGATCGAGAATCTTGCCGAGCTGCTCGGTCGAAAGCTTGTTGCCCGAGGCGAAGCGCGCATAGGCGGCATCGACTTCCTGCGTGCTGACGGACTGGCCGATGCGTGCGATCTCGGCACGCTTGAGAACTTCGTCGACGAGTTGCTTCTTGGCTTCGTCGTTGCCGCCCTTCTGGCGCTGCAGGCGAAGGAAGGCCACGCGCTTGGCGATGTCGCCGGAGGTAATCACCGTGTTGTTGACCGTTACCTTGACCGTGCTCGCTGCTGCCTGAGCTCCGGAGCATATTGCAACGCTCAAGGTGCCGGCCAAAGCCAGTACCGACAGTGTCCTCAAGATCGACATTTTCCCGCCCATTCTCTTTTCCTATATCCCGGACTATCACCGTCGACAGGCTTTGTCCGCCTGCCGGCCTTGCGCCGTTGCCTTATCTTGTCGGAGGGAATGCATAATACATGCGGCCAAACGATGACAAGACCGTTTGACGGTGCCGATATCGACGAATGGGCGAACTTTTGGCTCGCCCACTCGCTTGACGATATCAATAATAGTCGAGCTCTTCGAACTTGGTGTCGCCGACGTTCACGTCGCCGAGTGTACGGAAGCTGATTCTCGCGCCGATCGACCAGTCGTTCGCGACATTGGCATCGGTATCGCGTTCCTGCTTGTAGACGATCGAGAACAGCGTGTCCTGATCGTCATAGGTTATGCCGAAACCGTTGCGTGAGATGACATCCTTGTTGATGTCATAGGTGATCGCGCCGAACACCGACCAATAGTCGTGGAACCGGTAGGCGGCGGCGGTCTGGATTTCGTCCTGGTTGGACAGAGATCCGTAGAGCGGCTGCGCTTCGATGCGCGTATAGGTCATCGCGGCCTGCCAGGTCGTGCCGAGATAGCCGACGGTGGTATCGGCGCGGCGCAGCGACAGGTCCTTTTCGTCGAGGCGGCCGGAAACGCTCGCCATCAGGCCGGACGGTGCGTCGATGCCGAACATGGCAACGTAGTCAGAGCTCTTGGTCTCAAGACCGGAATTCGCCCCGGCCTTGACCAGGTCGTCCGTCGCAAACGAGTTCAGGCCACCCAGATGGAAGGATTGGCCGACGATGCCACGCAGGCCGTAGCCGCTATCGAAGGTCCCCGTGTAGCGGAAGCCGACATTGGCGCGGGTGCCGCCCTCGATCCGGTCGAAACCGGAGAACTTGTCGCGGTCAAAGAGGTTCGTTGCGTCGAACACGAAGCTCTGCGCGTCTTCGTTCGGCAGGCCGCCGGCGTACTGCTCGTTCGGGCGCGCGTAGAGCTGTGCGATCGGCTCGACGACGTGACTGCTGTCCTCGCCGACGAACAGGATCGGGTAGCGGGCTTCGAGGCCTGCGGTCAACATGCGCCGCGTTGCCGCATCGCTCGTGTTGAAGTCGCCGGTGTAGGCCGGACCCGGATTGTCCATGTTCAGCCCGATGGCATCGCCGCGCGCTGCCATCAGCGGCGTGAGGACCAGGCCGCCCGGGGCGATGAAGGTGCGCTTCCACTCGAGTTCGCCGGTCAGGCGGTGCGAGGTGCCTTCTAGGCCGCGGAAGCGGACCACGCCCGGTTGGGTAAACGCGTCGAGCCGGTTGCGCTTCACGTTCGTGAAGTTGAACGTCGCGGAAAGCTCGCCGCCCAGCACGGGATCAGGCGCCTTGTAGGAATAGTCGAGGACCTGCGCCGCCGGCTGCTGGTTTTCCTCGATGCTGTTGGCGTCGGCGTCCTGAATGTCGAAGTAGAAGGCGCGCAGATCGAAGTAGTTCCGCTTGCCGAGCCCCGTCAGGTAGGCCTGGTTGGTATAGGTGGTGCCGTCGAACGTCGACAGCTCGTAGGTCTTGGCGAAGTTGGCGTCGGACTGGACGAGTACGTTCCAGCCGAAGGTCCAGCGCGGATTGATCTCGAACTCAGCCTTCGACGCGATCATGCCGCGATTGGTATGCATCGCGTCGACGGTGCCGGGCGTGAACTTGCCCTTATCGAGCTGGCTGATGCCGGCGAAGTTCAGCGTATGGAAGCCGTTGTGGAACCGCTGGCGGAATTCTCCCTCCAGCAGGAAGCCCTGTCGCGTCAGGCCGGTAAGCGTGGCCGTCGCGTCCATATAGGGCGAGATCGCCCAGTAGTAGGGGACGCCGACGCCAACTCCGAGTTTCTGGGCCGAGCGGAACGTCGGAAACAGGAAGCCGCTCTTGCGCTTGACCGTATGGTCCGGCAGCTCCATGACCGGAATATAGGCGATCGGCTTGCCGAACAGCTCAAAGCGCGCGTTCTCCAGACGGATGGTCCGCGTGCGGCCGTTCTGGATGACGCGCTGGGCCTTGATGTGCCACAGCGAGCGATGTTCCGGCTTGGTCGAGCACGGCGTGCAAGCCGTATAGACGGCCTCGTTCAGGATGAATTCTTCGCCGTTCCGGCGCTCGCCGCTCGTGGCAGCAAGCCGCGTCAGATCGGTGGTTTCGATGCGCATCTGCTCGAGGAAACCGTCCCCGAAATCGTCGGTGACATCCATCTTGTCGGCATAGACGACATTGCCGCCGGGCTCGATGAACTGGATTTCCCCGGATGCATAGATGCGGCCATTCTTCTGGTCGTACTCGACCTGACGGGCCACCATCTTGTAGCCGCCGTAATCGATCTGCACGTTGCCGCGCACGATCACTTTTTCGGCGTCCTTGTTGTAGACGAGCTCATTGGCGGACAGAAGCAGCTTGGCGTCTTCCGGCATGTTCGGGCGCAACGAATCGAGGCGGTCCGAAGCCTGCTGCGCCATTGCAGGCGCACTCATTCCCATGGCAAGTGTCTGCAGCGCCACGCCTGCAAGCAGGGCAGCGTTGATCAGCCTTATACGTTTGCGGTTCACTACCGCCACTAGCCATCCTCCTGATTTAAAAGAATCGTCGAGCCCAGCGCCATCGCTACAACAACTGGCAACCAGGCTGCAACGAAAGGAGGCACAATGCCGCTGCTCCCGAATGCTTTGACAAGCACGGTGACGACATAAAGCACGAAGCCTGAAAGGATGCCACCGAGAATTACGGAGCGCGATTGGTTAAACCGGCTAAATTTCAGCGACACGCAAGCGGCGATCAGCGTCATGGCGACGAGCAGCAGCGGCAACGACAACATTGAGTGGAATTGAGTTTCCATGCCGTTGGTCGAAAAACCGAAGGAGCGGGCCACTTCGATCTTGCGCGGCAGGTCGAAAAACTGAATGGAATCAGCCTTTGCAAGACGTTCCTGAACAAACTCCGGCTTAAGATTGGTGGCCAGCTGTGCTGTTTTCAAACGTTGCGGAAGCTGCCCATTGCGCGTTTCCGTGACGTCGTTAAGAAGCCAGTAACCATCTTCGAGTTTCGCCGACGCCGCATCCTGTCTCAGAATGATCGTGCCCTGTGGATCAAAGTGGATGACGGTGACGTTGAGAAGCGTGGTGCCGTTGTCCTGAACCGAGCGCGCGCCGATGATCGTGTCCGTGCCGTTATAGATCTGCCGCAGCCACGGGATCGAGCCAGCATCGGCGTTCCGCGTGGAGCCCCATTCGGCCAAAAGCGCCTCGCCGCGCTTCGTTCCCCAGGCAGCAAGCGGGTTGAGCGCCACGACCGCCAGCACGCCGAAGAGGAAGGAGCCGAGGATGAAGGGCCGCAGGAACTGCCAGACGGAGATGCCGGCTGCGCGGGTCACGACCAGCTCGTAGCGGCGGTTGAGCGAAATCAGCGCCGCCATGGCCGAAAACAGCGCGACGAAGGGTATCGTCTGCTGCAGGATCAGCGGGATCCGGAGCGCGGTCATCAACAGGGCGCCGGAGATGCTGTAGCGCGGCAGGTTTGCCAGCCGGCTTGCCTGCTCGCTGAAGTCGATGATGAAGACCAGCGAGAAGATCCCGACGAGGAACCAGAACGTCGTGATCACGTAGCGCATGAAGAAGTAGCGGCCGAGCGTGCCCATCATGACGGCTGCCCTTTCTCGGCGTCAGGCCGCATCAGGCGCAGGCGAACCAGGAGTTCCTGCAGCTTTTCCTGCCCGGTCATCGGAATGTCCAGTCGCCTGTTGCTGACGAGCTGGTGAATGCAGAGGGCGCCCGCCATCAGCGGCACGGCATACATCAACGGCACGAACCACACGGAGTCCTCGGCGCTGTTGCCGGCATAGAACGTCATCCAGCGGATGAGCAGGGCCGTGCCGAGCGCGCTGACCATCGGATGAAGCCGAGCTTCGCGGTGGGAGCGTGCGTCACTGCTGAAGACCAGCGCAATCAGGCCGAAGAGAAGGGGGAAGGTCCATTCCGTGAAGCGACGGTTGAGCTCGGCGGTAAAGGCGAGCGGATTGTTCTTGTAGACGTGATCTTCCGGGTCCGGATTGATCAGGCCGGGAAGGTCGCGGTCCTTCGCTCGAATGGTCGCCTCGCGCGTCGTCTTGGTCATGTCGGCGAGATCGAAGGCATAGGAGTCGAACTTGATGATCGACACGCTGCCGTCGGGGAGCTTGCGCTGCACTTCCCCGTCTTTCATCACCAGCGCCGAGCTCTTGTCGTCGATGGCGCCTTCGCGGGCATAGTAGACGAGCTCGAAGCTCGGATTGCGCGAATCGGCGACGAAGATGCCCTGCAGCACGCCGCCGCCCCGCCGCGCGCCAACCTGGACATAAAGATTGTCTGCGACCTTGCGGAAGGTGTTCTCCTGCACGACGGACGACAGCAGATCGGCGTTGGCGGTTGCCAGCATCTTGCGCAAGGCCATACGCGAATAGGGCTCGACGAAATTGTCGACCACGAAGGAAAGCACGCTGAGGCCCAATGCCAGGTAGACCACCGGCCGGATGATCGCCATGCGCGAGCTGCCGGCGGCGTTGAGCACCGTCAGCTCCGAATCGGTGTTCATCGTCGTCAGCGTTTGTGTGACGCCGATCACCAGCGCAAACGGCAGGATGATCGTGATGACGGAAGGCAGGATGAGGGTCGCCACTTTGGCGAAGGCGAGCACGGATTGGCCGTTGTCGGTGACGAGGTTGACGTTGGTCAGCGCCTGAGTCGTCCAGGTGATGCCAAGCAACGGCAGGAGCGTCGCGAGGAACATGATCACGGCACGCCGGAATATGTAGCGTTCGATCAGCTTCATGCCCGTGTCCGGTCCAAAATCCTGCTCATGTTTCTGTTCCGGCGGCGGTTATCGAACCGGATTTCGCCCATGTCCGTAAACCGAAGCCCGGTTCTTTGCCAGCCACCCGTGCTGCTCGAATTGTGCAGCAACAGGGATAATTTAAGGCGAAGAACCTCGGTTAACCGCATGTAAACATCTGCGGGCATCTTGCCAAGCGGTTGAAAAGCGAGAAGGGTGCCGGCAACAGCTTTGACGGTGGCGAATGATGCGAATATTTGCCACTGTAACCGCCCGGTAACAGGCCGGCTTGCCATAAGCCTTGCCGTGTCGTCCGGTTGCGTTGTGCGGCCTAGATCCCCTTGGGCTGGCGCTCGATCTCCCGGAAAGATCCATTCGATCCAAAGGGTTGCGTCCAGACAGGAAATACCCGGAGTTTTCAATGTCGATGAAGTTTGAGTTCACCTTTGCCAAGTCCCATAAGCCGAGCGGTGGCGTCGCCGTTCTGCTGAAGAGCGCGGGCGCGTCGGCGGCTGCCGGCGCCGATGTCGCCGACCCCGAGAACGTCATCGCAAGGGCGGCGAAGATCAAGAAGTTTACCGGCAAGGCATTCTCCTCCCTCGACATCGTCGCGCCGCACGGCTCGCCCGCCGATCGAATCGTCGTGCTCGGTCTTGGAGACGCGGATGCGCTGACGGACCATGACTGGCTGAAGGCCGGTGGAGCCGTCGCTGCGAAGCTTGGTTCGGTCGACAAGGTGACGGTCTTCATCGACGCGCCCGACGCCAACGTGACCGGAAAGGCGGCAGCGGACTTCGCACTCGGCATGGAGATGAATGCCTACGCCTTCGACAGCTACAAGACCAAGAAGGCCGACGACGACGCGAAGCCATCCGGCAAGCCGACCAAGGTGACGATCGTCACCGGCACGGTCATCGCGGCGAAAAAGGCGTTCACGGCGGCGCAGGCCGTTGCCGAAGGCGTGTTTCTCGCCCGCGATCTGGTGAACGAACCGGCCAACGTGCTGGGCCCGGTCGAGTTTGCCGCCAAGGCGAAGGAGCTGGAAAAGCTCGGCGTCGAGGTAGAGATCCTCACCGAAAAGGAAATGAAGAAGCTCGGCATGGGCGCGCTGCTCGGCGTCGCGCAAGGGTCGAGCCGCCCACCGCGCCTCGTCATCATGCAGTGGAAGGGCGGCAAGTCCAAGGACCGTCCGCTTGCCTTCGTCGGCAAGGGCGTCGTCTTCGACAGCGGCGGCATCTCGATCAAGCCGGCTGCCGGCATGGAGGAAATGAAGGGCGACATGGGTGGTGCGGCCGCCGTCACCGGCCTCATGCACGTGCTCGCCGCCCGCGAAGCCAAGGTCAACGCCATCGGAATCATCGGCCTTGTGGAAAACATGCCCGACGGCAGTGCGCAGCGCCCGGGTGATATCGTGACCTCCATGTCCGGCCAGACGATCGAGGTGATCAACACCGACGCCGAAGGCCGTCTCGTGCTGTGTGATGCGCTCTGGTACTGCAACGATCGCTTCAAGCCGCAGGCGATCATCGATCTCGCGACCCTGACCGGCGCGATCATGGTTGCACTTGCAACGCATCATGCCGGCCTGTTCTCCAACGACGACCGTCTGGCGGGGCAGCTTCTTGCCGCCGGCATCGCGACGCACGAGCCCCTGTGGCGCATGCCGCTCGGCCGGGAATACGACAAGATGATCGACAGCAAGTTCGCCGACATGAAGAACACCGGCGGCCGCCACGGTGGCGCGGTTACCGCGGCGCAGTTCCTCAAGCGCTTCGTCAAGGATACCCCCTGGGCGCATCTCGACATCGCTGGCACCGCGATGGGTGCGCCGACCGACGAGGTCAACCAGTCCTGGGGTTCGGGCTTCGGCGTGCGGCTGCTCGATGAGCTGGTGCGGGCGAGCTACGAGGCCTGATCGGCAATGCCGGACGTGATGAAAGGCGGGAGGCAATCGGCATGACCGAGATCCTGTTCTACCACCTGACGGAATCGAAGCTGGAAGACGCGCTGCCGCCGCTGCTCGACAAGAGTGTCGAGCGCGGCTGGCGCGTGGTCGTACAGACGGTCGATGCAGACCGCCGCGATGCGCTCGATACGCATCTCTGGGTCTATCGCGACGAGAGTTTCCTGCCGCATGGCACTGACGCCGGCGACTTTGCTGCGGACCAACCGGTGTTGCTCGTCGCCGACGATGGCAATGCCAATGCGGCGACGGTGCGTTTCGTCATCGATGGCGCGAGCCCACCTGACGTTTCGGCCTATGAGCGCATCGTCTTCATGTTCGACGGCTACGACCAGGAACAGCTCGAAGGCGCGCGCGGCCATTGGAAGCGGCTGAAGGGCGAGGGGCACACCTTGACCTACTGGCAGCAGAACCGCGACGGCCGTTGGGAAAAGAAGGCCTGAGTTTACAAGCGTTACGACAAAAAAAGCCCGCGGCCGAGACCGCGGGCTCTTTGTTTCCGGCATGTCCGGAAGATCAGTCGTGGAAGGCCTCGACGAACTTGCGCTTGCCGAGCATGAAGGCATCTGCGACGTGGCGCAACGGCGCCAGATCGACGTCCGACTTCCCGGCTTTGACGATTTCGGCGAAGCGCCGGTAGAGCATCGGATATTCCTGCTCGGGCTCCTCGTGCACGAGCTTGCCGTCGATGGAGAGCTTGGCGCCGCCTTCCGACAGCACCATCTCGCCCGCCGCCGTGCGGGCAACGATGTCCCAGCTCTGCTTGCCGGTCTGGCGCCAGTCGAATTCCGCCGCGACCGGCAATTTTTGGCCGTCGGTGAAGGTGATGTTGGCGGCGATCGGCGCGTCACGATTTTCGGGGAATTCGAGCACGGCCGACGTTACGAACAGCGGGCGTGGCAGGATGTGGGTGACGATCGACAACGCGTTGATGCCCGGATCGAAGATCCCGAGGCCCCCGGCCGCCCAGATCCATTCCTGGTTCGGGTGCCAGTGGCGCACGTCTTCCTTCCAGATGACCTGGACATCCTTGATCGTCGTCGTTGCCAGGAAGGACTTTGCAGCTTCCACGGCCGGCGCGTAGCGGGAGTGCCAGCTTGCAAACAGCGACAGCCCCTTCGATGCTGCCAGCGCCTCGAGGTCCGCGACCTCGCTGAGCGTCGCGCCCGGCGGCTTTTCCAGAAACACGTGCTTACCGGCGTCGAGCGCGACGCGAGCTGCCTCGTAGCGATACTGCGGCGGCATGCAGAGCGACACGGCTTCAATCGCAGGAACCGCGTCGAGCATCGCCTCGATCGATTTGAAATTGTCGATGCCGTCGACCGTCCCATGTCGGCTCGCGGCGGCAATCAGCTGATAGTCGCTGTTCTTGGCGATCGCCGGAAGGTGCTGGTCGCGAACGATCTTGCCGATGCCGACAAGCGCAATTTTGATGGGGGCCATGGTGTTCCGCTCGATTTGTATGACTTATTGTCGGCTCTTGTAGCAGATTGCACACCGGGAGCAAGCCGCCGCTCCGCCCACGGCTATGACATCGATGTCGATGGAATCGACAGATTGTCATTCCCTCTCAACGTCGCCGCACTAACTCTACCGATGGACGTGCGATGCCGTGCCGTCAACTGGACTGACATGGGTGGTCTGACCACCCGAACGAGGAGTGAACGATGCAGCAGCAGATCCGTCGGGCAAGCCGAGCCGACCTCGACATCATGATCGAGTGGGCCGCGGAAGAGGGGTGGAACCCCGGCCTCGGCGACGCGGGGCCTTTCTGGGCAGCCGACCCCGAGGGCTATTGGGTGGCGGATGGAGAGGGGGCGCCGGTCGCCGCGATCTCACTGGCGCGGTACAACGAAAGCTTCGGCTTTCTCGGCTTCTTCATCACCCGGCCGGATCATCGTGGCAGGGGCATCGGCCGACAGCTGTGGCAACAGGCGATGTCGGTTGCCGATCGGCGCATCGTCGGTCTGGACGGTGTGGTCGCGCAGCAGGAGAACTATAGCCGGTCCGGCTTCGTCTACGCCCACGCGAACATCCGCTACGGCGGCATCATCGACGTGGTCGAGCCGCCGGGCGCGGATCTGCTGGAGGTCGCGCCGGTGCACATGCCGCTCCTCATCGACTATGATCGCCGCTTCGTCCCGGCGCGTCGCGAGGTGTTTCTGCGCGAGTGGCTGAAGGCGAGCGACGGGCGGCGCAGCGTCTTGCTGCTGCGCGATGGCGCGGTGGCGGCCTATGGGACGATCCGGGCCTGCCGCAACGGCTTCAAAATCGGGCCGCTCTTTTCCGACACCGAGACCGGCGCCGATCTGGTCTTTCGCAAGCTTGCCGCCGGCGTCAACGGCAGCGAAGTATACCTCGATATCCCTGAACCGAACGCCTCGGCCAAGGCACTTTGCGATCGCTACAATCTCAAGCCCGTGTTTGAGACCGCGCGCATGTATCGTGGGCCGGATCCGGGGCTGCCGCTGGCGCGAATCTACGGAATTACCACTTTCGAGCTGGGCTGACGGAGGGGAGGCGACGGCGGGGCCGGCTTCTGTCAGCCGGCCATCGCGTCTTCATATTCGGCGGAAAGTTCGAGCCATTGCTCTTCGGCATGCGTGAGTTTCGCTGCCGCGTCGGAGCGTTCCTTGGCCTTTTGTGCAGCCTTGGCCGGCGACTTTTCGTAGAGCGCCGGATCGGCAAGTTCCACATCAAGTGCCTGAATCAGTTTCTCCAGCTTTCCGGTCAAGGATTCGATTTCGTTGATCTTCTTGCGGAGCGGCGCCAGCGAGGCGCGCTTGTCGGCATTGACCTTGCGCTGGTCCGCCTTCGAAAGGCTGTCGTCGACACCGGTCGGCCTCGGCTTCTCGTCCTTCGCCTTGGGGCCACCGACAATCAGGCTGCGGTAATCTTCGAGGTCGCCGTCATAGCTCGTCACGGTACCGTCGCGCACCAGCCACAGCCGGTCGGCCGTCGCTTCGATCAGGTGCCGGTCGTGTGAAATCAGGATCACGGCGCCGGAATAGTCGTTGAGTGCGGTGATCAGCGCGTTGCGGCTGTCGATGTCGAGGTGGTTGGTCGGCTCGTCGAGGATCAGAAGGTTCGGCGCGTCGAAGGCGGCAAGGCCCATCAGCAACCGCGCCTTTTCGCCGCCGGAAAGATCCTTGGCGGGCGTTTCCATCTTTTCCGTCGCAAGCCCCATCTGCGCCACGCGTGAGCGCACCTTGGCTTCAGGCGCTTCCGGCATGCGCCGGCGCACATGCTCGACCGCACTTTGCGTCGGGATCAGGTCGTCGAGCTGATGCTGGGCAAAGAAGCCGACCTTGAGATTGGGAGCGATCTTCAGTTCGCCCGCCTCAGGCGCGAGGCGACCCGAGATGAACTTGGCGAAAGTGGACTTGCCGTTGCCGTTCGAGCCGAGCAGCGCGATCCGGTCGTCCGTGTCGATCCGCAGGTTCAAGCGCTTGAGGATAGGCTTGCCGGGCTCGTAGCCGACGGTACCGCCGGTGACGGCGATGATCGGCGAAGCCGCTTCCTTCTCCGGATCCGGGAAGGAGAAGCCCTGGACATGATCTTCGATCACGGCCGCAATCGTTCCCATGCGCTCCAGCGCCTTGACGCGGCTTTGCGCCTGGCGCGCCTTGGTGGCCTTGGCCTTGAAGCGGTCGATGAAGCTTTGCAGGTGCTTACGCGCCGCATCGTTCTTGGCCTTCGCCTTCATCTGCAACTCGTCGGCTTCCGCCTTCTGCCGCTCGAACTGGTCGTAGGGCCCGCGATAGAAGGTGAGCTTCTTCTGGTCGAGATGCACAATGGCGTTGACCGCCGTGTTCAAGAGGTCGCGGTCGTGGCTGATGATGATGACCGTGTGCGGATAACGGCGGATGTAGTCCTCGAGCCACAGCGTGCCTTCAAGGTCGAGATAGTTGGTCGGCTCGTCGAGCAGCAGCAAATCCGGCTCGGAAAAGAGTACGCCCGCAAGCGCCACCCGCATCCGCCAGCCACCGGAAAACGACGAGGCGGGACGCAGCTGTGCTTCATGGTCGAAGCCGAGGCCGGCGAGAATGCTTGCAGCACGCGCTTCGGCCGAATGGGCGCCGATGTCGGCAAGCCGCGTCTGGATCTCGGCAATCCGGTGCGGATCGGTCGCGGTTTCGGCTTCGGCGACCAGCGCCGTGCGCTCCTTGTCCGCCTTGAGCACGATCTCGATCAGCGGTTCTTCTGTGCCGGGCGCTTCCTGCGCGACCTGGCCGATGCGCGCGTTTTTGGGTAGCGCGATCGTGCCGGCTTCCGACGCGAATTCGCCGGTTATGATGCGAAACAGCGTGGACTTGCCAGCGCCGTTTCGGCCCACGAGCCCCGCCTTCGTGCCCGCCGGAAGCGTCACGGATGCGTTTTCGATGAGGAGACGTCCCGCGATGCGGGCGGAAAGGCCGGAAATCTGGATCATTGCGGCCTTTTGCCCGGACTTGGCCGGGAAGGCAAGAGGCGTCGGCGTGCTGTTGCCACCGCTGTGGCGGGTCGGGAATTCAAGAGGTCATTGTTATCGATTTTTGAACAAGGCGTTCCGACAATCGATACTACACATCCTCATCGTGAGGGACCATCTCAACAACGGAAGGGCGGGGAACGCTCTTCTGACCGCCTCGATCGACCGAACGCCAGTGGCAGAGGCCCCGCGTTCCGAGGGACGACCGATCCGGCCAAGGACATTTTTGATGAAACCTCGTTCAGCCGAACGAGCCTCCCAGGAGCAAAGACCATGAAAACCGCAATCCAGACCGCTCTTTCCGCCGCTCTCGTTGCAACCGCTATCCTCGGTGGCGCTTCTGCTGCCTTTGCCGGCGGCAGCTACTATGAAGGCGTCAGCCCGACGCCGCTCTATACCGAGCGCACGCCGGCCGTCACCGGCAAGTCGTCCTTCACCATCGGCAGCTCCGAAGCCGGCTATGTCGATCGCACCAACACCGGCTCGGTCGCAAACTTCAGCGTCGCGCCGAAGAGCGTGATCGGCGGCGAAGGCGAATACTACCAGGGCATTTCGCGCTAACGGCGATGAATGAGGGGGCGCGGGTTTTGGCCCGCACCCCATTTCAAGGGATTTGATGGATCACCGTGATGATCCTATGAGGCGACCCCAAGCGCCTATGCGGGCCTAGTCCCCGACCTTCTACCTCCACCAAGGAACAGATTGATGAAGAAGTCCTTTGCCGCAATCCTCGTTGCGGCGGCCATGCTCGGCGGCGCGTCCGCCGCTGTCGCAGGCGGAAGCTACTACGAGGGCGTTAGCTCCACGCCGCTCTTTACCGGCCGCGCCGAAGCCTCCGCCGGCACCGGCGTGTCCGCGACCGCAAGCCGCGGCGACTACTATGCGGGCATCGAAGACAGATCCGTCGACAAGACGGCAACCGGCGCGATCGCCAATGGCGGCGCCAGGGCTTTCGGCGAGGCCGACCAAAACAAGCAGTAAGTCACGCCAGACGGTTGACCGAACAACCCGGTCCCGCCCACGCGGGGCCGGGTTGTTTCGTTTTGGCGTTGCCAAATGAGGTACATTGCCATGACAGAAAAAGTCGAAGTCGCCGAGCGGCTCTTCGAGCTCTACCACTGCGTTCATCGCCTGGTGAACGCATCGATGTCGGAGGAAGGCGTTTCGCTCGCGCGCAGCAAATTCCTGTTTTATCTGAACACGCTCGGCCCCTGTCGCTGCGCGGATATCGCCTCGGCGCTCGGCTTTGCGGCCAGAACCGTCACCGAAGCGATCGATGGCCTGGAGCGGGGCGGCATGGTCCTGCGCGAACCGGATCCGGAAGACCGCCGCGCGAAGATCATCTCGATCACCGACCGCGGTCGGCTGGCGCTGGAGGCGGCACTGCAGCCGCGCCATCGCACGATCGATGAGCTGTTCTCAGCGCTCGACGATTGTGAACGCACCGAATTCTTCCGGCTGCTCGGCTGTCTGCGTGAAAGGGCGTCGGAAATCGACGAAAGCCGTCACCCGGACGCCGCCTGATTTGCAAGCGTCAAGCGGCGCTCTGGCCGTAGCCCCTGCCGCGGCCGAGGGCCGCCGAATAGCACAGGATGCCGGCGCCATCGCGTGCGCCGGCGAGGGCCTGCTCCGCCTGGGTCAGCAGATCGGCGCTCGTCGATGCCGGTTGCGCAAGGGTGATGCCGGCCGCAAGCGAAAGCGTCTCGGCCGTGTGCGCCCGTCCGGGGAGGGTGACCGTCAGTTCCTTCACCGACTGCCGCAGACGCCGGGCAATGGCCTCGGCATTTTCGGTGCTGACATCCCGGCACACGAAGGCAAACTCCTGCTGGCCCACGCGGGCGACGAAATCGTCCTTCTTGATCGACTTGCGAAACAGCGTCGAGAGCTTGGAAAGCGCCTTCGCGGCGACCGTGCCGCCGTGGTGCTCCGCCATTTCACGCAGCCCTTCCACCGAGGCAAGAAGCAGGGCAACCGGCTGGTCTGCCCGTTCCGCTTCGAGGATCGAGTCGAGTTTTGCCGTCAGCGCCAGGCGGTTCGGCAGGCCCGTGGCCGGGTCGCGGGTCAGGGATCGCCGGCTTTCGGCAAGCTCGCCTTCGAGTTCGGCGAGACGTGTCATGCTGGTTTCCAGCGCCTGCTGGAGAGCGCCTTCTTCATTCGTCAAACGGCCAGCCGCTTCCCGCAGTCGCGCGGCGTCGTCGGCGAATTCGGACATGCCTGCAACGGGGTCCGTGGCCAGGCGGCCGGCGAAATGGTCCAGTTCATCCTTGAAGCTCTGTTTCTGCAGCAAGGCGAGCCTGAGCTTTCCGGCAATCTCGGCAAGCGCTTCCTGGCCCGCGGCTCTCGCGCGGTCCGCGGCAAGTGCTGCATGGGAGATGAGGTGATGCCTGAGACCCAGGGCATCCAGCGCATCCTGCTGCGGGTTGTGCCCGAGTGCGGCGAGTTCGCGGGAAAGCTCCGGCAGGCGACCGGATAGCGCCTCGTAGACAAGCTCGTAATTGCGGGGCAGGGCCGCGATCCCGTGCGCCGACATCGCATGCGCCACCTTCAGAATGATCGCCGCCTGCCTTGCCTGCGATCGGCTGGCATCCGCTGGAACTTGCCTGTTCATTCTGTCGTGGCCCCCGGTCGCTTCTCGATCTCTGGCTTGATAAGCCGCCACTATGAGAGGGCTGCATTTAAGGGAGTCTGAAGATTTCGGGCTCTGGGCGATTCCCGCCCGGTATGGTTGCTAAATTCCATCGGTCCTCCGTCCACTGCAACCGCATGTCGCGGGGAATGGACGGTCGTCAACTGTCGCCATCTTTATACTTGACGCCTTTAGTCACCAATTATATTCGGCGCTGCTAAATCGGGCATCGAGCCCGGGCAAACAGCGACGGTCAAGCATGTCCCTCTCGTTCATTGCGGATCTGGCGAAATGGGGCGACCGGCCGGCGCTGGTCTTTTCCGGGCAACGGATCGTCACCTATCGCGAACTCCATGAGCGGGTCACCCGCCAGGCACTTGCCTTTCGCGGTCCGCGCGGGCTGGTAACGATCGAGGCCGAGCTTTGCGAGCATGCGATTGTCGCCTATCTGGCAGCGCTCGCCGCCGGGCATGCCGTCGCCATGCAAGCCCCGAAGAACGGCGCTGCCGGCTCCTGGGTCGATGCCTTCGAGCCAGACTTCGGCTTCCGTCGCATCGATGGCCGCTGGCGCACGGAGCATCTGCGACAAGGCGATCGGACGCCCCATGACGAACTGGCCGTCATGCTCTCGACATCGGGCAGCACCGGTTGCGGCAAGGCCGTGCGTCTCTCGCGGGAAAACATTTCCGCCAACGCTGTGGCGATCGCGGACTATCTCGGCCTGACGGCGGAAGATCGCGGCTGCCTGATCCTGCCGCTCCATTATTCCTACGGCCTGTCGGTGCTGAATTCTCACCTGGCCGTCGGCGCCAGCCTCTATATTCCCGGCGGCTCCATCCTCGATGCCGGTTTTCTCGATGGTCTCGCGGAAAGCGGAAGCACGAACCTCTCGGGCGTGCCCTACTCCTACGAGCTGCTGGAAAAAGTGGGCTTCCGCGACCGTCGCTTCGCCAAGCTGCGTTTCATGACTGTCGCCGGTGGCCGCTTGAGCGCTGATGTTATCCGACTCTACAACGACCATCTCGGCACCCAGGGTGTGGCTTTCTTCGCCATGTACGGCCAGACCGAGGCCACCGCCCGCATCGCCTATGTGCCGCCGGCTCAGCTTTCCGGCAACGAGGACAGGATCGGCGTCGCCATTCCAGGTGGACGCCTTCTGATCGTGAGCGAGAGCGGCGTGCCGATCGAAAGCGACGGCGTGGCTGGCGAACTCGTCTATCGCGGCCCGAACGTCATGATGGGCTATGCCATTTCACGGCATGACCTCTGCCGCGGCGCCGACCTTGCCGAATTGCGGACCGGCGACCTCGCCATGCGCCATGCCGACGGCCTGTTCCAGATCGTCGGCCGCATGAAGCGGATCTCCAAGATCGCCGGGTTCAGGATCGCGCACGATGTGCTGGAAGCGGGGCTCGAGGCGCGCGGCATCACCGCTGCCGTCGTCGGCGACGATGCCGGCCTTCACGCCTTTTACGCCGGCAGCCGCGATGCCGAAGAGATCAGGCGGCTCTTGGCGCAGGCAAGCGGGCTGACATTGGCCCACCTGAAGGCGACGCCCCTTGCCGAGATGCCGCGGCTTGCCAGCGGCAAGATCGATTACAACGGGCTGAACATGGCGGCCCGCCAGGCGGCGGCCAGTGGCGGTGATGATAACGGCGGTATCGAAGGGCTCTTTGCCCAGGTCTTCTATCCGAAGCGGGTGAAGCGGTCCGACAGCTTTGTCTCGCTCGGTGGCGATTCCTTGCGCTTCGTTCAGCTGTCGATCGGGCTGGAAAAGGCGCTGGGGCAAGTTCCGGATACCTGGGAGACCTTGCCGATCGCCGAGCTATCGCTCCAGGAACGGCGCGAGACTGCCACGCGACGGATCGGCACGGACCTCTTGATCCGTGCGCTTGCCATTCTTCTGGTCGTCCTGCACCACGAGGTCCTGTGGCCGATCCCCGGCGGGTCGGCGGCAATGGTCGTTCTCGCCGGCTTCAGCCTTGCGCGCTTTCAGATGGGAGCGCTGCTTGCAGGCGACGGCTGGGCGATCCTGCGGCCGCTCGCGCAGGTGCTGATCCCCTATTATCTGATCGTTGCGGCCTATGCGGTCGCCTGGGGTGAGGTGCCCTGGGCCTCGGTCTTTCTCGTCGGCAACTTCGGCGTGGCCCTGCCGGAAACGCACGGCATGGTGCCCTATCTCTACTGGTTCATCGAGGCCTATTGCCAGATGATGGTGGTCTTCGTCGGGCTCTTTGCCGTCCCGCAGTTTCGCCGTTTCGTGTCGGCAAAACCCTTCGCCGCCGGGATGGCCTTGCTTCTGGCCGCGCTTGTTACCCGTCTGGCGCTGCCACTCGTCTGGCCGATCGGCAATCGCCAGATCTTTACGCTGCCATGGATCTTCTATCTCGCCGTCATTGGCTGGTGCGCCGCCGTTGCGGAAACGGCCAGGCAGCGGCTGCTGTTGATGCTGGCCGGCACGGGGGCCCTCCTGTTCTTCGGCCTCTACGAAGGAGTCTGGATCGGCACGAAGATCAAATATCTGCTGCAGATCGCCGTCCTGGCAGCGCTGCTTTACCTTCCACGCGTCAGTCTGCCGCGCTGGTCGGCTCAGCTCATCCTGCCCCTGTCGGCGGCGGGTTTCCACATCTACATCCTGCACCGCTTCGTGCCGGAATTGCTGATGGTGCCGATGCAGCCGGCCTTGCCGCCGGCGGCTTTTTCGCTGCTGTCGATCGTCGGCGGCGTGGCGCTCGGCCTCGTCGCATGGCTCGGCCAGCGTCAGCTCTTGAAGAAGCTTACCGCATGGCGCGGGCGTGAGATCCGGCCACTGCGGCTGTTCGGCTTCGAGGCGTTACGCTCGCCGTTACGCCCACTGTGATCCTTGGGTCCTCAGAAACTGGGCCAGGTCCAGTATCAGGGACGGGCGCCCGTCGCGTGCGCCTGACCGCGATGGTGGGTCTGGTGGTTGAAGAAGTGGCCGAGCGTCGGCGCCAGCCTCTGCGCGACGGCCGCCGGATTGGTGAGCGTTCTGTAGCTAAGCAAAGCGCCAAGGCGCTCGTCGCTGAGGTTGTCGATCCAGGCGATGATGCGTTCGTCCTCGGCCGCCCGCGCGGCGGTAAGCCCGGCGAGGTCCTCGTGCAGGGTCGTGTCGAGTGAAGCAGGGGTATTGCCCTCGCCTGTGAAGCGCTTCATCCAGATGCGGTCGGCAACGAGGATATGATTGAGGGTTGAAAGCAGTGAGCCGAAAAAGGCGCCGCGGTTTTCCCGCAATTCGGCATCGGTCAGCTCCGCAGCAGCAGCATAGACGAGGCGGTTCGCCCAGCGGTTATAATCGGCGAACATGCGAAAATGATCGAGCATCGGCTACCTTCCTGATGGCTGCGGTTGCGGATGGCGACGCTAACCCGGAACCGCATTCCTGTGTCTGATATCATTCATGAAATTTACTGATTTGATGACGCGGCGGATATGTCGTTCAAGAGGACGCCAATCGTCCCGGAGAGTTTGCATGACTAGAAAGCTCTATTCGCTGTGTGGATCCGACAGGGCGCGTCCCTTCTCGCCGCATGTGTGGAAGACCGCGATGTCGCTGGCCCACAAGGGGCTCGACTTTGACACCGTGCCGATCGGTTTCACCGAAATCCGAGCGATCGAGGACGGGGCGACGAACCTGGTGCCGTTGCTGCGGGATGGAGAAAAGCTCGTGAAGGACAGCTTCGAGATCGCCCTTTATCTCGAACGGACCTATCCGGACCGTCCGGCGCTCTTTGCCGGCGAGGGGGCGATGGCGATCTCCCGCTTCGTCGAGGGTTGGTCGCAGACGACGCTGCACCCGGCCGTCACCCGCATCATTATCCGGGACATTCACGACCGGCTGGACCCCGTCGATCAGGCCTATTTCCGCGAGAGCCGGGAAAAGCGCTTCGGCACGTCGCTCGAGGCCGTGGCCGAAAGTGGCGGATCCTCTCTCGCAACCTTCTCGGAAAAGCTCGAGCCTTTGCGCCATCTGCTGAAGATTCAGGATTTTCTGGGTGGTGCAACGCCGCTTTTCGCCGACTACATCGTCTTCGGCGCGTTTCAATGGGCGCGCATCGTCTCGCCGCAGCGCCTGCTTCAGCCGGGTGATCCCGTCACCGCCTGGTTTGAGCGCTGCCTCGATCTGCATGGCGGGCTCGGGCGCAGTGTGACGGCTGCGTGAAACCCGCCTGGCCTAAGCCGAATCATCGGTGAACCCCCTTGTTTTGCGCGGAATTGGCGGCTAATGAACCGCCACTTCTCAAGAAACAAGGGATTTGAGCCAATGGCTATTGAACGTACCTTCTCGATGATCAAGCCGGACGCGACCAAGCGCAACCTGACCGGCGCCATCACCAAGATGCTCGAAGATGCCGGCCTGCGCGTCGTCGCTTCCAAGCGCGTCTGGATGAGCCGTCGCGAAGCCGAAGGCTTCTACGCCGTTCACAAGGAGCGTCCGTTCTTCGGCGAACTGGTCGAGTTCATGTCCTCCGGCCCGACCATCGTTCAGGTTCTCGAAGGCGAAAACGCAATCGCCAAGAACCGCGAAGTCATGGGCGCCACCAACCCGGCAAACGCTGACGAAGGCACGATCCGCAAGGTTCACGCTCTCTCGATCGGCGAAAACTCGGTTCACGGTTCGGATGCTCCGGAAACCGCTGCTGAAGAAATCGCCTACTGGTTCTCGGGCACCGAGATCGTTGGCTGATTCAAAATCTTCGGTTCGAGCCATAGCGGCTTGAATTGACTCAGGATTTGAGCCGGAGCGGAAACGCTCCGGTTTTTTGTTGCCCGGTCTCTCAGACGGGGCACTTCGCGGTCTCGAAATGGGCTGGTGCCTTGCCGCCGCTGAAGACCGCCGGGTTCTTGTCGTAGGCCGGGCCCTCGACCAGCGGTTTGGCCGGCATGATGTCCTGATCGACATCGGAGACGACGGTGGTCTCAAGCTTCTGCAGTGACTGGCCTTCGGGGCCTTTGACCTCGATCGACACCGTATAGGGGCGATCCTTCTTCACGCAGGTGACATCGGGGCTTTCCAGCACCACCTTCTCCAACTTCGGAAAGAGCTTGCGCTCCAGTGTCAGCGCGTCGCCGCCGGCCGGATTTTCGAAGCGCGCCACCACGATGCTGCCGTCGGGCACCGCCTCGGCCTTGGTCAGCGTGACCATGTAGGTCGCATAGGCGAGGCGGTAGTTGAAGACGAACATCTTGCCCGTCAGCTTCAGCGGATCCGGGCCGCTCTCGCGCTGACATGCCGCAGCGGCAAGTGCGATGGCAAGTGTGGCCAAGATCCCGAATGTCCTTGTCATGGGCCTGCTTCTTCCCTGTTGCGGTGATAGTGGCGCTTGGCTTTGGTGCGGTTGCCGCAGACGGCCATGTCGCACCAGGTGCGGCTGCGGTTGCGGCTGCGGTCGAGAAACAGCCAGCCGCAATTCGGGCAGATCTTCAGCCGATCGGGCTCGGGGTTGGCGGCAAGCGTGAGCGCCGATTGCGCCGTTGCGGTGTCGAGCGAAAGCAGGCCGCCCTGGTGCGTCGAGCCGCGCAAGACGCCGGCGATGGCTTCCAGCAGATCCGCCAACAGTTCCGGCCGGCCTGTGTCCGAGATCTCTGCGCGAAAATGCCGGTCGGTCGCTTCGCGCAACTGCAAGAGCCGGTCACGGTTCTCCGCGGCGACAGGCGCAAGCGCGCCGAAGCGTACACTCTCCGCGCTGTAGCGGTTGGCGGCTTCTGCAAAGGAATGGAGTGCGACGACATCGGCGAAGCGGTCGATCCGGCGTTCGGGATCGAAACGCAGGACGATGGAATTGGCGACATCCAGTGCCAGGGCGCCGCCGGCAAATCGATGGGCTGTCCAGGTGAAGGTCATGCAAAAATCCTAACTGGCAAAATGGATTTTACCAGTTATATTGATCTTGTCACGCTCCGGATGCGCCATGCTCTATTTTCTGCAGCAGCTCGCCAATGCCGTTCCCGTCGCAGCGCTCTACGCGGCGCTGGCCTTTGGCTACGCGATCGCCTTTGCCGTGACCCGCCGGGCCGATCTCACCTATGGTGCGCTCTTTGCCTTCTCGGGCCAGATCTTTGTGCTGTTTGCTGCTTTCGGCTGGGACCGGCTGTGGCTGGTGCTTCCGGCCGCCCTTGGTCTCGGTACGGCGGCTGCCCTGACTTTCAGTGTTGGTGCCGGGCTCGTCGCCGGGCGGTATGTCATGCGGCCGTTGGCCTTCTCGTCGGCCAACACCGT
This sequence comes from Ensifer sp. Root558, assembly GCF_001427045.1. NCBI lineage: Bacteria > Pseudomonadati > Pseudomonadota > Alphaproteobacteria > Hyphomicrobiales > Rhizobiaceae > Ensifer > Ensifer sp. Root558. The sequence continues at coordinate 210,410 of NZ_LMGC01000023.1, read as the reverse complement.
CGTCGTCGCCTCGCTCGGCTGCCTGCTGGTGCTGATGGAGACGGCACGGCTTGCCTCGGAGACCCGCAGCCTGTGGCTGCCGCCGTTCCTCAATGCCAACATCGTCTTCTGGGATGATCCGCGTTTCCCGGTCACGTTGACCGTCATCCAACTCGGCGATACCGCGCTGATGGCGGCGTTGGTGGCGGCCGGGCACTGGTTCCTGACCCATTCGCGGGCAGGGCGGTTCTGGCGGGCCGTCTCCGAAGACCGGGGGGCTGCAGCGCTTTGCGGGGTTGACGCGGCCACTGTCTACATCGCCGCCTATGGCGCGGCGTCCCTGATTGCTGCCCTTTGCGGCATCCTCGCCGCGTCCTACTACGGCAACATGGATTTCGGCACGGGGCTTACTTTCGGCGTCAAGGTACTGTTCATCGCCGCCATCGGCGGCCAGGCCTCGCCGCTCTATGCAGCCCTCGGCGCTGCCGCGGTCGGCCTGCTCGAAACGCTATGGAGCGCCTATGGGCCGATCCTCTGGCGCGACTTTGCGATCTTCGGATTTCTGGTGATCGTGCTGGCGGTGACGCGCAAGGAGAAGGTCATTCCCTGACCTCAAGGAACGGCGGCTACTTCGACCAGCGGTCCCGTGCGGTGTCGTCGGCATCCTTGGCGCTGACCCAGCCGCCGGTCGTGCCGTCGCCCAAATGTTCCTTCTTCCAGAAGGGAGCCGATGTCTTCAGGAAATCCATGATGAAGTTGGCGCCGTCGAAGGCGGCCTGCCGGTGCCGCGAGGCGGCAACGACAAGCACGATGTTCTCGCCGGGAAGGATCTTGCCGTAGCGGTGGATGGCGGTGGCCGCCTGGAGCGAGAAGCGCTCGACCGCCTCCTGGCATATGCGTTCGATCTCCGCCTCGGCCATGCCGGGGTAGTGTTCCAGTTCGAGGGCGGCAAGCGTGCCTGCCTCGTCGCGGCAAAGCCCGGAAAAGGTGGTGATGGCGCCGATGTCGGCACGCCCGGCCGAAAGCTTGGCGACCTCGCTATTGAGGTCGAAATCCTCGCGCTGGACGCGCACGGTCACCGGCGCGCGCATGGCCTCAGCCACCCGTCATCGGCGGAAACAGGGCGATCTCCCGGGCGCCGGCGATCGGCTCCTTGTGGTCGACATGTTCCTGGTTGATGGCCGCGCGGATGACGTTTTCATGTTCGAGCGCCGCCTCGTATTCCTCGCCGAGCGTCTTCAGGTGCTGAAGCAGATCGGCAATGGTGACGACACCGGCGGGAAGGTCGAGGGTTTCCTCGCCCTTGCCGATACGCTCGCGCACCCATGAGAAATAGACCAGGTTGACGGTGCTCATTCGTTGACCACGTGCTTGAGGCCGGCGCGGAAGTAATCGTAGCCCGAATAGAGCGTGATCGCGGCGGCAATCCACAGGAGCACGATACCGGCTTCCGTCGTATAGGGCAAAATCTTGTCGCCGGCCGGGCCGGCAAGCAGGAAGGCGATGGCGACCATCTGGATCGTCGTCTTCCACTTGGCGATGCGGGTAACGGGAACGCTGACCTTCAGCGCCGCCAGATATTCGCGCAGGCCCGAGACCAGGATTTCACGGCACAGAATGATGATCGCAGCCCAGATCGACCAGCCGGCGATCGTGCCGTCGGCGGCGACGAGCAGCAGGATGGAGGCGACCAGCAGCTTGTCGGCGATCGGATCGAGCATCTTGCCGATGTTCGATGTCTGCTTCCAGATGCGCGCTAGATAGCCGTCGAAGAAATCGGTGATCGAGGCAACGGCAAAAAGCGCCACTGCCGTCCAGCGCGCGAAGTCCGAACTGTGCAGCCGTCCTTCGACGAAGAAGCAAAGGACGATCAGCGGCACGATCAGGATGCGGAAGTAGGTGAGCAGGTTCGGGATGCTGTAGGCGACGGGCGTGGGCATGGATTCGTGTTCTCTGGTTCGTCAGGTACAGAAATGACTTTGCTGGCCGGAGGTCAACAGGTCATCGTCGTCAACTGTCATATTTGCCCTATCGCATGTGAACGCCGGGTGAATTGTGACATCAGGTTTTCATTTCCCGGCATCGTCGTGGAAATGTTCGTAGACCAGCCGCGCCACCGTTTCGGAAATCCCGGCGACGGCCATCAGGTCGTTGATGCCGGCGCGCGAGACGGCTTTGGCGGTGCCGAAATGCGTGAGCAGCGCGCGCTTGCGCGTCGGCCCGATGCCGGCGATCTCGTCGAGCGGGTTCTTGACCATCTCCTTTTTGCGGCGAGCCCGATGCGAGCCGATCGCGAAACGGTGCGCCTCGTCGCGCAGCCGCTGGATGAAATAGAGCACCGGATCGCGCGGCGGCAGCGTGAAGCTGTCGCGACCGAGCGCGAAGAAGCGTTCGCGGCCGGCGTCGCGATCGACGCCCTTGGCGACGCCGATCGCCGTCACGCAGTCCTCGACATCGAGCTCCTTGAGGATGGCGCGCACCGCGGTCATCTGTCCCTGACCGCCGTCGATGAGAATGACGTCGGGCCAGGCGGGGAAAGCGGCATCGTCACCGACCTCCGCGCTCCGGTCCGGTTTGCCCTCTTCCTTCAGCAGCCGCGAGAACCGCCGCGTCATCACTTCGCGCATCATACCGAAGTCGTCGCCCGGGGTGATGTCGGTCGATTTGATGTTGAACTTGCGGTACTGGCCTTTGACGAAGCCTTCCGGCCCCGCCACCACCATGCCGCCGACGGCATTGGTGCCCATGATGTGCGAGTTGTCGTAGATCTCGATGCGGCGCGGCGTGCGCTCCAGCTTGAAGGTTTCCGAGAAGCCTTCGAGCAGGCGCGACTGCGAGGCCGTTTCTGCCAACTTGCGGCCGTGCGCCTCGCGCGCATTGGCGAGCGCGTGATCGACGAGATCCTTCTTTTCGCCGCGCTGCGGCACCTGGATCGCGACCTTGTATCCGGATTTTTCGCTCAGCGCCTGGCCGAGCAGTTCCTGCTCTTCCACCGCTTCGCAAAGCAGGATCTGCCGCGGACAGGGCTTGTCGTCGTAGAACTGTGCGAGGAATTGCGAGAGCACCTCGGCCGTCGGCAGCGACGGGTCGGCCTTCGGGAAATAGGCGCGGTTGCCCCAGTTCTGCCCGGTGCGGAAGAAGAACACCTGGATGCAGGAGATGCCACCCTCGTGGTGGATCGCAAAGACGTCGGCTTCCTCGACACCAGAGGGGTTGATGCCCTGGTGGCTCTGGACGTGGCTGAGTGCGGCGAGGCGGTCGCGGTAAAGCGCTGCCCTTTCGAAGTCGAGGTTCTCGGCTGCCTCGCCCATGGCGGCGGCGATCGTCGCCTTCACCGCTTGGCTCTTGCCCGAGAGGAAGTCCTTAGCCTCCTGAACGAGTTCCGCATAGCCTTGATCGCTGATTTCGCCGGTGCAGGGCGCCGAACAGCGCTTGATCTGGTAGAGCAGGCAGGGGCGCGTGCGCGTCTCGAAGACGCTGTCGGTGCAGGTCCGAAGCAAAAAGGCGCGCTGCAACGAATTGATCGTGCGGCCGACCGCGCCGGCGGACGCGAAGGGACCGAAGAAGTCGCCCTTGCGGCTGCGTGCGCCGCGATGCTTGTAGAGTGCCGGTGCACGGCTGTCGCCGGTCACCAGGATATAGGGAAACGACTTGTCGTCGCGCAAAAGCACGTTGAAGCGGGGCCTCAGGCGCTTGATCAGGTTGGCTTCGAGCAGCAGCGCCTCGATCTCGGTGCGCGTCGTCACGAACTCCATGTTCGCGGTCTCGCGCACCATGCGGGCGATGCGGTTGGAATGGCCGCGCCCCTGGGCATAGTTGCTGACGCGCTTCTTCAGGCTGCGCGCCTTGCCGACATAGAGAACGTCGCCGGCCTCGTTGAACATGCGATAGACGCCGGGGCCATTCGGCAGCAGCTTGACGAAGGCCTGGATCAACTCTGCGCCCTTCAGTCCCTCGGTCTCCGAGTGATTCTCGTGCCACTCGACGACGGCCGCAATGCCGCTCCCGTCAGACACTTCGATCAGGTCGTCGTCGTCTTCCGCTTCGCTGCCATCATAAAGGATGCCGCCGTCGGCCGGCACGCGTCCATTCATTCCACTATCTCCCTGATGTCGGGCGTTTCCCAGGCGAGGTGCTGGCCCCCGTCCAGCGCAATCATCTGTCCGGTAATCGACGGCGTGTCGAACAGGAAGCGGATCGTCCGTCCGAATTCGTCGAGCGTCGGCCCGCGCTTCAAGATCAGCGCATCGACCTGCGCCTCAAAATCCTTCGGGTCCTGCCGTTCGTTCGGCAGCGTCGGTCCGGGGCCGATGCCGTTGACGCGGATGCGCGGGGCGAGTGCCTGCGCCATCGTCCGGGTGGCCGTCCAAAGCGCCGACTTGGACAACATATAGGAATAAAAGCGCGGATTGGGAGCCCAGACGCGCTGGTCGATCACATTGATGATGAGCCCGCTGGCCTTGGCCGGCAGTTGCGCGGCGAAATCGCGCGCCAACAGGGAAGGGGCTTTCACATGCAGCGCGAAATGCTGGTCCCAGACCTCTTCGTCGAAGGCATCGAGGCTATCCTTCTTGAACAGCGACGCATTGTTGACGAGCAGATCGATCGGCCCGAGCGCTGCTGTCGCGCGCTCGATCAGTGTCGATGTCGCGCCCGTATCCGTAAGGTCGGCTCGAATCGCGACGGCATTCGTTCCCGTCTTCTTCAGGGTTTCGGCCAGGGCCCGCGCTTCGTCAAACGAGGCATCGGCATGAATGGCGACCGCAAAGCCGTGGGCGGCCAGGTCCTCCACTATAGCTTTACCGATCCTCTTGGCGCCCCCGGTTACGAGAGCCGCCTTCAGTGCTTTCTTCAACGTTTCATCCCGCTTTTTCGAATCTTCGCGTCAGCGGACGAAGATATAGGGAAGAAACGCGGGGCTGAAACACTCCCTGACGATTCCTTGCCCAAAAATTAATGGAATTGGCGTAAATTGTATTATTTTGCGTACTTATAGTATAGCTTTCGTTAATCTTGATTTATGGTTAACAAATATCCTGTGGCGCCAAAGCAACATCAAACTTCGGGCGCGTTTGTGCCACCAAAATTTCACATTTTGGCTCTTGTGAATCCGCATTTGCTGGCCAATTTCAGCTCAACCGGGCGGGTTACATTAAGAGTTGCCTGATGTTTCACTGTGGGACCCCAAGCCCTCGGCGCATCGGGACGAAAAGGAGAATGTTTATGCGTACGCTCACCACCACCCTCATGGCTTCGGCTATGTCCCTCATCGCCTTCCAGGCCGCCCAGGCTGCAGACGCGATCGACGAAGTTCCGGCAGCTCCGCAGGCCGAATACAGCGAGCCGGCAGTCAAGAACTGGTCCGGCGCCTATGTCGGTGGCACCGCCGATTGGAAGCATGGCCAGCACGATGCGACCGGCAGCAACACCGCAGCCGGCTTCGGCGGCGGCCTCTATGGTGGCTACAACGTTCAGGACGGCCAGATGGTATACGGCGGCGAAGCCGATATCGGTTACTCCGGCCAGGATTCGACTAAGGGCAACCTGCGCATGAAGCAGGGCGTCAACGGCTCGCTCCGCGGCCGCGTCGGTGTCGATCTGAACCCGGTCCTCGTCTACGGTACCGCAGGTCTTGCCGTCGGCCAGACCAAGGGCACCGTCGGCGGCGCTTCCGACAAGAACACCATGGTCGGCTGGACCGCAGGCGTCGGTGCTGAAACCTTCGTCACCGACAACATCACCGCACGCGTCGAGTACCGTTACACGGACTACGGTTCGAAGGACTTCCGCATGGGCAGCACCAAGGTCTCGTCCGGCTACGACGAGCACGCTGTTAAAGTCGGTATGGGCGTGAAGTTCTGATCGGCTTCTGCCGGATCAAAGAAAAGGCCGGGGAGACCCGGCCTTTTTTGTGTCTGCACGTTAGGCCTTGAACTTGGGGTAATCCGGGAAGTGTTTTTCGAACTTCGCCGGCCAGTTCTTCAGCTTGGCGCGCCCCTTCTGCCATTCGCCGGCAAACCGCAGCTCGATGTAGCGCAGCATCGCCGCGAGTGCGAAATGGCCTGCATTGAGCTTGGCCCCGGTCTTCGGCAGGTTGGCATTCAGATGGTCGAGGCTGCGCTCGACCTTTTCCCATTGCCGGTCGATCCAGGGCTGGTGCACCTTTTCCGGCGGATGGGAGCGTTTCTCGTAGACGATCGACAGCAGGCTGTCACAGACGCCGTCGCATAGCGCTTCCAGCAACTCGACGTCGGTGCGCTTTTCGGCGTTCCTGGGATAGAGCTTGCCCTTGGTCTCCCGGTCGATGAAATGCATGATGGTACGGCTGTCGTAGAGCGCCCGTCCGTCGTCGAGAATCAGCGTCGGGATCTTGCCGAGCGGATTGTTGTCGATCAGCTCCGGCGGGTTGGCATTGGTGTCGGTCAAGACACTTTCGGCCGCATAGCCCGCATAATGCGCCGCCATGCGCACCTTGTTCGAATAGGGCGAGGCGGGCGAGTACAAGATCTTCATCGGGCGTCTTTCCTTCCAGGGATTGCGAGATGGGTTTCTGACAGGTGCCTTCTGCGGCTGGTCAAAGCGCCGGGGGCAGCGACACGCTTTCCTTTCGGCAGGCCTGGCGATCGACCGCCGGGCAGGCGCGGAAATTGAGCGACTTGTCGAAGCAGATCCGGATTTCCTCGAGCCGACTACCCTCGCAGGTCACGGCGACCGCGTCCTTCGTCATGCCGGGATTCTTGGCAACGAGCGCATCTTCGATGGCGGCGACGCGCAGGCCCTTTTCTTGCGGGGGAGGTGCGAGCTCCAATGGCAGCGTCAGCCGGTCCCAGGCCGCGCGCGTGACGGCGAAGTATTCCTCCTGACTGAGGCCGGAGCAGGTCCCGTGCTTGCGCCATTGGTGGCCGATCAGGCCCATCGATGGAATGAGGTCGAGATATTGCTTGCCGAGCGACGACGGCACGCGATCGGACTGTCGTGTCGGGCAGAAGTCCGGATAACCCCGTTCGTTCTGCGGCCACAGGCCATGCACGATCAGGCCGCGATTGCCGCCGACTTCGCACTGGCTGGATTTTCCCTTGGGGTCATTGTCGCCGCACCAGGTCGGCGACCAGGAAAGCGAGAGCACATAGAAATCGAAGCCGCTGCCGACCGGCACCGTAACGGCCGCCTTCGTGGCTTGCGTTCCCGTCGCCGTCGGCGCCTTTTCAGTGTTCTGATCGCTGCAGCCAACGAGGGCTGCTGCAACGAAAAGCGCCGGCAGAAGCCGGCGCGTTTTCCGGAATGATCTCATGATTAACGGAGCGAGGCGCAATAGGCGCCGTAGACATACCAGGGATCGAGGCCGCCGACGCAGAACTCGATGCTTCTGCCGACGCCGGCAAAGCCCCACGGGCGTTCGATGAGGTAATAGAGCGCACGCTGTTCGCCGTTGGTCATCACAGCGGTCCCGTAGCAATATTCACGCTCGACGAGATGCGTCTCGTCGCGGAACTCCTGCCGATTCTGCCCCATGTCGCGGATCTCGGCGATCGAGAGATTGGCGTGCAGGTAGTTTGCATCCCGATACTCGAAACGGGATGTGATGAAGCCGAGAACCGAGGATTCACTGCAGACCCCGGCGTTGTAGGATTGCGCCTGGCTGCTGCCGATGTAGTCGGCGGCAATGGCGCCCGGCGCCGTAGCGCCGGCGAGGGAAAGCGAAATGAGAAGCGTGGCGGCGAGCGTGCGAGTCATGGGCGTCTCCCTATGTCGTCGCATGAGATTGCGGTGCGTCGCGCCCGTCCGTCAAGCCCCTCGGGTTGTCTGTTCTTCCCCGCGCAGCCAGAAGCAGCGACTGGACGCGAAACGATCCTGCCCCAACCGGCTTTTCAGGAACGGCAGCAGCAGGTCGAGCTCGCTCTTCAGCGTGAAGGGCGGGTTTACGATGATGAGGCCGGAACCGGAAAGCCCTGTGGTTTCCCGGTCGCTTCTGACGGACAGTTCGGCGCAGAGCATCTTCGGGATGTCCAGCGCCTTCAGCGCCTCATGAAACGCTTTGATCGGCGCGCCCTGCTTCAGGGGATACCACAGGCAATAGACGCCGCCGGTAAAGCGGCGGTAGCCGCGCGCAAGGCCATCCACCAGCCGTTCGTATTCGCCCTCCTTTTCGAAGGGTGGGTCGACGAGAATCAATCCGCGCTTTTCCTTCGGCGGCAGGTGCGCGCCCAGCGCCAGCCAGCCGTCGAGCTCGGTGACGCGGCTCTGGAAATCGGCGTCGAACAGCCGGTGCAGCGTTTCGTAGTCGTCCGGATGCAGCTCCATCGCCGAAAGCCGGTCCTGGGGTCGGAAGAGCATGCGCGCGAGCTTCGGCGAGCCAGGGTAGAGCGTCAGCTCGGAGCCGGGGTTCAGCGCGCGGATGGAGGACAGGTACGGGGCGAGGATCACCGCGATCTCCGGCGGCAGTTCGCCCTCGAGCAGCCGGCCGACGCCGTCGCGCCATTCGCCGGTCTTCTGCGCTTCCTCGCTGGAGAGGTCGTAGAGCCCGATGCCCGCATGGGTATCGAGAACACGGAACGCCTTCTCCTTCTGCTGGAGGTAGGTGACGAGCCGTGCCAGCACTGCGTGCTTCAGGACGTCGGCAAAATTGCCTGCGTGATAGATGTGCCGATAGTTCATGAGCGCCGCCGATGGCTGTGATCAATAGTTGCGATGGGTGGGCGATTGGCTCTTTGAGCCGAAATGCCGATGCCATATAGAAAAGCCATGAACGTTGCGACCCCCATCAAAGCAGAAAAAACCATCGGCCACTCGGTCTGTCCGCACGACTGTCCCTCGGCCTGCGCCCTGGAAGTCGACCTGACCGCCGAAGGGCGGATCGGCCGTGTGCGCGGTGCAGCCGCCAATACCTACACCGCCGGCGTGATCTGCGCCAAGGTGGCGCGGTATTCCGAGCGCATCTATCATCCCGACCGTCTGATGGTGCCGAAGCGCCGCAAGGGCGCCAAGGGCGAGGGCGGCTGGCAGGAGGTGAGCTGGGAGGCCGCGCTCGACGAGATCGCCGATCTGTTCATTCGCGCCGAGCAGAAATATGGCGCCGAGACCGTGTGGCCATACTTCTACGCGGGCACCATGGGCCAGGTGCAGCGCGACTCGATCGACCGGCTGCGTCACGCCAAGCGCTATTCCGGCTTCTTCGGCTCGATCTGCACGAACATGGCCTGGACCGGCTTGAGCATGGCGACCGGCGCCTTGCGCGGCCCCGACCCGCGCGAAATGGCCAAGGCCGATTGCGTGGTGATCTGGGGCACGAATGCGGTTGCGACCCAGGTCAACGTGATGACCCATGCGGTGAAAGCCCGCAAGGATCGCGGCGCGAAGATCGTCGTCATCGACATCTACGACAACCCGACGGTCAAGCAAGCGGACATGGGCCTGGTGCTGAAGCCGGGCACCGACGCAGCACTTGCCTGCGCCGTGATGCACATCGCGTTTCGCGACGGCTACGCCGACCGGGCCTACATGGCGAAGTTCTCCGACGATCCGGCCGGCCTTGAAGCGCATCTGAAGTCGCGCGGGCCGGAGTGGGCGTCGGCGATCACCGGCCTTTCGGCCGAGGAAATCGAGGCCTTTGCAAAATTGGTCGGCACGACGCCGCGGACCTATTTCCGGCTCGGCTACGGTTTCACGCGCCAGCGCAACGGTGCCGTCGCCATCCACGCGGCGGCATCCGTGGCGACCGTGCTCGGTTCCTGGAAACACGAAGGCGGCGGTGCCTTCCACTCCAACAACGATATCTTCAAGCTCGACAAGCGCGAGTTGATCGGCTCGGCCTTTCACGATCCGGATGTGCGCATGCTCGACCAGTCGCAGATCGGCCGGGTGCTGACCGGCGACGCCGAGGCGCTGCGCCACCGCGGGCCGGTGACGGCGATGCTGATCCAGAACACCAATCCCGTGAACGTCGCGCCGGAGCAGCGGCTGGTGAAGCGCGGCTTCCTGCGCGACGACCTCTTTGTTGCCGTGCACGAGCAGTTCATGACCGATACGGCTGCTGTTGCCGATATCGTGCTTCCGGCCACCATGTTCCTGGAGCATGACGATCTCTATCGCGGCGGCGGCCATCAGCACATCCTGATAGGCCCTAAGGTGGTAGAACCACCCTCGACCGTGCGCACCAATCTGTTCGTCATCGAGGAACTGGCCAAGCGCCTTGGCGTTGCCGATCATGCCGGCTTCGGCCTGACCGAGCGTGAGCACATTGATCGGCTGCTCGCCAACTACGGAATCGGCTACGAAGAGATGAAACGGGAGAAGTGGCTCGACTGTCAGCCCGCCTTCGAGGAGGCGCACTATCTCAACGGCTTTGGCCACCCGGACGGCAAGTTCCGCTTCAAGGCGGATTGGACGGGGACGCCGGCGCCGAACCGGCCGCCGAAGTCGATGGGCATTCAGGGGCCGCACCAGGCGCTGCCGGAGTTTCCTGATCATGTCGACCTCATCGAGGTTGCCGACGCCGAGCACCCGTTCCGGCTGGCGACCTCTCCGGCTCGATCCTTCCTGAATTCGACCTTTGCTGAGACACCGTCCTCGACCCAGAAGGAAGTGCGCCCGGAAGTGATGGTTCATGCGGAAGATGCCGCAGAACTCGGCATTGCCGATGGCGATGTCGTCCAACTCGGCAACGTCCGCGGCGAGGTGCGTCTGCATGCGAAGATCGGTGGCGGCGCCCGTCGCGGCGTCGTCATCGCCGAGGGCCTGTGGCCGAATGGCGCGCATCTCGACGGGGAGGGCATCAATGTGCTCACCGGCGCCGATGCGGTGGCGCCGTATGGTGGTGCCGCCTTTCACGACAACAGGGTCTGGGTAAGGTTGGCGCGCTAAGTCAGGTTGTAGAACGGCAGACGGAACCTCCCATGAGCGGCGACCACCACCATGCAGATGTCACGAGCACGCCGGTTTCAAGGCTCTGGGCCTCGCTTGGCCTGACCGGCGGCTTCATGCTGGCCGAAGTCGTCGGCGGCATCCTGACCGGCAGCCTGGCGCTGATATCCGACGCCATGCACATGCTGACCGACACAGCGGCCCTTGCGATCGCGCTCGTCGCGATCCATGTCGGCCGTCGCCCGTCAGACCTCTTGCGCACCTATGGCTACGCCCGCTTCGAGATCCTGGCTGCCGCCTTCAACGCGCTGCTCCTGCTCGGTGTCGCCTTCTACATCCTCTATGAGGCCTGGAAGCGGCTGTCCGAGCCGCAGGAGATCCAGTCCGGCAGCATGCTGGTGATTGCCGTCGTCGGCCTTCTCGTCAATCTCGCCTCGATGCGGCTGCTCACCAGCCACAAGGACGAAAGCCTCAACGTCAAGGGCGCCTATCTCGAAGTCTGGTCGGACATGCTGGGCTCGCTCGCCGTCATCGTCGGCGCGGTGGTCATCTGGCTGACCGGCTGGCAGTGGGTGGATTCGCTGCTCGCTGTCGGCATCGGCTTCATGGTCTTTCCGCGCACCTGGGTGCTGCTGAAGGAGTGCGTCAACATCCTGCTCGAAGGCGTGCCGCCGGGCATGCGCCTCGCCGATGTCCACGCGACGATTGCCGCCGTTCCCGGTGTTGCCTCCGTGCATGACCTGCACCTCTGGGCGATCACCCAGAGCCAGCCGTCGCTGACCGCCCATGCGGTACTTGCCGACGGTGCCGATGCCGAGACCGTGCGCCGCGCAATCGAGGAGCAGTTGCGCGCGACGTTCGACCTGCACCACACGACGCTGCAGATGGAGCGGGAAGATCGCGCGGCAGCGGAACATATCCACTGATGGCTGAAAGGGCGGGATTGCACTCGCCGGAGAAGGAAGTTGCATGAGCACCCAGCATGACCCACGCGTCAGGATCGTCGGCCGCCGCACGCTGTGGAAGGGCTTTGCGCACCTGGAAGAGGTGACGTTCGAACAGCAGATGTCCGATGGCGCGACCGTGACGCTGAAGCGGGAGATCCACGACCATGGCAATGCGGCGACCATCCTGCTCGTCGATGCCAGGCGCCAGAGCGTCATCCTGGTGCGGCAGCTTCGCGTTCCCGTTCTGCTCCAGGGCGACCCGGCTTATCTGATCGAGGCGGCCGCCGGGCTCCTCGACGGCGACACTCCGGAAGAGGCGATCTGCCGCGAGGCGCTGGAGGAGACCGGCTACCACGTCCAGGACGTTATCCACCTCTTCGATGTCTATATGAGCCCGGGGGCGCTGACCGAGCGCACGAGCTTCTTTGTCGGCCACATCGACGCCACCGAAAAACGCGGCGACGGCGGCGGGCTTGCGCATGAGGGCGAGGACATCGAAGTGCTGGAAATCCCCTTCGACGAAGCCGTCGCAATGATCGCGACCGGAGAGATCTGCGATGCCAAGACGATCATGCTGCTGCAGTGGGCCCAACTCAACCGGCAGCAACTGTTTGCCTAAGGGATTGTTTTATAAGAGTATAATTTATTACCGATATTTCACTTTTTGATCCGTATCGGGTAAGCTAAAGCGCTGATGTCCTCATTATCGACATGGGCGCTTCATGACATCCTCCCTACCGGAACGTGCAACCGACGACGAGCAGCAGGCGGAGGGAGGCTGGTTCTCCTTCCTGCGTCGCAATCGCCGTTATCTATCGGCTGCCGGTACGCTCTTCGTAATCGCACTTTTCGGCTTTGCGATCTTTCACCTGACGTCCGAAGTCCAGTACGACGAGGTCGTCCAGGCATTGGCGGATACCAGTTGGATCTCCGTCGCGGCGGCGGTGTTCTTCACCGCATTGAGTTTCCTCGCGCTCACCTTCTATGACGTCAGCGCTCTTGATTACGTCAAGCGAAAGCTGCCCTATGCCGACGTGGCGCTGACGGCGGCCTCGGCCTACGCGGTCGGCAATACTGCGGGGTTCGGGGCGCTCAGTGGCGGCGCCATCCGCTACCGCTCCTATTCGCGCCTCGGCATCGAGCCTGAGAACATCGCCCGCATCATCGCCTTCGTGACGCTCGCCTTCGGGCTCGGGCTGCTGGCGGTGACTTGCCTCAGCCTGCTTGCCGTCGGCGAGTATGTGGCGCCGATGACCGGGATGGATCCTCTGGTATTGCGCGTAATCGCGGCCGTGATCCTCGGCGGTCTGTTCACAGTGTTCTTTCTTGCCCGTGACGGGCGCGAGGTCAGCATCGGGCGTCTGACGCTTCGGCTCCCGGATTCGCGCACCGTTTCGCGCCAGTTCCTGGTGACGGCGCTCGATCTCGCCGCCTCGGCGACCGTTCTCTATGTTCTTCTACCCGCCGGCACGATCGGCTGGCCGGCCTTCCTTGCGGTCTATTCGCTGGCCGTCGGCGTTGGCGTCTTGAGCCATGTGCCGGCCGGTCTTGGCGTCTTCGAGACGATCATCATCGCGACGCTCGGCCACAATGCCGATGTCGACACCATTCTTGGCGCGCTGGTGCTCTACCGCGTGATCTATCACGTTCTGCCGCTCGTGATCGCGATCGCCGTCGTCATCGGCATCGAACTCCGCCAGCTGTCCGGTCATCCGGTTGCCTCCAGCGTGCGGCGCATCGGCGGCCGCATGACGCCGCTGCTTTTGGCAACGCTCGGCATCGTGCTGGCGATCATGCTGGTTCTTTCCAGCGTGACCCCGACGCCCGACGAGAACCTGGCATTCCTCGAAGGACTGCTGCCCTTGCCGATCGTTGAGGGCGCACACTTCCTCGCCAGCCTGCTCGGCCTTGCCCTCGTGGTCGTCTCGCGCGGACTGGCGCTGAGGCTTGACGGCGCCTGGTGGGCCTCGATCGTGATCGGGATCGCCGCGCTGCTGCTGTCGCTGATCAAGGCGATCGCCGTGGTGGAAGCGGGCATGCTGGCCTTCTTCCTGGTGGGGCTCATCGTCAGCCGCCGCCTGTTCGTGCGGCCGGCCTCGCTGTTCGGGCAGGCGCTGACGGTGCCGTGGCTGACGGCGCTCGGGGTCATCTGCCTGGGCGCGCTGGTCGTGCTGCTCTTCGTCTATCGCGATGTCGAATACAGCCATGAGCTCTGGTGGCAGTTCGAATTCTCCGCCGAAGCCCCCCGCGGCCTGCGCGCGCTTCTCGGCGTAACGATCGGCGCGAGCATGCTTGCGATCTGGAGCCTGATGCGCCCGGCAACCGGAGCCGCCGAGCCTGCCTCCGACGACGCGATGGAGCGGGCGCTCTCGATCGTCGAGGCGCAGGACATGTCCGATGCCAATCTGGTGCGCATGGGCGACAAGAGCCTGTTGTTTTCCGCCGACGGCCGAGCCTTCATCATGTATGGCCAGCGTGCTCGTTCCTGGATCGCGCTTTTCGATCCCGTCGGCCCGATCGATGCCTGGCCGGAGCTGATCTGGCACTTCATCGAAAAGGCGCGCGCGGCCGGCTGCCGGGCGGTTTTCTACCAGGTCTCGCCCCTGGGGCTTGCATACTATGCCGATGCCGGGCTGCGCGCCTTCCGGCTCGGCGAACTCGCGCGCGTCGACCTCGCCCGCTTCGAGCTGAAGGGGGGCAAATGGGCGAACCTGCGCCAGCAGGTGAGCCGCGCCCAGCGCGACGGGCTCGAGTTCCGTGTCGTAGCGCCCGAAAACGTTCCGGACGTCATGCCTGACCTGACCGCGGTCTCCGATGCCTGGCTCGCGCATCACAATGCCAAGGAGAAAGGCTTCTCGCTCGGTGCCTTCGATCCCGAGTATCTTCGCGAGCAGCCGGTGGCGATCCTCACCTGTGGTGGGCGTACGGTCGCATTTGCCAATATTCTGGTGACGGCGACCAAGGAGGAGGGGACCGTTGACCTCATGCGCTTTTCGCCGGATGCGCCGAAGGGCGCGATGGATTTTCTCTTCGCCCAGGTGATGGAGTATCTGAAGGCCGAGGGGTACCGTACCTTCAACCTTGGCATGGCGCCCCTGTCGGGCATGTCCACGCGCCAGATCGCGCCGGTCTGGGACCGGGCCGGGCGCACCTTCTTCGAACACGGCGAACGTTTCTACAACTTCAAGGGCTTGCGCGCCTTCAAGTCGAAGTTTCATCCGCAGTGGCAACCGCGCTATCTTGTCGCCAGTGGCGGCATCAATCCGATCCTCGCCCTGATGGATGCGACATTCCTGATCGGCGGCGGTCTCAAGGGAGTGGTGAAGAAATGATCCCTGTCGCGAACGCCTGGAAATGCCTGACTTCGGCGGCGCTGCTGCTCTCCGCATCGATGTTCCCCGCTCTCGCGGAAGACGCGCCGAAGAGCTACGATACCGGGATGATCCCGTCGCCGCGCATCATGCTGCCGAAGGAAAAGGCGGCCGCACTTGTTGTGCTGCTGTCGGACGCCGCCGGCTGGACGGACAAGGAGCAGGCGATCGCCGACACGCTCACCGATGACAAGACAGTCGTTGTCGGCATCGACCTCAAGGCCTATCTCGCTTCGCTCGCCAAGGATGATGGCGACTGCATCTACATGGTCTCCGACATCGAATCGCTGAGCCAGCAGGTGCAGCGTGCCGTCGGCACCGACGCTTACCAATTGCCCGTCGTCGCAGGCGTCGGTGCCGGTGGTGCGCTGGCACTCGCCATCGCTGCCCAGACACCGCCTGCCACCATCGGCCAAACACTTGCGATTGATCCGGAAGAGGGGATCGCGCTTGAAAAGCAACTCTGCACCCCGGCCGAAAAGGTGAAGAAGGGCGACCGCATGGTCTATGGCCTGACCGACGGGGCATTGCCGGATCCGGTTTCCGTCGTCTTTTCACCCGCGGCATCGGCCGACGGGCGCTCCCATGTGGCGGCATTGATCGCCAAGCATCCGGACGTCGAGCAAGAGGACAGTGACGACGACGCCTATACGACGCTGTCCGATCACCTCACCGATATCATCGACAGCGAGCGCGACGCCGGCAATCCGTTCGGCTTGCCCCTGACCATCCTTGACGCAAAGCCGACCCGTGACACGATGGCGGTGATCTATTCAGGCGACGGTGGCTGGCGCGACATCGACAAGGAAGTCGGCGACGTGCTGCAGCAGCAGGGCGTACCGGTCGTCGGCTTCGATTCCCTGCACTACTTCTGGTCCGAGCGCGATCCGCAGGTGACGGCGGACGACCTTGCCAAGGTGATGAGCTACTACCGCAAGCACTGGAACGTGCGAAATGTGCTCCTCATCGGCTATTCCTTCGGTGCAGACGTCCTGCCGCGAACCTTCAACCTGCTGCCGGCCGGCGAAAAGGCCCATGTTCGCCAGGTGACCTTGATGGCCCTCTCGCACATGGTCGATTACAAGGTCTCTGTGCTGGGTTGGCTAGGGGCTTCTGGCGACGGCAAGGGTGGTGATCCGCTCGACGATATCAAGCGCATCGACCCGGCGTTGGTGCAATGCATCTACGGCACCGACGAAGAGGATGATGCCTGCCCGCAACTGAAGGGCACCGGCGTCGACGTCATCGGCATCGACGGCGGCCACCACTTCGACGAGGATTATCCGGCGCTGACACGGCGCGTGCTCGACGCCCTCGATCGCCGGCTGGCTTCGGCGAAGTGAACGGTCGGTGTGTGGGGGCGTGAGGCTTACCCCCCTCTGCCCCGCCGGGGATCTCCCCCCACAAAGGGGAGATCGGCTAGACGCGCCCACCCGCTACAACTGAACGAGATTGCCCGCCGGCTCGATGTTGACGATGGGGGTATCCTTCTGCGCCAGATAGAGTTGCCACCGGCGAACGGGCAATGACCGCCGAGCGGTCGCCATCTGCTGATCTCCCCCCTTGCGGGGGAGATGCCGGGCAGGGCAGAGGGGGTATTCTGGCGTTAACCGCGTGTGATGCGCTGTGGTCGGGACAAAGCAACCCGGCGTGATTACGCAGCCGGCGAAATCAGCGTACCCGTCGCCTCGCCAAGGCTCTTGCTCACAGCGCGACCGCCTTCCATGCGTATCTTGCCCTCGGCCATCAGCCGAAGCGCCATCGGATAGGTGCGGTGCTCGACGGTCAGCACTCGGGCAGCAAGGCTGTCGGACGTGTCGCCGGGCACGACTGGAACCACCGCCTGCGCCAGGATCGGGCCTTCGTCCATGCCTTCGGTGACGAAGTGCACGGTGCAACCGGCGACCTTCATGCCGGCGTCGATAGCCCGCTGATGGGTGTGCAGGCCGGGGAAAAGCGGCAGCAAGGACGGATGGATGTTGAGGATACGTCCCTCGTGGCGCTGGATGAACGTCGCCGACAGCAGACGCATATAGCCGGCGAGGCAGATGATGTCCGGCGACAGCCGGTCGAGCTCGGCAAGGATTGCCGCTTCGTGGGCGTCCTTGCTGTCGTAGTCCTTGCGCAGGAAAGCGCGCGTGGGGATGCCAAGCGCCTCGGCTTTGGCGAGGCCGCCGGCATCCGCCTTGTCGGCGATGACGGCGACGATCTCGGCCGGGAAATCCGGCTCGGCCGTTGCCTTTGCGAGCGCCAGCATGTTGGAGCCGCCACCAGAGATGAAGACGACGACCCGCTTCTTGCCCGTCGAGACTTCCGTCGTCATAGGGCCAGGTTGCCCTTGTAGATCGTGCCGGCTGCACCTTCGTCGCGGGCGACCATGCGGCCCAGCGTAAAGACGGTTTCGCCTTCGCCGGTGAGCACGGCGGAAACCTCTGCGGCCTTGTCGGCCGGAACGACGGCGATCATGCCGACGCCGCAGTTGAAGGTGCGCAACATTTCATTGGCGGCAACGCCGCCGGTCTGGGCGAGCCACGAGAACACCTTCGGCGCCTTGATCGCGTCGAGGTCGATCTCGGCAGCGAGGTGCTTTGGCAGCACGCGCGGAATGTTCTCAGGGAAACCGCCGCCGGTGATGTGGGCGAGCGCCTTGATCGAACCGGTCTCGCGGATCGCCTTCAGGAGCGGCTTCACATAGATGCGCGTCGGCGTCATCAGGAGATCGGCAAGCGTACCTTCGCCGAACGGAGCAGGAGCATCCCAGGCAAGGCCCGAGAGCGTGACGATCTTGCGCACCAGCGAATAGCCGTTGGAATGCACGCCGGAGGAGGCGAGGCCGAGGATGACGTCGCCTTCGGAGATGTCACCGGCCGGCAGCAACTGACCGCGTTCGGCAGCGCCGACGGCAAAGCCCGCGAGATCGTAGTCGCCGCCCGAATACATGCCGGGCATTTCGGCGGTCTCGCCGCCGATCAGCGCGCAACCGGATTCGCGGCAGCCTGCAGCGATGCCGGCGACGATCGCGGCACCCTGGTCCGGGTCAAGCTTTCCGGTCGCGAAATAGTCGAGGAAGAAGAGCGGTTCGGCGCCCTGGACGACGAGGTCGTTGACGCACATGGCGACGAGGTCGATGCCGACGGTGTCGTGCTTGTTGGCGTCGATGGCGATCTTCAGCTTGGTGCCGACGCCGTCGTTGGCGGCCACCAGAACCGGGTCGGTGAAGCCCGCGGCCTTGAGATCGAAGAGACCGCCGAAGCCGCCGATTTCGCCGTCGGCGCCGGGCCGCCGGGTCGAGCGCACATGCGGCTTGATCTTCTCGACCATCAGGTTCCCGGCGTCGATATCAACGCCCGCGTCGCTATAGGTGAGACCGTTCTTTCCCGACTGGCTCATGCTCGTTCTCCAAGGCTCGTCGTGCGACAGGTATTTTGCGGATGCGATTGGCACGGCAGGCAAGGGAGTGCAAGCCGAGAGCACGCCTTGGCGGCGTTTTTTCACCATTTTGCCCATATCCCACGGCGCAAGCCAGTCAGCTTGGCTATAAACTGGATGACTGCACCGGTCGGACTTGACCGTTACGCGCACCGCCCCCTATCTCCTTGACAGGGTTGTGATACGCAACAGTGGCGAGCGGCGCCTCACGAGGAGTGTCATGGATATCAAGGTCAGCGGTTCCGGATTGCAGCGCCAGGTCATTTTCTGGCTACTGGTGCTTGCCGCCTTCATTGCCTTCCTCATGGTTTTCAGCTCGATCCTGCTGCCGTTCCTGGCCGGCATGGCGCTTGCCTATTTCCTCGACCCGGTCGCCGACCGCCTGGAGCGGTTCGGCTTGAGCCGGTTGATGGCGACGGTCGTGATCCTGATCGGCTTCGTCGTCGTCTTCGTGCTGGCCCTCATGGTCATCATTCCTGTCGTCGTCAGCCAGGCGGCCGATTTCATTGCGAACATCCCCGGCTATGCCGCCAAGCTGCAGGTGCTCGTCAACGAAGCGCAGACGCGGCTGATTCCCGATTGGCTCGCGAGCCAGATGCCGTCGCTGAAGCAAAGCTCCGGCAAACTGCTCGAACAGGGTGCTGCCTTCCTCGGCACGCTCTTCCAGCAGATCTGGAACTCCGGCGTGGCGTTGCTCGACGTCATCTCGCTGCTGGTCGTCACCCCTGTCGTCGCCTTCTATATCCTGCTCGACTGGGACCGGATGGTCGAGAAGGTCGATAGCTGGGTTCCGCGCGACTACGTCTCGGATGTGCGCCAGATCGCCCGCGACATGAACGCGACGATCGCCGGATTTGTGCGCGGGCAGGGCTCGCTCTGCCTCATTCTTGGTCTTTATTACGGGATCGGCCTGTCGCTGGTCGGTCTCAATTTCGGTCTGCTGATCGGTCTCTTCGCCGGCATGATCAGTTTCATTCCCTATGTCGGATCCATGGTCGGCCTGGTGCTCGCCGTTGGCGTCGCGCTGGTCCAGTTCTGGCCGGACTATCTGTGGATCGGCCTCGTGCTTGCCGTCTTCTTCAGCGGGCAGTTCATGGAGGGCAATATCCTCCAGCCGAAGCTGGTGGGCAAAAGCGTCGGCCTGCATCCGGTCTGGCTGATGTTTGCGCTGCTTGCCTTCGGTGCACTGTTCGGTTTCGTCGGTCTTCTGGTCGCGGTGCCCGCAGCAGCCGCCATCGGCGTGCTTGTCCGCTTCGGCATCCAGCGCTACCTTGATAGCGACCTCTATCACGGGCACGGCAAGGCCGTGGAAAAGAAGGCGAAGAGCGACAAGGCCGCCTGATTTCCGACGATTGTCCCGAGTACAGCATGACAAAACGCCCATTCGAACAAATCCCCCTGGCTTTCGGCCACGACCCGGCGACGGGTCGTGAGGACCTGCTCGTCTCCGACAGGCTGAGCGCGGCCATCGCCATCGTCGACCACTGGCCGGACTGGCCGGCGCCCGTGGTCATCATCGCCGGCCCGGTCGGCTCGGGAAAATCGCATCTCGCCAGCATCTGGAAGGAGCGGGCAGGAGCGGAAGTGATCCACCCGCTCGCCGGCTCCGATGCCGCGTTGATCGCGGCCGAAAGACCTGTTCTCTTCGAGGATGCCGACCGCAGCGGCTTCGACGACACGACGCTTTTCCACGTCATCAACAATGTGCGCCAGCACGGCACCAGCCTGCTGATGACGACGCGGCTCTGGCCGATGTCCTGGCCGGTGACGCTGCCGGATCTGCGCTCGCGCCTGAAGGCGGCGACCGTGGTCGAGATCGGTGAGCCGGACGACGAATTGCTGACGCAGGTGCTGATCAAGCTCTTTGCCGATCGCCAGCTTTTCGTCGACGAGCGGCTGGTGGGCTACATCGTCCAGCGCATGGAGCGCTCGCTGGAGGCAGCGCAGACGATCGTCGAGCGCATCGACCATCTGGCGCTGGCCCGCGGCACGAAGCTTTCACGCGCGCTCGCTTCCGAAGTTCTCGAAGAACTGGGAAATCAGCGTCGGTCCGATTGACTGTCACAGAACCGTCGTCAAACTGAGATAGCCGGTGCAGCCGGAGCAATGGGATCTGAAAAGCATGGATAACGCGCTATCTGCGGTGAACGAAAACCAGGCATCGGCGGAGGACGTCGACCTGCTGACGAGCCCGCAGCGCTTCATCAACCGCGAATTTTCCTGGCTGCAGTTCAATCGCCGCGTGCTCGAGGAAACGCTGAACACGGCGCATCCTCTGCTGGAGCGTGTTCGCTTTCTGTCGATCTCGGCCGCCAACCTCGACGAGTTCTTCATGGTGCGCGTCGCCGGCCTCGAAGGCCAGGTGCGCCAGGGCCTCTCGATGCGTTCGCCCGACGGCAAGACCCCGGTCGAGCAGCTCGAAGACATCCTGAAGGAAATCGACAATCTGCAGATGGAGCAGCAGGCCTCGCTCGCCGTGCTTCAGCAGTATCTCGCCAAGGAAGACATCCTGATCGTTCGCCCGGCCTCGCTTTCGGTGCAGGACAGGAGCTGGCTTGCCAACGAGTTCGATCAGTCGATCTTCCCAGTGCTGACACCGCTCTCCATCGACCCGGCGCATCCGTTCCCCTTCATTCCGAACCTCGGCTTTTCGATGGGCCTGCAGCTCGTCAGCAAGACCGGCCGCGAGCCAATGACGGCGCTCCTGCGTCTGCCGGTGGCACTCGACCGCTTCATCCGGCTGCCCGACGTCAAGAACGTCATCCGCTACATCACCCTCGAAGACATGGTCAGCCAGTTCATCGACCGACTGTTTCCGGGCTATGAGGTCAAAGGCTCCGGTACCTTCCGCATCATTCGCGACAGCGATATCGAGGTGGAAGAAGAGGCGGAAGACCTCGTTCGCTTTTTCGAGACCGCGCTGAAGCGCCGTCGCCGCGGTTCGGTGATCCGCATCGAGACCGATTCGGAAATGCCGGCGTCGCTGCGCCAGTTCGTCGTGCAGGAACTGGGCGTCCCGGAAAACCGGATCGCCGTCCTGCCGGGACTGCTGGCACTCAACACTTTGTCCGAAATCACCAAGGCTCCACGCGACGATCTGCGCTTCGAGCCGTACAATCCGCGTTTCCCCGAGCGCGTGCGCGAGCATGCCGGCGACTGCCTGGCGGCGATCCGCGAGAAGGACATGGTGGTGCATCACCCCTACGAGTCCTTTGACGTGGTCGTGCAGTTCCTGTTGCAGGCAGCGCGCGATCCTGAAGTCGTCGCCATCAAGCAGACGCTTTACCGCACGTCGAACGACAGCCCGATCGTGCGCGCCCTGATCGACGCCGCCGAGGCCGGCAAGTCGGTGACGGCGCTGGTCGAGCTCAAGGCCCGCTTCGACGAGGAGGCCAATATCCGCTGGGCGCGCGACCTCGAACGCGCCGGCGTCCAGGTCGTCTTCGGCTTCATCGAACTGAAGACCCACGCCAAAATGTCGATGGTGGTGCGGCGCGAAGAGGGCAAGCTTCGGACCTATTGCCATCTCGGCACCGGCAACTATCACCCGGTCACCGCGAAGATCTACACCGACCTGTCGTTCTTCACCTGCAACCCGGTCATCGCCCACGACATGGCGAACATCTTCAACTTCATTACCGGCTACGGCGAGCCGGAGGCGGGCATGAAGCTGGCCGTCTCGCCGCACACGCTGCGCCCGCGCATTCTCAGGCACGTCGACGAAGAAATCGAGCATGCCAAGGCCGGGCGCCCGGCGGCGATCTGGATGAAGATGAACTCGCTCGTCGATCCGGAGATCATCGACGCGCTCTATAAGGCGAGCCGTGCCGGCGTCGAAATCGACCTGGTGGTGCGCGGCATCTGCTGCCTGCGCCCGCAGGTCCCGGGGCTCTCGGACAATATCCGTGTCAAGTCCATCGTCGGCCGATTCCTCGAACATTCCCGCATATTCTGCTTCGGCAACGGTCACGGGCTTCCATCGGAGAATGCCCTTGTCTATATCGGCTCGGCGGATATGATGCCGCGCAATCTGGATCGGCGGGTCGAGACGCTCGTGCCTCTCATCAACCGGACTGTGCACGAACAGGTTCTGTCGCAGATCATGCTGGGTAATCTCATCGACAACCAGCAGAGCTACGAAATTCTTCCCGATGGCACCTCTCGCCGGATGGAAGTCGGCAAGGATGCCGAGCCTTTCAACGCACAGCACTATTTCATGACCAATCCCAGCCTCTCCGGCCGGGGCGAGGCCCTGAAGTCCAGCGCACCGAAGCTCATAGCCGGCTGGAAGAGCGGCTGGCACAAATAAACTGGAATTGCATGGTCGAATCTGAAGCGCAGGGGCGTCTGCCCGGCATCCGCCCGGTTTCCGTTATCGATATCGGTTCGAACTCCATCCGCCTTGTCGTCTATGAAGGCCTGAGCCGCTCACCGGCCATGCTGTTCAACGAAAAGGTGATGTGCGGTCTCGGCAAGGGCATCGATGCGACCGGACGCATGGATGAAGACAGCGTCGAGCGCGCGCTGAAAGCGCTGCACCGCTTTCACGCGCTCTCCAAGCAGGCGCGTGCGACCTCGATGTATGTGCTGGCGACGGCCGCCGCACGCGAAGCGAGCAACGGCCCCGCCTTCATCGAGAAGGCGGAGGCGATCCTCGGTCACAAGGTCCGCATCCTTACTGGCGAGGAAGAGGCCTATTATTCCGCGATGGGCATCGTCAGCGGCTATCACGATCCCGACGGTGTCGTCGGCGACCTTGGCGGTGGCTCGCTGGAACTCGTCGAGGTCTCCGGCACGAAGATCGGCAAGGGCATCACCCTCCCGCTCGGCGGTATTCGTTTGTTCGAGCACAGCAACGGCTCACTCACCAAGGCGCGCACCTGGGTGCGCAAGTTCATGAAGAACTCGGCGGTGCTGAAGACCGGCACGGGACGGACGTTCTATGCGGTCGGCGGCACTTGGCGTTCGATCGCCAAGCTGCACATGGAGATCCGCGACTATCCGCTGCACATGATGCAGGGCTACGAGATTTCCTTTGACGAGGCGATGGCGCTTTTGCCGGAAGTGATCGAGCCGAAGAACATCAAGCCGTCCGCCTATTCGACGATCTCGAAGAGCCGCCGCAGCCTTCTGCCCTTCGGCGCGATCGCCATGCAGGAAGCGCTGGAGATCATGAAGCCGGAGCGGATTTCCTTCTCGGCGCTCGGCGTTCGCGAAGGTTATCTTTTCTCGCTCTTGAGGGACGAGGAACGTGCTCAGGATCCGCTGCTGACGGCGGCCAACGAGATCGCCATCCTGCGTGCCCGCTCGCCCGAGCACGCCCGCGAACTGGCTGACTGGACCGGTCGCATGGTGCCGTTCTTCGGGATCGAGGAGACGGAAGAGGAAGGCCGGTATCGCCAGGCGGCCTGCCTGCTTGCGGATATCAGCTGGCGGGCGCACCCCGACTATCGCGGTCTCCAGGCGCTCAACATCATCGCCCACTCGACCTTCTCCGGCATTACCCATGCCGGCCGCGCCTATATTGCGCTTTCCAATTATTACCGCTTCGAGGGGCTCAACGACGACGGCGCCACGAACGCACTTGCCGGCATCACCACGCCGCGCCTGCTGGAACTGGCAAAGCTGCTCGGCGGCCTCTTGCGTGTCGCCTATCTTTTCTCCGCATCGATGCCGGGGATTGCCCGTAACCTGACGTTCCGCAAGTCGTCTCTGCCGGACGTGGACCTCGAAATCGTCGTGCCTGCGGACTATTCGGAATTCCAGGGCGAGCGCCTGGACGGACGCCTGCAGCAGCTTGGAAAGCTCACTGGCAAGCGTCTCGCTTTCCACTTCGAAAGCTGACGCCGAAAAGTCACCGGTCAAACGGGAAGGGCGCGCGAACCGATGTTCGCGCGCCCTTTTGATTAATCGGCCTTGAGGAAGTCGCCGACTTCGAGCAGCACGAACTCGTTGTCGTCGGCCTTGTCGAGTGCGCGGCCGGCCGAGAACGGCAGGTTGTTGTCGTTGCCGACGATGATGTGGGTCTCATCGACGCGGTCGACGTTCTCGATGGTGACGAAGGGCATATCGTAGAAGCCTTCGCCGCCGCCCTGACGCTTCTTGTTGTCCGGATCGGCGATCTTCAAGAGGTCGATGTAGCCGATCTTGCGCACGGCCTTGCCGGCATTGCTGTCGTCAAAGGCGATCTTGTAGATGCGCTTGACCTTGGAGCCCGTTGCGAAGCAGTCCGGCTTCGGGTCCTTCGGATCGGCGCAGGCCTTGTCCACCGTGCCGGCGCCATTGTCGCGCTCGATCACCAGCGCGGTCTTGTCGTCGAGCATGTTGAAGTCGCCGATCGCCTCGCCGCCTTCAGCCAGCGGATAGAGCCAGCTGCGGCCGGTCCAGGCTTTGCTCGCAACATCGAGTTCGATGATGCGCAGCGCCGGGCGGCCATCGGCCTGCTCAACCGTTTCGCTGTCGGTCCAGAGCGGGCCTTCGAGCAGGCCGTAAAGCTTGCTGCCGTCCTTGGAAAGCGCCATGCCTTCATAGCCGCCGGAGCGCTTCAGGTTGAAGGCGGGCGTCTTCTTCGAGGGATCGCCCTGCAGCGTCAGCGTCGGATTGTCGGGCGAAAGCACCGGCTTGCCGTCGACCGTGGTCGCGATCACGTCGGTCAGCTTGCCGTCGAGATCGAACTTGAGGATGTAGGGGCCGAACTCTTCACCGACCCAGAAGCCGTCCGCAACCGGCTGGATCGATTCGACGTCGAAGTCGGCGCCGGTGAGATAACGCTTGTCCGAGCCTTCCATGACGATCGGGAAGGGGGCCTTCTTGTCCGGGTCGGTCAGGAACAACGTCTTCAGTGCTTCGACCTTGCCGGCGTCCCAGTCCATCTTCACGTGGTGCAGCATCAGCATGGCGTCGTTGGAGTTCATCTTGCTGCCGAAACCGTTGTCGGAGAGGCTCCAGAAGGTGCCGTCTTCCATCGCCTTGATGCCGGAAAAGCCCTGCATCGGCTGGCCGTCGAAGGGCAGCGACAGGCCGGTCAGGCGAACGCCGTCCTTGCCCGGAACGGTGCCGAGCGCTTCGGCACGCTTGCGGTCCGCGGTGGTGAACTTGCCGGAGGTCTTGAGGTATTCCGGTGCGTCCGAGGGGGCGGCGATGATCGTGTTGGCCGGCAGGATCGCGTGGCCCTTCAGCGTCGCGGTAAAGGACTTTTCCTCGGCCGAGGCGGCCATCGTCATCAAAAGAGAAAGAGCCGCGGTGGCGAGAAGCGTTTTCGTCATGAGGTTCACCTTGGGTTGGAGCCTTCTGCATGTCTCCTTGGATCGCCCTAGATCCAAGGAGGCAGACGTGCAGCAAATTCGACGTGCTGCAGCGACCCTTGCGCGTCCCAGGACGCGCGGCGCTGCAGTCCGCAACCCGATAGGCGGCTATGATGACGGTTGGGTGATGCTTGCTTTACAACCCGATGAAGCTTTGGTGACAGGATTAGCCGGCGACGGCGAGGCTTGCCCAGCGGCCGGGCGTCAGGCCGTAGGCGCGCTTGAAATGACGGGTGAAATGCGCCTGGTCGGCAAAGCCGGTTTCGAGCGCAGCACCGGCAAGGCTTTCGCCCCGGGCGATCATCTGCCGTGCCCGCTCCAGCCGGCGCATCAGCAGGTAGCGATGGGGGCTGGTGCCGAGAACCCGGCGGAATTGCCGGGCGAGCGTGAAGCGATCGAGCCCGCTCACCGCCTCAAGTTCCTGCGAGCCGACGGGCCGTTCGAGATTGGCGCGAAGGAATTCGCTCGCCTGTAGAACGGCACGCTTGTCGGCCTTTGCGGGCTTGGCGTCCTTGGTGCCGGCGTGACGGTAGAGCCCCTCGGCGATCCGCACGAGAATGTCGTCGAGCGCCAGTTCGTCGATGCCATTGTCGAGATCCATCACGGCTTCGCCGACCGCCTGCCGCAGCGCCTCGTCGCCCACGACAGGGGCTGCGACGAAGGGCAGGGAGCGGTCGGTTTCATCAAGGGCTGCGAGTAGCCGTTCCGGCTGCAGATACATCATCCGGTAGCGCAGCCCGATCTCCGTTCCCGCGCCGCCATCATGGATCTCGTCCGGGTGGAGGATGATGATGCTTCCAGGATTGCTGAAGCGGCTTTCGCCGCGATACTGAAACGTCTGGACGCCGCCGAGCGTTACGCCGATGGCATAGGTGTCGTGGCGGTGCGGCTCGAAAAATTTTCCATGCAGGCGCGCCTCGATGCGCTCGATGCCATCGACGGCAGGCGCAACCCGAATGCCGTCGCCAGGCGCGCCGCACAATCGTTCAAGATCGATCGCAGCGCCGTCCGATAATGCGTCTTCCGGCACGCCCTGTCGGGCTGAAATGGAGATGGCCGTCATGTTCGATACCAAATTTGCAATCGTCTTGCGCGAGGACCTGGCAACCTGGCAGAAGCTCAACGTCACCGCCTTCCTCGCCACCGGGATCGCCGGACAGAAGCCCGGGATCATCGGCGAAGATTATCGCGATGGCGCCGGCAACGTCTACAACGCCTTGAGCATCCAGCCGATCATCGTCCTTGCCGCAGATGGGAAGACGCTCGGCAACATTCAACGGCGCGCGATCGAAAGAGAGGTCAAAGCTTCGATCTATGTCGACGGCATGTTTGCCACCGGTCACGACCACGCCAACCGTGCGGTTTTCGCCGAGACCAGGCCGGACGACGCGGCAGTCGCCGGCATTGCCATTCATGCGGACAGGAAGCTGGTCGACAAGATCACCAAGGGTGCCAAGCTGCACGGCTGACGGCGATCGCGATCCGGCCGATCGATGCCCTGCGCGCCGGCCGGGATCACTCGGCCGCGGTCGATGCCAGCTGAGGAGCCGCGCTGCCTGCGCGCAACGACAGAACGCCAAGCTTCTGCCCGCGTCCTCTGACGGCGTGCTCGCCGAGATCCTCGACCCGCACATAATGCGGCAGACGCATCTTGCGGGCGAGATCGGTGGAGATCAGTACCTGGTGGCCGAGCGTCTTGCAGAAACCTTCGAGCCGGGCGGTGGTGTTCACCGTATCGCCGAAATAGGTGATCTTGTGCCGGTCGAGCCCGATTTCCGCCGCAACGATGGTGCCGCCATGAAGCGCCGCGCGCAGCCGCGGAACCTCGCCGAACTCCTTTTGCCAACGGCGCGCATCCGCATCGATCATTTCCAGAATGTCGAAGACGCAATGAATGCAGGCCGCATTGTTGGTTGCGCGATCGAAAGGCCAGGTAATGACGGCGGCGTCACCGATATAGTCGTCGATCGAGCCGCGGTAGCGCATGACCGGGTCGGCGATCGTCGCAAACAGCCTGCCGAGATACTCCTGCATCCGCAGGTCGCCGTGTTTCTCGGCATAGGCGGTCGAGCCGGCCAGGTCGATGAAGAGGAAGACGCGTTCTTCCTCGACCGGTCTGCGATAGCGGCCGGTGAGCAGGCTCAAAAAGACGTCGCGCCCGAGGAGTTCGCGAACCCTGAGGATGAAGACGAGCGAACCTGATACGCCGAGCGCGAAGATTAGGACCGTCTTGGACGGCATCATCGCGTCCATCCAATGGTCCTCCATGACGCCGCCCGACTGCATGAGCAGGCCAGCGGCGGCATATCCGATGTCGAGAAGCACGAAGTAGATCACCAGCGACGCGACGAAAAAGACCGGCGTGGAAAAGGCGTGGATCCGTCGATGCAGGCGCCGGAAAATGATGCGTCGCTCGAAGGCGATGATCGGCAGGCACATGAAGAGCGCATAGGTCGCGCCGATCAGGGCGCCCTTGCCGTAGAAAACCCATGCGTAGACCGCGCCGGCGCCTGCAACGACCAGCAGCAAGAGAAGTCCTTCGAAAGTCGAAAAGCGCCAACGCATGCAGAAAGCTCCGGTACCGGAAGAGGCGGCATCCGTGTCGGTCGGCGTTGTCCAAGGCGCCGGCTCACGTCACATCGTTTGATACGATGGTGATTCTGTTCCGCCCGGCCCTTCGCTAGAGCTGGATTCAGGCGGAAACTTGTCTCCGCCCAATCCCTTTTTCAAGCTGACGCGGACGTGATCTCGGCGCTGATTTCCACTGCTTCGATCTTCTTGTCGACGAAGCGCAGGGCAACGTCGCCGTTGATCAGCTTCAGTGCCGTTTCGCCGAAGAGTTCGCGCCGCCAGCCCTTGAGCGCGGCGACATCCGCCTTCTCGCCCTCGGCAGCTATTTTGTCGAGATCTTCGCTGTTGGCGATGATCTTCGCGGCGACACCCTGCTTCTCGGCGATCAGCTTCAAAAGCACCTTCAGCATCTCGCCAGCGGCCGCAGCACCTTCCGGCGCATGGCTTTGGCGCGGAAGCTTCGGCAGATCGGCCTTCGGGATCGCCAGCGCCTCGTTGACGGCCTCGACGACCGCCGTTCCGGCGGTGGAGCGTTCCCAGCCCTTGGGAATGGTCCGGAGCCGTGCCAGTGCTTCCGCATCCTTCGGCTGCTGCTGGGCGATCTCGTAAATGGCGTCATCCTTGAGGATGCGGCCGCGCGGCACGTTGCGGGCGCGTGCCTCGCGCTCGCGCCAAGCGGCGACCGTCTTCAGCGCGGCGAGTTCGATCGGCTTCTTTACCCGCATCTTCAGCCGCTGCCAGGCGTCGTCAGGGTGCAGGTCGTAGGTGTCGCGGGCTTCGAGAATGGCCATCTCTTCGGTCAGCCAGAGCGAACGGCCTTCGCGCTCGAGTTCTGCCGCCAGGTATTTGTAGATGTCGCGCAGATGCGTCACGTCGGCCAGCGCATAGTCGAGCTGCTTTTCGGTCAGCGGACGGCGGCTCCAGTCGGTAAAGCGCGAGGACTTGTCGATCTGCGTGCCGGTGACGCGGTTGACCAGCTGGTCATAGGAAACGCTGTCGCCAAAGCCGCAAACCATCGCTGCGACCTGCGTATCGAAGATCGGATGCGGAATAAGGTTTCCGAGATGGAAGATGATCTCGATGTCCTGACGCGCGGCATGGAACACCTTGATGACCTCCGGGTTGGCCATCAGCGCGAAGAAGGGCGCAAGATCGATGCCCTTCGCCATCGGGTCGACGATGACGGCAAGGTCCGGGCTCGCCATCTGGATCAGGCAAAGCTCCGGCCAGAAAGTCGTCTCGCGAAGAAATTCGGTATCGATCGTAATATAATTTGATAGGGCCAGCTGCTGGCAGGCGGCCTCAAGGTCTGCTGTTGTTTCAATCATCAGATTTAAATCACTGTGGCGAAAATGCGGCTTGGAATTTCGTGTAACTCTTCGCGGCATCTGTCACAATCGAAATCTCAGACGACTTTGAAATAACCCGTCATGCCGGTCTTCTGGTGCTCGATGATATGGCAATGCACGACCCAATCGCCCGGATTGTCCGCCACAAGCGCCACTTCCGCCTGTTCATCGGGCAAAAGCAGGATCGTATCGGTCGGCGGCGGCAGGAAAGTCCGCTTGTTGGAATTGAGAATGCGGAAGCTCAGGCCGTGCAGATGGATCGGGTGCGCATGCGGCGTCCGGTTGGCGACCTCCAACACATAGCTCTTGCCGAGCTTCATCTCCTCGATCGGCGCGATCGGATCGGGCGTGTCGCCCGGCCACGGAACCTTGTTGATCGCCCAGAAGGTGTAGCCAAGCGAACCGCAGATCGAAGGCGTCGCCTTGTGCTCGGCCGTCGCCGTCAGTTCGAGCGGCACGCGGGTGGCGGTGGAGAGGTCGGCTTCCGCGATCGGGTTGGCGGGCAGAGGACCGACATCCCGAAGGTCGCGCTTGAGCGACGCTCCGGCTGACCGGAAGCGCGCGATCGTCCAGGGATGCGATCCACGCAGGTTGCCGAGCGCAACCGTCTGACCCTCGCCGTCGGGCATGCGCACGACAAGATCGACGCGCTGGCCGGGCCCAAAATCGTAGCGATCAAGTGCAAAGGGCTTGTCGACCGGATTGCCGTCGAGCGCGATGACCTTCGCCTCAGCGCCCTCAAGGCCGATCGTATAGATGCGGGTGACGTCGGTTGCGGCGATGCGCACGCGCACCAGGCCGCCGGCCGGTGCGTCGTAAGTTGGCTCCTGCTGCCAGTTGGCGGTGCGCACCGTGCCGTAAGTGCCGCCGCGGGCCGCATCCCGCGGCTTGAATGCGTCGATGAACGCGCCGCCGGTGCCGAGCCGCCAATCGCGCAGGTTGAGCACGATCTCGGCATCGAACGTCGGATCGTCCGGGTTTTCGACGACGATCATGCCGGTCAGGCCGGCACCCATCTGGGTCAGCGTGTTGCAATGTGGATGATACCAGAAGGTGCCGGCATCCGGCGGGGTGAACACATAGTCGAAACGGTCGCCCGGATAGACATAGGGCTGCGTCAGTTCCGGCACGCCATCCATGGCGTTGGCAATGCGCAGTCCGTGCCAATGTACCGTCGTCGGCTCGTCCAGCCGGTTGAAGAGGCGGGCCGCATAGGGCTCGCCCTTGCGCATGCGCAGGACGGGCGGCATGCCGGTACTTGGAGCCTCACCCAAGCCGTAGGTCATGACCTTGGGCGTAAGCCCATCCTTGGCGATCTGGGCTTCGGCAAGCTGTGCCATCAGGATCTGCGGATCGGGTGCGGTGCCGGCGCGCGCCGCCATGCCGGCGCCGAGCGCGAAGGCGCCTCCGAGAGCAGCGGAGCCTTGGAGGAAGGTGCGACGGCTGATGACGGGCATTTCGGCAATCTCGGCTGCTGTTTGAGGTGCCCCGGTTCTAAACCTGATTATTGCGTTCAGCAATTATCCGGATCGCGCGCATCTTGCCGCAGGTCAGCGATCCTTGCGCTTGTGGTTGTTGCCGGCGGCGAGCTTGTTGAAAAAGGACGAGGTGCGCAGGAGATTGCGGAACGGCAAGGCGCGCTCCCCGGCGGGCACCGGCCCGCGCGCCGTCATGCGCTGCAGGGTGTAGAGCATGAACAGGAAGAGGATCGCTGCCGTGTAGATGAACAGCGCCTGCGGCCCGAAGACCTCGAGCAGGAAGGAGGCAAACAGCGGCCCGATGATCGCGCCGAGCGACCAGAAGAACAGCATGCCGGCGGAGACGAGCGCATGCTGCCCCTCGGCCGCGTGGTCGTTCGCATGGGCTGAACAGAGCGAATAGAGCGGCATGGCAAAGGCGCCGAACAGGAAGATGCCGGCAAAGTTCAGCCATTCGTCGTTGCCGGCGCCGAAGGCGAGAAACAAGCCTGCGAGCAGCGACCCGAAGGTGGCGATCAGGATGATCAGGCGGCGGTCGAACCGATCGGAATAGTGGCCGAGCGGATACTGCAGCACGACGCCGCCGATGATGCCGGCGCTCATGAAGGTGGCGATTGCCGTCACCGACAGGCCGATGCCCTGCGCATAGATCGGCCCGAGCGAGCGGAAGGCGGCGTTGGTCAGACCGACGACGATGCAGCCGACGGTCGCAAGCGGCGAGATGTTCCAGAGCGCTTTGACGTCGAAGCGGATCGCCTCCGGGGCCACAGGGCTCGAGCGGTCGGCAAAGGAGATCGGCACCAGCGACAGCGTCAGCGCCATGGAGATGATGGCAAAAAGCTCGAAGCCGCCAAGCCCGATGCCAGGAATGACATATTGTGCGGCCGTGACCGAGCCGAGGTCGACGAGGCGATAGACCGAAAGCGTGCGGGCCCGGTTTTTATTGGTGACGCTGGCATTGAGCCAGCTCTCGACTGTCGCAAACAGGCAGGCGAAACAGATGCCGGCAAGAAGCCGCATCAGGAACCACATCAGCGGATTGATGACGAGCACCATCGAGATGGCTGCGGCCGAAGCGATCGCCGCCATCGCCGAGAAGGTGCGGATGTGACCGATCGAGCGCAGGATGCGGGTGACGTAGACGCAGCCAAGCGCGAAGCCGATATTGTAGCCGGCGCCGATAACGCCGATCAGCGATGTCGAGAAACCTTCTTCGAGTGCACGCAGCGAGATGAAAGTGCCCTGCAGGCCGTTGCCGCCGATGAGGATGCCTGCGGTGACGAGGAGGGGGATAAGCGGGCGAATCTGGGACATGGGGCAGGCGACATCCGGGCAGGCGGCCACGACTCGGGTGGGATCACTATCGGGCCTTGCTCATGTGTAGCCCCGCATTCTGCCGCCGGACAGTCCCGAATTGTGACGATTGCCGTTCTTTTCGCGCCATTTCGGCCGCCTTCTGTCACAAGCGGTCTTGGACTGGCTCTTGCCTTCGTTTACAACGCACCTCCATCGGGGGCGGCAGCGGGCGCTGCAGCTTGACAAAGGCTGCGCATCATGCGCTTTTCCGCCCGATTTTGACCATGTTGCCGCGCGCTGTGTCCCACGAGCTTGCGCGGCTCTTTGCAATTCCGGGATAAGACGATGCACCGTTACCGCAGCCACACCTGTGCCGCCCTCCGCAAGTCGGACGTCGGTTCCACCGTTCGCCTTTCGGGCTGGGTCCACCGCGTCCGCGACCATGGCGGCCTGCTCTTCATCGACCTGCGCGACCACTACGGCATCACCCAGGTCGTTGCCGATCCCGACAGCCCCGCCTTCAAGGCGGCCGAGACCGTTCGCGGCGAATGGGTCGTGCGCATTGACGGCCTCGTCAAGGCGCGCATGGACGACACCGTCAACAAGGGCATGCCAACCGGCGAAATCGAACTCTATGCGCAGGAGATCGAGGTTCTCTCGGCCGCCAAGGAACTGCCGTTGCCGGTCTTCGGCGAGCCGGACTATCCGGAAGACGTGCGCCTGAAGTACCGCTTCCTCGACCTGCGTCGCGACACGCTGCACAAGAACATCGTCAAGCGCACCCAGATCATCTCGTCGATGCGCCGCCACATGGGCGACGTCGGTTTCACCGAATACACGACCCCGATCCTGACGGCCTCGTCGCCGGAAGGCGCGCGCGACTTCCTCGTGCCTTCGCGCATTCATCCCGGCAGCTTCTATGCCCTGCCGCAGGCGCCGCAGCAGTACAAGCAGTTGCTGATGGTCGCTGGCTTCGACCGCTACTTCCAGATCGCCCCGTGCTTCCGCGACGAAGACCCGCGCGCCGACCGTCTGCCGGGCGAGTTCTACCAGCTCGACCTGGAAATGAGCTTCGTCGAGCAGGAAGACGTCTGGTCGACGATGGAACCGGTGATCCGCGACATCTTCGTGGAGTTTGCCGACGGCAAGCCGGTGACGGAAAAGTTCCCGCGCATTCCTTACGAAACGGCGATCCGCAAATACGGCTCCGACAAGCCGGACCTGCGCAACCCGATCGAGATGCAGGCGGTTACCGAACACTTCGCCGGTTCCGGCTTCAAGGTCTTCGCGAACATGATCGCGTCTAACCCGAAGGTCGAAGTCTGGGCCATCCCGGCCAAGACCGGTGGCTCGCGCGCCTTCTGCGACCGCATGAACGCCTGGGCGCAGAGCCAGGGTCAGCCCGGCCTCGGCTACATCTTCTGGCGCAAGGAGGGCGAAAAGCTCGAAGGCGCCGGCCCGCTCGCCAAGAACATCGGCGAAGAGCGCACGGATGCGATCCGCACCCAGCTCGGCCTCGACGACGGCGACGCCTGCTTCTTCGTCGCCGGTGACCCCGCCAAGTTCTACAAGTTTGCTGGCGAAGCCCGCACCCGCGCCGGCGAGGAACTGAACCTCGTCGACCGCGACCGCTACGAATTCTGCTGGATCGTCGACTTCCCGTTCTACGAATGGCTGGAAGACGAAAAGAAGATCGACTTCGCCCACAACCCCTTCTCGATGCCGCAGGGTGGTCTGGAAGCGCTGAACGGCGAAGATCCGCTGTCGATCAAGGCCTACCAGTACGACATGGTCTGCAACGGCTTCGAAATCGCCTCGGGCTCGATCCGTAACCAGCTTCCGGAAGTCATGGTCAAGGCGTTCGAGCTGACCGGCAAGTCGCAGCAGGAGGTCGAAGATCAGTTCGGCGGCCTCTACCGCGCCTTCCAGTACGGCGCACCGCCGCATGGCGGCATGGCATTCGGCATCGACCGTATCGTCATGCTGCTCGTCGGCGCCAAGAACCTGCGCGAGATCTCGATCTTCCCGATGAACCAGCAAGCCGTCGACCTCCTGATGGGCGCACCGTCCGAAGCGACGCCGGCCCAGTTGCGCGAACTGGCGATCCGCCCGATTCCGCAGAAGAAGGACTGAGGTCGAACGGACCTGACCCCAAAAGGAAAGCCCGGCGATCGTCTCGCCGGGCTTTTTCTTTGTCTGCGCCAGATGTCTGTTCAGTGCCTGCCGTAGACGGCGTCGCGAACCTCGCGGGTGAACGGACCCCACATGCCCTCGAAGGTCGTGTTCGTCATGGCGACGACGGTGATCTTCTCGACGGGATCGACGAACCAGTTGTGACCGTAGGCGCCGCCCCATTGGATCGTGCCCTTCGATTGCGGCGTGGCGCCAGCCTTGGGATCGACGAGCACGGCCCAGCCATAGCCGAAGTCCCAGCCCGGACCCTGCGTCTGAGCTTCGGGCCCGGTCTGGTCCTGCATCATCGTTTTCACCGTCTCTGCTGACAGGATGGGGCTGCCGCCCTTGCGGAGGGCTTCGAGGAAGGTCAGCACATCCTTGGCCGTCCCGGCCATGCCGGCCCCACCTGAGGGGAATTTCTGGGCGTCGAGGATGCGGTCCGGCGAGAACGTCAGTTTGCCTTCGCCGATTGGTGCCGCCGGCGAAACCTTCTGGCGGCTCGGCTACGAGGGGGCGTCGATCGCCGATCTCACCGCCGCCATGGGGATCACGCCGCAAAGCCTCTATGCGGCCTTCACCTCAAAGGCAGATCTCGATCGCGAGGCGCTCGAACAAAATCGGCGCGAGGAGGGGGCGGCGGCCGGCCGCAATCTTGCTGGTGGAGGGCACGTGATCGAGGTAATCGGCCAGTTGCTGCGCGCCTCGGCCCATGAATTTACCCGCCCCGGCCGACCGAAGGGCTGCATGATCTCAACCGCGGTGCTGACCTGCGCCGTCGAAAATCAGGCAATCGCAAGTCACGTCTCGGCACTGCGCAGTGAGACGCTGGCCTTGCTGGAGTCGCGCTTTCGGCAGGGCATAGCGGATGGAGAGCTACGTGCGTATACCGATGCCGGCGGCCTCGCGCGCTTCGTCGGCGCCATTCTCCAGTGCATGACCGTCCAGGCGCAGGACGGTGCCAGCGAAGCGGACCTCTTGCCGATCGCTGAACTTGCGATCGACGAGGTCGGGCGCCACCGGCAGCCGTCCGGTTAGGCGACCGACCGCCTGGCGCGGGTCAGAAATCCATGCCCGGGCCGGGCGGTGGCGTGGGTACGTTCTTCTTCGGTTTTTCGGCGACCATCGCTTCGGTGGTCACAAGCAGGCCGGCGACCGACGCCGCATCCTGCAGCGCCGCCCGCACGACTTTCGCCGGATCGATGACGCCCATGCGGTAGAGATCGCCATATTCACCGGTCTGCGCGTTCCAACCCTGGGCGAAGTCGCTCATCTCCCGAAGTTTGCCGACGATGACCGAGCCTTCGGCGCCGGCGTTTTCGGCGATCTGGCGCACCGGCGCCTCCAGCGCCCGCCGGACGATCTCGACGCCGACGCGTTGGTCTTCATTTTCGGGCTTGAGCCCATCGAGCGCGTGGACGACGCGGAGCAGCGCGACGCCGCCGCCAGGCAGAATGCCTTCCTCCACCGCGGCCCGCGTCGCATGCAGCGCATCGTCGACCCGGTCCTTCTTCTCCTTCACTTCCACTTCCGTCGAGCCGCCCACCCGGATCACCGCGACGCCGCCGGCAAGCTTGGCCAGCCGTTCCTGCAGCTTCTCGCGATCGTAGTCGGAGGTCGTTTCCTCGATCTGCGCCTTGATCTGGCCGACGCGCCCGTCGATGTCCGCCTTGGTGCCGGCGCCATCGACGATGGTGGTGTCCTCCTTCTCGACCATCACCCGCTTGGCCCGCCCGAGATTGGCGAGCGTCACGTTTTCAAGCTTGATGCCGAGATCTTCGGAGATGACGGTCCCGCCCGTCAGGATGGCGATGTCCTCGAGCATCGCCTTGCGCCGGTCGCCGAAGCCCGGCGCCTTGACGGCGGCGATCTTCAGCCCGCCGCGCAGCTTGTTGACGACCAGCGTCGCCAGCGCTTCGCCTTCCACATCCTCGGCGATGATCAACAGCGGCCGGCTTGCCTGGATCACTGCTTCGAGAATCGGGATCATCGCCTGCAGGTTGGAAAGCTTCTTTTCGTGAATGAGGATGTAGGGGTCTTCGAATTCAACCCGCATCTTCTCCTGGTCGGTGACGAAATAGGGGGAGAGATAGCCGCGGTCGAATTGCATGCCTTCGACGATCTCCAGCTCGATTTCGGCCGTCTTCGCCTCCTCGACCGTAATCACGCCTTCGTTGCCGACACGCTCCATGGCCCTTGCCAGATAGCTTCCGATTTCGGCGTCGCCGTTGGCCGAGATCGTGCCCACCTGCGCGATCTCCTCATTGTTTGAAATCTTGCGCGCATGGGTCTTCAGTTTCGCGACGATCGCGTCGACGGCGAGATCGATGCCGCGTTTCAGATCCATCGGGTTCATGCCGGACGCGATCGCCTTGACGCCCTCCTTGACGATGGCCTGTGCGAGCACGGTGGCCGTCGTTGTGCCGTCGCCGGCCACGTCGCTGGTGCGCGACGCGACCTCCCGCAGCATCTGCGCGCCCATGTTCTCGAACTTGTCGTCGAGCTCGATTTCCTTGGCGACCGACACGCCGTCCTTGGTGATGCGCGGCGCGCCGAAGGCGCGTTCGATGACGACGTTGCGTCCCTTCGGGCCGAGCGTGACCTTGACCGCATCGGCGAGAATGTCGACGCCGCGCAACATCCGATCGCGGGCATCGCTACTGAACCTGACTTCCTTGGCAGCCATTGTGGACCTCCCTCAACACGAACATATGGCCTCACGCACCCAGCCGCCCGGAAGGCGGCTTGCAATCGGACGTACCCGGCAACCGGCTTTCGCGACTACAGTCCCAAATTCCGCTCTTCTTCGTTGTCCGGGGTCAAGATATCGATCAGCGCCGCAACGCGGCCGGCCGGCAGATGGCGGCCTTCCCCGATCAGCGCTTCATCGTTGTTGACCCAGGCGATCGCCTCCGCAAGCTCGCCGGCCGTCGCGCCGGTCGCAAGCAGTTCGGCCATCAGCGTCTCGTCAACCGGGCCAAGGATGGCTGTAATGTCCGCCTGCTTCAGTCCCATGGGTTTCTCCTTCCGTTTTATCGGTCAGGAACAGGGATTTCGGTCCTTGGTGGAATAAATAGGCCAGACCCGGCCGGCATCAAGCGCCGATCGCAAAGCCGCGACGTGCAGGCGTTAAAAAGGCGTGAGTAAGCTCACTGCGGCCGTAGCGCGTTATCGAGGAAATACCATTGGTCGAGATGGGCGCGGACGACCGGCTCGATCGTGTCGTTCAGCAACTGCATGTCATCCAGCAGCCGGGCATTGGGGCGCTCCTCCGCCGGCAAACGTATCGGCGGCAAGGCCGTGCATTCGAAGCGGAAGTCGTCGGTGCGAAGGCCGTACCAGGGGCAGATCGTAGCGCCCGTCATGCGCGCCAGCCGTATGGCGATGGCGATGTTGCCTTCCTGATGCGGCCGGCGGCCGAAGAACGGCCCGCGGATCATGCCGCCGAACCCCTCGTCGCAGAAGATGCTGACAACGCCGCCGCCTTTCAGAACCTTCAGTGCCGGCCGGATCCCGTCCATTCCCGGAGGCAGAAACTGCAAGCCAGCCTTGCTGCGCACCCGACCGGCGATCCACGCCTTGGCCCGGCCCTTGGGCGGCACATAGAAGGCATGCGGCTGGAGGCCGAGCTTGCGGAATGCGATCGTGCCCACTTCCCAGTTGCCGAGATGCAGGCCGACGAGAATGACTGGGCCGCGGTTTGCCGCCTCACGGATGGGTGCAAGGCCCTCGGTCTTCAGCCGCTCCGGCCGCTGCTGCAATCGGTTGACGACGGAGAACTCCGTCATCAACCGTCCCTGAGCGCGACAGTTTTCGAGAAACAGTGCCTCGCGTTGCGGGGCGTCAAGGTCCGGCCGCAACTGTTCGATGGTTTCACGGGCGCGGCGGGTTGCCACCTTGTGGAAGCGCGGAACCATGAAGAGACCGAGCGCCGCCCCGAGCCTGGAGCAGGCGTCCATCGGCAGAAGCTTCATGCCGAAATGGGCGGCGATGTTGGCGACGTTCCAAATGTTGTCGGTGATCCAATAGCGCCGGAAGGCCCGCGCCCTGTCGCCACCCGCCAGTGCATCGGCGAGCCGCGGGGCGCTTTCCTCGGCGAAGATCCAGGCCCTGCGCTTGCCGATCGGCTGCGCC
The DNA here is from genome assembly GCF_001427045.1 of Ensifer sp. Root558. Classification (NCBI taxonomy): domain Bacteria; kingdom Pseudomonadati; phylum Pseudomonadota; class Alphaproteobacteria; order Hyphomicrobiales; family Rhizobiaceae; genus Ensifer; species Ensifer sp. Root558. The sequence goes on along the minus strand of NZ_LMGC01000023.1, from coordinate 171,520 downwards.
GCGTGCGGATCATCCGGCGCCATGCGACGGGGCCTCTCGCTTGTGCAAGGTGACCGGCAGGCCATTCTTCGGCCTGAGGGTCAGGCGGCAGATCGGTTCGACCGCGTGGCGCTGGCTCACACGAACCCGGTAGCGCTGCGCGATGATCGCCAGGCACAGGATCGCTTCGGTCAGCCCGAAATGCAGGCCGGGGCAGACGCGCGGTCCGCTGGCAAAGGGGATGAAGCTGTAGGGCGTCGGGCGCCGGCCTTCGGTGAACCGTTCCGGATGGAAGTGGTGTGGATCCTGGAAGAGGCTTTCAGTCCGGTGAAGGAGCCACGGCACGATCAGCACGAGCGAGCCCGGCTCTGCGGCAACGTCGCCGATCATATCCGCCTCGCGGGTCTGCCGCGCCAGGATCGGAACCGGTGGATAGAGGCGAAGCGTCTCCTCGATAACTGCCCGGCACCATTCGAGCTGAGGCACGTCGTCGATCGTCGGTGTCCGGTCGCCGCAGACCCTGGCGATTTCGTCGTGAACGGCCTTCTCGACCCAGCCTGCCTTCGAAAGCAGATACCAGGTCCAGGTCAGCGTCGCCGCCGTCGTCTCGTGCCCGGCCATGAAGATGGTCGCGGCCTCGTTGCGCAAGGCGACGAGGTCGAGTTTCAGTTCCGGGTTTCGTTGCTGGCGCCGGATCAGCAGCTCGACCATCGAATTGTGGTCGCCGCGTCCGGCAAGGTGATCCTCAACCACCTTGTCGATGGTTGCGTGGATGCGCTTGACCGAACGACGCAGGCTCGGCGTGCGCAGCACCGGCAGGCCGTCGTCAAAGCCGAGGAAGTAACCGATGTTGATGGAATCGACCAGCGACTGGTAGCTGGTGAAGCCCTCGGTCACCGCCGCCGCGCTACCGTCGCCGAGCTGGTTGCCGAAGACGCTGCGCGCGATGATTTCGGCGGTCAGCCCCGCCATTTCGTGCAACGCGTTGACCTCGGCGCCATCGGGCATGCGGTTCCAGCGCTCGACCAGTTCGCTGGTCGTATTTTCCATGACGGGCCCGAAAGAGGGGACCCGCTTGGCGTGGACGATGTCCGCCACCAGCGGCCGGCGTTGCTTCCAGGTGTCCCCGTCCGAAATAAACAGCCCGTCGCCCAGCAGGAATTCGAGTGCCCGGCGCATCTGCGGGCTCTTGCGCTCGAAGTTTTCGTGACGCTTGACGACGACCTGCCGGATCAGGTCGGGCGAGTTGACGACGATGATCTGCCGCCCAAGGATCCGGGTCTGCGAGATCGTTTCGGTATAGTCGCTCGCCCGCCAGATCGACAGGAAATCCGTTCGCGCCTGGAGCAGCAGCCGCAATGGCTTACCGGGCGGGCCCGTATAGTAGTCAGCTCGGACAGGGGCGAATTTCCCCTCCAACAATTCTTCAGTGAAATTTACAGACTGCTGGAGCCAGGCGAGCATTTACGTCCGATCTGCCGTAACGTGGAGACGATATTCGGGCATGTATTTGTATATTTGCACAAAGTCCGAGACGTCCCCTTCGAGGCTTAAATGCTCTCAAGTTCGTTGGAAATCGGATTCTGAATTGCCTGAGGGTGGCATGCACGATTTCGATGAAGAACGCCATCGCCTTACGGTGAAATTTTCTTGGCGCAAGCAATAGCTCACCGGGAAGAAAAGAGTCCCGCAACCGATGCGCGCTCCACAAGGGCGTGCAACGTGATCCGACTATGCGGTTCGCAAGTAAAGGGCGGTGCTTGTTCTTTCAGGGGAGGGCGGCGGCGCAGCTTTCGGCCGGCGAAGTCCGCCGAGTGAATGCCGTGGGCCACATGGGAAGCCGGTGCGGCGCCATCAAGCCTTGCGTGCCTGTCTCGGCGCGCAAGGCTGGTCGTCATGTCGGTTTCTCCCGGGCTCGGCTGAGGCCGGGAGAAACCTGAACGATTAGTCGTTCGCCGTTACCTTGACGCCGAGCACCGACGGGATGGTGTTCGGCGCGCCCATGGCGGCACCCATGATCATCGGGAACGGAACCGGCTTTTCCGGTGCCGCGCTGATCGTCAGGCTCTTCGGGCCATCGAGATAGGCGTTGACGGCAGCCGACACCTGGTTCTGCAGTTCCGGCACGTTGAGCTGCGCCATCATGATCGGCACCAGGCCCTTCAGCGACTGTGCCATCTGCTCACCGGTCACGCCCTGCTGCGAGCCGGCATAGTCGAGCGCCTTCTTGGTGATCGAGGCGTCGTCGAAGCGGATTTCGGCGCTGTTGAAGGTCAGCTGCTGCATGAGGCCCATCATGGCGAGACCCATCGCCTGGTTGGCCTCTTCCTTGTTCGGATTGGCTTCGGCAGCCTTCATCGCTTCCTGCATCGATTTGACGAAGGCAAGCGTGTAGCCGGAGATGTCGAGAGCGAAGTTCAACCGGCCGACATTCTTGAAGTCGAGTGCATATTCTTCGAGCGCGACATTGCCGCTTTCGACTTCCCAGCTGCCCTTCATCGTCAGGGCGCCGTCGATGGTGGTGAGGCCGAGCTTTTCGATCGCCTCTTTGGTCTTGGCGTCCTCGACCGACGACAGGTCGGCCTTGATGCCGGAAGCGGTCGCGTCGAAGTCGAAGCCGGCGTCATTTTCCTGGCGCGCGAGGTTGGCTTCGGTGCTTTCGAGCGAGAAGACTTCCTTGCCCTTGGAGCTGACGGCGATCGGGCCGGTGCTGGCGCTTTCATAGAGAATGATGTCGTTGATCGTTCCGCCGGTCGCATTGGCCGGGATCGTCAGGCCGGAGAGCAGGATGTCCTTGACGGAAATGGCACCCTCGTCCTGGCTGACATTGACGTCGGGGAACGAAACAGTTTCGGCGTAATAGCCGCCGCCTTCGGTCTCCTCGACGCCCTCAAAGGTCAGGTCCCCGATATTCAGGTCCACAGCGTCGCCCGGCTGGCTCGCGACCTTCAGCTTCACGCCGGTCACCGTCACCTTGTCGCCGTCGACTTCGGCCTTGTCATAGGTGATCGAGGTGCCGTTCGCGTTCGTCGCTGCGTCGAGTTTCTTCATCAAATCGGCGCCATCGAGCGCGAAGGCCGGGCCGGTCAGCGTGAGAAGCGCGGCGCTCGCCATCATCAGGCGGATCTTGCGCGTGTGCATCATTTCGAGTTCCTTCGTGAAAATCTTTGATTGTGTAGCTGTTTAAGAAGATAAGGCGTCGCTGATCTGGTTCCCTTGGAGAGGGCGTCAACTGTAGGCGCATGGCAGCATTCGTCTTTGTCGGCGGCGCGCGGCCGCCAGTTCCGTCTGCCAATGCGCGTCCTGCGATCCCCCTTGCAAATCGTCCAAATCAACTCCAGCCGAAGCTATTACGAAACAGGGCGAAATTATATTCGCTTGGGCGAACCGCACATCTTCCTGCTCGGGCATGCTTTCCGGGACGTTACCTGTCGGCAGCCTCCGACGCATAGCGGCGCGACCGTTGCACGAACATTGCGCCGGGGCAAGCGGATCGGTGCGCGAGCCGGTTATTTGGGGCGAGGGGGTTCTCCACAAGCGCAAGCCCTGAAAACCTTGCCGTTCCGGGTTTGTTGCGCTAGCAAGAACCTATGGGACAAAGCCTCAATCCCCCGTCAGGCGGGGACGATCACATTCAGCCGGTTGACCTCAAGGCGGCGCTGGAAGAGCGTTACCTCGCCTATGCCTTGTCGACCATCATGCACCGCGCACTTCCGGACGTCCGAGACGGGCTGAAGCCCGTGCATCGTCGTATCGTGCATGCGATGAGCGAGATGGGGCTGCGCCCCAACTCCTCGTTCAAGAAATGCGCGCGTATCGTCGGCGACGTGATGGGTAAGTTCCACCCGCACGGCGACGCCTCGATCTACGACGCGCTGGTGCGCCTGTCGCAGGAATTCGCGATCCGCTATCCGCTGGTCGACGGCCAGGGCAACTTCGGCAACATCGACGGCGATAACGCCGCGGCGATGCGCTACACCGAAGCGAAGATGACGGACGTCTGCTCGCTGCTCCTGGAAGGCATCGACCAGGACGCGGTGGATTTCCGCCCGACCTACAACGAGGAAGACCAGGAGCCGACCGTGCTCCCCGGCGCTTTCCCGAACCTGCTCGCAAACGGCGCGACCGGCATCGCCGTCGGCATGGCCACCTCGATCCCGCCGCACAACGCGCATGAACTTTGCGACGCGGCGCTGCATCTCATCCGCCATCCCGACGCGACCGTCGAGGATCTGCTTTACGATCCGGCCAACCCGCAAAAGGGCGGCATCGAAGGGCCCGACTTCCCGACTGGCGGCGTGATCGTCGAAGGCCGGGAAAGCATGGCCGAATCCTACCGCACCGGCCGCGGCGGTTTCCGTGTTCGTGCCCGCTGGGCGCAGGAAGACCTTGGGCGCGGCGGCTACCAGATCGTCGTCACCGAAATCCCCTATCAGGTGCAGAAGTCCCGCCTGATCGAAAAGATTGCCGAGCTCCTGGTCGCCCGCAAACTGCCGCTGCTCGAAGACATCCGCGACGAATCGGCCGAAGACATCCGCATCGTCCTCGTGCCGAAGACCCGTTCGGTCGATGCCGGCATCCTGATGGAATCGCTGTTCAAGCTGACCGAGCTCGAAAGTCGCATTCCGCTTAACATGAATGTGCTGTCGCTCGGACGCGTGCCGCGGGTCATGGCGCTGAACGAAGTGCTGTCGGAATGGCTGGCGCATCGCCGCGAAGTGCTGCAGCGCCGATCGCGCCACCGGCTGGCCGCAATCGACCGCCGGCTCGAAATCCTCGGCGGCTACCTCGTCGCCTATCTGAACATCGACGAAGTCATTCGCATCATCCGCGAAGAGGATGAGCCGAAGACGGTGATGATGGAGCGGTTCTCGCTCACCGATCTCCAGGCCGAGTCGATCCTCAACATGCGCCTGCGCTCCTTGCGCAAGCTCGAGGAATTCGAGATCCGCACCGAGTTCGATGCGCTCTCGAAGGAGAAGGCCGAGATCGAGGCGTTGCTCGCCTCCGACGAAAAGCAATGGCAGACCGTCGCCTGGGAAATCGGCGAAGTCAAAAAGAAGTTTGCCAAGGCGACCGAGATCGGCAAGCGCCGCAGCACCTTTGCCGATGCGCCGGAAGCCGACGTAGAGGCGATCCAGCAGGCGATGATCGAGAAGGAACCGATCACCGTCGTCATCTCTGAGAAGGGCTGGATCCGCGCGCTGAAGGGCCACATCTCCGACACGTCTTCGCTCCAGTTTAAGGAGGGTGACGCGCTGAAGGTGGCGTTCCCGGCGCAGACGACCGACAAGATCCTCGTCTTCACGACAGGCGGCAAGGTCTATACGCTCGGCGGCGACAAGCTGCCCGGCGGTCGCGGCCATGGCGAGCCGCTGCGCATCATCGTCGACATGGAGACCGATCAGGACGTCCTGACGGCCTTCGTTCACGACCCGGCGCGCAAGCTCATCGTCGCCTCGGTCGCCGGCAACGGCTTCGTCGTCACCGAAAGTGATATCGTCGCCAATACCCGCAAGGGCAAGCAGGTGATGAACGTCTCGGCCAGCGACGAAGCGAAGCTGGTCGTTCCGGTCAAGGGCGATCACGTGGCCGTCGTCGGCGAAAACCGCAAGCTGGTCGTCTTCCCGCTCGTTCAGATCCCCGAGATGGCACGCGGCAAGGGCGTGCGGCTGCAGCGTTACAAGGATGGCGGCATCTCCGACATTCGCTGCTTCACGATCGCCGACGGTCTCGTCTGGGAAGACAGCGCCGGCCGGGTCTTTACCAAGACCAAGGACGAACTGATCGAATGGCAGGGCGACCGCGCTTCTGCCGGCCGCGTCGTTCCGAAGGGCTTCCCGCGGAGCGGCAAGTTCAGCGGCTGACCGGGATAAGGAGAGCCATGCGGTCGAGAGGCCGCGTGGCTCCTGTTTCGTTTTGGCGCAGTTTGGCGCAATCTCTTAAATCATTGGAAATCCAAATGAAACGCAGGCGCAACTGGCGCTTGTAAGCCGGAAGGCTATAATGGATCACTGCGCGTCCAACAGGGATGACAGCGATGCCGAATGCCACAGCCCTTGATGACGTCCTGCTGGCCCTTGCCCACCCGGTCCGCCGCCGGATGTTCGAGATCCTTTTTGCCGGTGAGGCGCGCGTCGCCGATATTGCCGTAGCCGTCGCGGTAACCCGCGAAGAGCTGGAGACGCACATCGCGCTCCTGGAGGCTGCAGGCCTCGTCACCCGCCTCAAACGGCGCGACGGCGACGCCTTGATCGGCAATCCGGCGCCGTTGAGCGTCGCGGCCACCTGGATCAACACCAACCGCGAACTGTGGGTCATGCGCGTAGAGATGCCCGGCGTCCGCCCGGCTTCGCTGGGACAGCCGCAGGAGCCGCTGCCGGTGCGCGATCGGGGCGTCGACCACAAGCAGCGTCGTCCGCGGCCCAGCGGTCAGCGCGACGACAAGTCTTGAACAGCGTTACTCGGCGCAGGCAACGGCCGCTCTCAGCGAGCGGCTGCGCAACTGCCAAAGCGAATGGCCGATCAGCGCGAAGACGAGAATCGAGCCGCCGATCAGCGTCTGCGTTGTCGGCGTTTCAGCGAAGACCATCCAGACCCAGATCGGCGCGAGAATAGTCTCTAGCAGATAGAACATGCCCACTTCCGGGGCTGAGAGATAACGCGGCCCGGTCGCAAGGCAGAAGAAGGCGAGCGGGATCATCACCAGGCCGTTGAAGAGGATGTAGCCGGGGGCGGCGATCGTGAAGCCGCCTGCCGGCAGCATCAGGAGAGCGACGGCCGCCGGGAAGATCGCCGTCACCAGCGGCACCAGCGCCATGTCGCGCTTGCTCGCACGGCTGATCGTAATCGCGCTTGCCAGCAGAAAGGCGGAGGATGCCGCCATGGCGTCGCCGAAGAGGTGACCGCTTTCCAGTCCGTCCTGGACGATCAGCCCGACGCCGAGCACCATGACCAGCATGGTCACGAGCGTCGCGTTCGATGGTCTCTCCTTCAGAAAGATCCAGGAGAGGATGGCGGCAAACATCGAGGTGAAGGCGAGGATGAAGACCACATTCGCCGTCGAGGTGTTGAAGACGGCGAGCAGGAACGTGCAGGAATTGATTCCGTAGAAGACGCCGACCAAAAGGCCGGTCTTGCCCGGCAGCAGCGAAATCTCCCGGCCGAGCACCCGGTTGAGTACGAACCAGGCGCCGAGCGCGATCACGAAAGTCGACAGGCTGCGCACGGCGAGCAGCGACCAGACGTGGCCGCCGGCGGATCGGATGAGCGGAATGTCGAAGGAGAGGGCAAGGCCGCCGAGGCCGGTGATGGCAAGGCCGCGCCGGTGCATCGCGGCATCGGAAGATGAACTCAATTTCTAACCCGTTTTCGTAGGAGCGGCTTCCAGGGTGGTGTCTCCGCCTTCATAGCGCTCCCAGCCACGGGCCATGAGGTGCTCTTGCGGCAAAAACTTTGTTTTATACCCCATCTTGCGCGAGCCTTTCACCCAGTAGCCGAGATAGACGTGGGGAAGGCCGCGCTCCCGGGCGCGGCGAATGTGATCGAGAATCATGAAGGTGCCGAGCGACCGCTCTTCCTGCGTCGGGTCGAAGAAGGAGTAGACCATCGACAGTCCGTCGCCCATGCGGTCGGTGAGCGCCGCAGCGATCAGCGGCCCGCGTGCCTTCTCGCTGACGCCGTCGCCTTCGACCCTCAGGCGATATTCGATGATCTTGGTGTGCACATGGGTGTCCTCGACCATCATCGCATAGTCGAGCACCGACATGTCCGACATGCCGCCCTTCTGGTGGCGTCGGTCGAGGTATCGGCGGAAGAGGTTGTACTGCTCGCTCGACGGCTCGGCCGGATATTCCGCCGAGATCACGTCGTGATTGGCGGCAAGCACCCGGCGCATGGAACGGGTGGGCTTGAACTCGTTGGCGAGGATGCGCACCGAAATACAGGCGCGGCAGGTCTCGCAAGCCGGGCGATAGGCGATGTTCTGCGAGCGTCGGAAGCCGCCTTGCGTCAGGAGATCATTGAGCTCGGGCGCGCGCTCGCCCACCATGTGGGTGAAAACCTTCCGCTCCATCTCGTTCGGCAGATAAGGGCAGGCTGCCGGCGCAGTCAGATAAAATTGCGGAGACGGTGCGGTCTGTGTGTTCATCGAGTGCGGAGGTCACTCTTCGCGCTGTGGTTCATGACAGTAGCATGGCGCAAGAATGGAAAACGTCAACTCACTCGTTTGCCGCTTCCGCCTGCGCCGGCCGATATTTTAGTGGTGACCACAATAGGTGGCGGCGGTGAGGCGGAAAACACCGCCTTACGCTTTCAGCTCTATGCCTGCGCCGGTTTCAATACATGTCGCGGCGCACCGTGACGGTACCGATCAGCAGGTCGTGCAGCAGGCGGCTGCGGTCGGTGAAAAGGCCGATCAGCAGGATCAGCGGCGTCAGCAGCGCGTTGGCGATCCAGAAGATGACGAGGTGGACGATCGCCGTCAGGAAGTCCATCGGGCGTCCATCAGTTCGAGCAATCGCCAGGCCCATCAAGCGCATACCGGGAGAGGCCTGTTCGCGGCCACCGACCGTCAGGCCGAAATAGAGCATGGCGACGATCGCAAAGAGCGCCGGATAAAGCATGAAGCCGAGGCCGAGCGTCAAGATGCCGAGGAAGAAGACGACGACCGCCGCGGGGATCCAGAGGAGCGCGATGATCGCGTAATCGAGCAGAAAGGCAAAGACGCGTCGCGACAGCACGCCCTGATAGGCGCGCCAGTCATTGCTCGGCAGCCTCAGTTCTTCGTTGTGCATGGTCATCGGTCAAAAGCCTCGTTTGGTTGCAGCAAGGATATGGGATGGCATTCCCTGCAAAACAAGGATCGGAGCCGGGATCAAGCGGTGCGTTTCAGCGGCCTTTGGCGAGAATGCGGGCCACTTCGACCGCGAAGTAGCTGAGGATGCCGTCGCAGCCGGCGCGCTTGAAGGCGAGCAGCGTTTCGAGCATCACCTTCTCGCCATCGATCCAGCCGTTGGCAGCCGCCGCCTTCACCTGCGAATACTCGCCGGACACCTGGTAGGCAAAGACCGGCAGGCCGAAGGCTTCCTTCATCCGCCAGCAGATGTCGAGATAGGGAAGGCCTGGCTTCACCATCAGCATGTCGGCGCCTTCCTCGACGTCGAGGGCTGCGTCGCGGATCGCTTCGGTGCCGTTGGCCGGGTCGATGTAATAGGTCTTCTTGTCGCCCTTCAAAAGGCCGCCGGTGCCGATCGCCTCGCGATAGGGACCGTAGAAGCCGGAGGCGAACTTCGTCGCATAGGACATGATGCCGACATTCTGGTGGCAGTGAGCGTCGAGCGCCTGGCGGATGGCGCCGATGCGTCCGTCCATCATGTCGGAGGGGGCGATGATATCGGAGCCGGCGTCCGCCTGGGCGACGGCCGCCCTTGCGATCGTCTCGACCGTCTCGTCGTTGACGATCTCGCCATTGCGCAGGATGCCGTCATGGCCGTGGCTGGTGAAGGGGTCGAGCGCGACGTCGGTGATGATGCCGATCTCAGGCACGGCTTTCTTGAAGGCGCGCGTCGCCTGGTTGATCAGGTTGTCGGCCGCAAGACTGTTGGAGCCGGTATCGTCGCGCAGCGACAGGTCGATGTTGGGGAAGGTGGCGATCGCCGGGATGCCGAGACCGGCCGCTTCCTTTACCGCTTCCACGGCCTTGTCGATGCTCATGCGGTTGACGCCCGGCATCGCGTCGATCGGCTGGATGATGTTCTCGCCCGGCACGATGAAGATCGGCCAGATCAGGTCGTCGACGGTCAGGCGGTTTTCCTGCACCAGCCGGCGCGTCCAGTCGGCCTTGCGGTTGCGGCGCATGCGGCGATGGCCGGTGACCCTGTCCACAAGATTTGTCCTGTCGTTCATCGCGCCGCGCCTTTCCCGTGAAAATCGTCGATAGCCAAGCGCTTTATCATGGGCTGGCCGCCATTGGGAACCGCGCGGCCGGCGAACCGGCTGCGGCATTTCTTCTCTTTAAGAGGAGCCGTGGGGGAGGGGACGGCGCGATGCCGCTGGCGGATGGCAAAGACCCGCCCTATCTTGCCGGCCATGCTTCATGATTCTGCCCATGTGCCGAAACCGTCGCTGACCGAGATCCTCTTCGGTCTCTTTCTGCGTCTGGTCTCCGCCTCATGCATCTGGTTCGCGCTGAACTACTGGGCCATGCTGATCGGCTTTTCCCATGGCGGCGCCGGACGCTTCGATCTCCTGACGCCGGAGTGGCGGGCGGCCGCAACCGCACTTGCCGTCATCTATCCGGTCGCCGCCCTCGGCCTGTGGCTGCTGGTCTCCTGGGGGCCGGTCGTCTGGGTGGTTGCGGCAGCCATCGAGATCGTGATGTACGAGTTCTATCCGGCCAGTTTCGGCGGCCGTCCGCTGCTGGTCGTGCTGCATGCGGCGGTTGCCGTTACCTTCGTTCTTTTCCGCGCGGCGATCTTCTACCAGCGCTGGCGGCTCGCCAGGCAGGTAAGGGTTGATTCACCCTGAGACAGGGTCGCCAAATGGCAAGCTCTTGTTAAGGCTGCGGTTTAAGTAGAATTTTAGACGTATTCGATAGGGTCTCACTCAAGGCGGGAAGACAAACAGACACCGCCAAACAAAACAGTGAGGCAGTCAAATGAACACCAAGATGAAGCCGCAGGCAGTTCAGCCCCGAGACCCCCAGGAAGAAACCATCCGCGGTCTCTATATGGAATCCCTTCACCTCGTCGAGCGTCTGCACCGCCGCCTGCTCGACGTCATCAAGGACGAGTTCGACCGCGAAGGTCGCAGCGACGTCAACGCCGTTCAGGCCCTGTTGCTCTTCAACATCGGCAACTCGGAACTGACCGCCGGCGAACTTCGCTCCCGCGGCTACTACCTCGGCTCGAACGTCTCCTACAACGTCAAGAAGCTCGTCGATCTCGGCCTGATCAACCACCAGCGCTCCCGCGTCGACCGCCGCTCGGTCCGCATCAGCCTGACGGAAGACGGCCAGGAAATCGCCGAAACCGTTGCCAAGCTCTACGAGCGCCACGTCGGCTCGATCCAGAAGGTCGGCGGTATCGGCTCGGACGAGTTCACCCAGATGAATAAGCTCCTGCAGCGCCTCGATCGCTTCTGGAACGACTCGATCATGTATCGCCTGTAATCAGGCCAAAACCTCCAGTTCAAGGGTCGGGCGCAATCCCTGCGTGTCCGACCTTTGCCATTTGCGGCACCCCGTTCTGTTGCCAAAAAGCTGCACCGCTGCGGCACGCTTTCCTCGCGTTCGCGTGATTTTTCAAACCAAAAACATTAGTAAATCAAAATGTTGCCGTTTCCGGTTCGGCTGCAACCCAGTCGCGTCCGGCGAAAAGCAAAAGGCATGCCATGTCGCCGTTCGCTCGCGCCCAGACACGAATTGGCCATATTGCTATGACAGCGACGACGACATGCGGTAGGTGCGCCCACGTGTTTTCTTGCGTGTGGATTCGTTTCGCGTTTCGCCTGCCGGATGAGGGTCCTCACTCGCGGCATCGTGAAGACATGTGAGGGCAGGGTGGCTCGTTGGTTGACCTTTGTTAACCACGATCGTGTTAGGGCTCCGGCAACGTGCGTGTCAGCGCATAGGGCGCGTGCCGACGCATTGGGATGGTAGGATTATGTCGAAAAAGAATGGAATTGATGCATTCTCGCGCCGCGCCTTCTTGCGCTCGGCAGCGACCTTCGGCGCCGTGGCAGTCGCCGGCGCGGCAAGCGCACAGGACGCTCTGAACGAGATCATCAATTCGCCTCGCCGTGGCTCCTGGGACGACCAGTTTGACGCGAAAGGGGCATCGCGCACCGCGACGACGGTCGTTTCGAACACGCCGGTTTTCGGCCCGGAAACGATCGCCCATGTGCAGCAGGCGATCTTCGACTATCAGAACATCGTGTCGCAGGGCGGCTGGCCGTCGGTCCAGACCAGCGTCAAGCTTGAACTCGGCGTCACCGATCCGTCCGTGCAGCAGCTCCGCCAGCGCCTGATGGTTTCCGGCGACCTGCCGCGTTCGGCCGGCATCTCCTCGTCCTTCGACAGCTACGTCGAAGGCGCGGTCAAGCGCTTCCAGGCCCGCCACGGCCTGCCGGCGGACGGCGTCATCGGCGAATACACGCTGAAGGCGATCAACGTCGACGCCAACACCCGCCTCGGCCAGCTCCAGACCAACCTCGTGCGCCTGCAGTCGATGTCCGGCGACCTCGGCCGCCGCTACGTGATGGTCAACATCCCTGCGGCCTACATCGAAGCGGTCGAGAACGGCCGCGTGGCGCTGCGCCACACGGCGATCGTCGGCAAGATCGACCGCCAGTCGCCGATCCTCAACTCGAAGATTTATGAGGTCATCCTCAACCCTTACTGGACCGCGCCGCGCTCGATCATCCAGAAGGATATCATGCCGCTGATGCGTAAGGATCCGACCTATCTGGCGCGCAACTCGATCCGCCTGTTTGATGGCAGCGGCGGCGAAGTGTCGCCGGAGACGGTCGACTGGAACGCCGAAAAAGCGCCGAACCTGATGTTCCGCCAGGACCCGGGCAAGATCAACGCGATGTCGTCGACGAAGATCAACTTCCACAACGAGCATCAGGTCTACATGCACGACACGCCGCAGCAGGGCCTGTTCAACAAGCTGATGCGCTTCGAATCGTCGGGCTGCGTGCGCGTACAGAACGTGCGCGACCTTTCGACCTGGCTTCTGAAGGAAACGCCCGGCTGGTCGCGCCAGCAGATCGAGGCGACCATCAAGACCGGCGTCAACACGCCGATCACGCTCGCCGAGGAAGTCCCTGTTTTCTTCACCTACATCACCGCCTGGTCTGCCAAGGACGGCGTCGTGCAGTTCCGCGACGATATCTATCAGCGCGACGGTGCCACCGAACTGGCGCTGCAGACCCCCTATGGCGTCGAGCAGTCGCCCGGCTCGGTCGACCAGGACGCCTTGCCGCAATAAGCGAATTTGCGACACGGAATTCTTCGAGCCGCGCTTCCCTTGGGAGCGCGGCTTTTTCATGGGTTGAGCGCCGCGATATTTCGGCGCGGCAGATGGGGGAAATGACGCAAACCGCACAGCGGATATTGCTCTCGCCGTGCGAGGAAGCTAAAGAACTGCCACCCTTGAGAGGAGCCTCGCGCCGATGACTGCACAGACGAATGACGCCTTCTTCACCCGCTCTCTGGCCGACAGCGATCCGGACATCTTCGGTGCGATCGAAAAGGAGCTGGGTCGCCAGCGCCACGAGATCGAGCTGATCGCCTCCGAGAACATCGTTTCCCGCGCCGTGCTCGAAGCCCAGGGCTCGATCATGACCAACAAATATGCCGAGGGCTACCCGGGCAAGCGCTACTACGGCGGCTGCCAGTTCGTCGACATCGCCGAGGAATTGGCGATCGAGCGCGCCAAGAAGCTCTTCGGCGTCAACTTCGCCAACGTTCAGCCGAACTCCGGTTCGCAGATGAACCAGGCCGTGTTCCTGGCGCTCCTGCAGCCGGGTGACACCTTCATGGGCCTCGACCTCAACTCGGGCGGCCACCTGACGCACGGTTCGCCGGTCAACATGTCCGGCAAGTGGTTCAACGTCGTCTCTTACGGCGTGCGTGAAGACGATCACCTGCTCGACATGGACAACGTCGCCGAGCAGGCGCGCAAGCACAAGCCGAAGCTGATCATCGCCGGCGGCACCGCTTACTCGCGCATCTGGGACTGGAAGCGCTTCCGCGAGATCGCAGACGAAGTCGGCGCCTGGCTGATGGTCGACATGGCGCACATCGCCGGTCTCGTTGCCGGTGGCCAGCATCCGTCGCCGTTCCCGCATTGCCACGTTGCAACGACGACGACGCACAAGTCGCTCCGCGGCCCGCGCGGCGGCATGATTCTGACCAACGACGAAGATATCGCCAAGAAGATCAACTCGGCCGTCTTCCCGGGTCTCCAGGGCGGTCCGCTGATGCACGTCATCGCCGCCAAGGCCGTGGCACTCGGCGAAGCGCTGCAGCCGTCGTTCAAGGACTATGCGGCTCAAGTCGTCAAGAACGCCCGCACGCTCGCCGAAACGCTAAAGGCCAACGGCCTCGACATCGTATCGGGCGGCACGGACAACCACCTGATGCTCGTCGACCTGCGCAAGAAGAACGCAACCGGCAAGCGCGCGGAAGCCGCCCTTGGCCGTGCCTTCATCACCTGCAACAAGAACGGCATTCCTTTCGATCCTGAAAAGCCCTTCGTCACCTCGGGTGTCCGTCTCGGCACGCCGGCCGGCACGACCCGTGGCTTCAAGGAAGCCGAGTTCAAGGAAATCGGCGAGCGGATCGTCGAGGTTCTTGACGGCCTGAAGGTCGCCAACTCCGACGAGGGCAATGCCGCCGTCGAAGCCGGCGTTCGCGACAAGGTCATCAAGCTGACCGATCGCTTCCCGATGTACGGCTACATGTGATCGGTCGCCCATGCGCTGCCCCTATTGCGGTTCTGAAGACAGTCAGGTGAAGGATTCCCGTCCGGCAGAGGACGGGAATGCCATTCGCCGCCGCCGGATTTGTCCGGATTGCGGAGGTCGTTTCACGACCTTCGAACGGGTGCAGTTGCGTGAACTGATGATCATCAAGAAAACCGGTCGGAAGGTTCCTTTCGACCGGGACAAGCTTCTGCGGTCCTTCGAGATTGCGCTGCGCAAGCGTCCGGTCGATCGCGACCGCATCGAGCGGGCGGTTTCCGGTATCGTCCGTCGCCTTGAAAGCTCCGGCGAGACCGAGATCCCTTCGGAAGAAATCGGCCTGCAGGTGCTCGAAGCGCTGAAGAGCCTCGATGACGTGGCCTTCGTGCGCTACGCTTCGGTCTATCGCGATTTCTCCCATGCGGAGGATTTTGAGAAGGTCATCACCGAGATCAGCGCCAAGATCGCGCGCGATCCCGGCGAGTAGATTACGCTGGATAGAGCCATGACAGCGCCCAACCGTGAAGACGAGAGGTTCATGGCCGCGGCGCTGAGGCTGGCTCGCCACCATCTCGGACAGACATCCACCAATCCCTCCGTCGCCTGCCTGATCGTCAAGGACGGCGTTATCGTCGGCCGGGCCGTAACCGCGCGGAGCGGCCGCCCGCATGCCGAAACCCAGGCACTGACGGAGGCCGGTGCGAAGGCAAGGGGTGCTACGGCCTATGTGACGCTGGAGCCTTGCTCCCATCACGGCAAGACGCCGCCTTGCGCCGATGCGCTTGTCGCCTCCGGCATATCCCGCGTGGTGATTTCGATCCTCGATCCGGACGTGCGGGTTGCCGGGCGTGGCGTCGTGCGCCTGCGCGATGCTGGCATCACCGTCGATATCGGTGTTCTCCCCGAGGAAGGGCATCACGCGCTTGAAGCCTACCTCATGCGCCAGGTCAGCAAGAGACCCTATGTGATTCTCAAGCTTGCGGTTTCGGCCGATGGCATGATCGGCCGCAAGGGTGAGGGGCAAGTGCGCATCACCGGTCCGATTTCGCGCGGGCAGGTACAGATGCTGCGCGCGGAGACCGACGCGATTCTGGTCGGGATCGGCACGGCTGCGGCTGACGATCCGGAACTGACCGTGCGCTTGCCGGGGCTCGAACATTGTTCGCCGTTGCGCATCGTTCTCGACCGCCGGCTCGACCTGCCGCTTTCCTCCAAACTGGTGTTAACGGCGCGGGAGGTCCCCGTCATCGTGGTCTCCAGCGACGGATCCGGCGATGCGGATGCGGACGTTGATGGCGGCCGAGCAGCACGCAAGGCGGCCCTGGAGGCCGCCGGTGTCGAGGTGCTCGAAGCCGGCTCGATCGCCGACCTTCTTGCGGCACTCGCTTCCCGCGGTATCTCCTCGCTGATGGTCGAAGGCGGTGCTGTGGCTGCACGCGCCTTTCTCGATGCTGATCTGGTCGACCGTATCCAGCTCTACACCGGACCGGGGACCATTGGCGAAAACGGCATTGCATCCCCATTTGACCGTAAGTCCGTGCCGGCAGGCTTCCGGCGCGTCGCCGAGGCACGGTATGGCGGCGATCTGTTCGAGGAATACGAAAGAGAAAACTGATGTTCACAGGCATTGTTACCGATATCGGCACCGTCGACGCCGTCACCCCGCTGAAAGAAGGCATCAAGCTGCGTGTCGCCACGAGCTACGACCCGAAGACCATCGACATGGGTGCCTCGATCGCCCATTCCGGCGTCTGCCTGACGGTGACGGCTTTGCCTGAAGCCGGCAGCAACGAGGGCTGGTTCGAGGTCGAGGCCTGGGAAGAGGCGCTCCGCCTGACGACGATCGCCGGCTGGACCAAGGGAACGCGCATCAATCTCGAGCGCTCGCTGAAGATCGGCGACGAGCTCGGCGGCCACCTGGTTTCCGGCCATGTCGACGACAAGGCGGAAATTCTGTCGGTGGAAGCGGAAGGCGACGCTGTGCGCTTTCGTCTGCGCGCGCCTGAGCATCTGGCGAAATTCGTCGCGCCGAAGGGATCGGTCGCGCTCGACGGCACGTCGCTGACGGTCAACAAGGTCGCCGGCGCCGAGTTCGACGTGCTCCTGATCCGCCATTCGCTGGAGGTCACGACCTGGGGTGAGCGCAAGGCCGGCGATTTCGTCAACTTCGAGGTGGACACCATGGCGCGTTATGCGGCGCGCCTCGCCGAATTCCCGGCACCAAAGCCGGAGTAAGCCGACTTCCTCTTTTGCCGAATGCAAACCGCCCCCAATCGGGGGCGGTTCTGGTTTCGGGAGGTGTTGACACTCAACGCACGTAGAGGGTCAGGCTGCCATCGGCTGCCTGTTCGGCGCCGGCAATGTTGTTCATCTCGACATTCTGCGCCTTGAGCTTGGCTGCAAGCGGCTTGTTGCCTTCGACGGCCGCGTGCAGGGACGAAATCTGTTGCGGCGTCGCTTCGTTGATCCACATGCGCGTCTGGCTCGATTCCTTCAGCGTATCCACGTCGACGACGTTGAAATGATCGCCCTTGAAATCGCGAACGGTGTGGTCGATTTCGGCCGGCCAGTTCATGGCTGCGCTCGCAGCATAGGAGACGCCGCCGAAGGAAAGGGCGGAGAGAGCAGCGATGACGGAAAGCTTGGCTATGCGGTTCATGGTCATGCTCCTTTGTTTACCGGCAACAAGGCGCAAGCCGACCCGTTACGGGAACGCGGAACCTTGCGGGTTTCCGGGCCGGTGAGGATCGCCCATTGCGGCGGCCAGCAGGGTTCGTTTGCGGGCGTTGTCACCCGCAAGCAAAGGCGCTGGACTGTTTCGACTGATTGGTCGGCGTTTGCTCCCTTCTTGGGGAGGGCGCGTCGTGCCAACGACTAGGAAACTGGGCCGGAATGTGGCCCTTTCCATGGCGCTGGCATCAGGAAAACAATTAAAAATTGTTCATGTTTCGGCGTGCGCGCGAGCCCTTCGGTCGCCTGTCGCAGCTGCTGCCTTCTGGTGGCGCTCGAACATGATCACGTGGTTGCCGTGATAGGTCGTCCGCCAGAATTCCTTGAAGCCGTGCTTCTCCGCGACCCGGATCGAGGCGCGGTTTCCGACGTCGATGATGCAGGTCTTGCGCAGCTTCGGAAACTGGTGGTCGGCCCACTTGAGCGCCGCACTGACGGCTTCCGTCGCCAGCCCCTTGCCGTGCGCCTTCGGTGACAATGCCCATCCGGTTTCCATCGTCCCTTCGAGCGAAGGCGTGATGGCGCGGTGCACGTCGTGGAAGCCGGCCTCGCCGAGAAAACCCCCGGTCTCCCGGTCCTGGATGGCAAAGAAGCCGAAGCCGAAATAGTGCCACATGCCGACTTGGCGCAGGAACCGCGTCCAGGACTGTTCGCGCGTAAACGGCACCCCGCCGACATAGCGGATCACCTCGGCATCGCCGAACAGCGCGGAATAGGCGGGGAAATCGTCACGGCGGTAGGGGCGCAGGATGAGGCGGTCGGTCTCGATAATGGGAACGCTATGCATATTCGATCCTAAGCTGTGATGAAATCAGGCGCCGGGCTCGCCGTCCCAGTAGTCGACATCGCTTTCCGGACGGCCGGTGAAAAGGAAGCGTCTTTGGCCATCGGAACCACGCGTCCTGGCAAGGAATTTGCCGGAGTCCGGATACTCGCAGATTTCCGTGGCCGCCTTGGTCGAGATGGAAAGGTACTTGAGCGGCACCGAGCCGGTGTTGATCAGGTGGTGGGCCGTTTCCGGTCCACCCGCAGGGGCGCCCAGAATGTCGCCGGGGCCGACCGGATATCGCTCGCTGCCGAAGCGATACGTGCCTTCGCCTTCGATGATGATGAAAAGTTCTTCTTCGACGTGATGATTGTGGAACGGGCAGCCGGACTTGCCCGGCGGTACTTCACCGTAGCCGATGCCCAGATCCTTGAGGCCGAGTAGCGCGCCGAAGGCGGCGTCGCGGGATTCGAAAAAGGTGCCTTGCGTCCAGTGGTCGAGTTCTAGGTTTTTGGGATTAACGATCGGCTTTTTCGTATCGGTCACATGTTCCTCCCTCGCGTACCGTTGTCGCGGCAACGCTAATACGTTCTATCCGTGTCGCGCGTTCGTCCCGTCGTCAACCTGCGATCGCTAAAATTAGCGACGATGGTTACAGGAATACATCCTAGTGTTGCAATCCATTGGCGAAAGCATCTGGGCGCTATCGCGCGTTGGTTTAACGCCGAGCTGCGCGCTCACGTTCGTCTGCCGTTCAGCGCCGTGGTGACCTCGTGAAGACACCTAGCGATCCCAACGCAAAGGGTTTTCATTTCTTCGGTCGGTGGCAGGAGATCGGGCACCATGACCGTCATCATGCCGGCAGACGAAGCCGAACGCACGCCGTTGTGGCTGTCTTCGAGAGCGAGGCAATACTGCGGCGCGATACCGAGCCGACTTGCAGCCGTCAGGAACGGGGCCGGGTGCGGCTTGCCATGATCGTAGTCGCCAAAGGCAACGACCGTCGGGAAGCGGTCGCGCAATCCGTGCCGGTCGAGATTGCGCTGGACGTCGTGATGTTGTGACGAGGTGGCAATCGCAGACGGCAGGCCCATGCCGTCAAGCAGGTCGAGGAGATTGACGACGCCAGGCTTCAGCCGCAGCTCGGTCGTCGCCATTGTCGCAAATTGCGCCGAGGCACGCTCCCAGAACTGAGCGAGGTCGAAGGCATCGCCGAAGCGACCGCGAAGCAACATGCGCGTCGCCTCGGCCGAAAGCCCGATCGTATCGAGATAAAGGGAGACAGGCATGTTGTGACCGAGCGCTGCCGCTGTCTGGATCATCGCGTCGCGGTAGAGCGCTTCGGTGTCGAAGAGCAATCCGTCCATGTCGAAGACGACGCCAAGAGGTTTCATGGGCAGGACGATGTTGGTCGAACCGATTTCGGGCATACGAAAAATCCAGCTTGATATCGACGGCTTCGAACTTGGAACCAGCAACGCGGCCGCGCAAGACCCACGGCATTGGCATTTTGCAGCGGCAACGGCCGCATGTTGCGGCCCTGTAAACGCGGCAAAAGGCCGTCTGCGGCGGAATTTGCTTGCCATTCGGCGCCGGGCGTGGTTTTACCGCCGCCTCAGCCGGTCGCATCCGGCGCGGAACTCTCAAAGACAGGTGATCCATGGCAGAGACCACGGCAGCCCACATCCTGATTGTGGAAGCGCGTTTCTATGACGATATGGCCGATGCATTGCTCGACGGCGCCAAGCATGCGCTGGACGCAGCCGGGGCCACCTATGATATCGTGACGGTTCCGGGTGCGCTCGAAATCCCGCCGGCGATTGCCATGGCACTCGACGGCGCCGACGAGGGCGGCACCGAATATGATGGTTTCGTGGCCCTTGGCATGGTCATTCGCGGCGAAACCTACCATTTTGACATCGTCGCGAACGAGTCTTCGCGCGCGATCATGGACCTCGCCGTCAGCGAGAGCCTTGCGATCGGCAATGGTATCTTGACGGTGGAGAACGACGATCAGGCCTGGGCGCGCGCCCGCCGGTCGGAAGGCGACAAGGGTGGCTTTGCTGCGCGTGCGGCACTGACCATGATTGAACTTAAGAAGAAATTGGGCACGGAAAAGTGACGAAAACCCCCTCGGATCAACCGCTGAAGCAGGTCAACCAGCGCGGTGCAGCACGCCTCGCTGCGGTGCAGGCGCTCTATCAGATGGACATCGGCGGCACCGGTGTCCTGGAAGTGGTTGCTGAATACGAAGCGCATCGCCTCGGACAGGATGTCGACGGCGACACCTACCTGAAGGCGGACGCCTCCTGGTTCCGGTCGATTGTCGCCGGTGTCGTGCGCGACCAGCGCAAGCTTGATCCGCTGATCGGCTCGGCCCTCCAGGACGACTGGGCTCTGTCGCGCCTCGATTCCACCGTGCGTGCCATCTTGCGCGCGGGTACATTCGAGATGCTCGAGCGCAAGGACGTGCCGGTTCCGGTGATCGTCACGGAGTATGTCGAGATCGCCAAGGCTTTCTTCTCGGATGATGAGCCCAAGCTGGTCAATGCCGTTCTCGACCGCATTGCCAAGCAGGTCCGCGGCGAACCGAGGAAGTAAGGTCGATGGTTGCGGCTGCTGCTGAGGACATGGGGAACACCCTTCGCGAAACACGCCGCAACGTTTACCTCCTGACAGCCGCACAGGCCGTTCTTGGCGTCGTCGGGCCCATCTGCTTTTCGGTCGGCGGTGTCGCCGGCTACCAGATGCTGGCGGAGGACAAGTCGCTGGCCACCGCGCCGCTCACCGCCTTTAACGTCGGCATGGCGCTCGGCGTCGTGCTGGTAGCGGTGTTGTCGCGCCTGATCGGCCGCCGCTTCGCCTTCATGAGCGGGACCGCAATAGCGGCCGCCGGGGCAGCACTCGCCGCCGTCGCGCTCTTCCGCGAGAATTTCTGGCTTTTCGCCTTCGCCCTTGCGATGCTCGGCTCGTCGAACGGCTTTACGCAGAAGCTGCGGTTCGCCGCCGCCGACGCCTCGCCGTCGTTCTACAAGCCCAAGGCAATCTCGCTGATCCTTGGCGGCGGCATCGTTTCGGCCGTTCTCGGTCCGCAGATCGTCATTTTTGCTGGCGACCTGTTCGCGCCGGTTTCCTTTGCCGGGGCTTTCGTCGTCCTGATGCCGATTTGCCTGGTTGCAGCCCTGTTTTTCGCGCCGCTGCGGCTGCCCGAGCCGGGCGCAATGGTGAGTGCCCACCACGATCAGTCTGTCCGTCCCCTCGGCGAGATTGTCCGCAGCCAACGCTTCGCCACCGGCATGATCTGCGGCATTTCCAGCTACGCGCTGATGACCTTCATGATGACCGGGGCGCCGGTCGCCATGGTGATCGGCTGCGGCTTCTCGACCGAACTCGCCACGCTCGGCATCCAGTGGCACGTGCTGGCGATGTTCGCGCCAAGCTTCGTCACCGGCATGCTCATCAGCCGCTTTGGCGCCGAGCGCATCGTCGGCTGCGGCCTCCTTCTGCTGATGGCCTGCGCCGCGGTCGCGCATATGGGTATCGAGCTCTGGAACTTCTGGGGCGCGCTCGTATTGCTCGGCCTTGGCTGGAATTTCGGCTTCATCGGCTCGACGGCGATCGTTGCCAGCAGCTATCGCCCACAGGAGGCCGACAAGGTTCAGGCCTTCCACGACATCATCCTGTTCACCACGGTGGCACTGTCGTCGTTTGCCTCGGGCAAGGTGCTCACGGCCTATGGCTGGGACATGCTGAACGCGGTCGTATGGCCGGTAACGATCGTCTGCCTTATCCTCCTGCTGCTTCTGAAGCGGGCGCCGCGCAAGGCCGCCGCCTAACGCTCCATTCCCCTGAAATCTAAAGCGAACGAGGCGCCGCCAGTGGCGTTTCTCGGGGCTTGACGATCTCCTGTTGCAACCGCACTCTGGCCGCGCCGTGAGGGGTGCTGCTTGAGGAGGTGGTGCGTGATTCGCGGTTTTGAGGGGCCTGCGGCCGGGAGTGAGTCCGCGGGTTGTAACGGAGGGTAATGCGAAATGACCATTTTATTGGGCGTTATCGCATGCGGGTTGCTCGCGGTGGCTTATGCCATCTGGGCAACACAGTCGGTGCTTGCCGCCGACCAGGGGAACGCCCGCATGCAAGAAATCGCAGGCTACATTCGTGAAGGGGCGCAGGCCTATCTCACGCGTCAATACAAGACCATTGCCATTGTCGGCGTCGTCGTATTCATCGCCGCTTGGGTTCTTCTTTCTCCCGCCGCCGCTTTCGGCTTTCTGATCGGTGCGATCCTTTCGGGTGCCGCGGGTTTCATCGGCATGCATGTTTCGGTCCGGGCAAACGTCCGCACTGCCCAGGCGGCGTCCGTGAGCCTCGCCTCCGGCCTCGATATCGCATTCAAATCCGGCGCGATCACCGGCCTTCTTGTGGCCGGCCTCGCGCTCCTTGGCGTCTCGGTCTACTACGTCGTCCTCACGGCCGGCCTGGGTCATGAGCCCGCCTCGCGCGAAGTCATCGACGCACTGGTGTCGCTCGGCTTCGGCGCATCGCTGATTTCGATCTTCGCCCGTCTCGGCGGTGGCATCTTTACCAAGGGTGCCGACGTCGGCGGCGACCTCGTCGGCAAGGTCGAAGCCGGCATTCCCGAGGATGATCCGCGCAACCCGGCAACCATCGCCGACAACGTCGGCGACAATGTCGGCGATTGCGCCGGCATGGCAGCCGACCTGTTCGAGACCTATGCGGTCTCGGTCGTGGCGACCATGGTTCTGGCGGCGATCTTCTTTGCCGGCACGCCTGTGCTTGCGACCGTCATGGTCTATCCGCTCGCCATCTGCGCGGCTTGCATCATCACCTCGATCATCGGCACCTTCTTCGTGAAGCTCGGGTCCAACAACTCGATCATGGGTGCGCTCTACAGGGGCCTGATCGTGACCGGTGTCCTGTCGATCCTCGGTCTCGGCGCCGCCACGTCCTTCACCATCGGCTGGGGCACGATCGGCACCGTCGCCGGCAAGGAGATCACCGGCTGGAATCTGTTCCTCTGCGGTATTCTCGGCCTGATCGTAACGGCCCTGATCGTGGTGATCACGGAATACTATACCGGCACCAACAAGCGGCCGGTCAACTCGATCGCCCAGGCGTCGGTGACCGGTCACGGCACCAACGTGATCCAGGGCCTGGCCGTCTCGCTGGAATCGACGGCTTTGCCGGCGATCGTCATCGTCGGCGGCATCATCGCGACCTACCAGCTTGCCGGCCTCTTCGGCACTGGCATCGCCGTCACCGCCATGCTTGGCCTTGCCGGCATGATCGTGGCGCTCGACGCCTTCGGTCCGGTCACCGACAATGCCGGCGGCATCGCGGAAATGTCGCATCTGCCGCCGGAAGTGCGTAAATCCACCGACGCGCTCGACGCTGTCGGCAACACCACCAAGGCCGTCACCAAGGGCTACGCGATCGGCTCGGCCGGTCTCGGTGCGCTGGTGCTCTTCGCCGCCTACTCGAACGACCTCAGCTACTTTGCCGCCAACGGCGACAAGTATCCGTACTTCGCCGATGTCGGGCAGATCTCCTTCGATCTCTCCAACCCTTACGTGGTCGCGGGGCTGATCTTCGGCGGTCTCATTCCCTACCTCTTCGGCGGTATCGCGATGACTGCGGTCGGCCGTGCGGCCGGGTCGATCGTCGAGGAGGTTCGCCGCCAGTTCCGCGAGAAGCCCGGCATCATGCAGGGGACCGAACGGCCGGACTATGGCCGCGCCGTCGACCTTCTGACAAAAGCGGCGATCCGCGAAATGGTCATTCCTTCGCTGCTCCCGGTGCTGGCGCCGATTGTCGTCTATTTCGGCGTGCTGCTGCTCTCGGGCTCGAAGGCTTCGGCTTTCGCGGCTCTCGGTGCCTCTCTGCTCGGTGTCATCGTCAACGGCCTCTTCGTGGCGATCTCGATGACCTCGGGCGGCGGTGCCTGGGACAACGCCAAGAAGAGCTTCGAGGACGGGTTTGTCGACAAGAACGGCGAACGCCATCTGAAGGGCTCCGACGCCCACAAGGCGTCGGTAACCGGCGACACCGTCGGCGACCCCTATAAGGACACGGCCGGGCCGGCTGTGAACCCGGCGATCAAGATCACCAACATCGTGGCGCTCTTGCTTCTGGCCGTCCTCGCCTGATCGCATCGATGCGCAAACAAAAGGCCCGCGGAACATCGTTCCGCGGGCCTTTTGTTTGGAATGGGGAGGCTTAGTTGCCGAAGTCCTTGAACAGGCTGCGCGCCGCGGCCTGACCGGCGCCGGGGCCCGTCAGCAGCTGGCCGAGGAAGCTCGTTTCCTTGCCACCTGTCGGCGTCGTGCGTGTCAGCATGTCGAAGACCTTGCCGTCCTTCAGCGTATAGTGAGCCAGCTGGCTGACGGTGCCTTCCTTGTCGAAATAGACGGCCAGGATCGACTGGTCGATCAGCTTGGGCTTCATGAAGGCAACAGGGCGCTTGCGCGTCTGCGAGATGTAGTAGAACACTTCGTTGTCGAAGGTCGCGGTCGTCGACGGCGTGCCGAGCGAGAGCAGCACCTGCTCGCGGCTGGAACCGACCGGAACGAGGTTTAGCGTTTCCTGATCAACCACATAGCCCTGATGGAGAACTTCACCGACATTGGCGGACTGGCAGGCGGAAAGGGTAAAACCGGCGATGGTGGCTACGACCGCCACGCGGCCGAGGGTCTTAAAATTTTTTCTCAAATACCGCTTCGTCAACGACAGCTCCCCTTGGAGAAACGATGGCAGATCCGCCATTGCAATTCGTGCCTGCTTCGGTAAACCAGCTTCGGCTGTCATGCAACAACGTCATGGGCGCTTGCGCGCATTTCGAGAAAGCCAAGCCCGAGCTTTGTGATGATTTTTGGACTGTTTAAAAGAAAAAGTGGCAACACCGCGATTGTCGAGCGGCAATATGCATTGCTGACGGCGGCGGCACGCCAGCCCTACCTTTACACCGACCTCGATGTTCCGGACACGGTCATGGGCCGGTTCGAGATGCTGTCGGCGACGCTGATCCTCTATTTCCGCCGCACACGTGCGTCGGCAAGGCCTGGCCAGGAAATCGCCCAGGAGATCATCGATGCCTTCTTCGAGGATGTGGATCACTCGATCCGCGAGCTCGGCGTCGGCGATGCCGGCGTGCCGAAGAAGATGAAGAAGTTGGCCGGCATGTATTACGGTCGACTCGAATCCTATGCGGCGGCGCTGGAAGCAAGGGACGTCGAGGCCCTGGCGGCAGCGCTCAGGCGCAACTTCCATCCTGATGGCGGCGACGCGGCGCCTTCGATGGTTGCGCTTGCTGGCTATCTGCTGGCGGTTGAGGCCCAGCTCGTCGATGTCGCGGAAGACGCCGTCGAAATCGGCCAGTTGCACATTCCGCCGGCTGGGGCGTAATAGAAAACAAGAGCGTCGCCACCGGCAGCCGGTTGGCGGCTGCGTTCGCGATGGGTGCCAGGTAGCCCGCGCGAGGAAGGATCCAATCATGAAAGACGAAAGTCAGGCGGCCTTTTCTTATCCGGTGAAAGTCGGGCACATTTCGGCGAACGCGGTCAGCGTGCATCTCTCCGCCAACGAGCGCGAGCGCAAGGCGCTTGCCGCGCTTTGGAACATCAACGAGGTTCTGTCGCTCGAAGCCGACCTGCAGATCGCGCGCTGGAAGAAGGATGGCGTGAAGATCAAGGGCGACGTCAGGGCCCGCGTCGTGCAGAGCTGTGTCGTCACTCTTGAGCCGGTCGAAGCCGATATCGACGAACCGGTCGAAGCGATCTTCGTGCCCGAGGGCTCGCGGCTTGCCCGCCAGGCGAGCAATGACGGTGGCGAGATGATTCTCGACCCTGACGGCCCCGATATTCCCGATACCTTTATCGGCGACACCATCGACGCCGGCGTCGTCGTCAGCGAGCAGGTTGCACTCGCGATCGAGCCTTATCCCCGTAAGCCCGGCGTGACGTTCGGCGAGCGCATCGAGAGCACATCTGCCGATGACAAGAAGCCGAACCCCTTTGCGGTCCTGAAGGACTGGAAAAAGGACTGAGGTCGCGAAAGCGTCATCTACAATTCGGTTGTCACGCAAAGGAAAAGCAGTATTTTGGCCCCAAACCGGCCAGAAGAGCCGCTAAAGCGATCTGCCGCGTGCTTGGCTCAAGCGTCAGAAGCAATATGTTTCGTCAATGCGTTTCCGTTGAGTACGCCGCGGCGGCACGTGTTGTGTGGCAGAAATGAAGGATAAGACACGCGTGGTCAGAATTTCACTTGACGTGATGGGGGGCGACTATGGTCCTGAAGTCGTCATCCCCGGCGCCGCAAGGGCGCTTGAACGTCATCCGGACATCAAGTTCGTTTTGTTCGGCATCGAAGCGCAGTGCGCGGGCCTCCTTGAAAAACATCCGAAGCTGAAGGCCAACAGCACCTTTTACGACTGCGAGATTGCAGTCGCCATGGACGAGAAGCCGAGCCAGGCGCTTCGCCGCGGCCGCGGCAAGTCAAGCATGTGGAAAGCGATCGACGCGATCAATGCCGGCGAGGCAGATGTCGTCGTTTCCGCCGGCAATACCGGCGCGCTGATGGCCATGTCGGTCTTCTGTCTGCGCACCATGCAGGGAATTCAACGGCCGGCGATCGCCGCCATCTGGCCGACGCTGAAAGGCGAGAGCATCGTGCTCGATGTCGGCGCGACGATCGGCGCGGACGCGCAGCAATTGATGGATTTCGCGCTGATGGGCGGCGCCATGGCACGGGCGCTGTTCGAGATCGAGCGGCCGATGGTCGGGCTGCTGAATGTCGGCGTCGAGGAAATCAAGGGACAGGAAGAGGTCAAGGAAGCCGGCCGCCTGATCCGTGAGGCCAACATCGACGGCTTCGACTATTACGGCTTCGTCGAGGGTGACGACATCGGTCGCGGGACCGTCGACGTCGTCGTCACGGAAGGTTTTTCCGGCAACATCGCACTCAAGGCCGCCGAAGGCACCGCGCGCCAGATCGCCGAATATCTGCGCGCGGCGATGTCGCGCACGCTTCTTGCCAAGATCGGCTACATCCTGGCCAAGGGCGCATTCGACCGCCTGCGGGAGAAGATGGACCCGAGGAAGGTCAATGGCGGCGTGTTCCTCGGCCTCAATGGCGTCGTGATCAAGAGCCATGGTGGTGCAGATGCCGAGGGTTTTGCAGCCGCGATCGATGTCGGCTACGACATGGTGAAGAATGGCCTGAAGTCGAAGATCGAGCTCGATCTGGCGAAGTACCATGGCGGCGAACCGCCCAAGGCCCTTTCCGCCGGCATGAATGATGAGGTTTGAATAGATGATCCGTTCCGTCGTTCGCGGTTTCGGCGCAGCTTTGCCGAAGCGCGTGGTCACCAATCAGGAGCTGGAATCCAAGGTCGATACGTCCGATGAGTGGATCGTGCAGCGCACCGGCATCCGGCAGCGCTACATCGCCGGCGAGGGCGAAACCACAGCTTCGCTCGGCGAAGGTGCCGCGCGTGCTGCGCTCGCCAATGCTGGGCTTACCCCTGATGATATCGACCTGATCATCCTGGCGACCTCCACTCCCGACAACACGTTTCCGGCAACAGCTGTCAACATCCAGGACCGCCTCGGTATGCGCCATGGCGCGGCCTTCGACATGCAGGCGGTCTGCTCGGGCTTCGTCTACGCGGTTACCACGGCGGATGCCTATATCCGCGGTGGGCTTGCTAAGCGCGTGCTGGTGATCGGCTCGGAGACCTTCTCGCGTATCCTCGACTGGAACGACCGCACGACCTGCGTGCTCTTCGGTGACGGCGCCGGCGCCATCATCCTGGAAGCCCAGGAAGGCGAGGGCACCATTGCCGACCGGGGCGTGCTGACGGCGAAGCTTCGCTCCGACGGCGCACATCGCGACAAGCTCTATGTGGATGGCGGCCCTTCGACCACTGGGACGGTCGGCCATCTGAAGATGGAAGGCCGCGAAGTCTTCAAGCACGCGGTCGGCATGATCACCGATGTGATCGAGGCTGCCTTCGAGGCGACCGGGACGACGGCCGAAGATCTGGATTGGCTGGTGCCGCACCAGGCCAACCGGCGCATCATCGACGGCTCCGCCAAGAAGCTCGGCATCCCTCTCGATAAGGTTGTGGTCACGGTCGATCTCCATGGCAACACCTCCGCAGCCTCCATTCCGCTGGCGTTGAATGCGGCGGCGGGCGACGGCCGGATCAAGAAGGGCGACCTCGTCCTGCTCGAGGCCATGGGCGGCGGCTTCACCTGGGGCTCCGTGCTTCTCCGCTGGTAAAGAAATTGCTTAAGCAACAGACGCTTGACCGCAAAAGGCAAGGGCAATAGTCTTCGGACGCTGATCGGCGTACCAGACGTTGGTGGGGGAAGATGAGCGGAAAAACAGTAACACGGGCGGACTTGGCTGAGTCGGTTTTTCGCAAGGTGGGTCTGTCGAGGACAGAGTCTGCCGAATTGGTGGAAACCGTCATTGACGAAATATGCAACGCAATCGTGCGTGGCGAGAGTGTGAAGCTGTCCTCTTTCGCGACCTTCCAGGTCCGCGACAAGAACGAGCGCATCGGGCGAAACCCGAAAACCGGCGAGGAAGTGCCGATTTCGCCCCGGCGCGTGATGACCTTCAAGGCGTCGAATGTCTTGAAGCAGCGCGTCCTGAAGGCGCATCTGGGCCGCAGGGCCAAGCAGAAACCGGTATCTCCCGTTTCGTGAACGCCTGACGACAGCCACAAATGTGGTTGAAAACCCATCCATAAGCCGTTGAAATGGAGCCGATTCGTGCCATCATTGGCGCGGTATCGGCTTCACTACGGCTTTCGAGCCTGAGTCGCACGGCATGGATTGGGAACGATATGGAAAAGAGCCCGGACGCTTTTCGCACCATCAGCGAGGTCGCTGACGATCTCGATCTGCCGCAGCATGTCCTGCGTTTCTGGGAAACCCGCTTCCAGCAGATCAAGCCGATGAAGCGCGGCGGCGGCCGGCGGTACTACCGGCCGGAGGATGTCGACCTTCTGAAGGGTATCCGGCATCTGCTCTATGATCACGGCTATACGATCAAGGGCGTGCAGAAGCTCCTGAAGACCAACGGCAACAAGTTCGTCGCGGCGATTGCAAGCGGCGATCTCGCGACCGTCGAGGCGCTGGCAGCCTCCAGCAACGAGGAGCCGGCACCGCCGAAGGCTGGTCTTTCCGAGGAGGATCAGATCGTCGGCCGTGCCAAGGCGCCGGCGAGCCGCCGCTTCTTCTCCTTCGGCGGCAGCAGCGACGACGTGCCGGAGATCTCGCTCGGAAAATCCTCGTCAGTGGGCAAGGAAGATCGCGCTCTGCTTCAGGAGGCGCTCTACGACCTCCTGGAATGCAAGCGGCTTCTCGACCAGGTGCGCTGAGAAAGCCTTTCAGGCGATTATCAAGACCGGTTCCGCACGGCCGAACGTCTGCCGAATGCGGTTGCCTCCACAGACACCTTTTACACGATTGCCAAGATGGTGCCGTCGGCGGGGTGCCCGCCGACGGGGGGCATATGCGCGCCCGTCCGCAGGGCGCCCGCGCGATTATCCCAGCAAGGATTGAAAAGCGTCAGTAGGAGATTCGGAAGCCGCCGGGGCTCGCCGCGGAGACGTCAGGCTCCGGGTAGGGGCCGGTCCACTGCGCATAGGTCGTGTTGGTCGAACCGGAGGTTGCACAGCCGGAGAGCGTGAGAAGCGCAAGCGCGGTGAGGGCCATAAGGGACTTAAGAGGCATGGTTTTCTCCTAGAAGGGGAGACGCTCCAGGCCTCAAGGGCCAGTATCAAACTGTCCCTCAAATCATCCATGATGGCAAGCTAACGTTGCGTTAGGCAGCAAGTTTCGAGCGACGGGATCTCGTTTTGGTGAAGGTTCGGTAGACGGACGGGCGGTCGGTGATTTCCTCGTCAAGCAGCATCGGAAATTGCAGACACCCAGTGGCGCGCGAATGGCGGGAGCTTTCTATGTCCGCAGTCGCTTCACAGGTGCGACGCCATGCTGTGAGTTTGCGGAAGTCCCGTCGGACTTTCAGTTCCCAAGCATACTTTTCCACGCCGTTTGTTCCTTTTTCGATCCAGGCCGCATTTTCCCGCTTGCGCTCTAAGCGTTGGTTATATAGGGGTTTCCTCGGTTCGGAGCGTAGCGCAGCCCGGTAGCGCACTTGACTGGGGGTCAAGGGGTCGTGGGTTCGAATCCCGCCGCTCCGACCATTTTCCTCTTTGATTTCAGTCATACAGCAGCGCTACCGCAATTGGCGGCTGGCGGTAGCCAGCAGTTCCACGCGTAAAATCGCGCATTCGGGCACCCATTGCCCCGGCAAAAATCTCAAACGCCTGCTGATTTGTTTCGCTTTGGCCCACCGTGTCTGCTCCGAGATCGGATGCGGTTTTGTCGCTTGCGCCTGACAAAATTTATCGCCCATCGGAAATCGCTAAAATGCCTCGTTCCGGTGCGATGGTCCACGCGGCTGGGGTCGATCGCCGTCCTCGCGAAAGTGATGGAATGGCCTCATGGCGGGCGTCTGTCTGCCAAGGGAGGAAATGTAATGAAGACGTTTTCGAAGATTTTTGCCGCGTCGTTGCTCGGGCTTTCGGCCCTGACGGCAATGCCGCTCATCTCGGCGTCCGGCACTGCCCGTGCAGACGACGCCGTCATCCTCGTTCCGGGCCAGCCCACCGGCTCGCCGGGCGATACGGGTACAGCGAGTTCCAACCCGGACACCGGTGCTCCGAGCTCCAACCCTGATACCGGCACCGCAAACGCCAACGGTGATACCGGGGCGCCGAGTTCAAATCCCGATACCGGTGGCGGTTCGGGCGCAGAAGGGTCGACGCCTTAAGCGTTCCTGCGACCGCAGCAAAAGAGGTCCTTCAGCAGGGCCTCTTTTTCTGTTTCCCGAGAATACAGAGCGGCAATCACGCCGTTCTTTCTGCGCTACCTGGTTGACTGGAGCAGGTCGACCGTCTGCCGCTTTGAGGCCGCCTTCTGGTAGAGGGCCTCTGTGCGATCGAGCATGACGGCGAGCGTAAAGCGGTCCTTCAGGTTTTCGGCGCTAGCCGACAGGGCCTTGAAGGTTTCGGGCTCCGCCGCCTGGATCATGGTCTTGGTGAGCGCGGACGTGTCGTCGCTATTGGGCAGGATATAACCGTTCCGATCGTCCTCGATCACCGTGCGTGCGCCACCGATGTCGGTTGCGATGATCGCCTTGCCGGCGGCGGCCCCTTCGAGCATCACATAGGACATGGCCTCGTAGCGGCTTGGCATCACCAGGAGGTCGAAGGCGGGAACGGCTTGCGGGCCGGTGAAGGCGGAGGTCAAATGCATGCGGTTCTGCAGTCCGCTTGCGGCGATCGCCTTGCGAAGGTCACCTTCGAGCTCGCCACTGCCGACCATGACCAGGTGGCTGTTTCTGACGGAAGCGGCGACACTCTTGAACGCTGCGATCAGCCGTTCCGGCGCCTTCTGTGCGGAAAGTCGTCCAACGAAGCCGAAGACGAAGGCATCGGGCGCGATACCGAAGCTGGCGCGCAGCGTCTGCGCCATTTCGCATGAGGGCGGTGCCACGCCGTTGACGATCACCGACATGCGCTTCTCGGGCATATGCAGCGAGAGCGCATGGTGGAACTCGTCGTCGGAGACGCAGATCAGGTGATCGGTAAAGAAACGGGCCAGCGCCCATTCGATCGTGCCGTAGATGAGCCGTCCACCACGGCCGAGCGTCGGGTCCAGCGTGCGAAAAGCGTGGGGCGTGTAGATCCGCGGAACATGAGAGCCAGGCAGCCGCAGGCGTGTCAGCGCACCGGCCTTGGAACTGTGGCCATGGATGATGTCGAAACTGCTGGCCCGCATGATGCGCCGGAGTTCGAGAAAGCGGCCGAAGTCAGACGGTCCGGGTGCGCGCTTCATGTTGACGGCGTGTACGGCCGGCAGGCCGATTGCCTTCAGTTCACGAACGAAACCTTCCTCGGCGCGCACCGGCGAATAGACGGCCTCGACGTGATGCCCGCGCTTGTGCATGCCGCGGCACAGATCGAGAAAGTGCCGGCCCGAGCCGCCGCCACTCGGCTCCAGCACCTGCAGGAGCTTGAGGGGAGGGGCCGGCGACCGGCGCGGAACCACATGTTCCATGGTCAGGAGCTCCGGCCGGCGCGCGCCTGCCGGCGATGGCGATATTCAAGGGCGGCGCATCCCCAGATGATTCCGATGAGCAGATAGAAGTGGCGC
The DNA here is from genome assembly GCF_001427045.1 of Ensifer sp. Root558. Classification (NCBI taxonomy): domain Bacteria; kingdom Pseudomonadati; phylum Pseudomonadota; class Alphaproteobacteria; order Hyphomicrobiales; family Rhizobiaceae; genus Ensifer; species Ensifer sp. Root558. Next base: position 139,327 of record NZ_LMGC01000023.1, on the reverse strand, counting down.
CAATGGTCCGTGTCGATGACATTGCCGACCCCGACATGGCCGAGAACGGCGACCCAGGCGATCATCAGATAGGTCTGCCAAGGGCGGTTGAGCAGCAGAAAGCGAAAGCCGAGCGAGAGCGTCCAGACGATCAGCGTCACGTAACTGACAAAGCCGAGCCAGCCGTAGGACGTCAGCGACTTCAGCCAGACGTTGTGCTCATCCTCCGGGAAGATCGTGCTGAAGACCATCGGGCCGATGCCGAGCGGCTTTTCCATCGACATCAGGAAGCCGAGGCGATGGCGATCGAAGCGGCCGAGGTGGCCGCCGTCATAATCCTGCACCAGCTGCGAGCGGCTGGAAAAGAGTGTTGCGACCTGCTCGGACTGCAGCGCGACGAGGAGGGCGCCGACGATCATGATCCCGCCGACGAGAGCCAACACCAGAATCCGCAGGCGGAAGAGGCCGTTTCGCTCCTTGAGCAGCATGACGAAGACGAAGGCGACGACACAGAAGAGGTTGAGGGCCCAGGCTGCGCGGGAGAACGAAAGAAAGACGCCAAGCGCCAGCACCATCAGCGCGGCGATCTTCGGGGGGGCTTTCTGGATGGGCTGCGTGAGGATGCCGTGGATGAGGTACATGGCCGGCACCGAGAGGAACGGGCCAAAGACGTTCGGATCCTGGAACGCGCCCTTGGCGCGGCCATAGAGCGTGAAGCTTTCCGCGCCCGGCACGGCGCCGAAATAGCCGAGGATGCCGAGCAGGGCGGTGATGATGGCCGCCGCCGTCCAGGCATTGAAGATCAGCCGCAGGCGTTCGTGGCGGTCCTCGATGATGGCTGCGAAGAAGACCGAGGAGAGCGCGAGGAAGCCGGAGACCGCCATGTACATCGGCCCCTTCGTCAGGTCGGTCATGACCGTCAGGGACAGGATGCCGCCGACCATGAACAGGGTCAGAAGCGTCAGCAGCGGGGCGACGCTGCGCGAGATCTTGAGGCCCACGAGCGCCCAAAGGCCGATGAGTGCGACCAGGAACAGCTCATAGGGCGCCGGCTCGAAAATGACGAAACCGGAGAGAAACACGGCAAAGGCGACGAGCCCGGAGCCAAGCAGCGAGAGCGCCGCGAGCTGGGGGCGAACGATCGGGAGCCGACCTGAATCGACGGTGCTCAATAGGCGTTCTCGGTATTGAGAAGCCGGAACGGCGTCAGGAACAGGATCTTGAGATCGAAGAGCAACGACCAGTTTTCGATGTAGTGCAGGTCGAAGGCGGTGCGCAGGCGGATCTTGTCGTCATTGTCGATCTCGCCGCGCCAGCCGTTGATCTGCGCCCAGCCGGTGACGCCGGGCTTGACGCGGTGGCGGGCGAAATAGCCTTCGACGACGTCGGAGTAGGTCCGGTTCTGGGTCTGGGCGAGCACGGCGTGCGGCCGCGGCCCAACGAGCGACAGCTCGCCCTTCAGCACGTTGAAGATCTGCGGCAGTTCGTCGATCGAGGACTTGCGGATGAAACGGCCGACGGGGGTGACGCGCGGGTCGCGCTTGGTCACGGCGTTGCGGGCCGTCGGGTCGCTCATATGCGTATACATCGAGCGGAACTTGTAGACCTCGATGGTCTCGTTGTTGAAGCCGTGCCGCTTCTGCTTGAAGATGATCGGGCCCGGGGACGTCGCTTTGACGGCGATCGCCGCGCCGAGCATGATCGGCCACAGAAGTACGAGGGCGACCAGGCTGAAGAAGATGTCGAAGCCGCGCTTGGCGACCGAGTCCCAATCGGCGATCGGCTTGTCGAAGATGTCGAGCATGGGGACATCGCCGACATGGGAGTAGCTGCGCGGGCGGAACCGCAGGTTGTTGGCGTGGGCGGCGAGCCGGATGTCGACCGGCAGGATCCAGAGCTTCTTCAGAAGCTGGAGAATGCGCTTCTCCGCCGTCAGCGGCAGCGAGATGATCAGCATGTCGATGCGCGCCAGGCGGGCGAATTCCACCAGTTCGTCGACCGTCCCGAGCTTCGGGTAGCCAGCGATCACATTGGGCGAGCGGCGCTCGTCGCGGTCGTCGAAAATACCGCAGATGCGGATGTCGTTGTCGGGCTGGTCCTCGAGCGTGCGGATCAGGTCCTTGGCCGGCTGGCCGCCGCCGACGACGACCGCGCGGCGTTCCATCGTGCCGTTTCGGGCCCAATGGCGGATGGAATAGGCGATGAAGGCGCGCTCGGCGATCAGAAAGATTGCGCCGCCGATGAACCAGCCGCCGAACCAGACGCGCGAATACTGGTGGCCGGATTTCAGAAAGAACAGCGCGATGGCGATGCCGCCAAACGCGATGGCCCAGGAGGCGAGGATGCGCGGCATCACCCGCAGCCAGGCGCGCAGCGCCGGGATCTGATAGGTGTCGGCGATCTGCATGGCGGCGACCGCCAATGCGGAACCACCGACGAGAATTGCCAGGTACAGCGGCAGTTGTTCGAAGCCCGGCTGGACATAGAGCGCGTTGATGGCATAGCCGATCGTAAAGAGCGCGCTGAATTCGAACAGGCGCATCAGCCCCATGATCATCGCAGGCGAATAGGTATCGGCGCTGAACTGCTCGGCGATCTGCCGCGCCAGCGGATTGAGATCCGTGGTCGTTGTTTCGCCCGGCATTTCGCCGGGCGCGCGGGCGCGGATTTCCGAAATCTTCTTGCGAAGCGCTTCGGGATCGAACGAACCCGGGCGGTCAAACTTGTTCATGGCTGTCTTCCGGCGCTGAAGTCCCTCAGCCGGGATAGCAGAAAGCCACTAAGAAACGCTTACGTTGTGGGCAACACGCTATCGGCGGGCGGCTGGTAACGGCACAATTCCCGATAGAGGCTTAGCATATCCGCCGACATTACCGAAGCTGCAAATTGCGACTTGAACGTGCTCGGATCGGGCATCACACGTGCCGCCCAGTCCTTCTCGGTGATTGCGCGGGCCATGATGTCGGCGAGCGACCGGGCATTGGCGGGTTCGGCAAGTGCGGTGCTGTCGCGTCCGAGAATTTCCGGGATGCCGCCGACACGGCTGGCGATGACCGGCTTCCGCGCGGCAAGCGCCTCGAGCACGATATAGGGCATGGACTCGGCGCGCGAGGGAACGACGATGTTGCGCGTCAGCGCGAAGGCCTCGCGCGTCTTCATCGCCGGCTGCATGCGGATGCGGCGGGCGAGGCCCTGCTGCAGCACCAGATCGCTGTATTCCTGCTGCTGCGGGCCGTCACCGATCATAAGCGCCGACAGCGGCCTGCCGACAAGCCTTTCGGTCTGGGCGAAAGCTTCCACAAACAGATCGGGACCCTTCAGGTCCCGCATCATGCCGATATAGAGAAAGTCGACCGCATCCGGCCCAGGCGGGACGGTCTCGAACTCCCGGTCGTCGATGCCGTTGTAGATCAGTTCGTTGCGCTCACGCGGCGCGCCGACCTTTGCGAAATAGGTCTGCCGCTCGAAATCGCAGACGAAGACGAGGGCGTCGGTAATCCGCTGCTGGATCCGTTCCGCCGGGAAGACCAGCCGGCCTGTCATAGAGCCTGGACGGTAGTGCAGGCTGCCGCCATGCGGCGAATAGAGGCGGGCTACGCGATACCTGTTGACCCGCAAGGCTGAACCGATGAGCCGGGCAATGACGCCGCCTTTGGCGCCGTGCCCATGCAACACATCCGGTCGCAAACTTCTGATTTCCTTATAGCCGCGCCACAACGCGGCAAAATCCGACGGCCCGACCGAGCGATGGATCGGCATCCGTATCAGGCCGAGCGCCAGATAGGGGCGGATTTCGTCGAACAACCGATCCTCGTGCCTGCCACCTGTCGTGCTGTCGCAGAGGATCCCGACCTCATGGCCCGCCTTGGCATGCGCCTCGGCCAGGTCGCGCACGTGGCGGAATATCCCGCCGACAGGCGACCTGAAGCAGTGGATGATGCGCAAAGGCCGCTCTTGTTGCATCGAGATCAGAACAGGCGTTCGCGAACATAGATCGTGTCGCCGGCAAGAACCGCGTCGGTGATCGGAACCCGGCCGGTGATGATGCGGCCATTGATCTTGCGCGTGATGTCGGCGTTCGACTGATTGGCGCGCGGAGAGAAGCCTCCGGCGACAGCGATCGCGTTCTGCACGGTCATGCCGGGCACATAGGCGTATTGGCCAGCCTGGCCGACTTCGCCCATGATGAAGACGGAACGGTAGCGATCGACCTCGATCGTGACGTCTGGATCGCGCAGATAGCCCTGCTTCAGCTTGGCGGCGATCATGCCCTCCAGTTCGGGTAGCGTCCTGCCGCGCGAGGCGACGGTGCCGATCAGGGGGAAGGCGACGTAGCCGGCCTGATCGACCGTGTAAGTGCCGCTGAGACCGGCCTGTTCGAAGACGTTGATGCGCAGGCGGTCGCCGCTGTCGAGCCGATAGGGCTGGATCGTGGCTTCACTGAAGGCCTTGGGTGCGGGCTGGTAGCTCGTGCAGCCGCCGAGCAACATCGACAGCGCTGCCGCCGTGATCGCGAGACCCGTCTTGATAGCTGCGGTGGACATGCGGTTCATAGGCTCCGGAAACGACCAGCTTTTGTGACGTTATCGGTCCGTTAGGGTTAATAGCAGGTAAACTCGCGGTAGAATTTTCGCGGAGACCTGGCGATACCGCCCCGTCTTTATCATCCGCAGGTTGATCGCATTAACCCTTGCGTTACCATGTTCCTTTACGGTCCGGCGAGATTTGAAGGTTCGGAGCGACTAGCATGTCGGGAAGCGGCAGCGCACAACAGGATGTGGATATCGACCTCGGCGGCCTGTTTCGCGCCGTCTGGGATCGGCGCGTCAAGGTTTTGCTCGCCACCGTCGCTGTGGCGGCGCTTGCCTTCGGCGCAGCAAAGATGATCGCGCCGGATTACCAGAGCGAAACCCGTGTACTCATCGAATCGCGCGAGCCGGAGTTCAGCGGCCCCAACCAGGCTTCCCAGGCGGGCGCCGACCGCGTCTTCGATGAATCCGGCATCCTCAGCCAGGTACAGGTGCTCAAGTCGGCCGATCTCATCAAGCAGGTCGCCCGCAACATGAAGCTCTATGAGCTCAAGGAATTCGACCCGTCGTCGGCACCCTCGGCGCTTTCGGATCTTCTCGTCATGCTCGGGCTGAAGAAGAACCCGCTGGAGATGCCGCCCGAGGAGAGGGTGCTCAAGGAATTCTCCGACAAGCTCCAGGTCTACCAGGTGGAGAAGTCGCGGGTGATTGCGATTGGCTTCACCTCGAAGGACCGCCAGCTTGCGGCTGCCGTGCCCAATGAGATGGCGAAGGTCTTCCTGGCGCTCCAGAGCGGTGCGAAACTCGACACCAATTCCGAGGCGACACGCTGGCTCGAACCGGAGATCGCCAATCTGCGCGAGAAGGTGCGCGACGCCGAGGCGAAGGTGGCGGCCTATCGCGCCTCGTCGGACCTGCTGCCAACCGGCGAAACCACCAACTTCGCGACGCGGCAGCTCACGGACATCTCGACGGAGCTGACCCGGGTGCGCGGCGAGCGTGCCAATGCGGAGGCGCGTGCCGCCGGCGTGCGTTCGGCGCTTGCGAGCGGCCGCGCGCCGGACACCATCGCCGACGTCGTCGGTTCACAGATGATCCAGCGGCTGAAGGAAACCGAGGCCAATCTCCAGGCGCAGGTCGCCGATCTTTCGACGACCCTGCTCGACGGTCATCCGCGCCTGAAGGCGCTGAAGTCGCAGCTCGAAGGCATCCGCGGCCAGATCAGCTCCGAGACCCGCAAGATCCTGACGAGCCTTGAAAACGAGGCGAAGGTCGGTGAACTGCGCGAACAGCAGTTGACCCAGCAGCTGAATGCGCTGAAGGCGCAGTCGGCTCGGGCGGGCGAAGAAGAGGTGGGGCTGCGCGCGCTCGAGCGCGAGGCAACGGCGCAGCGGCAATTGCTGGAGACCTATCTCGCGCGCTACCGCGAAGCGACATCGCGCACGGTGGAGAATGCGACGCCGGCCGATGCACGGGTCATTTCGAGTGCCGTGGTTCCGACCGGCGCGAGTTTCCCGAAAGTGCTGCCGATCACGGTCGTCGCAGCGCTTGCCACGTTCCTCCTGACCTGCATTGGCATCATGCTCGGCGAGCTTTTCAGCGGACGAGCCTTGCGGCCGGTCGCGGCTACGGGCGAACGGGCACCGGTCCACCCGCGTCCGGCGCTGGCCGCAAGCGTCGCCGATTTGCCGCCGGTCGAGATGGCTCAGGCTTCGCCTGCAATTGCGCCCGCCGCAGATGACGCCGTCGACTTGCTGCCTGCTATGGACGTGTCGCTTGCACCGGACATGGAGGAAGAGGCAGCCGAGGCGGATTTCTCGATCGAGGCCGTCGCCGAGCATCTGCGCGCCACCAACGTGCGCGTTGCGATTTCGGTTTCGCCCGGCGGAGACGAGGGTTCTACCGCCACCGTGATGCTCGCCCGGTTGCTGGCCGAAGAGGAGCTGAAGGTCGTATTGATCGACCTGACGGGTTCTGCCTGCCCGACACGCCTGATGGCGCGCTCGCAACAGCTTCCTGGTATCACCAACCTGCTGGCGGGGGAGGTGCCCTTCACGGACACGATCCACGCCGACCGTTTTTCCGACGCGCACATCATTCCTCAGGGCGATGCCGATCCGCGTCAGGCGATGCGCGGCATCGACCGGCTGAAGATGATCATCGACGCCTTGACCAACGCCTATGATCTCGTCCTGCTCGAATGCGGCCCTGCCGATGAAATGGCTGTTGAGAAGATCGCTGGCCGCGATGGCGCGGAAATCATCCTGTCGGCGCCGTCGGTGAGCGATGAGCGGATCGTCGAGGTGCTGACCGGATTCGGCGCAGCGGGCTATCGCGACATCGTGCTGATGACCGGCCAGGTACAATCGGACCCCGAATACCCGGACCGCGACGCGGCATAATGGTGTCGCCGGCCACCGGCGACAACGCGCCGGGGCCCCGTCCTCTTATCTCGGTTATCAGTCGGCGCTGCTGTCGAAGGTCTTGTCTTGCCTGTGCCGTCGCGTGCGCTGGATGCGGGCATAAACGGCCCGGTTCGCCTTGATCGCCCTTTTTGCCCTCACGACGAGGTGATGCCGCAGGCCTGCGAGCCGGCCGGCGAACGTCACCGGCAACACGATGTCGCGCAGCGGTGTCTCGATCGTGCACCAGGAGCGTTTGTAGGGCTGGTCGCCGACGCCGAAATCGAACAGGCGCACGCCTTCCCCCGATAGGCGCTCGATCATGCGGTAAAACAGCAATTCACCCGGGCTGGCATCGCCGGCCAAAGCTTCGTCGATCGACCCGAACTGGCAGATCACGTGATCTGCCTTGCGGGAAAGTCCGGCGACGGCGACGATGCGGCCGTCGTTTTCGCCCCGCAGGCGGATGGCATTGAGTTCCATGAGTTGAACGTCGTCGCCCATACGGGCGGCGAGCGCATGGAAAAACGCCTGCGTTTCCTTGTCCTGGAAGACATCGGGAAGGCCGAGCGCAGCAAAACGCGTCGCCTTCTGCCGAAAGAAGGTATCAAGCAGCGCGTGGGCCTCGTCACCCGTACGCGCGACCACATAGTCGTAGCCGCCCATTTCAGCCAGCCGTCGCTCGGAAATGCGCATCTTCTTGCGCCGCCGCTTGGCGTTGAGCTGGGCCAGTGTCGGCTGAATGCCGCCGAGAAGGGGAAGCTGAAACGACGGGTTGGGATTGGCAACGTTCGAAAGCAGGGAGAAGGGGCTGGGGGCACCGCGCCAGTCGCTCGGTAGACGATCGAGCATGACGATGTCGGCAAGGCCGCGCAGCGCGCCACAGATGGCGCGGGCAAGCGCGTCGGCAAGCGCGGGCGTGCTGATGATCGCCGCGGCGTTGGGGGCAAAGAGCCCGGTGTTGAGGTTGCTATGCTCGGTTCCGATCAGCTTTGCCGTTCGAAACAAGCGTCCGCGCGCCACTTCCAGCGGCAGGACGAGCAGGAGTTCGCCATCGAAGGTAACGCGCAGAAGGGCCAGGTCGCTGACATGGGTCGCAGCCCAGGCGCTGCACCATTGATAGGCATGATGCAGCGAGTTCTCAGGAAGACCGTCGAGCACGCGCCACTCGGTTTCGAGCGCCTCCATATTGCGGTGAAGCGAGATTTCGAAGCGGCCGGCGGCATCGGTCGGATCTGCACGCAAGGACGCGTGCGCGCGGCGGTCGCCGGAGCCGTCCATGGTGAGTTCCGAGTTCGTCATCGCAGGTGCCGTCCGGTCCTTGTTGCGGAGAGATTGAACCTCAAGCCCGCTACGATCGCTTTAATTCGGGAATACTTATGAAGCCGATTGGGAATAACCGGCGAACGCGGTTAGCAAAGCGTGAAGCGAGGAATGTGAAGCGCGCGCAAATTTCAATCGAGAAAGCCGGTGGCCAACGCCTTTGCCCATTCCATGCGGTTGCGGCTGGCCGCAAGCTGGGACATTGCCATCCAGTCATAGGGGACATTGCGGAAGGTGACGTGCCACCCCGAGGCCGATTTCTCGATGATCGCGTAGCGGGCGTCCGGGGAGCCCGCTTCGACCTTGTGCGGCACCGGTTGGTCGTCGTCATACCCGGGGCAGCCGACGCTGCCGGGATTGACGACGAGGCGGCCGTCGGAAAGCCGCACGGCGCGCTGGATATGGGTGTGGCCGCACAGGATAACCGGATAGTCGACGCCGGCTGCTTTCGCTTCTATGGCCGAATGCTGCGCCATGTGGACGGTGCCGACGGCCGTCAAGGCCTCCAGCCAGTAGGTCTCGTCATCCGTCGGCGTCGCATGGCACAGAAAGAACGTTTCCTTGTGGACGTGCGCGACGGGTAGGGTGGCCAGCCATTCGCGGTGCTGCGGCTGCAATTGATCATAGGCTGCGCGATCGGACAGCCCCATTTCATGCGGATCGATCGTCAGGAGATAGCGATCGTGATTGCCGCGGATCGAAAGGATCGCCCGTTTGATGAGGATGTCGGCCGTGCGTGCGGCATTGAGGGGGCCGCTCAGATGGTCGCCAAGATTGACGATATCGGTGATCCCTTGCGCATCGATGTCGGCGAGTACCGCTTCGAGCGCAAGATCGTTGCCGTGGATGTCAGCGATAACTGCAAGTCGCATGGGCGTCCCCCCGAATGGCTACCGGATTGAGGATCAACGATCCTTGGCGGGCTTTTCCATCCATTTGATGATCAGCATGGCCGGCAATATCCAGAGCAGGCCGGTGAAGAAGAAGTAGGCCAGATGCACGTACCAGGGGGCAGCGCCGAGCAGCAGCGAGGCGAAGGTGACGGCGGCCAGCGCATAGACGACGACGAGGATGATGATCAGGATCGTGCCGATCAGCTTTCTGAGGCGTACGGGCATTTCATATCTTTCACATGGGCAAATGCGCGCGGAGCGGCCGCGACCGCATGCCGCAAAGGTTTCGGCCTTGTTTTGCATGCCGCTCTGGTGCAAATCAACGGCTTTCCTGAGGTGCGACCGTTGATCCGTCCGGTTGCACCGCCGACAACCCTACGACACCAGAGGGAACATGATGGCCGGCGTCGAAATGGCGACTGAACAAATGCTTCGAAACGAGATCGGCAGGACCGACCGCAACCGCCGGCAGATCCGCGGCTGGCTGGCAGTCGTGCTGTTCACCCTCTTTGCCCTGGTGCTCGTCGGCGGCGCGACGCGGCTTACCGAATCGGGCCTCTCCATCACCGAGTGGAAGCCGATCCATGGCGTGATCCCGCCGCTGACGGTCGCCGAGTGGGAAGAGGAATTCCAGCTCTACCAGCGCATTCCGCAGTATCAGCAGATGAACAGCAGCATGACGGTCGACGAGTTCAAGACGATTTTCTGGTGGGAATGGGCGCACCGTCTGCTTGCCCGCACCATCGGCCTGATCTTCGCGTTGCCGCTTGCCTATTTCTGGTTCACCGGAAAGGTCGAGCGCAAGCTGCGCATGCCGCTGCTCGGTATCCTTGCGCTTGGCGGTTTCCAGGGGTTCATCGGGTGGTGGATGGTTTCATCGGGCCTCGTGGAGCGCACCGAGGTCAGCCAGTACCGGCTTGCGACGCATCTCGTCATCGCCTGTCTGATCTTTGCCGCCTGTATGTGGATCTTCCGCGGGCTGAGCGCGCATTCGAATGACACGGCGCCCACCGACCGTTCGCGCAAGATGGCGGCGATCATCGCCATCTTCAGTCTGTTCCAGATCTATCTCGGCGCGCTCGTCGCCGGTCTCGATGCCGGCTTCAGCTACAACACCTGGCCGCTGATGGATGGCGCGATCATCCCGCAGGACCTGTTCCTGCAGCAGCCCTGGTGGATCAACCTGTTCGAGAACCCGAAGACGGTCCAGTTCGTCCACCGCATTGGCGCCTATGTGCTCTTTGCCTTCGCACTGATGCACATGATTGCCTCGCTGCGGGCCGCACCCGAAACCACCCATGCGCGCCGCGCCGTGCTCCTGTTCCTGCTCGTCTCGGTGCAGGCGGTGATCGGGATTACCACGCTGGTGCTGCAGGTGCCGGTCGGCTGGGGCGTGGCGCACCAGGGTGGCGCGCTTGTGGTGCTTGGCTTTGCCATCGCCCACTGGCGCGGTTTCTACGGCGAGTACCCGCGGCCGACGGCGATCGAACTGCGCGACTGACGCCGGACGAGCTCCGGAAAAAGAAAGACCCCGGCGAGCGGCTCGCCGGGGTCTTTTGTTTTGAGCTCAGTGCCGATCAGGCCGACAGCATCAGGTCCATGTTCTGGACCGCCGCGCCCGAAGCGCCCTTGCCGAGATTGTCGAGCAGGGCGACGAGGTTCACATGGTTGCCGCCAGGGGTGCCGAAGACGAAAAGCTTCATCGTGTCCTTGCCGGCAAGCTCGGTGGCGTCGATGCGGCCGAGCTTTTCACTCTCCTGGAGCGGCACGACCTCGACGATCGACTGGCCGGCATAATGCGCGACGATTGCAGCATGGATCGTCTCCAGCGTCGTGCCGGTGGCGAGGTCTTCGAGATAGAGCGGCACCTGGACGATCATGCCCTGTGCGAACTTGCCGACCGAGGGCGCAAAGACCGGTGCGCGGTCGAGCAGCCCGTGCATCTTCATCTCGGGCACATGCTTGTGCTTGAGCGTCAGGCCGTAGAGGAAGTGCGGTGCGCTGATGTGATCCGCATTGGTCGCGTCTTCCATCTGCGCGATCATCTGCTTGCCGCCGCCCGTGTAGCCGGAGACCGCGTTGACCGTCACCGGATAGCCGTCCGGCAGGATGCCGGCCTGGCGCAGCGGCCGGATCACGCCGATCGCGCCGGTCGGATAGCAACCGGGATTGGCGACGCAACGGGCGCTGCGGATCTTCTCCGGCTGCGCCTTGTCCATTTCGGCAAAGCCATAGGCCCAGTCGGGCGCAATGCGATGCGCGGTCGAGGTGTCGATGATGCGGACCTTGTTGTTGCCCGAGACCATCGAAACCGCCTCGCGCGAGGCGTCGTCCGGCAGGCAGAGGATGGCGATGTCTGCTTCGTTCAGAAGATCTTCTCGCATCGCGGCATTGCGTCGTTCCGCTTCCGGAATGGAAAGCAGTTCGAGATCGCTACGGCCGGCCATGCGCGTGCGGATCTGCAGGCCCGTGGTGCCGTGTTCGCCATCGATGAAGATCTTCGGTTTCATGATTTTCCCGTTCTGCCAGACAGTTAGAAGCCGTTCCGGAATCATTCTGGCATAGAATTGAATCAATTTCTCAACGGGCCGGCGGAACGCCGCCAAACCCACCTGTTCCTATATAAGCAGCGGCCATTCATCGCAACGGCAGCGCTCAGCGAAGCGGCGCACGCTCGGCAAGCTTCTCCGCATGCAGGCCCAACATATACATCGCGACCGTCGCACCGGCGATTGCGGTGACGTCGGCATGGTCGTAGGCTGGCGCCACTTCGACGACGTCGCTGCCGACCACCGTCAGCGCCCCGAGCTTGCGCAGCACCGAAAGGATCTTGGCGCTCGACGGGCCGCCGGCGACCGGGGTGCCGGTGCCGGGCGCATAGGCCGGGTCGAGGCAGTCAATATCAAAGGTCAGATAGGCCTTGCGTTCGCCAACCTGCCTTATGATCGTCTCGGCGATCTCGGCAGCGCTCATCTCTTCGACGTCGTAGCCATAGAGAATGCGGATGCCGCAATCCTCGGGCGCGTGCGTGCGGATGCCGATCTGGATCGAGGCATCTGTATCGATCAGGCCCTCGCGCGCCGCACGGCCGACAAAGGAGCCGTGGTCGATGCGACCGCGTTCATCCGGCCAGGTATCCTGGTGGGCGTCGAACTGGACGAGGGCGAGGGGGCCGTGCAGAGCCGCCTGCGCCTTCAGGATCGGGTAGGTGACGAAGTGGTCGCCGCCGAGCGTCTGCAGATAGGCGCCGCTCCTGATGATCTTAGTCGCTTCGCGTTCGATCGTTGCCGGCGTCTTCGAATGATTGCCGTAGTCGAGCAGGCAGTCGCCATAGTCGACCGTCGCCATCTCCGCGAAGAGATCGCGGTCGAACGGGTACTGCGGATCGTTGTCGAAGATTGCCGAGGCGCGGCGGATCGCCTGCGGCCCGAAGCGCGCGCCGGGGCGGTTCGAAGTGGCGGCGTCGAAGGGAATGCCCCAGACGACGGCATCGACACCCTTCAACTGCTTCGAATATTTGCGGCGCATGAAGGAGAGAATCCCGGCATGGGTCGGATCGGACGCCGCCGATGTGAGTGAGCGCGCCGTCAGCGCATGATCGATCGTCCTGTTCGCCATATCCCGCCTCTGCCTCGGAGCCGGAAAGCGCGCATCCTCTGCGCGCATCCCGCTCAAACCTGTGGTGGCGGAAGGTTGGACAATCGTTGCCGGCAAGGCAAGGCCCTGCCGGCCGTTTCTTCGGCGATTACGAGGCCTTGGCTTCGTAGGTCGGGGCGAAGTCGCCAAGCGCCTTGGCTTCGGTGATGCGCGCGGCGATATCCTCTTCGATGATCGTTTCCAGCTGGGCGAAACTGTCGATCACGTAATAGATCGGCTGGACGATATCGATGCGATAGGGTGTACGCAGCACAGTCATCAGGTCGAACGGGCGGAACTCGACGCCTGGAGTTCCCATCGCATTCCGTGTCTCGTTAGGCGAAGACACGATGCCGGCGCCATAGCAGCGGCGGCCCTTCGACGTGTTGATCAGCCCGAACTCGACGGTGAACCAGAAGATCCGGAACATGTGCCAGGAATAGCCCTTGCCTAGCGAAACCGCCTTTTCGCCGAAGCGACGGACGAAGTTGGCGTAGCTCTGGTTGGTCAGTAGCGGGCAGTGACCGAAGACCTCGTGGAAGATGTCGGGTTCTTCGATGTAATCGATATGCTCGCGGCGGCGAATGAAGGTCGCCAGCGGAAACTTGCCTTGGGACAGCAGTTCGTAGAAGCGGGACGGCGGAATGAGGGCGGGAACACCTTCGACACCGAAGCCGGTGGTTTCGGCAAGGCGGCGGTTCACGTCCTTCAACTGCGGCACGTGGTCAGGGCCGAGATCGAGCGTCTTGGCGCCCTCGAGGTATTCGTCGCACGCCTTGTCGGCCAGAAGTTTCATCTGCCGCTGGTACAGCTCGCCCCAGATCGCATCTTCTTCCGGGGTATAGTGATAGGTGCCGTCCGGTTCCGGCAGTTTGGCCGTGTAGCTGCTTTCCTTCGTCATGACGTCTCCTCATTCGTCAGATGAACTCTCCTGTTGCAATTGTATCGCGGATGGAGCGAGTATTTGTTCCACAGTTGCCACGTTGACGCCTGATCGCGGGAGGAAAATTCGAAATGCCGTCCGATGTGAAAGAAAGTCTTCAGCCTGTGCGAAAGCTGCTGCGGCTCATTCAGGCCGATAGCGGCCAGTCGCTCTCCGATCTCGCGGAGAAAGCCGGCATGTCGCAAAGCTCGGCCTGGCGGCGGCTGCAGGAACTGGAGAGGGATGGCGTCATTCGCAAGCGCGTGGCGCTGCTCGATCCGGCAAAGCTCGACTTGAAACTCTGTATCATCGCCCATGTGACGCTCGAAGATCATCACGACGAGGCGATTGCCGCCTTTTCCGCCGTCGTGCGCGACCGGCCGGAGATCATGGAGTGCTACGCTCTATCCGGCACATTCGACTACATGCTGAAGATCCGCGCCAATGACGTCGAAAGCTACGATACCTTCATGACGCGCTATCTGATGCGCAATCCCCATGTGCGCACCGTGGTGTCGAGCTTCGTCCTGCGCGAACTCAAGTCGACGACGGAGTTGCCGATTTAGCCCGCTTGTGGCGGCGACCGTGCGCAGCCGCAGAACTAGGGGCGTTCGAAACCGTATTGGCGCTCGATCTTGCCCACACGAACCTGATAATCCTCGTACCAGCGCTCGCGGCCGAGGCGCTGGGCCGTCAGGTGGCGGACATTGTTTTTCCAGGCCGCGATGCTCTCCTCATCCGCCCAGTAGGAATTGGTTAGGCCGAAGCCGTCGGCGCCGCGCACGCTTTCGAGACCGAGAAAACCCGGCTGCTCGCGCGCAAGTCGCTCCATTTCGTCTCCCATGTTGTCGTAGCCGTGGTCGCCTGCCGTGCGCCGCGAGGCGAACGTGACGATGTAATAGGGCGGCGCTGGGGTCTTGGCGACGGGGGAGCTTGTCATGCTGTGCCTCGAGGGGTCGACGTTGCGGCGGATGATAACAAAAAAAGGCGGAGCAAAGCCCCGCCTTTCCAAGTGTCGCAGTTGAAGCGATTAACGCTTCGAGAACTGGAACGAACGACGTGCCTTCGCACGGCCGTACTTCTTACGCTCGACCACGCGGCTGTCGCGGGTGAGGAAGCCACCGCGCTTCAGGACCGAGCGCAGGCCCGGTTCGAAGTAGGTGAGTGCCTTGGAGATGCCGTGACGAACGGCACCGGCCTGGCCGGAAAGACCACCGCCAGCAACGGTCGCGTCGATGTCGAATTGGCCGTCACGGGCAGCAGCGACGATCGGCTGCTGCAGGATCATCTGCAGAACCGGACGGGCGAAGTAAGCCGCGTAGGGCTTGCCGTTGATGGTGATCTTGCCGGTGCCCGGCTTGACCCATACGCGGGCGACAGCGTCCTTACGCTTGCCGGTCGCGTAGGAGCGACCCTGGGCGTCGACCTTCTTGACGTGAACCGGAGCAGCCGGTTCCGCGGTCGTGGCGATTTCCTTGAGAGCGGAAAGGTCAGCCATTATCAGGCGCTCCTTGTGTTCTTGCTGTTCAGCTTGGCGACGTCGAGGACGGCCGGCTGCTGTGCTTCATGCGGGTGGTTGGCGCCTGCGTATACGCGCAGGTTCTTCATCTGGCGACGGCCAAGCGGACCGCGCGGAACCATGCGCTCGACGGCCTTCTCGATGACGCGCTCCGGAAAGCGGCCTTCGATGATCTGGCGCGCGGTGCGCTCCTTGATGCCGCCGGGGTAGCCGGTGTGCCAGTAGTACTTCTTGTCGGTGTACTTCTTGCCCGTCAGAACTGCCTTCTCGGCGTTGATGACGATGACGTTGTCGCCGTCGTCAACATGCGGGGTGAAGGTAGCTTTGTGCTTGCCGCGCAGGCGGTTTGCGATGAGGGAAGCGAGGCGACCAACAACGAGGCCTTCGGCGTCGATGATGATCCACTTCTTCTCCACCTCTGCAGGCTTCTGAATGAAGGTTGCCATATCAAAATCTTTCTTTGGACCCGAGCGGCGAACCGCTGGGCGTTTCTTGTTGCTTGGTTTTGTCCAGTTTCCCGGGCAAAAGAGAAAGCGGCCCTCAGAGGACCGCGATCTGCGGCAGCTTATACGCAAGTGCGAAACAAGCGTCAAGAACGCGAAATCTGCGACATGGAAATAAAGATAAGCAAAAACAATATGTTATATGTATGGTATTTTGATACCACAAATTATCGCGGCGGAATCGAATAGGTCGCTGTGGCATGCGCAACGAGGTCGTCGTCGCCAACCTTGACGATCGACGCGTCGAGAACGGCGAGCCGCTTGCCGAGTTTGAGGATGCGGCAGGTGCATTCGAGCGGTTCCGGCTCGGGCTTGCGCAGGAAGTTGATGTTGAGATTGGTGGTGACGGCAAGCGCAACCGGTCCGATATGGGCGATCAATGCGACATAGGCCGAGACGTCCGCGAGCGCGAAAAGCGTAGGGCCGGAAACCGTGCCGCCTGGCCGGATATGCCGTTCGTTCGGATCGAGCCGCATGGTGGCAAAGCCGGGTCCAACAGCCGTGACATGGAAGACCTTGCCGTCGGTATGGACCTGCGGGAAATCCGTGTCGAGAAATCGGTTGAGGTCGTCGACGGTCATGATCGGCTCGATGGTCATGCATTCTATCCTTCAACATGTCTGTCCGTCACCTGAAACCGGCTGGTGGCCGGACGCAAGGCGGAAAATGGTCGTAGGCGGAATGCGTCACCGGGGTGTGCTGTCGGCTTGCACGGCACGCGTGGCCGGCGTACCACCAACCAAATTCAAGTTTCAGGAGAAGAAGATGGCCGACGTCGTGTCGTTCAAGAAGGAAGAGCCGAACGGCCTGCTGCTGCGTGAACAGTCAGGGCCCGTCTTGCGGCTGACGCTCAACAACCCGCCGGCCAACGTGCTGTCGATCGCCATGATGGAGGCGCTGCACGCCGAGTTCGATGCGGTCGCCACCGCCAAGGACATCAGGGTCGTCGTGCTCGCCGCCACGGGCAAGCTGTTTTCCGCCGGTCACGATCTGAAAGAAATGACTGCGCACCGCGAAGACGACGACCGGGGCAGGGCCTTCTTCGAACGGACGATCCGCCTCTGCGGCGATCTCATGCTGAAAATCACCCGGCTGCCGCAGGCCGTCATCGCCGAGATCGATGGTTTGGCTACGGCAGCTGGCTGCCAGCTCGTCGCAAGCTGTGACCTCGCGATCTGCACTGACAGCTCCACCTTCTGCACGCCCGGTGTCAATATCGGCCTCTTCTGCTCGACGCCGATGGTCGCGCTCACGCGTGCGGCACATCGCAAGCAGGCGATGGAAATGCTGCTCACCGGCGAGACCATCGACGCTTCGACCGCCAAGGATTTCGGTCTCGTCAACCGCATCGTACCGCAGCAGTACCTGCGCCAGGTGGTCGACAAATACGCAGCAGTCATTGCCTCGAAGTCGCCGCAGGCGCTGAAGATCGGCAAGGAGGCCTTCTATCGCCAGGCGGAGATGGACCTGCCAGAGGCCTACGACTATGCCGTCGGCGTCATGGTCGAGAACATGCTCGCGCGCGATGCCGAGGACGGTATCGGCGCATTCCTCGGCAAGCGCATGCCGGAATGGAAGGAAGACTGACGCTCAGGCGAGCTTCAGGAGCAGGGCGCCGAGCGCGATGACGCAGGCCGCTGCGATGCGCCAGACGCTGACCGGTTCCTTGAGGAACACGACCGAGATCACCACGGCAAAGAGGATCGAGGTCTCGCGGAGTGCCGCGACGGTTGCAACCGGCGCCTTGGTCATCGCCCAGAGCGCCAAGCCATAGGCGCCGATCGAGCCGGCGCCGCCGATGAGGCCCCGCCACCAGTTCTTGTAGACGTGGCGGGCGACCGGCTTGATGCCGCGCCGGGCAAAGGCCCAGGTGAAAAGCAGAACCGGCGGCAGCAGCGCCATCCACAGCGTGTAGGAGATCGCATTGCCCGAGACGCGCGCGCCGATGCCGTCGACAAAGGTGTAACTTGCGATGACGCAGGCATTGAGCAGCGCAAGCACGATCGCGTTCTTGCCGCCCTTGCGCGACTCGAAGGCGAGCGTCAGCACCCCGGCAGAGATCGTTAGGATACCGATCATCGTTCCGAAGGTGAGCTTTTCGCCGATCAACGCCCCACTGGTCATCGCGACGATCAACGGCGCCGCTCCGCGCATCAGCGGATAGACAAGGCCGATGTCGCCGGCGCGATAGGATGCGGCGACGAGCTGGAAATAGGCGAACTGGAACAGTGCCGAAACCAGGATGTATGGCCACGCTTCCGGTTTGGGCAATGGCATGAATGGCAGGAAGGGGATGGCGACGGCTGCGGCCCCGAGCGCGATCATCGCAGCGTCGAGCGACTTTTCCGTTCCCGCCTTGACCAACGCATTCCAGGTCGCGTGCAACAACGCCCCGAACAGGACGAGCGCAATGACATCAAGCGGCAAGATTGAAACCTCGGAAACGGTGTAGCGGGCGTTGAGACGCTTGTCGCGCCGCACGGGCGCAAAAGCAACCGGAAAGTCTTGCGGAAGCGGCAATCTTTGGCGGGGGACGAGCGGGCCGCACGGTTGACTTGGCCGGCCTCGCCATCATTATACGACCGTTTAACACGAACGGATCCGAAGCTGCAGATGAACCACGACGCTTACCCGGACTATTATCTCGCAGACATCCTGCGCGAGACCAAGACGATCGCCCTTGTCGGCGCTTCGCCGAATCCTGAGCGTCCGAGCCATCGGGTCATGGCGTTTCTGCTGCGCAAGGGCTACCGGGTAATCCCGATCAATCCCGGGCATGTCGGCAAGAGCATCCAAGGCCAGGCCGTGGTCGGCCGGCTCGCCGATATCAAGGAGCCGATCGATATGGTCGACGTCTTCCGCGCTGCCGACGCCCTGCCGGCGCTCGTCGACGAGATTCTCGCGTTGGAGACGCTGCCGAAGGCGATCTGGGGCCAGCTCTCCGTGCGCCATGACGGCGCTGCGGCGAAAGCGGAAGCCGCCGGCATCAAGGTGGTCATGGACCGCTGTCCGGCGATCGAGTACCCACGCCTGATCGGCTGATCTCGGGCGGCACATCGCCGGCGGACCATACAACCGTCAGTTCTTGAAAAATCCTCTTTGACCGCATGCGAAGGCTCTGGAATAGTGCCGCGGCTTGCGCGTGCAACTGCGCAGGTTCGATAGCGGTTCACGCGTAGATTCAAGGTGATAGAGCATCTCCGGCGCGCCGGTTGGCGGCCGCGCTCTGGTCACGGGAGGGACGAAATGACGAAAGACAATCCTGGTTTCAACACGCTCGCAATCCATGCGGGGGCGCAACCTGACCCAACCACGGGTGCACGGGCGACGCCGATCTACCAGACGACGAGCTTCGTCTTCAACGACACCGACCATGCGGCGGCACTCTTCGGTCTCCAGCAGTTCGGCAACATCTATACCCGCATCATGAACCCGACGCAGGCAGTGCTCGAAGAGCGTATTGCCGCGCTCGAAGGCGGCACGGCGGCGCTCGCCGTCGCCTCCGGCCACGCCGCACAGCTCCTCGTCTTCCACACGATCATGAGCCCGGGCGACAATTTCATTGCCGCCAACCGGCTTTATGGCGGCTCGGTCAACCAGTTCGGCCACGCCTTCAAGTCCTTCGACTGGCAGGTCCGCTGGGCCGACCCTGCCGATCCGGCTTCCATTGAGGCGAAGATCGATCGGCGCACCAAGGCGATCTTCATCGAGAGCCTCGCCAATCCCGGCGGCACCTTCGTCGATATTGCCGCCATCGCCGAGGTTGCCCGCAAGCACGACCTGCCGCTGATCGTCGACAACACCATGGCCACACCTTACCTGTTGCGGCCGCTGGAGCATGGCGCCGATATCGTCGTGCATTCGCTGACGAAGTTCATCGGCGGCCACGGCAACTCCATGGGCGGCGTCATCGTCGATGGCGGCACCTTCGACTGGTCGAAGTCCGGCAAGTATCCGATGCTGTCCGAACCGCGTCCGGAGTATGCCGGCGTCGTGCTGCATCAGACCTTCGGTAACATCGCCTTCGCCATTGCCGCGCGTGTCCTCGGCCTGCGCGACTTCGGTCCGGCGATCTCGCCGTTCAATGCCTTCATGCTGGTAACGGGCTCCGAAACGCTGCCGCTGCGCATGCAGCGCCATTGCGACAACGCACTTGCGGTCGCCAAGTGGCTGAAGACGCACGACAAGATTTCCTGGGTCAACTATGCCGGGCTGGAGGACGACCCGAACCACGCCCTGCAGCAGCGCTATTCGCCGAAGGGCGCCGGTGCCGTCTTCACCTTCGGGCTCAAGGGTGGCTACGAGGCGGGCAAGCGTTTCGTCGAGGGGCTGGAAATGTTCTCTCACCTCGCCAATATCGGCGACACGCGCTCGCTCGTCATTCACCCAGCCTCGACCACGCATCGCCAGCTCACGCCCGAGCAGCAGGTGGCGGCCGGTGCCGGCCCTGACGTCGTGCGCCTGTCGGTCGGCATTGAGGATGTTTCGGACATCATCGCCGATCTCGAACAGTCGTTGGCAAAGCTTTGAAACACTAGCTGCGAAGGGCGCGCCAGCGCGCCCTTCGCAAGGGTGCCAAGATGACGAATATGCAGAAGTTTGACCTGTCCACCGCCGAGGCGGAAATCGGTACGCCTGCGGCCGACCGGCTCATCTCAGGTGCGCCGCAGTTCAAGACCTGGAACCTTGAGGAGGCCGAAGGTGGTCTCTATGCCGGGGTCTGGGAATCGACGCCCGGCAAATGGCGGATCGTCTACGAGGAGTGGGAATACTTCCACATCCTCTCAGGCTATTCGATCGTCACGCAGGATGGCGGCGAAGCGGCGCATCTGCGCGCCGGCGACAGCATGATCCTGCGTCCCGGCTTTGAGGGCACCTGGGAGGTCGTGGAGACGACCCGCAAGGACTATGTCATCCGTCTGTGATCGCTGGGGCACCGGAGATCAGTCTTCGGTGCTCGTCACCAGACGAGGTCGAGGCGTTCCAGGCCGTGAAAATGGAACGCGTCCTTGACCTCGGGCTCGTTCTTCAGCCGCATGTTCGGCAGGCGCTGAAACAGAATAGGCAGCGCCAGATTGAGCTCCAGCCGGGCAAGCGGCGCGCCGATACAGAAATGCAGGCCCGCTCCGAAAGAGACATTGGCGCCTTCGTCGCGCGTCGGCCGGAACGCGTTCGGTCCGGTGAACTTCTTCGGGTCCACGTTCGCCGCTCCGAGCAGCAGGCCGATCTTGTCGCCCTTTCGCAGAGTGACGCCTTCATCGAGTTCGATATCCGAGAGCGCATAACGCTGGAAAATATGCAGCGGTGCCGCAAAGCGCAGACACTCCTCCACCGTCAGCGCGGTTGCCGTCTCCGTGGCAAACAGGTCTTTCGCCGGAAGCCCGGATTGCAGGATTGTCTTCACCGCGTTGCCGATCTGGTGCACGGTCGCCTCGTGACCTGCGTTGAGGAGGAGGGCGGTGGTCGAGACCAGCTCCGCCTCCGACAGCCGCTCGCCATCCTTTTCCGAGGTAATCATGTGCGTCAGCAGGTCGTCTGCGGGGGTGCGGCACTTCTCGGCGATGATGCCGCGCAGATAGTCGGCAAAATCTGCGGAGGCTTGGTTAGCGTCGAGTTCGGTCTCGTAGCTCGGGTTGAAGACATACATCCGAACCATGCGATGCGACCAGTCGAGCAGATCGGGCGCCGCTTCGACGGGAATGCCGAGCATGCGGGCGATGATGGTCACGGGAAGCGTTTCGGCAAAGCTTTTCAGCAGTTCGACCTCGCCGTCATCGGCAAAGCTGTCGATGAGGGCATGCGACAGTTGCTCGATGTCCGGCCGCAGCTGTTCGATCTGCCGCGAGACGAAGGCCCGGTTGACGAGCGTGCGCAGCCGCGTGTGCGCCGGTGGTTCGAGTTCCAGCAGCGAATGCGCTTCGAGCGCGTCGAAATCCTTCAGATGCGGCTTCGGCAGCGGCAGGCCGAGTTCGTCGCGTGTCGCCACATGCAGTATCTGCCGGCCGAAGCGTCGGTCGCGCAAAAGCGCGTTCACCAGGTCGTAGCCGGCGAAATACCATTGCTGACGTTCCTCCCAGAAGAAGGCCGGGCACTGCGCATGGATCTCGGCATAGGCTGCGAGCGGATCACGGTAGAAGGCTGGATCCCGCGCGTCGATGGAAACGCGCCTCAGCGTGCGGTCGATGGAAATGGCAGGCATGGCAGCGGCTCTTCGCGGACTTCAATGGTCCCTATGTCTAAGGGAACCGCGGTTCGGCCGGCAAGGGCGGATATCGGCACCCGCCGCCATCGGGGCGTTGACAGCACGTGCCATGGCGGCCAATCTCTGCTGGCTGCGTAGGGCGCATCGGCAGAGGGCTGAAAGGGCAACGCCCGCCTACGGAACACAGACCGTAGTTGCGCCCATGCCAAACCTTGAAAACCTGAAGAAGCAAGCGAAGCAATACCTCAGATGGCATCGCGACCAATACTATCCGGTCGCAGCCGAGATCAGGGCTGCCTTGCCGCGCTTCCGCGATCTTGACGACGAGACTATTCTCAAGTCGGAGTTCAAGCTCGCCGACGCGCAGGAACTGATCGCGCGTCAATCGGGGTTCGACAGTTGGCAGGCGCTCAAATCAGGAGCCCTGACAATGACCATGCAATCCAAACCCGCCACACCGCAGCCGGTGCTGCAATCGACAGCCGCGCAGTTGTTCGTTGCCGATATCAGCGCCGCGTGCGACTTCTTCACCGAGAAGCTCGGCTTTGCGGTCGATTTCGTCTACGGCGATCCGCCCTTCTACGGGCAGGTGATCCGGGACAATGCTCGGCTCGCTCTGCGTCTCGTCTGCGAACCCGTCTTCGTCGGCGACATCCGGCAGCGCGAGCACCTGCTTTCCGCCTCCATCGCCCTCGATACCGCCAATGACATCAAGCAATTGTTCCTGAGCTACCAGTCGGCCGGGGTCTTTTTTCACCAAACGTTGCGCACGGAACCCTGGGGCGCACGGACGTTTATCGTGCTCGATCCCGACGGAAATCTGATCCTGTTTGCAGGGCCGGCCGATTGAACGAAAGCGCGGGAAGGGGCGCCGGTAGCGCGCGTTTGCTGCCGGCGTCCGTATCTCCAGGCGTGCTATCCGCGGGGAACAAACTTCCGCTTTCCTCCCTTTTTCTGTGGCACCAGGCGACCTATTTGCGCATGATGCGGCCAGCAAGCAGGGAGCGGCATGGGAAAAAACCAGTCCAGTCTATCGGCGGGGATCGTCGCTGCGATCCGCAAGAGACGCCCCACCGTCGTTCATCGCGAAGCCGCGGTCAGCCGTGGCGATATCGTAATCGCCTCCTACAACATTCACAAATGCGTCGGCACCGACGGGCGCTTCGACCCCGGTCGTACCGCCAATGTCATCGGTGAGTTGGGCGCAGATATCGTCGCGCTTCAGGAGGCCGACCAGCGGTTCGGTGAGCGTGCCGGTCTGCTCGATCTCGAGCATTTGCGCCGCGAGGCACACCTTGTTTCGGTGCCGATTTCCGGATTTTCGACCAAGGGGCATGGCTGGCACGGCAATGTCCTGCTGCTGCGTGAGGGCGCCGTTTCCGACGTGCGGCAGCTCAAGCTGCCCGGCGTGGAACCGCGCGGTGCGCTGGTCGTCGATCTCGATCTGAAAGTGGGGCCGCTGCGCATCATCGCCGCCCATCTAGGACTTCTGCGGCATTCGCGTGCCCAGCAGGCCGAGGCGATCCTCGAGGCAGCGTCCGACGCGAACGGGCGGCCGACGCTGCTCATCGGCGACCTTAATGAATGGCGGATGGGGCGGCGTTCGTCGCTGTCCTTCCTCAGCCCGGTATTCGATCCGTCCCACGCGACGGTCGCCAGTTTTCCCTCACGCTTTCCCCTGTTGCCGCTCGACCGTGTGCTCGGAAACCCGCATAGCCTGGTGACGTCGGTCGCCGTGCACGATTCGCCGTTGGCGCGGATTGCCTCGGATCATCTGCCGGTAAAGGCCTCGATCGACCTGAAGGCGGCGCAGCCGGAACAAAGAGACGGCCGACGGGTCGAAGCCGGGCGTACGGGGGCGGCCTAAAGGCACGGGCGAGTTTTCGATGGGATCCTCTATCCTGTTCACCGTTGCCGCCATCCTCGGACTGGTTGTGGCGACGGTTCTCTATGTCTACGGCCGGTTCGGCCGCCGCCCGCACGGGCCGCCGTCAAGCGCACTCCCGCTGGCCGATGCCGGCACGGAGCTCGACCGATATGTGGCGCCGCTCGTTGCGGGGCAGGCGGGTGCCAATGGGGTGGCGCTTGTTTCCGATAATATTGAGGCCCTGGTGGTCCGAGCGCACGCAGCACGGCGCGCCGGACGCAGCCTCGACCTGCAGTACTACTACTGGAAGGGCGACCTGACCGGTCTTCTTCTCGCCCGCGAGATCCTGGCCGCCGCGGACCGTGGCGTGCGCGTCCGGCTGCTGCTCGACGACATCAATGCGGGCATCCATGACCGAATGTGCATCGCGCTCGACGCCCATCCCCATATCGACGTACGGCTCTTCAATCCGAGCCGGGCGCGCACCGACCGCTTTCGCCGCGGCTTCGAAATGGCGATCCGCGCCTTCAGCGCCACGCGCCGCATGCACAACAAGCTCTGGGTAGCCGACGGCCGCGTTGCGATAGCCGGCGGCCGCAACATCGGAGACGCCTATTTCGATGCCGCCGAGCTCTCCAATTTCCGTGACCTCGATGTCTGGATGGTCGGACCCGTGCTGGAGCAGGCATCCGCCATGTTCGACCGCTACTGGAACAGCACATCCGTGCTCCCGATCGCGGCGCTGCGCACGCCGCGCAAGCAGTATCTGCCGGCACTGCGCGATTCCGTCGAAGGATTGGCGCGCACGCCGGCAGGCCGGTTCTATCTCGAGCGCGTCGACAAGGCGGTTGACGAGGCGGAGATCTACCAAGGCACACGGCGGCTTCACTGGAGTTCCGAGATCCGTCTGGCATCCGATCCGCCGGAAAAGGCGCTGATGCAGCGGCGCCAGAACTGGCTGTTGCGCGAACTCTTTCCGCTGATCGAGGCAGCCACGCGGGACTTGCGGATAATCTCGCCCTATTTCATTCCCGGCGTTGCCGGCACGCGGGAACTCGCCGCCATTGTTTCGCGCGGCGCTCGCGTGGCGGTCCTGACCAATTCGCTTGCAGCGACCGACGTTGCCGCCGTTCACGGCGGTTATGTCAAATATCGCCGGAAGCTCATCCGGGCCGGCGTCGCGCTCTTCGAGTTGAAGGAGCAGGGCGATGTCGCCGAGGGACACCGCATGACATTGTTCGGACGCCGCAACGCGAGCCTGCACAGCAAGGCGTTCGTGGTCGATGGCCTGAACGGTTTTGTCGGCTCGATGAACTTCGATCCGCGCTCCGCTTCACTCAACACGGAAATGGGCGTCGTCTTTCAGGATGCGGCACTCGCCGGCGAACTGGCTTCCATGTTCGAGGAGGAAACTTCGCCGTCGATCAGCTACCGGGTCGACATCGAAGGATCGCGTCTTGTCTGGCGTGATCGCGCCAATGGCTCCGAGCGGCTGGTGCGCCACGAGCCGGACGCGAGCCTGGCAAGGCGCATGATCGCCGGGGTAATCCGTGTGTTGCCGATCGAGTCGCAGCTGTGAACAGCGCCCAGGTTCGCGGATTTCCCCTTCGTTTACCGATATCACCGAAGCCTGTGTGCAGAGTTTGCGTCCATGGCCTCAACCGAGGATATCGATGGAAAAATGTTCTATCGCCAACCATGTGTGGAGGACGGCCGAACTTCGAAGCAAAGCGGACCTTCGATTAAGCTTATCGAAGCTTCGCGACTTGAAGTGAAGGGTGTTGACACTCTATGTAGGAGCAGAAGGTAAATCCCGTGATTCCCGGTTCGCAAAGGTTTTGCGAACCCGATTGATGAAGGTTCGATATGAGAAATCCCGTTGATACCGCCCTGGCACTGGTGCCGATGGTTGTTGAACAGACCAACCGCGGTGAACGTTCCTACGATATCTTTTCGCGCCTTCTGAAGGAGCGCATCATCTTCGTGACCGGCCCGGTCGAAGACCAGATGGCAACGCTCGTCTGCGCCCAGCTTCTTTTCCTTGAAGCAGAAAACCCTAAGAAGGAAATCGCGCTCTACATCAATTCGCCGGGCGGCGTCGTCACGTCGGGCATGGCGATCTACGACACGATGCAGTTCATCAAGCCGGCCGTTTCGACGCTCTGCGTCGGTCAGGCCGCCTCGATGGGTTCGCTGCTCCTGGCCGCCGGCCACAAGGACATGCGTTTCGCGACGCCGAACGCGCGCATCATGGTTCACCAGCCCTCGGGCGGTTTCCAGGGCCAGGCCTCGGATATCGAGCGCCACGCCAAGGACATCCTGAAGATGAAGCGCCGCCTCAACGAGGTCTACGTCAAGCACTGCGGACGGACCTATGAAGAGGTTGAGCAGACGCTCGATCGCGATCATTTCATGAATGCGGACGAAGCTCTGAGCTGGGGCCTTGTCGACAAGGTTCTGACCTCGCGCGAAGAGATCGAGGGCGGCGAGCAGGCCTGATAACGCGCATTTGTGTCGGGATAGATGTAATTGTGACACAATTGTAATGGCTCAAGGGCTTTATCGACAGGGTAAAGCCGGTAATATGAACCATTAATGCTATGTTGGAATCTGTCAGCGTAGTGTTCGTTCGGAGTTGGGAGAGTCGTTGCGACTGCGTCGGGCGTTTACGCCTGGGGCGGTGAGTACTCCCGGAAGCCCTGTTTGAGGTTGAGGCTCAGGGCAAATTGAGTGGTCCGCGATACTTATCTTGAAAGTGTCCGGCGTGCTGGAAGGAAGTGGAAATGAGCAAGGTCAGCGGAAGCAACGGCGGTGACTCGAAGAATACACTTTATTGTTCGTTCTGCGGCAAGAGCCAGCACGAAGTCCGAAAACTGATTGCCGGACCGACCGTGTTCATCTGCGATGAATGCGTCGAACTGTGCATGGATATCATTCGCGAAGAGAACAAGACCTCGATGGTCAAGTCCCGCGACGGTGTTCCGACGCCTCAGGAAATCATCAAGGTTCTGGACGAATACGTCATCGGCCAGCAGCAGGCGAAGCGCATCCTTTCGGTCGCCGTTCACAACCATTACAAGCGCCTGGCGCACGCCGCCAAGGGCAGCGACGTCGAGCTTGCGAAGTCGAACATCATGCTGGTCGGCCCGACCGGCTGCGGCAAGACCTATCTCGCCCAGACGCTCGCCCGCATCATCGACGTGCCGTTCACCATGGCCGACGCAACGACGCTGACCGAAGCCGGTTATGTCGGTGAAGACGTCGAGAACATTATCCTGAAGCTGCTTCAGGCTGCCGACTACAACGTCGAGCGCGCCCAGCGCGGCATCGTCTACATCGACGAAGTCGACAAGATTTCGCGCAAGTCCGACAACCCGTCGATAACCCGCGACGTATCGGGCGAGGGCGTGCAGCAGGCGCTTCTGAAGATCATGGAAGGCACGGTTGCCTCGGTACCACCGCAGGGCGGCCGCAAGCATCCGCAGCAGGAATTCCTGCAGGTGGATACGACCAACATCCTGTTCATCTGCGGCGGTGCCTTTGCCGGCCTCGACAAGATCATCTCCGCCCGTGGCGAGAAGACCTCGATCGGTTTCGGCGCAACGGTCCGCTCGCCGGAAGATCGCCGTGTCGGCGAAGTTCTGCGCGAACTGGAGCCGGAAGATCTCGTCAAGTTCGGCCTGATCCCGGAATTCATCGGTCGTCTGCCGGTTCTGGCGACGCTGGAAGATCTCGATGAAGATGCGCTGATCCAGATCCTATCCGAGCCGAAGAACGCTCTGATCAAGCAGTACCAGCGCCTGTTCGAGATGGAAGACGTCGAACTGACCTTCCACGAGGACGCGCTTCGCGAGATCGCGCGTCGGGCGATCGTGCGCAAGACCGGTGCCCGTGGCCTTCGCTCCATCATGGAGAAGATCCTGCTCGACACCATGTTCGAGCTGCCGACGCTCGAAGGCGTGCGCGAAGTGGTCATCTCGGACGAGGTGGTCAAGGGCGCTGCCCGGCCGCTCTACATCTACTCGGAACGGTCGGACGAAAAGACCAACGTTTCGGCCTGAGCGTCCTGAATTACCCTTTGAGAAGCCCGCCTCGTGCGGGCTTTTTCATGTCTGCTTCATGTGTTCACACTTAGCTGTTGAGACACCTGCGCCGGGGCGCAGATTTCACAATTCGATTGTTGCTAAAGTGCCGCAAACAACGCAATGATGTGACGATTCAATGAAGGACCTTAATGGTTGCGGTCCATGAGCTTGTAGTCCGTCGCAAGGTCCGCAACAGCATTGATGCGTAGTCAGAAGGACCCGGCCACTGTTTGTGGATGTCTGCGTCGAGCCTTGAAATGGACGCGGTCGCACTCCACTTTCATGTGGAAAATATGACAGCCGGGAGTGCCTGTAGGGCTCCCGGATACGGGCCCGAAATCGGGACGGAAAGGAAATGACATGACGAACAAAACGTCACCGGCGACTGAAAGCGCGACCTACCCGGTCCTGCCGCTCCGCGACATCGTAGTCTTCCCGCATATGATCGTGCCGCTTTTCGTCGGCCGCGAAAAATCGATCCGTGCGCTTGAGGAAGTCATGGGCACCGACAAGCAGATCATGCTTGCCACCCAGATCAACGCCACAGACGACGATCCGGAACCGTCCGCGATCTACGAAGTCGGCACCATCGCCAACGTTCTTCAACTGCTGAAGCTGCCCGACGGCACCGTCAAGGTACTGGTCGAGGGCCGCGCGCGCGCCAAAATCGACGGCTACACGCCGCGCGAGGAATTCTATGAGGCTTCGGCGCATAGCCTGAGCGAGCCGGAGGAAGATCCGGTCGAGATCGAGGCGCTCAGCCGCTCGGTCGTGTCCGAATTCGAAAGCTACGTAAAGCTCAACAAGAAGATCTCTCCCGAGGTCGTCGGCGTTGCCAGCCAGATCGAGGACTATTCGAAGCTGGCCGACACGGTCGCTTCGCACCTGTCGATCAAGATCGTCGAAAAGCAGGAAATGCTGGAGACCACCAGCGTGAAGATGCGCCTGGAAAAGGCGCTCGGCTTCATGGAAGGCGAGATCTCCGTCCTGCAGGTGGAAAAGCGCATCCGCTCGCGCGTCAAGCGCCAGATGGAGAAGACCCAGCGCGAGTACTACCTCAACGAACAGATGAAGGCGATCCAGAAGGAACTCGGCGACGGCGAAGACGGCCGCGACGAGATGGCCGAGCTCGAAGAGCGTATCGCCAAGACCAAGCTTTCCAAGGAAGCGCGCGAAAAGGCTGATGCAGAGCTGAAGAAGCTGCGCCAGATGAGCCCGATGTCGGCGGAAGCCACCGTCGTTCGCAACTACCTGGATTGGCTGCTCGGCCTGCCCTGGGGCAAGAAGTCGAAGATCAAGACCGACCTGAACCATGCCGAGGAAGTGCTCAACGTCGATCATTTCGGCCTCGACAAGGTCAAGGAGCGCATCGTCGAGTATCTCGCCGTGCAGGCGCGTTCGACCAAGATCAAGGGCCCCATCCTGTGCCTCGTCGGCCCTCCGGGCGTCGGCAAGACCTCGCTCGCCAAGTCGATCGCCAAGGCGACCGGCCGCGAATATGTGCGCATGGCGCTGGGCGGCGTTCGTGACGAAGCCGAGATCCGTGGCCACCGCCGCACCTATATCGGCTCGATGCCGGGCAAGGTCGTTCAGTCGATGAAGAAGGCGAAGCGGTCCAATCCGCTGTTCCTGCTCGACGAAATCGACAAGATGGGCCAGGACTTCCGCGGCGATCCGTCGTCGGCGCTGCTCGAGGTGCTGGATCCGGAACAGAACTCGACCTTCATGGACCACTACCTGGAGGTCGAATACGACCTGTCCAACGTGATGTTCATCACCACCGCCAACACGCTGAATATCCCGGCGCCGTTGATGGACCGCATGGAAGTGATCCGCATCGCCGGCTACACGGAAGAGGAAAAGCTGGAAATCGCCAAGCGGCATCTGCTGCCGAAGGCGATCCGCGACCACGCGCTGCAGCCGAAGGAATTCTCGGTCACAGACGGCGCGCTGATGGCGGTCATCCAGACCTACACCCGCGAAGCCGGTGTGCGTAACTTCGAACGCGAGTTGATGAAGCTCGCCCGCAAGGCCGTGACCGAGATCATCAAGGGCAAGGCCAAGAAGGTCGAAGTGAACGCTGCCAACATTAACGACTATCTGGGCGTTCCGCGCTTCCGCCACGGCGAAGCCGAACGTGACGATCAGATCGGTGTTGTCACCGGTCTCGCATGGACTGAGGTCGGCGGCGAGCTTCTGACGATCGAAGGCGTCATGATGCCCGGCAAGGGCCGCATGACCGTCACCGGCAACCTGCGCGACGTGATGAAGGAATCGATTTCCGCGGCGGCTTCTTATGTCCGCTCGCGCGCAATCGACTTCGGCATCGAACCGCCGCTGTTCGACAAGCGTGACATCCACGTGCACGTACCGGAAGGTGCGACGCCGAAGGATGGCCCGTCGGCCGGCGTCGCCATGGCAACCACGATCGTGTCGATCATGACCGGCATCCCGATCTCCAAGGATGTCGCAATGACCGGCGAGATCACGCTGCGCGGCCGCGTGCTGCCGATCGGCGGTCTGAAGGAGAAGCTCCTGGCAGCGCTGCGGGGCGGCATCAAGAAGGTGCTGATCCCGGAAGAGAACGCCAAGGATCTCGCCGAGATCCCGGACAACGTGAAGAACGCGCTCGAAATCATCCCGGTTTCGCGGGTGGGCGAAGTGCTCGAACACGCTCTGGTGCGCATGCCGGAACCGATCGATTGGGACCCGGCAAACGAGCCGGCAACCGTAGCACCGGTTGATTCGCAGGACGAAGCAGGCTCCTCCGTCGCCCACTGACGGGGGCTTGAAAATGGGTGCAGCCGGCTCGCGCGGCGCTCATTTTGCAGAAAAATTGGGAAGACCGGCCATTGGCCGGTCTTTTTTGTTGTAAAAGCGCCCTGCAAGCCTTGCATTCCAAGGGATTAGGCGCAATTGGGAAAGGCAAGACGCGGGCGAAGCGCAAGCCGCCGCGCCTTAAAACACAGTCGTTTCGAACCAATCTGAAAGGGGTGGAAACATGAACAAAAATGAGCTCGTGTCTGCCGTTGCTGAGAAGGCCGGACTTTCCAAGACCGACGCATCTTCTGCAGTTGATGCAGTTTTCGAGACCATCCAGGCTGAGCTGAAGAACGGCGGCGACATTCGCCTGGTCGGCTTCGGCAACTTCTCGGTTTCGCGCCGCGAAGCCTCGAAGGGCCGTAACCCGTCCACGGGTGCGGAAGTTGACATCCCGGCACGCAACGTGCCGAAGTTCACGGCCGGCAAGGGCCTGAAGGATGCCGTCAACGGCTGATGAGATTTGCTTGGCGGCCGGACACGAGGCCGGCAGTCCAGGTATTCGAGGGTTCGGCGCAAGCCGGACCCTTTCGCATTTTTGGGGCAGCCCTTGCGAGTGTCCGTCATTTGCTCTAGGGCTTGCCCATTCTCAGGGCGGGGTGAAAGTCCCCACCGGCGGTAAGGGCATGACAGCGCGGCGTCTTGGAGACGCGCGAAGGTGGCCCAAGCCCGCGAGCGCCTTTCCTCGATTTTTGGGGAGAGGGTCAGCAGATCCGGTGCAACTCCGGAGCCGACGGTCATAGTCCGGATGAAAGAGAATGGTCGCTGGCACGAAGGGTAGGGATGCCCGGCGTCGTGCCGTGCGCTCATGCGTCCTGATTTGTGTTTGGTCCGCTTTCAGGGTGCATGACATGAATCAGACTTCCCTCGGCTTTTTCTCCTCGCGCGCCATGGCCGGAGCCGGCTTCATGGTGTTGGCTGGGATCGCTTTCGCCGGCCTCAATGTCGTCACCCAATGGCTGACGATGAAGCTCGGTTTTCCAGCCACCGCCATGGCGTTCTGGCAATATGCCTTCGCCTTCCTCTTCTCACTGCCGTTTCTGCGACGCGTCGGGCTGTCGGCCATGCGCACCGACTATCCCTGGCGTCACGTCGTGCGCGTGGTGCTGGCCGCCTTCGGTGTGGGGGCCTGGGTCTCCGGTCTGGCGCACGTGCCGATCTGGCAGGCGATCGCGCTGGTCATGACCTCACCGTTCTTCATCATCCTCGGCGCCCGCCTGTTTCTCGGCGAACGCGTCGGCGCGGCGCGCTGGGCCGCAACCGCGGTCGGTTTCGCCGGGGCGATGATCATTCTCGAACCGTGGTCGGACAGCTTCAGCTGGGCCGCCCTTTTGCCGATCCTGTCGGCGCTGTTGTGGGGCGCTTCGTCGCTCATCACCAAGAGCCTCACAAGTCTCGAGCGCCCCGAAACGATCACCGTATGGCTGCTTGTGCTTCTGACCCCGATCAACGGCGCCATCGCGCTTTCGGCCGGCTTCACCATGCCGGATGGGACAGCACTCGGCTTCCTGCTGCTCGCCGGGATACTGACCGTAGTCGCGCAATATCTGCTGACGCTCGCCTATACTGTTGCCGACGCTGCCTATGTGCAGCCCTTCGACGATCTGAAGCTGCCGCTTAACGTCTTTGCGGGCTGGCTGGTCTTCGGTTACGCGCCGACAGGATATCTTTGGGTCGGCGCAGTGCTGATCCTTGGCGCCTCGCTGTTCATCATGCGCAACGAGATGCGGCGCGAGCGCGCCGCGCCTGCAACCGGAACGGTGTAAAACCCAAGCGTTGTCATTCGGCTGTCATCGGCATCGCGCAGAACCCCCATGTTTTCAGTGTTCGCACATGGGGGATTTCATGACCATCACTTCGCGCGTGACCGCGCTTGCGGCCGTTCTTCTTGCATCCGCAGCATTTCCTGCGGCGGCCGAGCCCGTCTTCAACCGCATTGCATCCTTTGCTGTTGCCGATAACCTGCCGGAAGGCGATGCGCGCAAGGCGCCGACATCTGCCGAAATCATCACGGCCAGCGAAGACGGCAACACGCTTGTCTATTCCGACAGCCCCGGCAAGCGCGTCGGCCTGATCGACATCACCGATGCCAAGGCGCCGAAGGCAGCCGGCACGGTCTCTTTTGCCGGCGAGCCGACCTCGGTCACCATCGCCGGTGCAAAGGCACTCGTCGCGGTCAACACGCGCGAAAGCTTCGTCAAGCCTTCGGGGCTTCTTGCGATCGTCGATCTGGCCTCGAAGAAAGTCGATGCGACCTGCGATCTCGGCGGCCAGCCGGATTCGATCGCCGTCAACAAGGACCGCACGCTGGCGGCCATCGCCATCGAGAACGAGCGCGATGAAGAGCTGAACGACGGCAAGATCCCGCAGATGCCGGCCGGCGACCTCGTCATCTTGTCGTTGAAGGATGGTGTTGCCGATTGCGGTTCGCTGAAGCGCGTGACGCTGACCGGTCTTGCCGAAATCGCCGGTGAAGACCCGGAGCCGGAATTCGTTTCCTTCAACGGCAAGGACGAGATCGCGCTGACGCTGCAGGAGAACAACCACATCGTCATCATCGACGGCAAGACGGGAACGGTGAAGACGCATTTCTCTGCCGGCACGGTCGACCTCAAGAACATCGACACCAAGCGCAACGGCGCGATTGCCTTCAAGGACGAGCAGCCGGGCCGCAAACGCGAGCCCGACGCGGTGAAGTGGCTCGGCGACAACCGCATCGTCGTTGCCAACGAAGGCGACTATGAAGGCGGTTCGCGCGGTTTCACGATCTTCGACACCACCGGCAAGGTGCTCTTCGAATCGGGCGCGAGCTTCGAGCATGCGATTGCCGCCATCGGACACTATCCCGAGAAGCGCTCTTCGGCCAAGGGCGTTGAGCCCGAGGGCCTGGAAGCGGCGAAGTTCGGTGACGACAACCTGTTCTTCGTTCTGTCCGAACGTGCCTCGATCGTCGGCGTCTACAAGGATACGGGCGCCGAGCCTGAGCTGCTGCAGCTCCTGCCGTCGGGCATCTCGCCGGAAGGCGCCGTCGCGATCCCCGCGCGCAATCTCTTTGCGACCGCAAACGAAGTCGATCTCGTCGAGGACGGCGGCGCGCGCTCGCACGTGATGATCTATGAGCGTGCCGAGGGCGAAGCGGTCTATCCGCAGATCCGCTCCGCCGAGAAGGATGGCCTGCCGATCGGCTTCGGCGCACTCTCCGGTCTCGCTGCCGTTGCCGACAAGCCCGGTTTCCTGCGCGCCGTCAACGATTCGGTCTACTCGTCGCAGCCCACGATCTTCACCATCGACGCCACCCAGAAGCCGGCGCTGATCACCGAAGCGCTCGCCATCACCCGCGATGGCGCACCGGCGCAGAAGCTCGACATCGAAGGCATCGCCAATGACGGGGAAGGGGGCTTCTGGCTCGCGTCGGAAGGCAACTCCGACAAGCTCTACAGCCACGCGATCTTCCACGTGAACAAGAAGGGCGAGATCAAGAAGGAAATCGCCCTGCCGGAAGCGCTGCGTGCCGGCGAAACCCGCTTTGGCTTCGAAGGCATCACCGTTGTCGGCGAAGGCGACGAGCAGACGCTGTGGATGGCGGTTCAGCGCGAATGGAAGGATGACGAGAAGGGCTTCGTCAAGCTCGTCTCCTACAACCTGAAGAGCGAAGAATGGGGCGCCGTGCGCTACCCGCTCGAAAAGGCCGGTGACGGCTGGGTTGGTCTGTCGGAAATTTCCGTCCACGGCGACTATGCCTATGTCATCGAGCGCGACAACCTGATCGGTCAGGCTGCCAAGCTGAAGAAGATCTATCGCGTTGCGCTCTCGGAACTGAAGCCAGCTGCCCTTGGCGGTGAACTGCCCGTCGTCAAGAAGGAAGAGGTTCGTGATCTCATTCCGGAACTGAAGGCGCTGAATGGCTACGTCGTCGACAAGGTCGAAGGCTTCACCGTCGATGCCGCCGGCAACGGCTATGTCGTCACCGACAATGACGGCGTCGACGACTCCTCTGGCGAAACCCTGTTCTTCTCCATTGGCGCAATCAACGCGATGTAAGCGTTACCGCCCGGAGAAAACGGGAGAGGCCGGGACATGACGTCCCGGCCTCTTTCTGTTTCGGCACTTGTGATTTGCGACGAGCGAGAACGCTCCTAGCGGGCGATCGCGATCTGCGCTGCCTCTTCGGCCTCATCCTTGCGCTTGCGGATCTCGTCCGTCCGGTCGACCAGCTTGCCGACGATATCAAAGAGCGCGTCGAGTTCCTCGTCGTCGAGGGCCGAGAAGATCTCCTCGAGCAGCTGCTTGCGCGGGTGCTCTGCGGCTTCCAGTACGACGCGGCCCGTTTCGGTGATCGAGACGATCTTGGCGCGCCGGTCTTCAGGATCGGGCTTGCGCATGACCAGGCGGTCACGCTCCAGGCCGTCGATCGCTTCGGTGACGGTGCGCGGCGCGAAGTTCAGCGCGCAGGCGATGTCGGTCGAACGACAGGGGCCGAGCTTGCTGAGGAAGAAGAGGAACTTGCTGCGCGCCAGCGACACGCCTTCCTCGGTCATCGATTCGTTCACCAGCCGGTGAACCCGGTGGTAAAGCTCGAACAGTCTATCGGAAACTTCAAATGTCTTCTTCATGATCGTCGCTGGAATTTCATGAGGTGCCATGTGAAATGGCAGTAACATTAGTGATAGTTATAATTGCCGCATTTGTCGACACAAACCTCCGGCGTTTCACGGTAACTCCATTGCCGACAAAGAAACGGCCGCCATTTCTGGCGGCCGTTTCACTCGATGTGGCAAGAAATTCTCGCGACAGGCGACCGTTTGCGCGTCACACGACTTGCGCGTCGCCTCCGATCGCGATCAGGCGGCCCAGCGCGCGCCGTTGGTCGACTGGGCGTAGCCGTGACCGCCAGCCTCGGCGAGCGTGAAGCGCGCGATCAGTTCGCGCAGACGGCCGGCTTCCTGGGCAAGCGTCGCGCTTGCCGCATTGGCTTCCTCGACCATCGCCGCGTTCTGCTGGGTGACCTGGTCCATCTGGTTGACGGCCGTATTGACCTCGGAGAGCCCGGCGGACTGTTCCTGTGCCGAGACGGCGATCGCGTCCATATGCTGGTTGATCGTGACGATGAAGCCTTCGATCGTGCGAAGAGCCTCGCCGGTTTCGCGCACGAGACGGACGCCGCTTTCGACTTCAACGGCGGAGTTGCGGATCAGATCCTTGATCTCCTTGGCCGCGTTGGCCGAGCGCTGGGCAAGCTCGCGCACTTCCTGAGCGACGACGGCGAAACCCTTGCCGGCATCACCGGCACGTGCTGCTTCGACGCCGGCGTTGAGCGCCAGCAGGTTGGTCTGGAAAGCGATCTCGTCGATGACGCCGATGATGTTGGAGATCTGGCTCGACGAATGCTCGATGCGGCCCATGGCGTCGACCGCGCCGGAGACGATCGCGCCGGACTTGCGGGCGCTTTCGTTGGCCTGGCCGGCAACGCTGCGGGCCTCGTGAGTGCGCTTTGACGAATTGCCGACATTGACCGTGATCTGGTCGAGTGCTGCCGCCGTTTCTTCCAGAGACGCTGCCTGCTGCTCGGTCCGGCGCGACAGGTCGTCGGCGCTCTGGCTGACTTCACGGGCACCGCTGTCGATGCTGCCCGATGCTGACGAGACGGCGGCAAGCGTGTCGGCGAGCTGGGCGACAGCCTGGTTCAGGTCGTGACGCAGCTGCTCGAAATCGGGCGAGAAGGGTTCGTTGAGCTGGAAGGCGAGATCGCCCGAAGCAAGGCGGCGCAGGCCGCTCGCAAGACCGGCGGTGGCTTCCTGAAGGCGGCGCTGGGCTGCTGCTTCCGCTTCTTCCGTCACGCGCAGACGCTCGGCTTCCGCCTTGGCGCGCTGTGTCTGGGCGTCGGCTTCGAGATGCTGATTGGCGATCGCCGCCTGGCGGAAGACCTCGACCGCACGGGCCATCTCGCCGATTTCGTCCTTGCGGGCACCATAGGGGATGCTGCTGTCGGTGTCACCTTCGGCAAGGCGTGCCATCGAGCGGGTGATGATCTGGATCGGGCGAGCGATGCCGCGCACGGCATAGAGGATGGCGCCGAGCACGATGACGGCGGCAAGGGCGATGACGCCGATCTCGATCATGCGGATCTGGTCATGCGTGGCCGAGCTTGCGGCAACGGCGGCATCCGCGCCGGTGAGGTTCAGCGCCCGCATTTCCTTGATCGCCTCGTCGACCTTGCCTTCGGTCTCGCGCATCTCGACCTTGAAGACGCTCTGCGCCTTCATGTTCTCGAGGTTGTTGGAGAGCTTGACCATGCCTTCGGCGACGGAGAGATAGGCCTGATAGGCAGTCCGGACATTGTCGAGCGCCGCCTTGTCGGCATCGGTGACCATCAGGCTCGAATATTCGTCGGCGAGCTTGTTGAAGCCTCCGACGGTCTCACCGATGACCTTTTCCGCTGCCTTCTTTTCAAACGGCGTCAGGGAAATCAGATGGCGGGCAAACGCCATGCGGGTATCGGAAAGCTGCGTTTCGAGCGCGCGGGAAAGCGAGACGCGCGGTAGCCAGGTGGTGGCGATCTCGTTGTTGCGCTCGTTCATCATCTTGATGCCGCCGAGAGATGAAACGGCAAGCGCCGAAACGATAACGGCGACCACGAGGAAAAGGGCAATAAGCGTGTGGGAAATCTTGAGCCGTGACATGGTACCCCCGGAAGGACGGCCGTCCGTAAAATTGTACTTGAATTAAGTCATTCCGGCTCTTGATCGTCATGACGGAGCGGATAGCCGAAGCAGGAATCATTCCGGTGCCTGGACGCGCTTGAAACGCAGCCGGGGCAAACCTATCGAACAAGATCTTACAAAAGCCCTAATCAATTAAAGTGAGTATAATCTGATATTTGCAGGTAGCGCCGCGATGTCTTGAACAGACGATGTTAACAATCGCCGCCAACCGCATTTGTATTAGCGCCGCCTTTACTTCAGCAGGCTGAAATATGCTTGCCGGGAGCCTGCGCATTTCGCAAGTGGATGACGTGTGACGGCTGATTGACGGGCGGTGGCGGGACGGCCATGGTCGGCCATGCCCTTCCGTTTCGTCCATACCGCAGACCTGCATCTCGATTCGCCTCTCCGCAGCCTCGCCCTTAGAAATGCCGACCTCGCAGAGATCGTGCGCGGGGCGTCGCGGCAGGCTCTGGTCAAGATCGTCGATCTCTGCATCGCCGAAGAGGCCGATGCCCTGCTGATTGCCGGCGATCTCTATGACGGCAGCCAGACGTCGATGAACACGGCCCTGTTTCTCGGACGGGAACTGCGCCGGCTGGATGAACACGGCATCCGCGTCTTCATCATCCGCGGCAACCACGACGCCCAGTCGCAGGTCACCAATGAACTGACCCTGCCGCCATCCGCCCACGTCTTCAAGGGCAGGGCAAAGGCGGTGGTCGCCAAGACGCTGGCAAGCGGTCGCGACGTCTATGTGCACGGCGTAAGCTTCGCCAGCCCGCATGCGCCCGAAAGCCTGCTTCCGGCCTTCCAGCCGCCGGTGCCCGGCGCGGTGAACATCGGCATGCTGCACACGAGCCTCGCAGGTGCCGCGGGTCACGATCTCTATGCCCCCTGCAGCGTCGCCGATCTCGTTGCCCATGGCTTCGATTACTGGGCACTTGGCCACATCCACCAGCGGCAGGTCCATGCGGCGGAGCCCTTCATCGTCATGCCGGGTATGCCGCAGGGTCGCGACATCAACGAAGTCGGCGTGAAGAGCGTGTCGTTCGTCACGGTCGACGACGACGGCCATGTCAGTCTTGCCGAGCGGGCGATCGGCATCGCCAGCTTCGAACGCCTTCGTGTCGATCTGACGGGCATCTCGGAATGGCGCGACATGCTCGATGCCGTCAGGCAGGCGCTTTCGCACACCTGTGGTGAAGCAGCGGCAGAGAACGTCATCCTGCGTCTGACGCTCGCCGGCGCGACGCCCTTGGCCTGGCGCCTTCGCCGTGACGCGGACCTGTTGCGGGCGGAGATCGACAACATCGCCGCCGGCATCGCCGGCTGCTGGATCGAGAAGGTCGAACTCACCTGCGGCAACGCCCGGACCGAAAAACCGGGCGCCATGCTCGATCCCGTCGAAGAGCTGGCGGCGCTCGTCGAAGCGGACGTCTTGCCGGCGCACGGGTTTCGCCAGGACGTGCTGGCGGCCGTGGAAGACGTCCTGCAACAGCTTCCGCCCGAGCTTCGCCAATCGCTGGCACCGGACGAAGAGGCGGTCGCGCGGCTGGCGTTTGAAGCCGGTCTGTCGGGAACCGCCGAGGTGCTCGCCCATCTTCATGGCGGCGGCGCCGGCGAGGGTGGCCACTGATGCGGATCAGCGCGCTCGATCTCGTCCGCTACGGCAAGTTTACCGATCGTCGCCTTGACTTCGGCGATGGCGTGCCCGGCACTCCCGACCTCCACATCGTCTACGGCCCCAACGAGGCTGGAAAGTCGACTCTGTTTTCCGGTTTTCTCGACCTGCTCTTCGGCATCGAGCATTCGAGCCCCTACGGCTTCCTGCACCCTTACCAGACGATGCGCGTGGGCGGCACGATCGAAGCGGCCGGCCGCAGCGATCGCGTCTTCCGGATCAAGCGAAAGACGAACTCGCTGGTCGGCCTCGACGACCAGCCCTTGCCCGACAACCTGTTTTCCGGAGCGCTCGGCGCGATCGATCGCGACACCTACCAAATGATGTTCTCGCTGGACGACGAGAGCATCGAGAAGGGCGGCGAGGCGATCCTGAAAAGCGAAGGCGAACTCGGGTCGCTGCTGTTTTCGGCAAGCTCGGGCCTTCCGGACAGCACGGCGATCCTTGCAGCCCTGCGCGGGCAGGCCGACGGCTTCTACCGGCCACAGGCGCGCAAGCATCAGCTTGCGGAACTGAAAGGCGAGCTTGAGGCCCTGAGGGTCGAACGCAATGCGCTCGATATCAATGCACGCGAATATGCGGCGCTGCGCAAAACGCTGACGCAGGCGCGTGAACGCCACGATGAAGCGATCACGCGTCGAGCCGAGTTGCGGCTGGCGCGGGCCCGCCTGAAAGCCGAGGTCGAAGCGTTGCCCCATTTCGGCAGGCTGCGCGCCCTCCGCGCGGAACTGGCGGGCGCTCCGCCGCTGCCGGTACCGCCAGCGGAGTGGGCGAGTGAACTGCCGGCGCTTCGGCGCCAGGAGGCGGAGACCGAGATCAGGCTACGACAGATCGACAGCGAGATGCAGCATCGCCGCGATGCGCTCGAGGAAATGCCGCTCGACAAGGAAGGTCTCTGCCTGATCGAGCGCCTGACCGCGCTTCAGGAAACCGCGCTTGATGCACGTTATGTCACCGCGGCGCGCGACATGCCGTCTCGATTGGAGGATCTGGCGCGGACCGGGGCAGAAATTCTTGGCTGCCTGTTGCGGCTCGGCGAACCGGCCGACCGCGATCCCGCGTCGCTTTTACTTGCGGCCGGGACCGGCGCGCAGCTTCAGGATTTGGCGCGCCGGCACTCGGCCCTCGTCGAGCGTGTCGCTTCGGCTCGCCTGGAGCTGCAGAGCGCCGTCGAATCAGATCGGGACGCTGAAGGCGATTTGCTACGGCTCGAAGAGCAGGGGGCAGCGGACGTCTCCGGACTTGCCGAAAAGCTGTCGCTGTTGCGACGCAGTGACTGCGTCCTGCGCAAGCAGGCGGCGCAACAGGCCATCGACCGGTTGGATGCGGAACTCGCCGACAAGCTTGTGCAGCTGAGGCCCTTTGCCGGAACGGCCGATGACCTGCTCGCGCTCGACGCCCCGTCGCCGGCAACGCTGGAGACCTGGCGCAGGGCAGCTGCCAGTCAGGAGGAGCGGCATTTGCGAGTTGTCGACCGCATCGCCGCCGAGCAGGAGTTGCTGGCGGGGGACGAGGCGCGGCTGGCCGGGCTGTCCGCCGTTGGCGGCACGATGGACGATTTCTCGGCCTCAGCACTGCGTCAGCGCCGCAATGAAGCGTGGCGCCAGCACAAGGCGGAGCTTGCTCTGGAAACGGCCACTGCCTTCGAGCAGGCGATGAGCGAAGACGATGAGGTTTCCGCGCGACGCCTTGCGGACACGGCGCAGCTTGCCGACATGCGCGGCTTGTCGCTGTCGATCGCCGAGCGGCGTGCCCGCATCGCGACGCTGCGTCAGCAGGAGAAGCAATCTCTGGCCGACGCGGCGACGCAAGCGCAGGTTTTGGCAACAGCCGTCTTGGCCTGCGGCTTACCTAGCGTGATGCGTCTGACGCAGCTGGAGGCTTGGCTGACCACACGGCTTGCGGCGCTGGACCTGCGCGCGCATTTGCGCGCGGCGCGCCAGGATTTCGATCGCGCCCATTCCGAGGAGGCCGAAGCGATTGCCGGCTTGCGCGAGGAGCTTGCGGCCATAGATATCGACGGACGCCTGCCGGAGCGGCTCGACAACCTTCTCCTTGCCGCCGAGCAGGCGGTGTCGCAGGCGCGTGCGCTGGACGGCGCCCGCAACGCAGCCCGTGAGGCGGCAAAGCGGGCGCGAACGCTTCTGGAAAGCCGGCAGTCGGCGCTCGATCTGGCTGAAGACGCGATGGACGCGTGGCAAGAACAATGGTCGGAACTTCTTGCCAAAAGCTGGTTGGCCGCGCGGAGCGAACCGCTGACGCCAGAGCAGACCGGTCCGATGCTGACGATCCTGCAGGAGCTCGATAAGCTGACGCAGCGCAAGGCCGACCTCGAATATCGCATCGCCGGCATGCGCAAGGACCAGGTTGAATTCGACCGTGCCATTGCCAAGCTTGCCCGCGGGACGGCCGCTGATGACACACTGACGACCTACATGACGTTGAAGACGCGCGCCGCCGAGGCGCAGCGGCTTTCGGATCGCCGCGCAACCTTCCTCGCCGAAATCGCCCGCCTGGAGGAAGAGCGGCGTGTCGCCTGTGCGGAGCGGGAACTCCATGTGGCGCGCAGGCGGCAGGTGCTTGAATTCTTCGACTGCGAAACGCTCGATGAGGCCGCGCAGCTATTCGAGGCCGGTCGGGAACAGCAGCGCCTGCGTGAACGCATCGCCGAATCGGAGGCGGATCTTGCCTCCCGCCTTGATGTCGCCGAGAGCACGCAGGCGGAGGCTTTGCTCGCGGAACTCGATGACACGGCGGTGCGGCTGGAGCTGGCACGGATGGATGCCGCACTCGAACAAAGCGACCGCGACGTCAGTGAACTGCATACGGAGATGCGGGAAAGAGAAAAGGCGCTCGCGGCTGTCGAAGGCGGCGACACGGTCGCAGAACTCGAACAGAAGCGGCGGACGTTGCTGCTCGACATCGAAAACAAGGCGCTTGCCTATCTGCGGCTTCGCGCCGGCGTAATCGCCGCCGAGACCGCGCTCCGGCTTTTCCGCGAGCGGCATCGCAGCGCAATGATGCGGCGCGCGTCGGAGACCTTCAGCCGGATCAGCGGCGGAGAATATTCCGGCCTGTCGGCGCAGTCCGACCGGGGACAGGAGTTCCTGATCGCCAATGCGGCGGCCGGTGGGTCGAAGCTTGCCAAGGATCTCTCCAAGGGCACGCGCTTTCAGCTCTATCTGGCGCTCAGAATCGCCGGCTATCACGAAATCGCAGCCGCGCGCGAATCGCTGCCCTTCATCGCCGACGAC
The DNA here is from genome assembly GCF_001427045.1 of Ensifer sp. Root558. Classification (NCBI taxonomy): domain Bacteria; kingdom Pseudomonadati; phylum Pseudomonadota; class Alphaproteobacteria; order Hyphomicrobiales; family Rhizobiaceae; genus Ensifer; species Ensifer sp. Root558. The sequence goes on along the minus strand of NZ_LMGC01000023.1, from coordinate 97,008 downwards.
ATCATGGAGACCTTCGACGACGGACGCGCCGGCCGCGCCTTCGAGCAGATGGCCGAAATGGCCCGCGTCGGCCAGGTGATCTATCTGACGCACCACGAGCATCTTTGCGAGATCGCCCGTGAGGCCTGTCCGACTGTGACAATCCACAGGTTATGATAGGCTCGCGGGCGAGGTCGGGCCTGTTGGCCGTAGCGCACTTTCGCTGACGACGAGCGCCACACACGAAAATGGGAGGAACGAGATATGGACATCATACCCGGTGGATCGAGACCTTCGATGCGCGCCCCGGCGGAATACTTCACCGGCACGGTACGCCAGGACCCGGTGATCGAGGCCGCAGACCCGGCGCGCGTCCGCGCTGTCAGCGTCACCTTCGAGCCCGGCGCTCGGACGGCCTGGCATACGCACCCGCTCGGCCAGACCCTGGTTGTCACCGCCGGCCGTGGTCTCGTGCAAAGCTGGGGTGGCCCTGTGCAAGAGATTCGTATGGGCGATGTCGTCTGGTTCCCGCCGGGCGAAAAGCACTGGCACGGTGCAGCACCCGATACGGCCATGGTGCATCTTGCGATTCAGGAAGCGCTCGACGGCAAGGCTGTGGATTGGCTGGAGCATGTCAGCGACGAGCAGTATCGCGGCGGGTAGCGCCGGTGGGCCTATCGATACGTTGGGATTTGGCGGGTTTGCTGCTCCGGCGAGGCTGACGGTGGCGGGTATCGCGATCGAGGCCGTCGAATCCCTGATTCCCGACCGTTGACGGCTGAGCTCTAAAGCCAAAGCAATTCGAAGCGGCAGGCCTATCGCAAACGGCACGCGATAACGCGAACAGCAATTTGAGCAGATTTGGTGATGATTTTCTGTGGGAGAAAATGGTGGGCGATGAGAGACTCGAACTCCCGACATCCTCGGTGTAAACGAGGCGCTCTACCAACTGAGCTAATCGCCCTTCCGCGTTTGGACCGGATCAGTCCGCCGCGTCGGTGGCCGTGATCTAGGCGTAACCGAAAAAAACCGCAAGAGCATTTGTATCGTTTTTATGATTTTTTTTGTTGGCGGTTGCGCGACACCCTGAAACTGCGGGCTTCGTGCTTGTGGACAAAATGCGCGGACGGTGCCTCGGTAACGGCGAACGGGGGAGGGAGGGGAGGCAATCCGGAATCAGCCTCCGTGTACGCGCATCGACGAGTGCGTGTTGGGATAGGTGACGACGGGCCGGTGGCGGCAGGCGCCATTGGTCCATTCCGATTTCGATCCTTTTATCGCCCTGTGGATCAATTTTCACTCCGTCACGGATTTGTCTTCAAACACGCTTGACACCCCAATCCGAACCGCTTAGTTAGCCGCTCATCGAACGGCGCTGCTGCTCGATGCGGGGCGGAAACGCCTCAACCAAGTCAAGATGATGCGGGTGTAGCTCAGTCGGTTAGAGTGCCGGCCTGTCACGCCGGAGGTCGCGGGTTCGAGCCCCGTCACTCGCGCCACTCTTGATCTGGATTTGCCTAGGCGTTCTCAACGAGGGCCGATGGTGATACTAATGATCGTTCGCGGTCATCATGCGCGGGTGTAGCTCAGTCGGTTAGAGTGCCGGCCTGTCACGCCGGAGGTCGCGGGTTCGAGCCCCGTCACTCGCGCCATTTCTTCTCTCCGTCCTTCCTGTGAATTGCGCCGGCCCTAGGGCCGGATTGTGCGCTGCGGCAATCTGTCTCGTCTCGCTTTGTTTTACCGTAAAGTTCGCGTCGGCCCGCGAATCCGCGCTTTGTCGGTATCACCCGTCCGATCCTGTGTTGCGAAGCGGTTTAAATGGCCCCTCAAGGCTTGCGCGACGGCGCGGGCTGCGCTAACCACTCCGGCGTTGCAACATATTTTTCGGCCTGCGAGATTTGTTGTTCTGGCGCTCTCCCATGCGCCCTCCCGCAGGCAGGGACGGATAACAATGACTGAACTTCTCGGTTCCTACGTTCCGATCGCGATTTTCATTGGAATCGCATTGGTGATCGGTGTGGCGCTTCTGATTGCTCCCTTCGCCGTCGCCTTCAAGGCTCCTGATTCGGAAAAGCTGTCGGCCTACGAGTGCGGCTTCAATGCGTTCGACGACGCCCGCATGAAGTTCGACATCCGCTTCTATCTCGTGTCGATCCTCTTCATCATCTTCGACCTCGAAGTTGCCTTCCTCTTTCCTTGGGCGGTTTCGTTCCACGAGCTGGGCTGGTTCGGCTTCTGGTCAATGATGGTCTTCCTCGGAGTGCTGACGATCGGCTTTATCTATGAATGGAAGAAGGGAGCGCTGGAATGGAACTGACCTCCGGCACCACGCTCGTTGCGCCCAAGCCGAAAGGGATCATCGATCCCTCCACCGGCAAGCCGATTGGCAGCAATGATGCATTCTTCGGCGAGATCAACAATGAGCTCGCCGACAAGGGTTTTCTAGTCACCTCGACCGACGAGCTCATCAATTGGGCCCGTACCGGTTCGTTGATGTGGATGACCTTCGGTCTCGCCTGCTGCGCGGTCGAAATGATGCAGATGTCGATGCCGCGCTACGACGCCGAACGCTTCGGTTTTGCGCCGCGCGCCTCGCCGCGCCAGTCCGACGTCATGATCGTCGCCGGCACGCTGACCAACAAGATGGCGCCTGCGCTCCGCAAGGTCTATGACCAGATGCCGGAGCCGCGTTACGTCATCTCGATGGGTTCGTGCGCCAATGGCGGCGGCTACTACCACTATTCCTATTCGGTTGTTCGCGGTTGCGACCGCGTCGTTCCCGTCGACATCTACGTGCCAGGCTGTCCTCCCACGGCAGAAGCGCTGCTTTACGGCGTGCTCCTGCTGCAGAAGAAGATCCGCCGGACCGGCACGATCGAGCGCTAAGGGCAGGGGGTCTTTGATATGAGTGAAGCCCTGAATGAGCTTGCGTCCTACTTGCGCGAAACGCGCGGTGCGCTGATCTCCGACGCATCGCTGGCCTATGGCGAGCTGACGCTGACGACGACGTCGGCGAACCTGATCGCGCTGCTTACGTTCCTTCGTGACGATGTGCAGTGCGCCTTCGTCAATTTCGTCGATGTCTGCGGCGTCGACTGGCCACAGCGGCCGGACCGTTTCGACGTTGTCTATCATCTCTTGTCGCCGCGCCAGAACCTGCGCGTGCGCGTCAAGGTCGCAACCGGCGAGAACGAGCCGGTTCCGTCGGCAACGCCGGTCTATCCCGGTGCCGACTGGTTCGAGCGCGAAGCCTACGATATGTACGGCATCCTGTTTACCGGCCATCCTGACCTGCGTCGCATCCTGACGGACTACGGTTTCGAAGGACATCCGCTGCGCAAGGACTTCCCGGTCACCGGTTTTGTCGAGGTGCGTTACGACGACGAAGCAAAGCGCGTCGTCTACGAACCCGTCGAACTGAAGCAGGAATTCCGCAACTTCGACTTCCTCTCTCCCTGGGAAGGCACGGACTACGTGCTGCCCGGCGACGAGAAGGCGAAAGCACGGTGAGACTAAGTGGTCCGCGGTAGCCGGTGAACGGCTGTCGTCCGACCTGGAGCAATCGGTATGACCGAACATAACGTCCGCAACTTCAACATCAACTTTGGTCCGCAGCATCCGGCGGCGCACGGCGTTCTTCGTCTGGTGCTCGAGCTTGATGGCGAAATCGTCGAGCGCGTCGATCCGCATATCGGCCTGCTGCATCGCGGTACCGAAAAGCTGATCGAGACCAAGACCTACCTGCAGGCCGTGCCCTATTTCGACCGCCTCGACTACGTGGCGCCGATGAACCAGGAGCATGCCTACGCGCTGGCGATCGAGAAGCTGACGGCGACCAAAGTTCCGATCCGCGGCCAGCTCATCCGCGTCCTCTATTCGGAAATCGGCCGCATCCTCTCGCATCTTCTGAACGTCACGACGCAGGCCATGGACGTCGGCGCGCTGACGCCGCCGCTCTGGGGCTTTGAAGAGCGCGAAAAGCTGATGGTGTTCTACGAGCGTGCCTGCGGCGCGCGCATGCACTCGGCCTACTTCCGTCCGGGCGGCGTCCATCAGGACCTGCCGCACGAACTCGTCGAAGACATCGGCAAGTGGATCGATCCGTTCCTGAAGACCGTCGACGACATCGACGAACTCTTGACCGGCAACCGCATCTTCAAGCAGCGCAACGTCGACATCGGCGTCGTCAAGCTTGACGATGCCTGGGCCTGGGGCTTCTCGGGCGTGATGGTGCGTGGCTCGGGCGCTGCCTGGGACCTGCGTCGTTCGCAGCCCTATGAGTGCTATTCGGATCTCGAGTTCGATATCCCGATCGGCAAGAACGGCGACTGCTTCGACCGTTATCTGATCCGTATGATCGAAATGCGCCAGTCGGCCCGCATCATGCGCCAGTGCGTCGATCGCCTGCTCGGCGATGCCAAGGTCGGCCCGGTTTCGTCGCTCGACGGCAAGATCGTTCCGCCGAAGCGCGGCGAGATGAAGCGTTCGATGGAAGCGCTCATCCACCACTTCAAGCTCTATACCGAAGGCTACCACGTGCCGGCCGGCGAAGTTTACGCCGCCGTCGAAGCGCCGAAGGGCGAATTCGGCGTCTATCTCGTCTCCGACGGCACCAACAAGCCCTATCGCTGCAAGATCCGTGCCCCAGGTTATGCGCATCTGCAGGCGATGGATTTCCTCTGTCGGGGACACCAGCTTGCCGACGTTTCGGCCGTGCTGGGCTCCCTCGATATCGTGTTCGGTGAGGTGGACCGCTGATGCGTCTCGCGCCCCTGGCCACGCTCGCTCTTCTCGCGCTTGCATCGACCGTTTCTGCGCAGGAGCAGGTCGAAAGCGGCGCGACGTCGGGCGGCATGCGCGGGGGCTCGATGGCCGATCTCGTTGCCAAGGGCTACGAGATCAAGGCCGCGGTCGCCAATGGCACGCGCTACATCGTATTTTTGCAGAAAGACCAGTCAGCCTATGCCTGCGAATTCGTCTCGGTGACGAAATCGCGGTGCGGTTCGATTAACTGATAAGGTGTCCACTAGAATGTCCGTTCGTCGACTAGCCGAAGACACCGTCCAGCCAGCGAGCTTTGCCTTCAGCAAGGAGAACGCCGCCTGGGCGAAGGAAACGATCAATAAGTACCCCAAGGGTCGAGAGCAGTCTGCCGTCATCCCGTTGTTGATGCGCGCTCAGGACCAGGACGGCTGGGTCACGAAGGCCGCCATCGAGTCGATCGCGGACATGCTCGGCATGCCGTACATCCGCGCGCTCGAAGTTGCGACCTTCTACACCCAGTTCCAGTTGAAGCCGGTCGGCACGCGCGCCCACATTCAGGTTTGCGGTACGACGCCCTGCATGCTGCGTGGCGCCGAAGACCTGATCAAGGTCTGCAAGAGCAAGATTGCCCATGATCCCTTCACCCTGAACGAGAGTGGCACGCTTTCTTGGGAAGAAGTCGAATGTCAGGGCGCCTGCGTCAACGCGCCGATGGTTATGATCTTCAAGGACACCTTCGAAGACCTGACGCCCGAGCAACTCGAGCAGATCATCGACCGTTTCGAAGCAGGCAAGGGTGCTGAAATCACCCCCGGTCCGCAGATCGATCGCATCTATTCGGCTCCGGAAGGCGGCCCGACGACCCTCATGCTTGCGGATGCGGCTCCGGCCAAGGCTGCGTCCAGCGCCGCCAAGAAGGTGAGCGATGCTCCGGCCGTCTCCGTACCGCCGTCGAATGCCGGCCGCGCCAAGACCGCGTCGGCCGTGACCGACGCATCGCTGAAGACCCCGGCGACGGCAAAGGCGGAAGCCGCTGCCAACGCCAAGGTGGAAGGCGACACTGTCGACAAGTCGAAGCCGGCCAAGGCTGCTGCCGTCTCCGGCAAGCCGTCGCTGGAGGACAAGAACCGTCCGGCCGGCATCGAGAAGCCGGCAGCGACCGACGATCTCAAGATGATCTCGGGCGTCGGTCCGAAGATCGAGGGTACGCTCAACGAACTGGGCATCTACACCTACGCGCAAGTTGCTTCGTGGAAGAAGGCGGAGCGCGAGTGGGTCGACGGATACCTGAATTTCAAGGGCCGCATCGAACGCGACGACTGGGTCAAGCAGGCCAAGGCGCTCGCCAATGGCGGCGAAGCCGAATACATCAAGGTCTTCGGCAAGAAGCCGCGGTAAAGAGGTGAATTATGCTCAGAGATGAAGACCGCATCTTTACCAATATCTACGGCCTCAAGGACAAGTCCCTGAAGGGCGCCATGGCGCGCGGCCACTGGGACGGCACCAAGCAGCTGCTCGAAAAGGGCCGTGACTGGATCGTCAACGAAGTGAAGGCTTCCGGCCTTCGCGGTCGTGGCGGCGCCGGCTTCCCGACGGGCCTCAAGTGGTCCTTCATGCCGAAGGAAAGCGACGGCCGTCCGCATTACCTCGTCGTCAATGCCGACGAGTCCGAGCCCGGCACCTGCAAGGACCGTGACATCATGCGTCACGATCCGCATACGCTGATCGAAGGCTGCGTCGTCGCCAGCTTCGCCATGGGTGCCCATGTCGCCTACATCTACGTCCGCGGCGAATTCGTCCGCGAGCGCGAGGCGCTGCAGGCGGCGATCGACGAGTGCTACGCCTATGGCCTGCTCGGCAAGAACAACAAGCTCGGCTACGACATCGACATCTACGTGCACCATGGTGCCGGCGCCTACATCTGTGGCGAAGAGACGGCGCTGCTCGAAAGCCTTGAAGGCAAGAAAGGCCAGCCGCGCCTGAAGCCGCCGTTCCCGGCCAACATGGGCCTCTACGGCTGCCCGACGACCGTCAACAACGTCGAGTCGATCGCGGTCACCCCGACCATCCTGCGCCGCGGCGCCGGCTGGTACACGAGCTTCGGCCGGCCGAACAACCACGGCACCAAGCTCTATTCGGTCTCCGGTCACGTCAACCGCCCGTGCACGGTCGAAGACGCGATGTCGATCCCGTTCCATGAGCTGATCGAAAAGCACTGTGGCGGCATCCGCGGCGGCTGGGACAACCTGCTTGCCGTCATTCCCGGCGGTTCGTCCGTTCCTTGCGTGCCCGGCGCGCAGATGAAGGACGCGATCATGGATTTCGACGGTCTGCGCGAGGTCGGTTCCAGTCTTGGAACCGCCGCCGTCATCGTGATGGACAGGTCGACCGACATCATCAAGGCGATCTGGCGTCTCTCGGCCTTCTACAAGCACGAGAGCTGCGGTCAGTGCACGCCGTGCCGCGAAGGCACCGGCTGGATGATGCGCGTCATGGAACGCATGGTTCAGGGCCGCGCCCAGAAGCGCGAAATCGACATGCTGTTCGACGTCACCAAGCAGGTGGAAGGCCACACGATCTGCGCGCTCGGCGACGCAGCTGCCTGGCCGATCCAGGGTCTGATCAAGCATTTCCGTCCGGAAATGGAAAAGCGCATCGACGAATATACGCGCAATGCGTCGTCGCATGGCGCGGTTCTGGAAGCGGCGGAGTAACCCGACGATGGCCGGCGCACGCGAAGAGGGACAGATGAAGGGACAGGCCGAAGCAGGCATTCCGTTCGCACGTCCGCTTGGCGGCGATCCGGCCGACCCGTTCGGCATGGGCGAATGGATGAAGGGCCTTTCACAGGTGCCGCTGCATCCGCTGATGGTTCACCCGGCAGCCGCAGTTGCAGCAGCGACCGCGATCGGCTTCGGTCTCACGACCCAGATTGCGGGCGCCATGATCGGCGCGATGCAAGGGGCCGTCGAGGCGGCGCAGAAGCGGGCAGAGCCCGCATCGTCTGACACGACGACTGCCGTTGTCGCAAAGACGGTGCAGGCCGACGCAAAGCCGGAACCGGTCGCCAAGCCGTCCGCGCCTGCCAAGCGCGCAGCCGCAAAGCCGGTGGTCGAGAAGGTTGCCGCTCAAAAGGTGGTCAAGGTTCGCGCGACGCGCGCCAAGGCGAAAGCCACCGACGACCTGAAGCGGATCTCCGGCATCGGCCCGAAGCTCGAGCAGGTGCTGAACGCGAAGGGCATCAGCGGCTTTGCCGACATCGCCGGTTGGAGCGAGGCGGATGTCGCCCGCTTCGACGACGAACTCGGTTTCGGCGGGCGGATCAAGCGGGACGATTGGGTTGGACAGGCCAAGGCGCTGAAAGGCGCTTGAGACAACAGGGCGGGGACCGGGGACGGCCATCGCCCGCAAGCAGCAAGGCTGTGTTGGAATTGTGCGTCGCCGATGGGCCGACGGACGGAAGACAGGATTGAGTACGAAGATGGCAAAGCTGAAAGTCGACGGAAAAGAGATCGAGGTACCGGATCATTTCACGCTGCTTCAGGCGTGCGAAGAGGCCGGGGCTGAAGTTCCGCGCTTCTGTTTTCACGAGCGGCTTTCGGTCGCCGGCAACTGCCGCATGTGTCTGATCGAGGTGAAGGGAGGGCCGCCCAAGCCCGCCGCTTCCTGCGCCATGGGCGTGCGCGACCTCCGTCCGGGCCCGAACGGCGAAGCGCCGGAAGTCTTCACGACCACGCCGATGGTCAAGAAGGCGCGCGAAGGCGTGATGGAATTCCTGCTGATCAACCATCCGCTCGACTGCCCGATCTGTGACCAGGGCGGCGAATGCGACCTGCAGGACCAGGCCATGGCCTTCGGTATCGACAGCTCGCGCTACCAGGAAAACAAGCGCGCCGTCGAAGACAAGTATATCGGCCCGCTCGTCAAGACCGTGATGAACCGCTGCATTCACTGCACGCGCTGCGTTCGCTTCACGACCGAAGTTGCCGGCATTGCCGAACTTGGCCTGATCGGCCGCGGCGAAGACGCCGAGATCACCACCTATCTCGAGCAGGCGATGACCTCCGAACTGCAGGGCAACGTCGTTGACCTCTGCCCGGTCGGTGCGCTGACCTCGAAGCCGTTTGCCTTCACCGCCCGTCCGTGGGAGCTGAACAAGACCGAATCCATCGACGTGATGGACGCGCTCGGTTCGGCGATCCGCGTCGATACCCGCGGCCGCGAAGTCATGCGCATCATGCCGCGCGTCAATGAGGACATCAACGAAGAGTGGATCTCCGACAAGAGCCGCTTCATCTGGGATGGCCTGAAGACGCAGCGCCTCGATCGTCCATACGTCAAAAAGGACGGCCGTCTGCAGCCGGCAACGTGGGGCGAAGCCTTCCAGGCGGTCAAGGCTGCCGTCGCCCAGACTTCCGGCGACAAGATCGGCGCCATTGCCGGCGACCTCGCTTCGGTCGAAGAAATGTACGCGCTGAAGCAGCTGATCGCAGCGCTCGGCTCCGAGAGTGTCGACTGCCGCCAGGATGGCGCCGCACTCGACCCGTCGCTCGGTCGCGCCAGCTACCTTTTCAACCCGACGATCGCTGGCATCGAAAGCGCTGACGCGCTGCTGATCATCGGCTCCAATCCGCGCTTTGAGGCTTCGGTTCTCAACGCCCGCATCCGCAAGCGCTACCGCATGGGCAACTTCCCGATCGCCGTGATCGGCGAGCCGGGCGAACTGCGTTACGAATACGAGTATCTCGGCGCCGGCACCGAAACGCTCGCCGAGCTCGTCTCGGGCAAGGGCAAGTTTGCAGCGACCTTAAAGAAGGCGCAGCGCCCGATGATCCTCATCGGCCAGGGTGCTGTTGCAGGGGAGGGCGGCGATGCCGTTCTTTCTGCCGCCGCCAAGCTCGCAGGCGCCGTCGGTGCGATTACCGCCGAGTGGAACGGTTTTGCCGTTCTTCACACGGCCGCTTCCCGCGTCGGTGGTCTCGACCTCGGCTTCGTTCCGGGCGCGAACGGCAAGACGGCGGCCGAGATGGTCACCGCCTCCGACGTTCTCTTCCTGCTCGGCGCTGACGAGATCGACCTTGCGGAACGCAAGTCCGGCTTCACGGTTTATATCGGCTCGCACGGCGACAACGGCGCACATGCCGCCGACGTCATCCTGCCGGGCGCGACCTACACCGAAAAGTCCGGCACCTGGGTCAACACCGAAGGCCGCGTTCAGGTCGGCAACCGCGCCGGCTTCGCACCGGGCGACGCACGCGAGGACTGGGCGATCATCCGCGCGCTCTCCGACGTGCTCGGCAAGAAGCTGCCCTTTGATTCGCTTGGCGAATTGCGCTCGAAGCTCTATGCGGCCCACCCGCATTTCGCCGATATCGACGCGATCGCGAGCGGCAACGGCGACGAAATTGCCGCACTTGGTCAAAAAGCAGGTGAGATGGGCAAATCCGTGTTTGCGTCTCCGGTCAAAGACTTCTATTTGACGAACCCGATAGCGCGCGCATCCGCCGTCATGGCCGAATGCTCGGCTTTGGCACGCAACAATTTCAAAGCTGCGGCGGAATGAGCGCGAGGGAATAGAGTATCATGGACGCTTTCGTTTCGACCTATGTCTGGCCCGCGATCATCATGGTCGCCCAGTCGCTGCTGCTCCTGGTCGCGCTGCTGCTTTTCATCGCCTACATCCTGCTCGCAGACCGTAAGATCTGGGCTGCAGTTCAGCTCCGCCGTGGTCCGAATGTGGTGGGCCCCTGGGGACTTTTCCAGTCCTTCGCCGACCTTTTGAAGTTCGTCTTCAAGGAGCCGGTTATCCCGGCCGGCGCCAACAAGGCGATCTTCCTGCTCGCCCCGCTCGTCTCCGTGACGCTGGCGCTCGCCGCTTGGGCCGTGATCCCGCTCAACGCCGGCTGGGTGATCGCGAACATCAACGTCGGCATCCTCTTCGTGTTCGCCATATCTTCTCTTGAAGTTTATGGCATCATCATGGGCGGCTGGGCGTCGAACTCCAAATATCCCTTCCTCGGCGCGCTTCGCTCCGCGGCACAGATGGTCTCCTACGAAGTCTCGATCGGCTTCGTTATCGTCACCGTCCTGCTCTGCGTCGGCTCGCTGAACCTGACGGACATCGTCAACGCGCAGTCGAGCGGCATCGGCACCAACCTCGGCCTGCCGGCGTCGTTCCTCGACTGGCATTGGCTGGCGCTGTTCCCGATGTTCATCGTGTTCTTCATTTCGGCGCTGGCCGAAACGAACCGCCCGCCTTTCGACCTTCCCGAAGCGGAATCCGAACTCGTCGCCGGCTTCATGGTCGAGTACGGCTCCACGCCTTACATGATGTTCATGCTCGGCGAATATGCCGCCATCTGCCTGATGTGCGCGCTGACGACGATCCTGTTCCTCGGTGGCTGGCTGCCTCCGGTGGACGTCTGGTTCCTCAACTGGGTACCCGGCATCATCTGGTTTGTGCTGAAGGCATCCTTCGTGTTCTTCATGTTCGCGATGGTGAAGGCTTTCGTGCCGCGTTACCGCTACGACCAGCTGATGCGTCTTGGCTGGAAGGTCTTCCTGCCGATCTCTCTCGCAATGGTCGTGATCACTGCGTTCGTTCTCAAGCTGACGGGAGCCGCATGACGATGGCTCACGTTTGGCAGCATACCGCCGGTCGCTCCCAGGCCGGCAACTCTGGAGGTAAATGATGGCCGGTCTTTCGCAAGCCGTCAGCTCGCTGTTCCTGAAGGAATTCGTCGGCGCGTTCTTTCTGTCGATGCGCTATTTCTTCAAGCCGAAGGCGACGTTGAACTACCCCTTCGAAAAGGGACCGGTCAGCCCGCGCTTCCGCGGCGAGCATGCGCTGCGCCGTTATCCGAACGGTGAAGAGCGTTGCATCGCCTGCAAGCTGTGCGAGGCGATCTGTCCTGCACAGGCCATCACCATCGAAGCCGGCCCGCGCCGCAACGACGGCACACGCCGTACGGTTCGCTACGACATCGACATGGTGAAGTGCATCTATTGCGGTTTCTGCCAGGAAGCCTGTCCGGTCGATGCCATCGTCGAGGGCCCGAACTTCGAGTTCGCCACCGAGACGCGCGAAGAGCTTTACTACGACAAGGACAAGCTCCTCGCCAACGGCGACCGTTGGGAACGGGAAATCGCACGCAACATCGCAATGGACTCGCCCTATCGCTGAGGCCAGAGCGTAGCGCCGCCCCGGGGAGGGCGGTGCATGTGACATAGGTTTGGGCAACGGCCGGACGCGTGTCCGGCTTTGCCTGTGGAGTGGGGCCAGAAGCGCCTCACGCCGTGCAAGACGAAGAAGGCACCGATCATGGGTCTGCAGGTTCTTTTTTTCTATCTCTTTGCCTTCATCGCGGTGGCGTCGGCATTCATGGTCATTGCGGCCAGGAACCCGGTTTATTCGGTTCTGTTCCTGATCCTGACCTTCTTTAACGCGGCAGGTCTGTTCCTGCTGACTGGCGCCGAATTCCTCGCGATGATCCTGCTGGTCGTTTATGTCGGCGCGGTCGCGGTGCTGTTCCTGTTCGTGGTCATGATGCTCGACATCGACTTCGCGGAACTGCGGGCCGGCGTGCTTGAATATGCGCCGGTGGGCGCGCTGATCGGTCTGATCCTTGCAGCCGAGCTCATCATCGTGGTTGGCGGTGCGACATTCTCGCCTGAGATCGCCAAGTCGATTTCGATGCCGATCCCGGCGGTCGCCGACCGCACGAACACGGCAGCGCTCGGCGACGTGCTCTACACGCACTACGTCTACTTCTTCCAGATCGCCGGCCTGGTCCTGCTCGTAGCCATGATCGGCGCGATCGTGCTGACCCTGCGCCACCGCGAAAACATCAAGCGCCAGAACATCCCGCAGCAGGTTGCCCGCACGCCCGAGACCGCCGTCGAAGTGGTCACGGTCAAGCCCGGCCAGGGCATTTAAGTCGGACGCGAGATCGAGGAACAAAAAAATGGAAATCGGAATTTCCCACTATCTCACCGTCAGCGCCATCCTGTTCACGCTGGGCGTCTTCGGCATCTTCCTGAACCGGAAGAACGTCATCGTCATCCTGATGTCGGTCGAACTCATTCTTCTTGCGGTCAACATCAACATGGTCGCCTTCTCGGCGTTCCTGAATGACATCACTGGCCAGGTCTTTGCCCTGTTCATCCTGACCGTCGCGGCTGCGGAAGCGGCCATCGGACTTGCAATTCTCGTCGTCTTCTACCGCAACCGCGGCTCGATCGCTGTTGAAGACGTCAACATGATGAAGGGCTGATTGGGCTATGGATACCATCATCAAGGCTATCGTCTTCCTGCCTTTGATCGGCTTTCTGATCGCCGGCCTCTTCGGTAGTTCGATCGGCGCCAAGGCATCGGAATATGTCACCAGCGGTCTGATGATCATTGCCGCTGCGCTCTCCTGGTACGTCTTCTTCGACGTCGCCATGGGCCACCAGGAAATGATCAAGGTGTCGGTGCTGCGCTGGATCCAGTCCGGCACCTTCGATGTCGAATGGGCGTTCCGCGTCGATACGCTGACCTCGGTCATGTTCGTGGTCGTCAACACGGTGTCGACCCTCGTGCATGTCTATTCGATCGGCTACATGCACCACGATCCGCATCGTCCGCGCTTCTTTGCCTATCTGTCGCTCTTCACCTTCGCGATGTTGATGCTCATCACGTCGGACAACCTGGTGCAGATGTTCTTCGGCTGGGAAGGCGTGGGTCTTGCGTCCTACCTGCTCATCGGCTTCTGGTACAAGAAGCCGTCGGCCAACGCTGCTGCGATGAAGGCCTTCATCGTCAACCGCGTCGGTGACTTCGGGTTCGCGCTCGGTATCTTCCTGGTCTTCGTGCTGTTCGGCTCGGTCAACCTGGAAACGATCTTCGCTGCCGCCAAGACCTATCTGCCGGCAGAAGGTGCGGGAGCAGGGGAGGCCGTCGTCACCCTGTTCGGCATGCACCTCGACAAGGCTGACGCCATCACCGCCGCATCCCTGCTGCTCTTCATGGGCGCGATGGGCAAGTCGGCGCAGTTCCTGCTGCACACCTGGCTTCCGGACGCCATGGAAGGCCCGACCCCGGTTTCGGCTCTTATCCATGCCGCAACCATGGTTACCGCCGGCGTCTTCCTCGTCGCCCGCATGTCGCCGGTGTTCGAGCTGTCGCCGGATGCGCTGACCGTCGTCACCATCATCGGCGCGATCACCGCCTTCTTCGCGGCGACCGTCGGCCTCGTCCAGAACGACATCAAGCGCGTCATCGCCTATTCGACCTGCTCGCAGCTCGGCTACATGTTCGTGGCCCTCGGCGTCGGTGCCTATGGCGCGGCGATCTTCCACCTGTTCACGCACGCCTTCTTCAAGGCTCTGCTGTTCTTGGGTGCCGGTTCGGTCATCCACGCCGTCGATGGCGAGCAGGACATGCGTTACATGGGCGGTCTCAGGAAGCACATTCCGGTTACCTACTGGATGATGTTCATCGGCACGATCGCACTGACCGGCGTCGGCATCCCTGGCACGATCATCGGTACCGCAGGCTTCTTCTCGAAGGACGCGATCATCGAGTCCGCCTATGCCGCCCACAGCTCGGTTTCCGGTTTCGCCTATGCGCTGCTCGTTGTCGCGGCACTCTTCACCAGCTTCTATTCGTGGCGCCTGACCTTCATGACCTTCCATGGCAAGCCGCGCGCTTCCTCGGATGTCATGCATCACGTGCATGAATCGCCGCAGGTCATGCTGGTGCCGCTCTATATCCTTGGCGTCGGTGCGCTGGTCGCCGGCTTCATCTTCCACGATCACTTCTTCGGCGAAGGCTATGCCGAATTCTGGAAGGGTGCGCTGTTCACCTCGGCGGAAAACGAAATCCTGCATGAGTACCACCACGTGCCGAAGTGGGTTAAGTGGAGCCCGTTTGTCGCCATGGCGCTTGGCCTCTTCACGGCCTGGTACATGTATATCCGCCGGCCGGAACTGCCGAAGTATCTGGCAGAGCAGCACCGTGGCCTCTACCAGTTCCTGCTCAATAAGTGGTACTTCGACGAGCTCTATGACTTCCTGTTCGTACGCTCGGCCAAGTGGCTCGGCACCTTCCTGTGGAAGGAAGGCGACGGTCGCGTGATCGACGGCTACGGCCCGAACGGCATTGCCGCACGTGTGCTCAACGTCACTGACCGCGTTGTCCGCCTGCAGACTGGTTACCTCTATCACTACGCGTTTGCGATGCTGATCGGCATTGCCGCGCTTGTTACTTGGATGATGTTCAGGAGTTCCTTCTGATGACCGATTGGCCCGTACTTTCCGCGGTCACCTTCATGCCGCTCGTCGGCGTCCTGCTTCTCTTGCTCACAAGGGAAGACAGCGCCTACGGCCGCCGGAATATCCTGAACGTTTCGCTGCTGACGACGATCTTCACCTTCGCCGTGTCGGTCTACATCTGGTACCAGTTCGATTCCTCGAACCCGGGCTTCCAGATGATCGAGAAGCACGAGTGGCTCGGCACCGGCATTTCCTACCATCTCGGTGTCGATGGTATCTCGATGCTGTTCGTGGTGCTCTCGGCCTTCCTCATGCCGTTCTGCGTACTGGCGAGCTGGCTGTCGATCGAGAAGCGGCTGAAGGCCTACATGATCGCGTTCCTGGTCCTGGAAACGTTCATGATCGGCGTCTTCGTGTCGCTCGATATCGTGCTCTTCTACGTGTTCTTCGAAGCCGGTCTCATCCCGATGTTCCTCATCATCGGTGTCTGGGGCGGCAAGGACCGCGTTTACGCCAGCTACAAGTTCTTCCTCTATACGCTGCTCGGCTCAGTGCTGATGCTGCTCGCGATCATGGCGATGTACTGGCAGGCCGGTACGACCGACATCACGCAGCTACTGGCCTATAACTTCCCGCGCCAGATGCAGACTTGGCTGTGGCTCGCCTTCTTCGCCTCCTTTGCGGTGAAGATGCCGATGTGGCCGGTCCACACCTGGCTTCCCGACGCACACGTTCAGGCGCCGACGGCGGGCTCGGTCATTCTGGCCGGCGTCTTGCTAAAGCTCGGCGGTTACGGCTTCCTGCGCTTCTCGCTGCCGATGTTCCCGCTGGCCTCAGATTACTTCGCGCCGTTCGTCTTCACGCTTTCGGTCGTCGCCATCATCTACACCTCGCTGGTGGCGCTGATGCAGACCGATATCAAGAAGTTGATCGCCTATTCGTCCGTTGCGCACATGGGCTACGTGACGATGGGTATCTTTGCCGCCAACGTTCAGGGCGTGCAGGGTGCGATCTTCCAGATGCTGTCGCACGGCATTGTCTCCGGCGCGCTCTTCCTTTGCGTCGGCGTTGTCTACGACCGCCTGCACACCCGCGAAATCGCCGCCTATGGCGGCCTCGTAAACAACATGCCGAAGTACGCCGTCGCCTTCATGGTGTTCACCATGGCGAACGTCGGCCTGCCGGGCACGTCCAGCTTCGTCGGCGAAGTCCTGACCCTCGTCGGTGCCTTCCGTGCCAACACCTGGGTTGCGCTCTTTGCGACCTCGGGCGTGATCCTCTCGGCAGCGTACGCCCTCTGGCTTTATCGCCGGGTCGTCTTCGGTGCCCTGGAGAAGGAAAGCCTGAAGTCGTTGCTCGATCTTTCCGGTCGCGAAAAGGCCATCCTTTATCCGCTGGTGATCCTGACGATCTTCTTCGGCGTCTACCCGGCACCGATCTTCGATGCGACCGCGGCCTCCGTGGATCTGCTCGTCAACAACTACTCCGCAGCCCTGCAGGCAGCGCAAAACGTTGCGCTTTCGGTGCAATGACCACAGGACGTGATTGGACATGACTGCTGAAACCCTCCTTGCAAGCCTGCAACTCTCGATCCCCGAGCTGATCCTCGCGGTCGGCGCGATGGCGTTGCTGATGATTGGCGTGTTTTCCGGCGAGAAGTCGGCGTCGACGGTCACCGGTCTTGCGGTTGCCCTCCTGATCATCGCTGGCCTCTGGCTCGTGCTTAAGACCGGTGAAGGCGAAGCCTATGGCGGCGCCTTCCTGTCGGACCCCTTCGCCAAGTTCATGAAGGTTCTGGCCCTGATCGGCTCCATCACCGCCCTGGTGATGACGGTCGGCCATGCGCGCTCCGCCCAGATTGACCGTTTCGAGTTCCCGGTGCTTCTGGTGCTGGCAACGCTCGGCATGCTCTTGATGATCTCGGCCAACGACCTGATCTCGCTCTACCTGTCGCTGGAACTGCAGTCGCTGGCCCTTTATGTCGTCGCTGCCATCAACCGAGACAGCATCCGCTCGACGGAAGCCGGCCTGAAGTACTTCGTCCTCGGTGCGCTTTCTTCGGGCATGCTGCTTTACGGCATGTCGCTGATCTACGGCTTCACCGGCCACACCGGCTTTACCCAGATCGCGGCTGCGCTGACGGCTGAAGGCCGCTCGCTCGGCCTGATCTTCGGGCTGGTTTTCGTACTCGCCGGCCTAGCCTTCAAGATCTCGGCCGTGCCGTTCCACATGTGGACGCCTGACGTTTATGAAGGCGCGCCGACGCCGGTCACCGCCTTCTTCGCGGCGGCACCGAAGGTCGCCGCCATGGCGATCCTCGTTCGCATCGTCATCAACGCCTTCGAGCCTGTCGTTGCAGACTGGCAGCAGATCATCGTCTTCATCTCGATCGCATCGATGCTGCTCGGTGCCTTCGCGGCGATCGGCCAGAAGAACATCAAGCGCCTGATGGCCTATTCCTCGATCGGCCACATGGGCTACGCGCTGGTCGGCCTTGCTGCCGGCTCCATGGCTGGTGTTCGCGGCGTGCTGCTCTACATGCTCATCTACATGGTCATGACGCTTGGCACCTTCGCCTGCATCCTGGCGATGCGCCGCAAGGAAGGCGAAAACGTCGAGAACGTCGACGATCTCGCCGGTCTCTCGCAGACCAACCCCTTCATGGCGACGGTGCTGACCGTCCTGATGTTCTCGCTCGCCGGCATCCCGCCGATGGCAGGCTTCTTCGGGAAGTACTTCGTCTTCATGGCGGCCATTGAAGCCCAGCTCTATGCGCTCGCCATCATCGGCGTTCTCGCATCCGTCGTCGGCGCCTACTACTACCTGCGCGTCATCAAGGTGATGTGGTTCGACGATGCCAAGGGCGAGTTCGCCCGCACCGCCGGCGAACTGCGGCTGGTGTTCGGTCTCTCGGGCCTGTTCGTTCTCGGATACGTGCTCATCGGCGGCCCGCTCGGAAACGCCGCTGAAGTCGCGGCGCGGACCTTCTTTTGATCGCCTTTGAAAGTGGCGGCCGGATCTCGCTCGACGATTTCCGGCACGTCGCTCTCGATGCGGTCGGGTCGACCAACAGTGAATGCCTGGCGCGTGCGCGCCAGGGTGACCCGGGCAATCTCTGGGTCACGGCCATCAGGCAGACCGGCGGGCGCGGACGTCGCGGCCGGGCATGGTTCTCCGAACCGGGCAATCTCTACGCTTCGCTTCTCCTCATCGAGCCGGCACCGGTCGAGTACCTGCACTCTTTGCCGCTCGCTGTCGCCGTCGCCGTTCACAGGGCGATCCGACAGGTGATGCCGCCGGGTTCGGCGCCGGTGGAGATCAAGTGGCCGAACGACATCCTGATCGACGGCAAGAAGACCTGCGGTATCCTGCTTGAAGGCGAAAGCCTCCCGGACGGGCGCCGGGCGCTGGTCATCGGTTGCGGCATCAACATCGCGGTCCAGCCGGATGAAGGGCTCTATCCCGTGACGTCGCTGGCCAACGAAGGTGCGTCGGTTTCGCCCGACGAACTGTTTGCTCGCCTGTTCCTGACGATGGCGGAGACCCTGCAGGTTTGGGATCGGGGCGCCGGTATCGCTACGACGATCGAACAATGGCGGGCGGCAGCCCGCGGCATCGGTGAAACGATAACCGTGAACCTGCCGGACCGGTCGCTTTCAGGGCGCTTTGCCGGTATTGATGAGGCCGGACGGCTGGTGCTCGACACCGGCAACGGCATGACGCAGGCGATTGCCGCCGGCGACGTATTTTTCGGATAAATTTGGAACAGGGGCGCAACACGACATGGCGCAAGAAGAAGAATTGGTGTTCTTGCCGCTCGGCGGCGTCGGCGAAATCGGCATGAATCTTGGCCTGTACGGCTACGGACGGCCGGGCAGCCGCCAGTGGATCATGGTCGATTGCGGTGTGACTTTCCCGGGGCCAGAGCTCCCGGGGGTCGACCTCGTGCTCCCCGATATCGGCTTTCTCGCCGAAGAGCGCCGCAATCTCAAGGCGATCATCATCACCCATGCGCACGAGGACCACTATGGCGGTCTGAACGACCTGTGGCCCGGTCTCAATGTGCCGGTCTATGCCTCGCCGTTCACGGCAGGCATGCTCGAAGCCAAGCGGGACTTCGAGAAGAGCCGGGGCGAGATCCCCATCACGATCTTCAAGCAGGGCGACCGTATCAATGTCGGCCCCTTCGAGATTGAGGCCGTCGGCGTCAACCACTCGATCCCCGAGCCAATGTCGCTGATCATTCGCACGCCGGTCGGCACCGTGGTTCATACCGGCGACTGGAAGATCGACCTTCACCCGTCGCTCGGACCGTTGACCGACGAGACACGCTTCCGCCAGATCGGCGATGAAGGTGTGCTTGCGCTCGTCTGCGATTCCACCAATGCGATGCGCGACGGCGTTTCGCCGTCGGAGCAGGAGGTTTCCGAAAGCCTGACGAAGATCATCGCCAACGCTGAGGGTCGGGTGGCGATCACGACGTTCTCCTCGAATGTCGGGCGCATCCGCTCGATCGCCGAAGCGGCGGAAGAGGCCGGCAGGGATGTGCTTCTGCTCGGCAGTTCGATGAAGCGGGTCGTCGCCGTCGCTACGGATCTTGGGCTGATGGAAGGCATCAAACCTTTCCTCGCCGAAGACGAGTTCGGCTACGTGCCGCGCGACAAGGTCGTGGTCATCCTGACTGGCAGCCAGGGCGAGCCGCGGGCAGCCCTTGCCAAGATCGCCCGTGACGAGATGCGAAATGTCGCCTTCTCGGCTGGCGACACGGTCGTGTTTTCCTCACGCACGATCCCGGGCAACGAAAAGGCGATCAACGACATCAAGAACGGCCTGGTGGAACAGGGCATCCACATCATCACCGACAGCGAGGCGCTGGTGCACGTATCCGGCCACCCGCGTCGCACCGAGCTGCAGCAGATGTACCAGTGGCTACGGCCGCAGATCCTCGTACCTGTTCATGGCGAGGCGGCGCATCTGACGGCGCATGGCGAACTGGGCCGGCAGTCCGGCATCGCCAGCGTTCCGCGTCTCAGGAACGGCGAAATGCTGCGTCTTGCGCCAGGTCCCGCCGAAGTGATCGACGAAGCGCCCCATGGCCGCATCTACAAGGACGGCAGCCTCATCGGCGATTTCGAGGAGATGGGCATCGGCGAACGCCGCAAGCTCTCCTTCGCCGGCCATGTCGCCGTCAACGTGGTTCTCGACAGCCGCTACGATTTCATGGGCGACCCGGATATCGTCGCGATCGGCTTGCCGGAGTTCGACGACGAGGGCGAGGACATGGAGGACACGCTCTATGAC
This sequence comes from Ensifer sp. Root558, assembly GCF_001427045.1. Lineage (NCBI taxonomy): Bacteria > Pseudomonadati > Pseudomonadota > Alphaproteobacteria > Hyphomicrobiales > Rhizobiaceae > Ensifer > Ensifer sp. Root558. Next base: position 76,710 of record NZ_LMGC01000023.1, on the reverse strand, counting down.
GCCATTCTTGGCGCCGTCGAGAGCATTCCGCGGGCAAAGCGCAAGGATCTGGCAATGCTGCAGGAGGCGGTCCGCCGCGCCGTGCGCAGCACCGCCAACCAGATCTGGGGCAAGAAGCCGATCGTCACGGTGTTTGTCACCAAAGTCTGATTGGCCGGTCGCCCGTGACCATGTAAGCGGAACCGGACGTCAAAGCGGGAGATCGCAATGCTTGGAAGAGTGAACCACATCGCCATCGCAGTGCCGGATCTTCACTCCGCCGCCGAAAGCTATCGCTCGACGCTCGGCGCCTCCGTCACCGAGCCACAGGCTTTGCCCGAACACGGCGTCACCGTCGTGTTCGTCACGCTTGCAAACACCAAGGTCGAGCTGCTGGAGCCGCTCGGCGAGGGCTCACCGATTGCCGCTTTCCTGGCGAAGAACCCTTCGGGCGGGATGCATCACATCTGCTACGAGGTAGAGAACATCCTGTCGGCGCGCGACGCGTTGCGCGCCGCCGGAGCGCGAGTGTTGGGCGATGGTGAGCCGAAGATCGGCGCCCATGGCAAGCCGGTGCTCTTCCTGCATCCCAAGGATTTTCAGGGTACGCTGATCGAACTCGAAGAGGTGTGACAGTAGATCGCGCGATGCCGGTTTGTGCGATCGGGCGGTCAGCGCTATAAGGCGGACGGAATGTCGCGGAAGTCGCGGCGAAACGCGGGTTGCTCGCTGTCTTGCCGATCGCCTTCACCGGGAGCTTGAAATGCCGCTTTTTTCGACCTTTGCCATCTACTTCATCATCTGGTGGATCACGCTCTTTGCCGTGCTGCCCCTCGGCGTGCGCACTCAGGCTGAAGAAAACAGCGTCGTTCCGGGGAGTGTCGAGAGCGCCCCGGCGAAGTTCAACGCCAAGCGTGTTGTGCTTTTGACGACGGTGATTGCGGCCGTCATTCAACTTGCCTGGTATATCCTGTCCGTCAGGCTCGGCTACGGCATAGATTCCATTCCGCGTTTCTACCCAAAATTTGATTGATAAGTTCATCGCGGCCGCCGCGTGAGCCGGTCGCTCTCAATGCGACATGTTCTGTGCAATTTGATGGGCACATCTGTGCCTTGACGGAGCCTGCGCGCATGCCCGCGGGCAAAACCCGGGCAATTGCAGGATTGACCGCCGTGAAATTGACATAGTTCAATTTTGCAAGGTGCTTCGCGCGTCTGTCTCTTGCTGAAAAGCAAAAAAAAACAAGGCTAAAAGCCTTGTTTTTCAAGTTTCGCGTGATCTTTAATCCGTTTCCGGCGGCAGCGACGAAGCGCGCCTAAGATCTTATCCTCCCAAGACTTGACCGCGAAAGTCGGCAAGAATTTAGTCTTCATGCCTGTTTTGTGAGCCGAAACTAGCCCAAACATTGGGCTCTGTCATCCTGTTTTTTTGCATTTTTGCTACAGTTGGGTAAAATATTCCCGTTGACAATTACTGTCGTAATCTTGTTACTAGCGTGCTCTTTTGACGCAGGAGCGGCGTCGAGTTCCCCCTGAAAATCCGTGGATGCTTTCTCTGCCCGTGACAACGGAGAGCAGGGTTTTCTTCCGCCGGCGAAGCAGCTATGAACGCAAGGCTCCTAAAGGTTCCTGCCGGCTTTGCCGGTGATGGAAAATGGAGAGCCCGACCCGAAAAGCAGCGGTCGCCTTTACCAATCAAAAGGTGAAGCCGGCATCTCGCTCAACGTCATTTCGCCCGAATCCGCCGATAGTGCGACGTTCATCAAGTTCTGGAACCCGTCATGCGCCTGTCCCGCTTTTTTATGCCCATCCTGAAGGAAAATCCCAAGGAAGCGGAAATCGTTTCCCACCGCCTCATGCTGCGCACGGGCATGGTCCGGCAGCAGTCTTCGGGCATCTATACCTGGCTGCCATTGGGCAAGCGGGTTCTCGACAAGGTCAACGCGGTCATCCGCGAGGAGCAGAACCGCTCCGGCGCGATCGAGCTTCTGATGCCGACCCTCCAGTCTGCCGAGCTGTGGCAGGAAAGCGGTCGCTACGACGCCTACGGCAAGGAAATGCTGCGTATCAAGGACCGGCAGGACCGGCCGATGCTCTACGGCCCGACGAACGAGGAAATGATCACGGACGTCTTCCGTTCCTACGTGAAGTCCTACCGCGACCTGCCGCTCAATCTCTACCACATCCAGCTGAAGTTCCGTGACGAGATCCGTCCGCGCTTCGGCACCATGCGCTCGCGCGAATTCCTGATGAAGGACGCCTATTCCTTCGATCTCGATCGGGAAGGGGCCGAACACGCCTATAACCGGATGTTTGCCGCTTACTTGCGCACCTTCGCGCGCATGGGCCTTCGCGCCATTCCGATGCGCGCCGATACCGGCCCGATCGGCGGCAATCTCAGCCACGAATTCATCATTCTTGCCGATACCGGCGAGTCCGAAGTCTTCTGCCATAAGGATTTCCTCGGCTTCGATATTCCGGGCGAAGACACGAATTTCGATGACGTTGCCGGCCTGAAGACGATCTTCGACAAGTGGACCTCGCGTTATGCGGCGACGTCGGAAATGCACGACGAGGCAGCCTTCAACGCGGTTGCCGAGGGCGACCGACTGTCGGCCCGCGGCATCGAAGTCGGCCACATCTTCTATTTCGGCACCAAGTACTCCGAAGCCATGGGCGCCAAGGTTCTCGGCCCCGACGGCAAGGAGCATGCAGTGCACATGGGCTCCTATGGCATCGGCCCGACCCGTCTGGTGCCGGCGATCATCGAAGCCTCGCATGACGACAACGGCATCATCTGGCCGAAGTCGATCGCGCCGTTCGATGGCGTCATCATAAACATGAAAGCGGGCGATGCCGCTTGTGACGGCGCCTGCGAGACGCTCTATTCTGAACTCGGCAAGGCTGGATTCGAGGCGCTGCTCGACGACAGGGACGACCGCGCTGGTGCGAAGTTCGCGACGGCTGATCTGATCGGCGTTCCGGTCCAGATCATCGTCGGACCGCGTTCGATCGCCAATGGCGAAGTCGAGGTCAAGGACCGCAAGACCGGCGAGCGCGAGACGATGACCGTCGAAGCGGCGATCAACAAGCTGATCGCAACGAAGTGACGAGGCGAGGGAAGGCAGGATGACCGCCGTGACTGAAAATCAGGTGCAGGCCGCAGAGCGGCCTGAAAAGTCCTCCAGCCGACCCTTTTCCGCCTTCGAGNCGAGGGAAGGCAGGATGACCGCCGTGACTGAAAATCAGGTGCAGGCCGCAGAGCGGCCTGAAAAGTCCTCCAGCCGACCCTTTTCCGCCTTCGAGCGTATGGTGGCGTGGCGCTACCTGCGCTCCAGACGCAAGGAAGCCTTCATCTCTGTCATCGCCGGCTTCTCCTTCATCGGCATCATGCTCGGCGTGGCGACGCTGATCATCGTCATGGCGGTGATGAACGGCTTCCGCACCGAGCTCATCTCCCGCATCCTCGGCATCAACGGCCACATGATCGTCCAGCCGATCGACGGTCCGCTCAACAATTATCCGGAACTGGCGACCAAATTTTCGGGCGTCAAGGGCGTCACCATGGCGATCCCGATGGTCGAAGGCCAGGTCCTGGCGCAAGGGGTCGGTGACAGCTCGACCGGTGCGCTGGTGCGCGGTATCCGCGCCGACGACTTGAGCAAGATGAAGTCGGTTTCTGACCACATCCAGTCCGGCGATCTCGTCGGCTTTGCCTCCGGCTCTGGCGTGGCTATCGGTTCGCGCATGGCCGAGCAGCTTGGCATAACGGTCGGCGGAACGATTAACAATCATCTTCATGCCGCTTGAAGAGGCACAGCTGTTCTTCAACGCCGAGGGACTGGTTCAGTCGATCGAGATCTTCGTCGAACATCCAGATGTCGTTGAGGAGTTGCGCCAGCCGATCGAGGACGCGGCCGGACGGCAGATCTTCATCACCGACTGGCGCGACCGCAACAAGACCTTCTTCTCCGCGCTCCAGGTGGAGCGCAACGTGATGTTCATGATCCTGACGCTAATCGTGCTGGTCGCGGCGCTCAACATCATCTCCGGCCTGATCATGTTGGTGAAGGACAAGGGCAGCGACATCGCGATCTTAAGGACCATGGGCGCGACCTCCGGCTCGGTGATGCGCATCTTCTTCATGACGGGGGCTGCAATCGGCGTCGCCGGAACGGTCGCGGGCGTGGCGCTCGGCGTCGTCGTCTGCCTCAACATCGAATCCATCCGACAGTTCTTCTCCTGGATCTCCGGAACGACGCTGTTTAGCCCAGAGCTTTATTTCCTCAGCCAGCTTCCGGCCGACATGAACGCAGACGAGACTGCACTCGTCATCGTCATGGCGCTGACCCTTTCCTTCCTCGCCACGATCTTTCCGGCCTGGCGCGCCTCGCGCCTCGATCCGGTGCAGGCCCTGCGTTACGAATGACAAGGACATCACCTCAATGAATGCGCGCGTGGCACTGCAGCTTTCCGGCGTCGAACGACACTATGGGGAAGGCGAGACGTTCCTTTCCATCCTCAAGGGTGCGGACTTCACGCTGAGAAGCGGCGAGACTGTGGCGCTGGTCGCGCCGTCAGGGACCGGAAAATCGACGCTGCTGCATGTGGCGGGTCTGCTGGAACGCCCCGATAGCGGCGAGGTGCTGGTCAACGGGGTGTCCTGCGGCGGGCTCAATGACGATCGGCGCACGGCGATCCGTCGCAACGAGATCGGTTTCGTCTACCAGTTCCACCACCTGTTGCCTGAGTTCTCGGCGCTCGAAAACATCATGATGCCGCAGTTGATCGCCGGTCTGCCCAAGGCGGAAGCCGCGGAGCGGGCTGGGGCGTTGCTCGACTATATGCGCATCGGCCACCGCGCCGATCACCGCCCGGCGGAACTTTCCGGCGGCGAGCAGCAGCGCGTTGCGATTGCGCGTGCCGTTGCCAACGCGCCGCTCGTTCTCCTTGCCGACGAACCGACAGGCAATCTCGATCCGGAGACCGCCGGTTATGTCTTCGAGGCGCTGGAAGCGCTGGCACGGCAGTCGGGCCTCGCGGCATTGATCGCGACGCACAATCACGAGCTCGCCGGACTGATGGATCGGCGGGTGACGATCGAAGACGGCAAGGTCGTCGAGATGAAGTGAGTGTGCCGGAGGGCGGACGCGACGACCACTCGGACGCCGCCACGTCAGCCTGCCTTTCGCTGGCGCACGTACAAGTCTCTCGACGTAAATCTAGACCGCCGTCGATGATCGTCGAAGCGGTGATCGACAAGCTGGTCGCAACGAAGTGACGAGGCGAGGGAAGGCAGGATGACCGCCGTGACTGAAAATCAGGTGCAGGCCGCAGAGCGGCCTGAAAAGTCCTCCAGCCGACCNGTGCGGATCGAGCCGGTGAAGCCGCTTTCGTTGGATCGACAAGCTGGTCGCAACGAAGTGACGAGGCGAGGGAAGGCAGGATGACCGCCGTGACTGAAAATCAGGTGCAGGCCGCAGAGCGGCCTGAAAAGTCCTCCAGCCGACCCTTTTCCGCCTTCGAGCGTTTGGTGGCGTGGCGCTACCTGCGCTCCAGGCGCAAGGAAGCCTTCATCTCTGTCATCGCCGGCTTCTCCTTCATCGGCATCATGCTCGGCGTGGCGACGCTGATCATCGTCATGGCCGTCATGAACGGCTTCCGCACCGAACTCATCTCCCGCATCCTCGGCATCAACGGCCACATGATCGTCCAGCCGATCGACGGTCCGCTCAACAATTATGCCGAGCTTGCGACTAAATTCTCGGGCGTCAAAGGCGTCACCATGGCGATCCCGATGGTCGAAGGCCAGGTTCTGGCGCAAGGGGTCGGTGACAGTTCGACCGGCGCGCTGGTGCGCGGCATCCGCGCCGACGACTTGAGCAAGATGAAGTCGGTTTCTGACCACATCCAGTCCGGCGATCTCGTCGGCTTTGCCTCCGGCTCTGGCGTGGCTATCGGTTCGCGCATGGCCGAGCAGCTTGGCATAACGGTCGGCGGAACGATNTCTGTGCGTCTTCGATCTGAACATGGTGCGCGGTATCCGCGCCGACGACTTGAGCAAGATGAAGTCGGTTTCTGACCACATCCAGTCCGGCGATCTCGTCGGCTTTGCCTCCGGCTCTGGCGTGGCTATCGGTTCGCGCATGGCCGARCAGCTTGGCATAACGGTCGGCGGAACGATTACGCTGACCTCGCCCAACGGCGACGTGACRCCGCTCGGCATGAACCCSCGTGTGAAGGCCTATACCGTCTCGGCGATCTACGAGATCGGCATGTCGGAATATGATTCAACAATCATCTTCATGCCGCTTGAAGAGGCACAGCTGTTCTTCAACGCCGAGGGACTGGTTCAGTCGATCGAGATCTTCGTCGAACATCCAGATGTCGTNCTCGGCATGAACCCCCGTGTGAAGGCCTATACCGTCTCGGCGATCTACGAGATCGGCATGTCGGAATATGATTCAACAATCATCTTCATGCCGCTTGAAGAGGCACAGCTGTTCTTCAACGCCGAGGGACTGGTTCAGTCGATCGAGATCTTCGTCGAACATCCAGATGTCGTCGAAGAGTTGCGCCAGCCGATCGAGGATGCGGCCGGACGGCAGATCTTCATCACCGACTGGCGCGACCGCAACAAGACTTTCTTCTCGACGCTCGAGGTCCAGAGCAACGTGATGTTCATGATCCTGTCGCTGATCGTGCTGGTCGCGGCACTCAACATCATCTCCGGCCTGATCATGCTGGTGAAGGACAAGGGCAGCGACATCGCGATCCTGCGGACCATGGGCGCGACCTCCGGCTCGGTGATGCGCATCTTCTTCATGACGGGGGCTGCAATCGGCGTTGCCGGAACGGTCGCGGGCGTGGCGCTCGGCGTCGTCGTCTGCCTCAACATCGAATCCATCCGACAGTTCTTCTCCTGGATCTCGGGAACGACGATATTCAGCCCTGAGCTCTATTTCCTCAACCAGCTCCCGGCCGATATGAACGCAGACGAGACCGCACTCGTCGTCGTCATGGCGCTGACCCTTTCCTTCCTCGCCACGATCTTTCCGGCCTGGCGCGCCTCGCGCCTCGATCCGGTGCAGGCCCTGCGTTACGATTGACCCCACGCTGTGACTTGCAACGTCGTTTCTTGAATGAATGCGTGCGTCTGACACAGCGATTACCAGCTTCGCCGGCCATCCGCGGCGTTTGGCGTCCAAAGCGCGCCGCGATCCTTCAGATTCGCGAACCGCTGCGCGCTCTTGCGTCACTTGCTGCGGGCCTTGCCCTCAACGCCTGATCAGACCGCCGCGATAGTCGAGCTCGTAGGCTTCCTCGCCGTCGACGAAGATGACCTCATGCCCGGAAAAATGTGAGGTGTCGCCGCGGCTGTTGTCGATGTAGTAGCCATGGGCGTGCCGGAACTCCGTGCCGCCGAGGAAATGCCGCTTGTCGCGGTACATCGCCTGAAGCGCCGCCCTGATGACGACGCCTGCCTTTTCGCCGTTTATGAGGTCAGGTCGGATGATCCGGCCGAAGTAGTTCATCGCCCAGTGCGGCTCGTCATTCTGCCACACGGTCTCCTGGCCTGCGAAATCGGTCCCGCCGAAATAGCTGTCGAGGTAGCGCCAGCTATCCCGCTCGTAGCCGATGTCGTGGGAACCCGGGCGTGACGACGGTCGCTGCCCGCCGCCGCCGACATAGGTTTTTGATTTGGCTTCAACGATGAATTCTCTGAGTGCTTCGAGCGCGGCCATGATTGTTCCTCATACGTTCGCGCCGGAGGATGTCGTGATCCGCTGAAGTTGTAAAGAACAAATAGAGAACAATCACCCGGTTATTACAGGCCGCACGCCTTCTGCCCGCGATCGTCGCTCCAGTCCTTGAGAAGGATGAGCTCGCCTTTCGCGGTGATTGGCGTGTCGTTCGATTTGCCCTTGCCCGTCAGCACGTTGAGGTCGCATTGCGCGGTGTTGTCCGGATCGAGCGTATCGTAGGACGAGTAGGTGTAGCCCGCCACCACGAAGTCGAAGTTGCGATAGGCGACCGTCAGCTTCTGTTCCCAGCGGTCGCGCCCGATGGCATCGTTCTGACTGGTGATGAGCAACGAGCCGCTCGGCAGCGCCTCGATCGACGGCGCTTGGCCGACGAGTTCGAACTGACCCCAGACCTTGTTCGGAATGGCCGACTTTAATGCCAGCGCGCCGTTGTCGCCGGTGAGATAGAGATAGATGCCGTTGTCCTCGTCGCTGCCTTGGGCGGGTCGTACGATGAGCGCGAGATCCTGGCTCCCGTCCTTGTTCCAGTCGCCGGTCGCCGCCGAGACGATGCGGGCGGGGTCTATCGTCTCTGCTGCGGAGACGGTGGTCGGAAGCAGGATCAGCAAGGGGAGAATCAGGCGTGCAAGCATGTCGGAGCGCTCCGCGTGGTCGTTCCTCTTGATATGCGGGCACCGCGCTTTCCTCAAGCGGCTTCGTCGTCAGTTAACCTGCATTCGGGCGCGATGTTAACCATCGTGAACAGAATGCCTGTGCACTGCTTGACGCGTGAACAAAAATGGAACAAAGTAAAAACATAACGGAAAAGGAGCCATGTTATGACTGATTTTGTTCGTGACCTCGCCGCCTTCGCGTCGATGAGCCTGTTCATCGCAAGCATCTCTTTCATTGCGCTCGGCCTCTGAAGGCGGGCGTCAACATCTTCTCTCAAGCACCTCCGCAAAGCGTCTCATCCCCGTTGAATAAGGGGGACGACATGCCAGGGGAATCTGGACATGACGGGCGATAAACGGGATATCCTTCCGACTGGACAGGAATCAGGGTGCGACAATGGCAGACGACAGCAAGGCAGCATCGAGTGAGGCGCTCGGCACGGATCCGCAGTTCGTGCATCTGCGCGTCCACTCTGCCTTCTCCTTGCTCGAAGGCGCTCTGCCGCTGAAGAAGGTCATCGGCAAGGCGGTCGCCGATAACCAGCCGGCGATCGGGATCGCCGACACCAACAATCTCTTCGCAGCCCTCGAATTCTCGCAGAAGGCAGCCGGTGACGGGCTGCAGCCGATCACCGGCTGCCAGCTGTCGATCGACATGGAGGACGAGACCGAGGGGGATCGGCGCGGCCATGGGCATCAGCTCGCCAAGCTGCCGTCGATCGTGCTCATCGCCGCCACCGATGACGGCTATACGCGCCTCGTCGATCTCGTCAGCCGTGCCTATCTCAGCGGCGAGGGCAGCCAGGCGACGCGCATTACGCGCTCCTGGCTTGGCGAATGCGGCACCGAGGGCTTGATTGCGCTGACCGGCGCGTCCGGTGGCCCGGTGGATATCGCCATGAAGGCGGGCTCCACGGCGCTCGCCGAAGCGCGTCTCGAAGCCTTGCATGATCTCTTTGGCGATCGGCTCTATATCGAGCTGCAGCGCCACGGTGGCCACGACCGGCGGCACGAGAGCCGGATGATCGAGCTTGCCTACAAGTTCGACATTCCGCTTGTCGCCACCAACGAAGCCTTCTTCCCGTCGCCCTCCGACTATGAGGCGCATGACGCCCTGATGGCGGTAGCGCACAACGCCATGGTGTCGGACGACAGCCGGTTCCGCCTGACACCGGACCACTATCTGAAGAGCCGCAAAGAAATGGCGGCGCTGTTTGCGGATCTGCCCGAGGCACTGGAAAACACGATCGAGATCGCCCGGCGCTGCTCCTTCATGCTGAAGACCCGTGGGCCGATCCTGCCGCGCTTTACCGGCGCGACGGCGGATCCGGAGGAGGCCGAGCGCGCCGAGTCGGACGAACTGCGTCGCCAGGCGGAGGAGGGCCTCGAAGACCGTCTCGCGAGACTGGGTATGGCGCCCGGCTACACCCAAGAGGAATACCGCGAGCGCCTGGCCTTCGAATTGAGCGTCATCGAGCGCATGAAGTTCCCCGGCTACTTCCTGATCGTTGCCGACTTCATCAAATGGGCCAAGCAGCACGACATCCCCGTCGGGCCGGGTCGCGGCTCGGGCGCCGGCTCGCTCGTCGCCTATGCGCTGACGATCACCGACGTCGATCCGATGCGCTTCTCGCTGCTGTTCGAACGCTTCCTCAATCCCGAGCGCGTCTCGATGCCCGACTTCGACATCGACTTCTGCCAGGACCGGCGCGAAGAGGTGATCCGCTACGTGCAGCGCAAGTACGGTCGCGAACAGGTGGCGCAGATCATCACCTTCGGTTCGCTGCAGGCCCGTGCCGCCTTGCGAGACGTCGGTCGCGTGCTCGAAATGCCCTATGGTCAGGTCGACAAGATCTGCAAGCTGGTGCCCAACAACCCCGCCAACCCGACGCCGCTTTCCAAGGCGATCGAGGAGGAGCCGCGCCTGCAGGAAGAGGCCGAGAAGGAGCCGGTGGTCGCCCGCCTTCTCGATATCGCCCAGAAGATCGAAGGCCTTTACCGCCACGCCTCGACCCACGCCGCCGGTATCGTGATCGGCGACCGGCCGTTGTCGCAGCTGGTGCCGATGTATCGCGATCCGCGCTCCGACATGCCGGTCACCCAGTTCAACATGAAGTGGGTCGAGCAGGCCGGTCTCGTCAAGTTCGACTTCCTCGGCCTGAAGACGCTGACGGTGTTGAAGGTCGCGGTCGATTTCGTCAAGCAGCGCGGCATCGAGGTCGATCTCGCGAGCATCCCGCTCGATGATCTGAAGACCTACGAGATGCTGTCGCGCGGCGAAACGGTCGGCGTGTTCCAGGTGGAAAGTGCCGGCATGCGCAAGGCGCTGATCGGCATGCGGCCCGACTGCATCGAGGACATCATCGCACTCGTGGCGCTCTATCGCCCAGGCCCGATGGAGAACATCCCGGTCTATAACGCCCGTAAGCATGGCGAGGAAGAGGTCGAGTCGATCCATCCGAAGATCGACCACCTGCTCAAGGAAACGCAGGGCGTTATCGTTTACCAGGAGCAGGTGATGCAGATCGCCCAGGTGCTCTCTGGCTATTCGCTCGGCGAGGCCGACCTTCTGCGCCGCGCCATGGGTAAGAAGATCAAGGAGGAGATGGACAAGCAGCGCGCCCGTTTCGTCGACGGCGCCGTCAAGAACGAGGTGTCGAAGCCGCAGGCCGACCTCATTTTCGACCTGCTCGCCAAGTTCGCCAACTACGGCTTCAACAAGTCGCACGCGGCAGCCTACGCGATCGTGTCCTATCAGACCGCCTACATGAAGGCGCATTATCCGGTGGAGTTCCTGGCGGCGTCGATGACGCTCGACATGTCCAACACCGAAAAGGTCAACGACTTCCGCCAGGATGCCAAGCGTCTGGGCATCGAGGTGATCGCCCCGTCGGTACAGACCTCGTTCCGGCACTTCCAGACGGGCGAAAGCCGCATCTATTACTCGCTTGCAGCGATCAAGGGCGTGGGCGAGTCAGCGGTCGAGCACATCGTCGAGGTTCGAGGCGACAAGGCCTTCGCAAGCCTCGAAGACTTCTGCCTCCGGATCGACCCCAAGCTGCTCAACCGTCGCGTTTTTGAAAGCCTGATTGCCGCCGGCGCCTTCGATTGCTTCGGCTACGACCGGGCGGAGCTGGTCGGCGGGCTCGATCGTATTCTCGGGTTTGCCCAGCGGGCTCAGGAAAACAAGACGAGCGGGCAGAGCGACATGTTCGGCGCAGGGGCGGCCACCGGGCCGGAGCGCATTGCGCTTCCGACCTACACGCCGTGGCTTGCCTCGGAAAAGCTGCACCGTGAGTTCCAGGTTCTGGGCTTCTATCTGTCTGCCCATCCGCTCGACACCTACAATGCGCTGCTCGCCAAGATGCGCGTGCAGACCTTCGGCGATTTCGCAGGCGCTGTGAAGAAGGGGGCGACGGCCGGAAGGCTCGCCGGAACAGTAACCTCGAAGCAGGAGCGCAAGACGCGCACCGGCAACAAGATGGGAATCATCGCCTTCTCGGATTCCTCCGGCCAGTTCGAGGCGGTACTGTTCTCCGAGATGCTGCACCAGTATCGAGACCTGCTCGAGCCCGGCAAGTCGCTGGTCATGACCGTGGCGGCGGAAGAGCGGCCGGAAGGCATCGGCCTGCGCATCCAGACGCTGCGGTCGCTCGAAGAAGAATCGCTGCAACTGCAGAAGGCGCTGCGCGTCTATGTGCGCGATTCCGGGCCGCTGAAGTCGATCGCCTCGCACCTCAACACGAAGGGCGACGGGCTCGTCTCCTTCGTCGTCATCAAGGACAATGGCCAGCGCGAGATCGAGGTTGAACTGAACGAGAAGTTCCGGATTTCGCCGGAGATCGCTGCAGCATTGCGCTCGGCGCCGGGCGTCATCGACGTCGAACTGGTGTAATCCGAGGCGGGGCTCCGCTGAATTGCAGTGGAGCGGCGATTGAGCCGGCTTGGAACCTATCGACCCGCGGCGGGACGCTCGCCGGGTGCTTGTCTGCCGGTCTCGCAGATCAGTCGCCGGGACGTGTCCGAGTAATGGTGATGAAGTCGGTGCCCTGACCGGTCTCCAACCCGCTTTCCACATCGGCAATCGAGAGCGACGAGCCCTCGGCGAGCAACGCTTCCACGCGCCTGCGCACAACGTCGGAGATCGTCATGCGCGCCAGCGTGCGCTGGATGCCGTTATAGGCGAAGGGATCGGCCTCCGTGGAGATGCCGAGCCGCTTCTTCGTCGAGGCGGGCAGGTGGTCCTCGAGCGAGACGCCGAACCATTTGCCTTCGGCACCTTCTTCTTCATTGTGCCGGAACTGGAGGAAATGCGTTCCGAGCGCCTCTTCCGGCTTGTCGATCGTAAGCCCGGCTTCAAAGAGCGGCTTGAACCCTTGCCGCACGAGGATCTTGCCGTTTTGCGGTGGCGTACGTCCGGCCTTGCGCAGGAGCCGGTCGGTCAGGTCCGGTGTCAGCTTGCCGTCGCCGTCGATGCCTTCGCTTGCCTGGAAGGCACGCAGGGCCGCAATCGTCGCCGGCCCGGCATGGCCGTCGATCGCGCCCGGCGCGTAGCCGAGGAAATCCAGGGACGTCTGAACCTCGCGCATGGTGTCGCGGGTATCGCTGCGGGTGATCAGGATACGGATCGGCTCCTCGGTGGATCGCGCCGAATTGGCGCCGCCGGGCGGCTCCCGCATCGCCACTTCCACCGGCGCATCGCCGGCCTGGCTGATCGCCGGTCTGAGCGGCACGTCGGAAAGCGGCGGCTGGAGATCGATCGGGGCCGGGCGGAAGAGTAGGGCGCTCTTGACCTCCAAGGGCGTTATCTGCCGGTCGGAGATCAGCACGTGCACGCCGCGCTCGGTCAACTTGTAGAGCGAGGCAGCAAATTCGCTCGGCAACCGCACGCAGCCATGGGACGCCGGATAGTCCGGCACATGGTTGGAGCCATGCAGAGCAATGCCCGACCAGGTGAGCCGCTGCATGAACGGCATCGGAGCGTTCGAATAGATGTTCGATTTGTGATGACGCCGCTTTTCCAGGATAGAAAAGATGCCCGATGGCGTCGTGTGGCCCGCCTTGCCGGTCGAGACCGGTGATGTCGCAATGACAGCGTCGCCGTCATAGACGACGAGCGATTGCTGATCTTTCGAGACGATGATCTGCAGCGGCCCGCGACTGCCTGCAAAGCCGGTAGCCGGCGACAAAAGCAGTGCGACGACGCTGGCGGTGAGAGCGAAACGCGATACCATACACTCAACCCAACACGTGACTTGGCGAACAAGCCTAGCCTTCAATCTTTAAGGAATTCATCCTGCTGTGTGGGCTGTCGATCAAGGTTGCGTGATCGCTTTGCGAAGCGTGCCTGCTCGGGCAAGCACGCTTGTGGTCTCATGGATCGCGTTTTCTGGTGCCGAAAGTGTAGCCGGTTTCGACGCTCGCCTTGCCGAATTTGTCGCGCAGCTTGTTGATCGCGTCCTCGGCCGCAGCGCGCCTGGTGGCCGCGGGATCGACGAGATCGGGCGGATCGGCGAGATCCGGGGCGGAGAGATCGCTGACGCCGATGCCGATCAGCCGATACTTCGTTCCGTCCGCCTCTTTTTCGAGAAGCTGCAGGCCGATGCGGAAAATGCGGTCGGCAAGGCGGGTAGGGCTATCCAGGCGCCGATTGCGGGTGCGGATCTTGAAGTCGGCGGTTTTGAGCTTGAGAACGACCGTCTGGCCGGCGAGTTCCGACTTTCGCAGCCGGTGGGCCACTTGCTCGCTGAGGCGCCGCAGATGCGTGACCAGGTCGTCATAGCGCGCGATATCGTCGTTGAACGTCGTCTCTGCGGAAACGCTCTTGGCTTCGCCGTCGATTTCGACCGCTCTCTCGTCGAGCCCGCGCGATAGGCGAAAGAGCCGCTGCCCCATGGTGCCATAGCGCCGCATCAGGTCGCCTTCTTCCATGGTCTGCAATTGCCCGATCGTGCGCACGCCGTCACGCTCCAGCGTGGCGGCAAAGGCCTTGCCGACGCCCCAGATCAGGGTCACCGGCTTCTCGCGCAGGAACTCCAGCGCCTCGGCTTGGCCGATGACGGAAAAGCCGCGCGGCTTTTGCAGGTCGGACGCCACCTTGGCGAGAAACTTGCAATAGGAGAGGCCGACCGAGACGGTGATGCCGACTTCCTGCTCGATCCGGCGGGCGAGCCGCGCAAGCGTGCGTGCCGGTGGATCGTGATGCAGTCGCTCCGTGCCGCTGAGTTCGAGGAAGGCTTCGTCGATCGACAGCGGCTGCACCAGCGGGGTCAGTTCCTGCATCAGCGTGCGCACCTCGCGGCTGACGCGGGCGTATTTCTCCATATTGGGCTTGATGACAATGGCCTGGGGGCAGGCTTCCAGCGCCTTGAACATCGGCATGGCCGAGCGCACGCCGTGAATGCGGGCGACGTAGCAGGCGGTGGAGACCACACCGCGCTTGCCGCCGCCGATGATCACCGGCTTGTCGGCAAGCTCCGGGTTGTCGCGCTTCTCGATCGAGGCATAGAAGGCGTCGCAGTCGATGTGCGCCAGCGTCAGGTCATAGAGCTCCGCATGCCGCAGAATGCGCGGGCTGCCGCAGGCAAGGCAGCGCCGCACCGACGCCGCCTGTTCCTTGAGGCAGTCGCGGCAGAAGCCTGGAGAGTGAGCAGCGCTGTCGGGCATATCGGGAACAAATATTGAACATTGCGACCTTAAGCTCTACTCTAGCGAGTCTCAAGGAGGCGCGATTGGAAATCACAATGCAATTGTCGCCGTTGAAAAGGATCACCGGGCGCGTCTTTCGCAGCGCCGGCGCGGCTGAATTTGCGCCGACGGGCAGCCGATCCGGGCTAGCCGCGGAAGTGCGCGCGAATGGCTGCGGCTGCCTCCGGCCAGTCTGCGACGGCGCGGATGTCGGCGTCGAGCTTCGGCGCGAGCGCCTTGAACTCCGAGTCGGCCATGAGGTTTATCGGCAGGCAGGTCGGCGCGTGATCCTTCACCGATCGCAGGTTGCGAAGCATGTCGTCGATGAAGACGAGGGGGACGGTGCGGCTGCCGTGAAGTTTTTGGACGATCGGCCCCTTCGGCTCTTCGGACGCAAGCAGCGGATAGGGCAGGCCGAGCCGGTCAAGAAGAGCGCGACGAACCGCAGCGTGCTGCGGCGGCATCGCAGTCAGAAAGACGATATCGGCTTCCTCCGACAATGCGGCCAGGGTCTCGACGACCTTGGCGGCGGGCGTTTGCCAACGATCCTGCGAGCCGTAGAAGGTGTCGAGCAGGATCTTGACCTCTGGCTCCGTCACCGGCTGCTCGTCCGCGTGGGTGATGATGTTGCCGGTCAGGCGAAACGATCGGGGCAGGAGGACATGGCCGCAGCTCCCAAGGAACGCTTTGAACGGATTGATGAATTCAAGCACGACATCGTCGATGTCGCTGACGATCAGCGGGCGGTTTCCAAGCGTGATGCGGTGAGCTGTCGGCGCGTTTGCCACCCTCAATCCTCGAAGCCTGCGTGGCCGGAAAGTGCCATATGGGCGCGCACGACGTCTTCAGGCGCCGTACCGGTCGCCGTGCAGAATGCCATCAGGGTCGGCTCATGGTCCATCAGAAAGGCGACGAGCCCGCCCATGAAGCCGGGTTCGGCAATCGCGTTGCGCAACGCCGTTGGGTCCGTGCCGGTCAGCGCCAGAAAGCGGGACAGAAGCTCAGGCTCGCCGGCAAGCCAGGAGAGAATGTCGATGGCGATTTCGTCGGCGCTCTTCAATGGTTTGTCCCCGTATGGTTTTTACGTGCGGAGTTACCTATTTTTCAACCAAATAGGCCTATCTCTGACGTTGAGGAAATGGGTCGAGTCGTCGGCTCCGCACGTTAATTGTCCTGAGGAGACTTGCAAGGTGACGATGGACAGCAAGGGATCGACATGCCCAAACAGGTGATGATTGTTGAGGACAACGAGCTGAACATGAAGCTCTTCCGCGACCTGATTGAGGCCTCCGGCTATGCGACGATCCAGACTCGCAACGGCATGGAGGCGCTCGAGCTCGCGCGCAAGCATCGGCCCGATCTCATTCTCATGGACATCCAGCTGCCGGAGGTTTCCGGTCTGGAAGTGACGAAGTGGCTGAAGGAAGACGACGAGCTACACGTCATCCCGGTCATCGCCGTGACCGCTTTTGCTATGAAGGGGGACGAGGAGCGGATCCGCCAGGGCGGGTGCGAAGCCTATGTCTCCAAGCCGATCTCCGTACCGAAGTTCATTGAGACGATCAAAACCTACCTGGGCGATGCCTGAGCGGCGGGAAAATTGATATGACTGCGCGTATTCTTGTTGTCGATGACGTTCCGGCCAATGTGAAGCTGCTCGAAGCCCGGTTGCTTGCCGAGTACTTCGACGTGCTGACGGCCAGTGACGGTTATGCCGCCCTGGCGCTCTGCGAAAAGACGCCCATCGACCTGGTGCTGCTCGATATCATGATGCCCGGTCTCGATGGTTTCGAAGTCTGCGAACGGCTGAAGGCGAACCCGAAGACGGCACATATCCCGGTTGTCATGGTCACCGCGCTCGACCAGCCTTCTGATCGCGTGCGTGGCCTGAAGGCCGGCGCCGACGATTTCCTGACGAAGCCCGTCAACGATCTGCAGCTGATGTCGCGGGTGAAGAGCTTGGTGCGCCTGAAGAACGTCAGCGATGAGCTGCGCCTGCGGGCCCAGACGGCGCAGACGATCGGGCTTGAAGATGTTGGCCGGGCGGACCGGCCTGACGAGCCCGGCAACGTCCTGCTCGTCGATGGCCGCGGCTCGTCGCAGGAGCGGCTGCAGCGCGCCCTCAAGCCGATTGCCGAGGTCTCGGTCATCTCCGATCCGCAGGCGGCATTGTTCGAGGCGGCGGAGAACAATTTCGACCTCGTCATCGTCAATGCGAATTTCGACGACTACGATCCGCTGCGCCTCTGCTCGCAGTTGCGCTCCCTGGAGCGCACCCGGTTCATCCCTATCCTGCTGATCGCCGAGCAGGGCAGCGACGAGTTGGTCGTCCGCGCGCTCGATCTGGGCGTGACGGACTATCTGATGCGGCCGGTCGATCCGAATGAACTGATTGCCCGGTCGATGACCCAGATCCGGCGCAAGCACTGCAATGACAGGCTGCGGTCGAGCGTGCAGCAAACCATCGAGCTTGCCGTCACCGACGGCCTCACCGGGCTGCATAACCGGCGCTATTTCGACACGCACCTGAAACTGCTGATGGATCGGGCTGCTGCGCGCGGTCGGCCGCTGTCCATCTGCATGACCGATATCGACCGCTTCAAGCAGGTTAACGACACCTACGGCCATGACGTTGGCGACGAAGTCTTGCGGGAATTCGCCAATCGCATCCGCACGACGGTGCGGGGTGCCGACCTTGCCTGCCGGTTCGGCGGTGAAGAGTTCATCGTGGTGATGCCGGATACGTCAGCCGAAATGGCGGCCGGTGTCGCCGAGCGTCTGCGCACGATCATCGAAAGCCTGCCATTTGCGATCCCGCAGGCGGACGGCCCCCTGAAGGTCACCGCGTCCATGGGGATTGCCACGCTCAGGCCCGGCAGCGACACGGCCGAAGCGCTGCTGAAGCGCGCCGATATGGCGCTCTATCAGGCCAAGCACGAAGGCCGAAATCGGGTGGTGGCAGCCGCCGCCTGAGCTGCGCCTCCTGCGTTTCTGGCCTCAAAGCACCCCAGGGAATTTCTTTGCCCGCCTCTTGCGGCCTGCATTCAAAGTTGTATTCTCGCGTCACCTGTTGCTACCGGGGAGTTTGGGTGGCAGCAGAGATCATGCAGTGTGCCTGTCCAGGTCTGATACAGAATTAACCATGCGCCGAGCGGCACCGCTCCGCGCATTAAGAATTCGTTGATTTTTTTTTATTTTCAGGTGATGCTCATGAAAGAGGGGGCATCCAGCCTTCTGCGATATTCGTTACCCCATGATGCTCAGGTCCGCCGCATCTCCTGGGTCGTGGGGTCGGTCGGTTGGCTTTTGGCGTCCGCGGAATCCTCGTGCCGCAGTCAGAGGCCAGCCGACCCCCTTTCCGACACGCCGTCCCGCCTTCGGGGCGGCGTTTTGATTCTGGGGGAATAGCAGGGGCGGGCGAGCCGTTTCCTCCCCCTGGCGTGGAACCCGTTTCACTCAGCGCCTACGCTAGATGCTCAAGGCATTGGCCTAAAAAGGAAAGGGCGCCTGACCTTGCGGTCGGCGCCCTTCAATTCCCGAAAACCGGCGATCTTACTTGATCTTGGTTTCCTTGAATTCGACGTGCTTCTTGACGACCGGGTCGTACTTGGTCTTCGTCATCTTTTCCGTCATCGTACGGCTGTTCTTGGTCGTGACGTAGAAGAAACCCGTGTCGGCTGTCGAAAGCAGCTTGATCTTGATGGTGGTGGCTTTTGCCATGGTCGTCCTGCCTTTGTAACAATGAAAGCCGTGGACAACCGGTTGCGGGCCACGGGCAAGGTTGGCGCGAAACTACAAATCGCGGCCGAAAAGTCAAGACCGTTTTGGTTTCAAAACGATCCTGACCACCGAAAGCGCGACATAGAGACCGAAAAAGCCGGCGATCGCCCAGGCAAAACCGTTGTTGCCGGTGGCGTCCATTGCCGCGCCGATCGCCTGCGGTCCAGCGACGGTACCGACGGCGTAGGAAAACACGAAGGCCGCGTTGGCGGCGGCGAGATCCGCGCCCTGAAGCCGTGAGCCCAGGTGGCTGAGGCCGACCGTGTAGAGGCCGGAGACACAGCCGCCCCAGAACAACAGCACAATTGCCATCAGGAACCAGCTCTCGACCAACAGCGGCAGGAACAGCGCGCCGATAAGACCGATCAGCGTCATCGCAGAGAGCAGTGTGCGCCGGTCTTTGACCCTGTCGGAGAGCATGCCGACCGGGATCTGGAAGATGAAATTGCCGACCCCCATGACCGTTAGCAGAAGCGCTGCCTGCGATTCGCTGAAACCGGACCGCGTCCCGAAGATGAGGAACAGCGAGAGACCGCCTGATTCGACCGCGCCGAATATGAAGACGGCAGCCGTTGCCGTGGGCACGAGGAAGACGTAGCGCAGGAAATGCCGCTCGGGCTTCTCGTCGATGACGGGGCTTTCGTCGCGTGCGAGGAAAATCGGCACGGATGCCAGGAGGATGACGCCGGCGCCGACGAGGAAGGGCAGGAGGCCTTCGCTGCCGAGGATCGAAAACAGCAGCGGGCCGGTCAGGAACCCAAGCGACAGGAATGTGCCGTAGATCCCCAGCACGAAACCGCGCTTGCTCGGCGGGGCCGTCGCGTTGATCCAGAACTCGGAAAGAATGAAGAGGACGGTGATCGCTCCGTGGAAAACGATTCGGAGCGGGAACCAGAGCCAGAAATTGGTGATGTAATAGAAGCCGAGCGCGCTGGTGGCCGCGATTAGCACGGCCCATAGCATCGTTGGCGCTACGCCATGCCGGTGGGCGAACTTCGTCGTGAAGGGGGCAGCCACCATCGATGCCAGGCCCGCCATGGCGGAATTCAAGCCGATGAGGGTCGAGGAAATTCCGCGCTTCTCCATGATGATGGATAGCAGCGGCAGGCCGAGGCCGATGGCGATGCCGACCGCGCTGATGGCAGCAACGGCCGCGATCAGCGACCGCCAGTGAATTTCCTCAACCGGTGCAGCCGTACCGGGCGATGGCTGTGACATCTGACGCGGATCCTTAGAGCAATGTGCGCACGAAGCGCCCATGGCGCGAGGTATAGAGTGGAACCGGTCGTTCGCAGGGCAGCGAAGGATCGGCGTCCAGTCCGTTCCTGAGGTCCGCGAGGATGACCGCGGTGATGTCAGGTATCCGTAGCGACGGAGTAACGTTCACATCGATCCACTGCAAATCCTGAAGCTCCCGACTGTCCAGGAACCGCGTGGGATCGATTTCGGCCTCGTCGGCGAACACGGCGAAGAAGCGCGTATCGAACCGCCTCGTGTTGCCTGGAGGGGTGATGGCCCGAGCCATATAGCGCAACTTTGCAAGATCGGGAAGAAAGGGAACGGGAGCTTCGGCCGAAGGAAGCGGCGCGCCTATGGCGATGCCGGCTTCCTCGTAAAGTTCACGCAGGGCGGCAAGCGCGAGCGCGCGCGCCCGGGTATCCGACAGTCCGCGCGCGCCGGCCACCTTCAGCGTTCGCAGGACGGAGGGATGGAGATCGGAGCCGAAGCCAATTCGATGATCGCCGGTATCGCGGCGTCCGCCGGGGAACACATAGAGATCCGGCATGAAGGCGTGCGCACTGTGGCGCCGCCCCATAAGCACACGCACGCGGCCGCCAACGCGATCGAGCAGCATGATCGAAGCGGCATCCCGGGGCCGCATGGTCGCGGGACGCGGAGGCTTGGGTTCGTTGCCCGTCTCCCGCGCCGGCCTCATGCCCGTTCGTCTCTCGGGGGCAACACGTCCTCAGGCGCATCTTCGTGTCCGCCGAAGCCATGCATCTTCAGCGCCCATTGCAGGCCGATGACGGCGCCTTTTACAGGCTGCAGCAGCGCCAGCGAACTGATGACGGTGATCGGTGCCCAGATGGCGAGATGCTGCCAGCTGTTGAGCGGAAGGATGAGGTCGGTCGCCATGTAGCCGGCAAGCACGAGGTGGCCGACGATCGTGACGACGATATAGGGCGGGAAGTCGTCGGCGCGGTGGTGGTCCATGCGCTCGCCGCAGGCCGCGCACGTCTCAACCGACTTGAGGTAGCTGCGAAACAGCTTGCCGCTGCCGCACGCTGGACAGCGGCCGAGAAAGCCGCGTTTCATCGAAAGACCAACGGAGCGCTCGTCGCTTTTGGACCCGCCCAGATGAAGTGTTTCGCCTGACGCCGCTTTCATGTGCATTCCTCTGTCCTATCGGGACCCTATCGCCGGCCGCGCGGCGGCCGTGTCCCCGGCTTCTTCCGGGCGCCGGTGCGATCCCTGCGACCGGACTTGTGGAAGGAGCGCGTTGCCGTCGGCATCTTGCGTCCTTCGCTGATCATCTCGAAGCGGAGCGCACCGGCAAGCGGCACGGCCTCGACGAGCTTGACGCGTACCGGATCGCCCAGGCGATAGCCGAGCCCGGTCTTCTCGCCGGAAAGCGCCTGATGCGCCTCATCGTAGATGAAGTAGTCGCGTCCAAGTGTTGATATCGGAACGAAGCCGTCGGCGCCATAGGCCGGCAGGGTGACAAAGAGTCCCGCCTTGGTGACACCGGAAACGCGGCCGTCGAATTCCTCCCCGACGCGACCGTTGAGATGATGCGCGATCAGTCGGTCCACCGTGTCGCGCTCGGCCGCCATGGCACGGCGCTCGAAAGTCGAGATCTCGGCGGCGATGTCGTCGAGTACGGCCTCTTCCTGCGGTGTCAGCCCGCCTTCGCCAAGGCCGAGCGAGGCAACCAGCGCCCGGTGCACGATCAGGTCGGCATAGCGCCGGATCGGAGAGGTGAAATGCGCGTACTTCAAGAGGTTGAGGCCGAAGTGCCCGATGTTCTCGGGGCTGTAGATCGCCTGGCTCTGCGAGCGCAGCACCATCTCGTTGACCATGGTTTCGAAGGGCTTGCCTTCGGCCTTGGCGAGGATGCCGTTGAAGTGGTTCGAGCGCATGTTCCCGCCCTTGACGAGCGAGATGTCGAGCGTCGCCAGGAATTCACGCAGGCTTTCCTGCTTGGCAAGCGAGGGCTGGTCGTGGACGCGGTAGATCAGCACCTGGCGCTTCTGCTCCAGCGTCTCGGCGGCGGCAACGTTCGCCTGGATCATCATTTCCTCGATCAGCTTGTGCGCGTCGAGGCGTTCGGGAACGAAGACACGGTCGACCGTACCGTCGGGTTTCAGGATGATTTTGCGCTCGGGCATGTTGAGCTCGAGCGGCTGGCGCCGGTCGCGGCCGCGCGTGAGGATGCGATAGCCTTCCCAGAGTGGCTTCAGGATCGTCTCGAGGATCGGCCCGGTCTTGTCGTCCGGATTGCCGTCGATCGCTGCCTGCGCCTGCTGGTAGGAGAGCTTTGCCGCACTCTTCATCATGATGCGATGGAAGGTATGGCCGGCCTTCCGGCCTTCCTTGGAGAAGCGCATGCGCACGGCAAGCGCCGGGCGATCGACGCCTTCCTTGAGCGAGCAGAGGTCGTTGGAGATGCGCTCGGGCAGCATCGGCACGACCCGATCGGGAAAGTAGACCGAGTTGCCGCGCTTCAGCGCTTCAAGGTCCAGAGCGGACTTCGGACGCACGTAGTAGGAGACGTCGGCAATCGCCACCGTGACGATGACGCCGCCGGGATTGTCCTCGGACGGATCCGGCTCCGCATAAACGGCGTCGTCATGGTCCTTGGCGTCGGCCGGATCGATGGTGATCAGCGGCAGCGTGCGCCAGTCCTCGCGGTGCGCCATGGTGGCGGGGCCCGCGGCGTTCGCCTCCTCGATCACCCGTTCCGGGAAAACGTGGGGAATGCCGTGGGCATGGATGGCGATCATCGAGATCGCCTTCTCCGAGGCGACCGAACCGATGACGGTCTGCACCTGCGCGCGCGGCAGACCGTAGCGGCCGAGACGCGACAGCTGCACCTCGACCAGATCGCCGTCCTCAGCGTTGCCGGTGAACTCCGGATCAACAAGTATTTCCTCGCCGCGCTTTTCGATCGGCATCAGGCGGCCACCGCCGCCGGGCGTCGAGCGGAAGACGCCGAGCACGGCATCCTTGCGCTTGTCCAGCACCTTGATGATGCGCGCCGTATAGGCCGGGCCGCCCCGTTCCTTGGCCGGGAAGATCTTGGCGAGAACGCGGTCGCCGAGACCGCCGACCGGAGCCTTGCCCTTACCCTTGGCGACGACGGATTGCTTGATCAGCACCGCCGGCGCGACGCCGTCGTCGTCGAGCCATTCGGCCGGGCGGCCGATCAGCTCGCCATCGACATCGCGGATGGTGATGTCGAGCACGGTCACCGGGGGCAGGGAGCCCGGACGCACCAGCGACTTGCGCTTCTTTTCGACCAGGCCGTCGACTTCCAGCGACTTCAGCAGGGCCTTGAGTTCGACACGGGTCTCGCCCTTCAGGCCGAAAGCCTTGGCGATTTCGCGCTTGGAGGCGCGGTCCGGGTTTTCAGCGATGAAGCGCATCAGCACGTCACGCGGCGGGACCGCGCCGTGGATGATCGGCTCGCTTGGCTGGGCCGATCCGGCCTTTGCCGCGCGAGCAGGCTTCTTGCCCTGGCTTCTCTTGCCGGACTGTTCGGTCGGGTCGCGCGGTATTCTGGTCAAGATCAGTCCTTCTTGGCCTTGGCGGCCGTCTTTGTTTTGCTCTTGGCGGGCGCCTTGGCCTTAGCCTTGGTCGCCTTGGCGCCGTCCTCGGACTTCGCCGCTACCTTGGTCGTCTTGGCCTTGGTTGCCTTCCCCTTGGCCGTTCCGCCCTTGGCAGCACGCTCCGAGATCAGCACAAGTGCCTCCTCGACCGTCACCGACTGCGGATCCTTGCCCTTCGGCAGGGTGGCGTTGACCTTGCCCCAGTTGACGTAGGGGCCGTAGCGACCGTCACGAACGGTGATCGGGCCACCGTCGGGATGGTCACCGAGTTCCTTGAGCGACGCGGCAGCGGTGCGGCCCCGGCCGGCACCGGCCTTCGACTGTTTGTCGGCGAGAACCGAGACGGCGCGATTGAGGCCGATCGAGAAGACGTCCTCGATCGATTCGAGGTTGGCATAAGTGCCGTCGTGCAGCACGAACGGTCCGTAGCGGCCAAGCCCGGTTGAGATCATCTTGCCGGATTCCGGATGGGCACCGATATCGCGCGGCAGCGACAGCAGCGCTACCGCCTTCTCATGGTCGATCGTCGACGGCGTCCAGCCCTTCGGCAGGCTCGAGCGCTTGGCTTCCTTGCCGTCGCCACGCTGGACATAGGGGCCGAAGCGGCCGCTCCTGAGCGTGATTTCCTCGCCGGTATGCGGATCCTTGCCGAGCGCCTGCGGTTCGTTCGAGACCGCCGCCTCCTCGCCGTTGCTGTCGGAGGAAAGCTGGCGGGTGAAGTTGCACTCCGGATAGTTCGAGCAACCGACGAAGGCGCCGTACTTGCCGAGCTTCAGCGACAGCTTGCCGGTGCCGCAGACCTGGCAGATGCGCGGATCGCCGCCGTCCTCGCGCTTGGGGAAGACCAGCGGCGCCAGTTCCTCGTTCAGCGCGTCGAGCACGTTCGTGACGCGCAGTTCCTTGGTTTCCTCGATCTGGGCGAAGAAATCCTTCCAGAAGTCGCGAAGCACGTCTTTCCAGTTGACCTCGCCGGCGGAGACCTGGTCGAGCTTTTCTTCGAGCGACGCGGTGAAGTCGTAACCGACATAGCGTGTGAAGAAGCTTTCCAGGAACGCCGTCACCAGCCGTCCCTTGGCCTGGGGGATGAGCTTGCGCTTGTCGTTGGTGATGTAGTCGCGATCGAGCAGGGTCGTGACGGTGGCGGCATAGGTGGAGGGACGGCCGATGCCGAGCTCTTCCATCTTCTTGATCAGGCTTGCTTCGGAATAGCGCGGCGGCGGCTCAGTGAAATGCTGCGAGGCATTGATCTTCTGCTTGGCGAGGTTTTCGCGCGCATTGATCTCCGGCAGGCGGCCATCCTCGTCGCCGTCATCAGTCTGTTCGCCGTCTTCCTTGGCATCCGTATAGGCAGCGATGAAGCCGTCGAAGCGGATAACCGAGCCGGTGGCGCGCAGACCGGCCTTCTGGCCGCCATTGTCCGCAGTGATTTCCGCGGTCGTACGCTCGATCTCGGCCGATGCCATCTGGCTGGCGATGCCGCGCTTCCAGACGAGGTCGTATAGCCTGAGCATGTCGCCATCGAGGAAACGGCGAACCTGGTCCGGCGTCCGGTTGAAATCGGTCGGGCGGATGGCCTCGTGCGCTTCCTGGGCATTCTTCGCCTTGGTCGAATAGAAGCGCGGCTTTTCCGGTAGATAGCGGTCGCCGAACTGGCTGGCGATCGCAAGGCGCGAGGCTTCGATCGCTTCCGGCGCCATCTGCACGCCGTCGGTACGCATATAGGTGATCAAACCGACCGTCTCGCCGCCGATGTCGACGCCTTCATAGAGCTTCTGCGCGACCTGCATGGTGCGCGAAGCGGAGAAGCCGAGCTTGGAGGAGGCGGCCTGCTGCAGTGTCGAGGTGGTGAAGGGCGGCGACGGGTTGCGCTTGACCGGCTTTGCTTCGATGCTATCGACCACATAGGCGGCGCCATCGAGCAGGGTCTTGAGACGATTTGCTTCTTCGCCGTTGCCGACAGCCTTCGGCGCAAGACGCTTGCCATCGGCCGAAACGAGACGCGCCTCGAACTCGTCGCCGCGCGGCGTCTTCAAGAGCGCCGAGATGTTCCAGTACTCCTCGGAGATGAAGCGCTCGATCTCGTTTTCACGATCGCAGACGAGGCGCAGCGTCACCGACTGCACGCGGCCAGCCGAGCGGGCGCCCGGCAGCTTGCGCCAGAGCACCGGCGAGAGGTTGAAACCGACGAGATAGTCGAGTGCGCGGCGCGCCAGGTAAGCGTCGACCAGCGAGGTGTCGATGTCGCGCGGATGAGCGATCGCTTCGAGAACGGCCTTTTTCGTGATGGCGTTGAAGGCCACGCGCTTGACCGGCTTGTCGCCGAGCACCTTCTTCTTCTTCAGAAGGTCAAGTACGTGCCAGGAAATCGCTTCACCTTCGCGATCCGGGTCGGTTGCGAGAATGAGGCCGTCAGCGGATTTGACCGCGTCGGCGATGTCCTTCATGCGTTTCGCCGAGGCACTGTCGACTTCCCAGGACATCTCGAAGTCTTCGTCCGGACGGACCGAACCGTCCTTCGCCGGCAGGTCGCGCACGTGACCAAACGAAGCCAGTACCTTGTAGCCGGGGCCCAGGTACTTGTTGATCGTCTTTGCCTTGGAAGGCGATTCCACCACTACAACATTCATCGTCATTTTCTGAGACAACCGGTCCTGGTTCGGCGTCAGCGCCGTTTGCGCCGTACTTCGCCTGATATCGACGCCCCGAAATGGACAGGGATTCGAACGGGGTCAAGGGGGTTCGCCCAAAATAACGAAGAGAGGCCAGTGGGCGAACCATGCGGAAACACGCTGAATCTGCGATCTGAAACGCGTGATTGGTCCCGCTGGCGTGCCCGCCTGTGGCTGTGGCTTGTCATCATTCGGGCGTCGCGAGCGACACGAGGCCGCCAGCATGGCGATCAAGCCGACCGGCCAGATCAAGTTCCAGCAGAAGCAGATAGACCTGAGCCGGCGAAAGCCCGGCGTGGCGGACGATATCGTCGATCTCGACCGGCGTCGGGCCGAGCGCGGTGCTAACCGCGACGCGGTCTCTGTCGCTCGCGCTCACCGGAACACCAGCCCGCGCCTGACCATCCGGTTCCCGCACGCCCGGCAGCGGCAGCTCCAGCTGGCTGAGTGGCGCCAGCGCCTCGATCACGTCATCCGGGCCGGTCGTGACGATCGCGCCCTGTTTCAGGAGATCGTTGGTGCCATGGCAGCGCGGATCGAGCGGCGAGCCGGGAACCGCAAAAACGAGCCGGCCGAAATCGGCGGCGTAGCGCGCGGTGATGAGCGAGCCGGAGCGGTGCGCGGCCTCGACGATCGCAACGCCGAGGCTGATGCCGGCGATCAGCCGGTTGCGGCGCGGAAAGTCGCGCGCCCGTGGCTCCCAGCCGAAAGGCATTTCGCTGATCGCGAGGCCCCGACCGGCCGTGATTTCTTCGAGCAGGCCGACGTTCTCGGGCGGATAGGGGCGGTCGAGACCGCCGGCAAGGGCGGCGATCGTGCCGGTCTCGAGACTGGCACGATGGGCGGCCGTATCGATGCCACGCGCGAGGCCCGAGGTCACGACATAACCGGCGCGGCCGGCGTCGAGCGCAATCATCGCCGCAAACTTTGCGCCGCTGACCGACGCATTGCGCGAGCCGACAATGCCGAGCGACGGGCGGCCAGCCGCGCTGAGATCGCCTTTCATCGCGAGCAGAGGGGGAGCACCGTCGATCTGCCGCAGCGCCGAGGGATAAGCCGCTTCGCCGATGCCGACGAAAACGGCGCCGTGGCGTCGGGCAGCTTCGAGTTCCCGTTCGACCTCGCTTACGGAAGCCACACGATAGGTCTGCCTGGTTCCACCGCGCCGCGACAGTTCAGGCAAGGCGTCGAGCGCGTTGTCAGCGGTGCCGAAATGGTTGATCAGGTCGCGGAAGGCGATGGGGCCGACATTGTCGCTGCGAATGAGCCGGAGCCAGGATATCTTCTGTCGTTCGGTCAGCGCCACTCCGTTTCGTCCTGCGCTGGCGTCAGACATTATCCCTTGTCTCCGATCTTGCTTTCCGTGCCGGCGAGCAGCCGCCGAATGTTGGCGCGGTGCTTCACCCAGGTGATGACCGTCATGGCGGTAAAGAGGAGGGCGACCTTCTCGTTGCCTGCCGCGTAAAGTAGAACCGGAATGATAGCCGTTGCAACCAGGGCGGACAATGAGGAGTAGCGGCTGATTTTCGCCATGCCGAGCCAGATGACCGCGAAGGCAAGCACCATGAGGGGAGCAAGGCCGAGCAGGACGCCGATATAGGTGGCGACACCCTTGCCGCCCTTGAAGCCAAGCCAGACCGGGTAGAGATGGCCAATGAAGGCGGCAAAGCCCGCGGCGATTCCCGCCTCGACGCCCCAGTAGGATGCGATGAACGCTGCGGCGGAGCCTTTCAGGGCATCGAGCAACAGCGTTGCGGCAGCAAGCTTCTTGTTGCCGGTTCGCAGCACATTGGTCGCGCCGATATTGCCCGAGCCGATCTTGCGTACGTCGCCGAGCCCGGCCATGCGCGTCAGGATCAGTCCGAACGGGATCGAGCCAAGCAGATAGCCGAAGGCAAGGCTTAAGAGCGTAAAGGGCAGCCCAAGCTGCCAGGACAATAGATCCACCGGTTCCCCTCCCGCGCGACCGCTTTCGGCTTAGGCCGAATGCACCAGCTTGCCGGCAACATAGGTTTGCACGACCCGCCCGGTAAAGCGCGCATTTTCAAACGGCGTATTCTTGGAGCGAGAAACGATCGCCTCTTCGTAAAGCACCCAAGGCTCGTCGAGATCGAGGACGGTGATATCGGCCTTGGCGCCGGGTTTCAGCGTACCGGCGTCGAGACCGAAGATCGCCGCCGGCCGCGTCGACATCGCATCGATCAGGCGCATCAGCGGAACCTGGCCGCTGTGATGCAGGCGAAGCGCGGCCGCGGCCAGCGTTTCCAGGCCGATCGCCCCATCGGCAGCATCGGCAAAGGGCAGCCGCTTGGTGTCGACGTCCTGCGGGTCGTGCGAGGAGACGATGATATCGATCGTGCCGTCGGCCAGTGCCTCGGCCATGCCGATCCGGTCGTCCTCGCTGCGCAGCGGCGGCGAAAGCTTGAAGAATGTCCGGTATTCGCCGATGTCGTTCTCATTGAGCGCGAGATTATTGATCGACACGCCGCAGGTGACGTTGGCGCCACGCTCGCGTGCGGTACGGATCGCGGCGGCCGATTCGGGAACCGAGATCTGGGCGGCGTGATAGGCGGCACGCGTCAGTCCGGCGATGCGCAGGTCGCGCTCGAGCGGAATGATCTCCGCTTCGCGCGGGATCCCGGAAAGGCCGAGCCAGCTTGCAAGCAGGCCCTCGTGCATGACGCCGTTGGCACCGAGATACTTGTCGCGGGTCTCAAGAGAGATGACGGCGCCGAATTCGCGCGCATAGGTCATGGCGCGGCGCAGGACCAGCGTGTCGTGAATCGAGCGACGACCATTGGTGAAGCAGACAGCACCCGCTTCGCGAAGCAGGCCGAACTCGGTCATCTCTTCGCCGGCAAGACCCTTGGTCAGCGCTGCGGCCGGGTGTACGTTGACGAGCGCCTTGTCGCGCGCCGTCTTCTTCACATACTCGACGAGCGCGATGTCGTCGATGACAGGGTCGGTCTCCGGCATGGCGATGAAGGTGGTGACGCCGCCGGCAGCGGCGGCCCGCGATGCGGACTCGAAGGTCTCGCGGTGTTCGCTTCCCGGTTCGCCGACGAAGACGCGGGCATCGACGAGGCCCGGAACGGCGGTGAGGCCGGCGCAGTCCTTGACGAAGGCGCCATCCGGCGCGCCCTGGTTCTGGGCATCGGCACCGGCAGCAAGGATAAGGCCGTCGTCGCCGACGATAACAGTGCCGACTTCATCGAGATTGCGCGAGGGATCGACGATGCGAAGGTTCTTCAGAACGAGTGGTCTGGTCATGTGCGCGGCCCCTGGTTCTGCGAGAGAAGCAGCGTTTCCATAACCGCCATGCGCACGGCAACGCCCATCTCGACCTGCTGTTCGATCACGCTCTGCGGCCCGTCGGCGATTTCCGAGGCGATCTCGACGCCGCGGTTCATCGGCCCGGGATGCATGACAAGCGCATCCGCCTTGGCTGCCTTCAGCTTTTCCGCATCGAGCCCGTAGTAGTGGAAGTATTCGCGTACAGACGGCACGAAGGACCCGGCCATGCGCTCGCGCTGCAGGCGCAGCATCATGACGACATCGGCATCCTTCAGGCCCTCGGCCATCGAGTGGTAGACTTCGACGCCCATGTCGGCGATCCCGGAGGGAAGCAGCGTCGCCGGTGCGACGACCCGAACCCGTGCGCCCATCTGGTTCAGGAGCAGGATGTTGGAGCGCGCAACGCGCGAGTGAAGCACGTCGCCGCAGATCGCCACGATGATGCGCGAGAGCTTGCCCTTGGCGCGGCGGATCGTCAGCGCGTCGAGCAGCGCCTGCGTTGGGTGCTCGTGCTGGCCGTCGCCCGCGTTGACGACGGAGCAGGAGACCTTTTGTGCGAGAAGGGCTGCGGCTCCGGCCGAGGAGTGGCGCACGACCAGCACGTCCGGGTGCATGGCGTTCAGCGTCATTGCCGTGTCGATCAACGTTTCGCCCTTCTTCACCGAGGAATTGCCGACCGACATGTTCATCACGTCGGCGCCAAGGCGTTTGCCGGCAAGTTCGAAGGAAGATTGCGTGCGGGTCGAGGCCTCGAAGAAGAGGTTGATCTGCGTCAGACCCCGAAGCGTCGACGTCTTCTTTTCTCTTTGACGGGAGATTTGGACGGCTTCATCGGCGCGATCGAGCAGATAGGTGATATCCTGCTCCGTGAGCCCCTTGATGCCGAGCAGGTGGCGATGCGGGAAAGTGATCATGGGCCGCCCTTGCGCTCTGGAAATGTGGTCGCTCTATAAGACCTGGTCCCCGGCACGGCAAGGCTTGCGCGGTTCAGTCCGCAGAAAACTTGCAACGGCGATCCTATCTTTTCTTCGCCCCGTTCCGTGGTCGAGAAACTTGCGCTAGAACCGGCCCATGAATCAGATGAACCGGACTGAACAGAAACTCGCCGAGCTCAACCAGCCCAAGCCCTGGTCCGGTGTCAACGCCTATCGCTCCGATCCGCTGGTGGTCGACATCACATCGGGCATGAGCAAGACGCTGCGCGATGAGTTCGACGTGCTCGGCCGCTACGTCACCTCGCCGGAGGCCCAGGAACTGGCGCGCATGGCGAACGAAGGTCCGCCGAAGCTGAAGACCCACGGGCCGCGCGGCGAGCGTCTCGATGTCGTCGAGTTCCACCCGGCCTGGCATGCGCTGATGCGCCGCTCGATGTCCTCGGGCCTGCACGCGTCCGCCTGGGAAAATCTGCCGGACGAGCGCAGCCAGTCGCACAAGACGCGGGCGATCCGCTTCTATCTGACGGCGCAGCTCGAATGCGGTCATCTCTGCCCGCTGACGATGACCAGTGCATCGCTGGCAGCGATCACTGCGTCGCCGGCGGTGCAGAAGGAGTGGGCGCCGAAGATCCTGTCGCGAAAGTACGATTCCACCAACCGTCCGTGGATGCAGAAGTCGGCCGTCACCGTCGGCATGGGCATGACCGAGAAGCAGGGCGGCACCGACGTGCGCGCCAACACTTCGACGGCCGAACGGGTGGGCGAGGGCATCTATCGGCTGAATGGCCACAAGTGGTTCATGTCGGCGCCGATGAGCGACGCTTTCGTCATGCTGGCGCAGACCCGCGAAGGGCTTGCCTGCTTCCTGGTGCCGAGGCTCCTGGAAGATGGCAGCGCCAACGGCCTGCGGTTCCAGCGGCTGAAGGACAAGCTCGGCAACCGCTCCAATGCGTCTTCCGAGGTCGAGTTCTCAGACACGTTCGGTTTCATTCTCGGCGCGCCGGATGCCGGCCTCCGCACGATCCTCGACATGGTGACGCTGACGCGGCTCGACTGCGCGCTCGCTTCCGCCGGCATGATGCGCGCCTCGCTTGCCGAAGCCGTACATCATACGCGCGGCCGCAAGGTTTTCGGCAAGCCGCTCGTCAGCCAGCCGATGATGACGCGGGTGCTCGCCGACATGGCGCTCGACGTTGCCGCGGCAAGCGCACTTTCGTTCCGCCTGGCCGAAGCCTTCGACAAGGCGCGCAGCAGCGTGGAAGACGCGGCCTACGCGCGGATCATGACGCCGGTTGCGAAATACTGGGCCTGCAAGATCGCGCCGGCTCTGATCTATGAGGCGATGGAGTGCCTCGGCGGCAACGGCTATGTGGAAGAGCGGGCACTGGCGCGCCACTACCGCGAAGCGCCTGTGAATGCCATCTGGGAAGGCTCCGGTAACGTCATGGCGCTGGATGTGCTGCGGGTTCTCGCCAAGGGCAAGGATCTGTTCGAGCAGCTCTTCGTCGTGCTGGCCCGTGATCTCGGCCCGTCCGGTCGCAAGACGATCGACGTGCTGCGCGCGGCTATGTCGCTGTGCGAGCGTGATGAGGGTGCGGCCCGCATGCTGGTCGAGCAACTGGCGCTCGCCGCCGCTGCCGCCGAGCTCTACCGTCTCGGTGCCGGTCGCATTGCCGATGCCTTCCTCGAATCGCGCCTGGCTGCCGGGTGGCGCTCGACCTACGGCATGCTCGATTCGCGCTTCGATTCCGCCTACATCCTCGACCTTCTCTATCCCCCTGCGGCCTGAGCCGCAGGACGTCCGGCGTAAGCCGTCAGGCCGCTGCGGGATAGGCCGTCAGCCCCCTGCGGCGTAAGCCGTCAGGTAGAGGACCAGCGGTATCGTGAAGAACGAAACGACCGTCTGGACGGTCGCGACCGCCGCATAGAGTTCGGCGTCGCCATCCATCTGCTTGGCCAGTAGATAGCCGTTCATCGCGGTCGGCACGGCCGCGCCGAGCGCGATGACCAGCAGAGCATCGCCGCGAATGCCGAGCAGGTAGCTCGCGCTCACCATGAAGACCGGCATCACGATCAGCTTGAGGAAGACCGCGAGCAACGCCGTCCTGCTGGGCTTGAGCGCATCGGATGCCCGCAGGCCCGCACCGACCATCACCAGGCCGAGGCTGAGCGAGGCGCTTGCCAGCATATCGATCGTGGCCATCACTGGGCCGTAGATCTTCAATCCGATCATGTTGACGAGAATACCGAGCACCGAGGCGACGATCAGCGGATTGGTGACGATCTTGGCGAAGAAGCGGCGGAAGTCGCGATTGCCACCGCCGAACCAGACGAGAACACCGATATTGTAGAGATTGATCGGGATGATCACGAGCGTCATCACCAGGGCGGTCAGTGTCAGGCCGATCGGGCCATAGAGTTTCTGCGCGATCGCCAGCGCCATGAACCCATTCCAGCGTGTCGCCGTCTGGAAGACCGAGGTGAAGGACGCACCTGATACCTGGCGGTTCCGCAGCATCGGCCACAACAGCAGCACGACGACCGACATCAAACTGACGCTTCCGATCGTTGCGATCGCCGTCGCATCGGCCTTCAATCCGGCAAAATCGGCCTGGGCGAGCGTCGAAAACAACAGCGACGGGAAAAGGATGAAGTAGCCGAATTGCTCGAGCCCGAGCCAAAGACCCTGATCGATCAAGGTCGAACGCTTGAGCCAGGCGCCAAGCAGAACCAGGAGGAAGACGGGAAGAATGCTTTCAAAGACGACGGTCATGGGGGAGGGCCTGCGTGCGGGACGTCTATCGCTACCTCAAATCATCGCCGACCGGAATGCGCTGGTGGCACGAGGCGGCGATCAAACGGGAGTGTCCCGCCTTCAAGGATCCGCGACCGGACTGCCCTGTGAAAATTAACCTTAACAAATGGTTTACGTTGCGCGGGTCGCCGCAAGGGCGGAGATTGATCCGGCATTTTAATGGATTCCGGAATGGAGCGGTTCGGTGAGAACTGGTCTTATGATCATCATGATGATGTTTTTTGCCGGACTGGCGCTAGATATCGCAGTTCCCGCGATGGTTCTTGTGGCCGTCGTGCTGGCTGACCGCGCGATTTACCCAGTTGTCTTTCGGCAGATCTCGGAAAGGGGAGCCGCATGAAGTGGTTTCTGATCCTTTGGGGCGGGCCGATCCTGCTGCTGGGCTCCTGGTATGGCCTGTCGTACTACGACATGAGCTTCGGCTTCTTCATGCTGACGCGGCAAACCCATGATCTGGTGTTCCAGATCTACGGCAATGTCCTCGGCATCCCGCCGGAAACCATTCCGCCGCTCGTAGCCCGCGCGATCGTCGTCGACAGCCTGATCGTTTTCGCCATTATCGGCTTTCGCAAGCGCCGCCAGATCGCCGCCTGGTATCGTCGCCACTTCGGTGCCGCGGCCCCTCAGTCCGAGAGGCCGTCTCTTGCCAGCGACGCCAGCCTGTCGAGCGCGCCCTGAAGAATGAACGAGGCCGCGGCCGAATCGATGCGTTCGGCCCGCTTGCGTCGTGACACGTCCATCTCGATCAGCACCCGCTCGGCCGCGACGGTCGAAAGCCGTTCATCCCAGAAGGCAAAGGGCAGGGGCGTTTTCTGTTCCATGTTGCGCACGAAGGCGCGGGTCGCCTGACAGCGCGGCCCCTCGCTGCCGTCCATATTGACGGGCAGGCCGATGACGAAGGCCGCGATCTTTTCTTTCGTCGCTGCCGACAGCAGCGCCTCCGCGTCCACGCCGAACTTGACCCGACGGATCACCTCGCGCGGGGTCGCAAAGCGGCGACCGAGATCGGAGACCGAGAGGCCGATCGTTTTCGTGCCGAGGTCGAGGCCTGCAATCGCCTGGTTCGGCTGTAGCTGGGCTGCGAGTTCTTCGATGGTGAGAATTGCCATGGGATTGTCGATTCGATCTTTGCGCGGAGAGTTGTCTGATCCATATGCTGTTGCGACAGACAAATCATCAGGGAGATCGTCATGAAGATCAAATGGCTCGGCCATGCCGCCTTTCACATCGAAACGGCAAAGTCCAAAATCCTGATCGACCCCTTCTTTACCGGCAATCCGGCGTTCCGCGACGAGGAGCGCCGGGACGCGACCGCCGGGCTCACCCACATTCTCCTGACCCATGGTCACGGCGACCATGTCGGCGATACCATTGCGATCGCCAAGGAGACGGGCGCGACGGTCGTTGCCAATGCCGACCTTGCCGCCTGGCTCGGCCGGCATGGCGTCAAGGCGCTGGAAATGGGGAACACCGGCGGCACGATCAATCTCGGTAGTTTCTCGACGACCTTCGTCAACGCGCTGCATTCGTCGGCGCAGTTGACCGAGGACGGCGTCTCGCACTCGCTCGGCAATGCCAACGGCCTGGTGCTGCATTTCGAGGACGAGCCGACGCTCTATCACATGGGTGATACGGACATCTTCTCCGACATGGCGCTGATCAACGAGCTGCATCAGCCGGAGATCGGCATCGTGCCGATCGGCGATCGTTTCACCATGGGCGGGGCGGTTGCGGCGCTGGCCTGCCAGCGCTTCTTCAAGTTCTCGACAGCCATCCCCTGCCATTACGGCTCGTTCCCGATCATCGACCAGACCCCGGAAACCTTCGTTGCCGGCATGGAAAGCGCGTCGACCAAGGTGGCGACGCCGCACGTCGGCGGCGTCGTCGAGATCTGATGTTGCGCCGGGCCTTTTGACGAGAGGCCCGGTCCTCCGGTAATTCCCCCGTTGCGTGGCTCGCCCTGCGCCATTATAGCGGGGGAAGTTCCAGTTACCGGAGACGATCATGTCCGTAGACCTTGCCACCGTGAAGCGCGTCGCGCGCCTTGCCCGTATCGCCGTCAGCGAAGAAGAAGCCGAACGGATGATGGGTGAGCTCAATGGCATCCTCGGTTTCGTCGAGCAGCTCTCCGAAGTGAATGTCGATGGCGTCGAGCCGATGACCTCGGTCACGCCGATGGATATGAAGAAGCGGACGGACACGGTATCGGACGGCAACAAGGCCGACGACATCGTTGCCAATGCGCCGAATTCCGATCGCAATTTCTTCCTCGTTCCGAAGGTGGTCGAGTAATCTCCCGCCAGCCGCCCCGACGTTTCTGATTGCGAAAGCCAGATTTTACCATGACCGACCTTACCAGCCTGACGATTGCCGAAGCCCGCAGCAAGCTCGCCGCGAAGGACATCACCGCCGTCGAACTGACCGACGCCTATCTCGGCGCGATCGATGCCGCCAATGAGGCGATCAACGCCTACATCGCCGTCACACCCGAAAAGGCACGAGAGATGGCCAAGGTCTCGGATGCGCGTATCGCCGCCGGCAAGGCCGGTGCGCTCGAAGGCATCCCGCTCGGCATCAAGGACCTCTTCGCCACCGAAGGCGTGCACACCCAGGCCTGCAGCCACATCCTCGACGGTTTCGCGCCGCGCTACGAATCGACCGTGACCCAGAACCTCTGGAACGACGGCGCCGTCATGCTCGGCAAGCTGAACATGGACGAGTTCGCCATGGGCTCGTCGAACGAGACCTCCTACTACGGCGCGGTCAAGAACCCGTGGCGCGCCAAGGGCTCCAATCTGGATCTCGTGCCGGGTGGCTCCTCCGGTGGTTCCGCCGCAGCCGTTGCCGCGCATCTCTGCGCCGGCGCGACCGCCACCGATACCGGCGGCTCCATCCGCCAGCCGGCAGCCTTCACCGGCACCGTCGGCATCAAGCCGACCTATGGTCGCTGCTCGCGCTGGGGCACCGTCGCTTTCGCCTCGTCGCTCGACCAGGCAGGCCCGATCGCCCGTGACGTGCGCGATGCCGCGATCCTCCTGAAGTCGATGGCAAGCGTCGACACCAAGGACACGACCTCGGTCGATCTGCCGGTGCCGGATTACGAAGCCGCGATCGGCAAGTCGATCAAGGGCATGAAGATCGGCATTCCGCGTGAATACCGCGTCGATGGCATGCCGGAAGAGATCGAAGCGCTCTGGCAGCAGGGAATTGCCTGGCTGAAGGAAGCCGGTGCCGAGATCGTCGACATCACCCTGCCGCACACGAAATACGCGCTGCCG
The DNA here is from genome assembly GCF_001427045.1 of Ensifer sp. Root558. Taxonomy (NCBI): domain Bacteria; kingdom Pseudomonadati; phylum Pseudomonadota; class Alphaproteobacteria; order Hyphomicrobiales; family Rhizobiaceae; genus Ensifer; species Ensifer sp. Root558. The sequence continues at coordinate 40,025 of NZ_LMGC01000023.1, read as the reverse complement.
GCCTACTACATCGTCGCTCCCGCCGAGGCCTCCTCGAACCTTGCCCGCTATGACGGCGTTCGCTACGGCCTGCGCGTCGACGGCAAGGACATCGTCGACATGTACGAAAAGACGCGCGCCGCCGGCTTCGGTCACGAAGTCAAGCGCCGCATCATGATCGGCACCTACGTGCTTTCGGCTGGCTACTACGATGCCTACTATCTGCAGGCGCAGAAGGTGCGCACCCTGATCAAGCGCGACTTCGAACTGGCGTTCCATGCCGGCGTTGACGCCATCCTGACGCCGGCGACGCCGTCGTCTGCCTTCGGCATCGCCGACGAGGATCTGGCATCCGATCCGGTCAAGATGTACCTCAACGACATCTTCACGGTAACGGTGAACATGGCCGGCCTTCCCGGTATTGCCGTTCCCGGCGGTCTCGACCACAAGGGCCTGCCGCTTGGCCTGCAGCTGATCGGCAAGCCGTTCGAGGAAGAGACGCTGTTCAAGACGGCGCATGTGATCGAACAGGCGGCCGGCCGCTTCACACCCACCAAATGGTGGTAATCTCTTGAGGGGCGGTACCGACGAGGTACCGCCCTTTCTTCTTCGGTTGCATTGAAAGCCACTCTTGTCGCGGAAGGAGACCGCGTCATGCCCGTCATCCGCCATGCCCGCGCCGGCGACGTCGACCGGCTGGCCGAAATCGGCCTTAGATCCTGGCAGTCGGCAATTGCGGGCCTCGCCGATGGCGAAAAGATGCGGCGCGTGGCCGAGGCCGCATTTCTCCGTTTTCTGTTCGATCACTGGCTTTCCGTTTTGCTCGTCGAAGGCGAAGGCGCCATCTGCGGTTGGGTGGCGTGCGAGAACTTCGACAATGCGATCTCCGATCTATGGATCGAGCCGCAGCTCCAGGGCAGGGGCTTCGGCGGGCTGCTGTTTGCTGAGATCGAGCGTCGTATTGCTGCGGACGGATTCGACGCGGCCACCACCAAGACGCACGCGCGCAACGACCGCGCCGTGCGCTTCTTCCGCAATCACGGCTATGGCGTGAGTTGGCTGTCGACCGCCTATGCGCCGCAACTCGACAGCGACGTTGCCTTCATCGGTCTGAGCAAATCTCTGGAGCAAAGCCCGGATCATTGACACCCCGCCACCTCATGCATGGCAGCCACGCGCAAAGCCGGCTGGCCTATTCACACCGCATTCATTAGGCCCATGAAATATTATGGGGTATGACGTTGTGGTGGGGCACCGCAAGGGGGGCGCTTGTTGCAGATGCTGGATAAAACGGTTCCGCGACCGTTGGTTCTGAGACCTTTCCACCATTCGTTTTGGCTTGCCGGCCTGGGCGTGATCGTCTTCACCGCCTGCGTGCTCGGCATCTTGAGTCGCCCGGTCGGCATGCTGGCTTCGATCTGGCCGGCAAATGCGATTCTGCTCGGCCTGCTGATCAGAAGACCGTCGCTCGCCAGCCCGGCTGGATGGCTGACGGCGGCATTGGCCTACGTTCTTGCGGACCTGGTGACCGGCGCGGATCTCTATGAAGCCGCGGCGTTGAATGCGGCCAACATGGTCGGCGTCGTCATCGGATTCCTGCTCTATCGCCGCTTTTCGCCGGAGCATCGGCACCTGCGCCGGGCGCGCTCGGTCCTTTACATGTTCGCTGCCTCCTCCTTGGCGGCGATGGGCGCCTCGCTCGTCGGAGCGGTCGCGGTTCACCTGTCCTTCGGCAAACCCGTCGCGGACGCATTCGTCGCCTGGCTCACCACCGAGCTGGTCAATTATGTGGTTCTGCTCCCGGTGTTCCTGGCAGCGCCGCTTCCTGAAGACGGTTTGCGATCCCGTGCCACGAGAATGACGGTTTCAACGGCCTCTGCTTCTGCAACCGTCTGGCCGTTCGTCTCCCTGGTCTTGTCCTGCGCTGCGGCGCTCGTCATCGGCGGCCCAGGCGCTTTCGCTTTCCCGGTGCCGGCACTCTTGTGGTGCGCGCTCAGCTATGGCTTGTTCCCGGTGACGATCCTGACGGCGATCGTCTGTGTGTTGACGCAGATTGCCGTTGCCTCCGGCGCCCTGCATCTCGGCGTCAGCGGCGTTGCCGAGGAGACGCTCACCTCCACCCGGCTGGGGACGACCCTTCTTGCGCTCTGCCCGCTGGCGGTCGCCAGCGTCGATGCCGCACGACGGGCGCTGATTGGGCGCCTGTCCCATGCGGTCGATTATGATTTTCTGACCCAGTGCCTGGCGCGCGCGACCTTCATGGCGCGCGCGGCCGCGCTGATCGCAGCGCCGGTCGCCCGAAAAGGCGGGACGGTGGTAATGATGCTCGACATCGACCGCTTCAAGGCGATCAATGACACCTATGGTCACGCCGTCGGCGATCAGGTGCTGGTCTCGGTCGCAGGCGCCGTTCGCGGGACGCTGCGTTTTGAGGATCTCGTCGGTCGGCTTGGCGGCGAAGAGTTTGCCGTTGTGCTGGTTCGGCAATCCCCGACTGATGCGCTCAAGGTCGCCGAGCGACTGCTCGAGGCCGTGCGCGCGCTCCATATCGATCTGGAGCAGGGCGGAAGGATCGCCGTCACCATCAGCATCGGCGCTGCCGAAGTCATGACCCGCGACACCGGTCTCGACGGCCTGCTGCTTGCGGCCGACCGCGCGCTCTACCAGGCGAAGGCTGCGGGCCGTGACCGCGTGCAATGCGCTGCCCCGTCGAGCGCTCACGCAACGTAAGTCACTTTCCGTAAAGTAAAGTGCGCATCTGACGATACCGGGCATGCTGGCATGCCCGGTATCGTTCGTATTCGCCGCTAGCGGTTGTTAAGTTCGGAGCGCACGAGCTGCAGCCCGCGTTCCGTGATGCGGTAGGGTTTTCCGCCGGACGATGAAATCGCCTTCTTCCGCTTCAATTTGCGGAAAAGTTCGAGGTCGAAGCCGGGATAGACCCAGCCGTCACGGGTGAAGCACCGGATTTCGGTGATCGCCTTGTCGTCGCGGGTGATTTCGATGCGGCCGCCCTGGGCCAAATGATGAAGAATGCGCTGTTCTGCGCGCGAGATGTCCATTGTCTGAATGTTCCGGAATCGCGTTCGTTTGAACGCAGGAAAACGTTCCGCAAATTACTGAAGATGCGGGGTGACGTTTCCGGCCCGTGCGCGCAATCAAAGCGGATTACGCGGACGGGCTTTACCGGGACTCAGGCGAAGAACGGAACATAAAAACTCCAATAGAACGGTGCCTTCCTAAAAGGCCGTCGTTCGCGCGTCAAGGTGTCATTGCAACGCCAGGGTGCCAATGGCCGCCAGCGCCACTTGCAAGACGATGATCAACGCGAGGCGCGTGCGAAAGGGTTCCTTACGCGTCTTGTGTCGGAAGATATGGCGCGCCGTCATCGCTCCCGGGCTGCCGCCGAAAAAGGCGAGAGTGAGCAGGGTCCGCTCGCTGATCCGCCGTCGGCCGGAGCGCGCCGCTTGCTTGTCGTACCAGAACAGCCCGAAGGCCGCCAAGTTGATGAGAATTGCGAACGAGAGCAGGGCAGGGCCGATGGACATGAGCGAAGTCTTGCCGATAGGCGCTAAACGGTGGTTAAGAGAGGCTCGCCGTCCGCATGAGATTGCATATGGCGCTTCTGATCCAGCCGAACAACTTGCACCGGCGGACCAATTGTTCTACCGAGAAACCAAGAATTCAGGCTTCAAAGAAGAGCATGATATGAGCATTGTCGACGTCCGCACCCCCGATCCGAAACGCTTCATCCCCGGCGCCACTGGCGACTGGGAAGTCATCATCGGCATGGAAGTCCATGCCCAGGTGCTTTCCAATTCGAAGCTGTTCTCGGGCGCATCGACGGAGTTCGGCAATGCGCCGAATGCGAACGTCTCGCTGGTCGATGCCGCTATGCCCGGCATGCTGCCCGTGATCAACGAGGAATGCGTGAAGCAGGCGGTACGCACCGGTCTCGGCCTCAAGGCCGCGATCAACAATCGCTCGATCTTCGACCGCAAGAACTATTTCTATCCGGACCTGCCGCAGGGCTATCAGATCTCGCAGTTCAAGGATCCGATCGTCGGCGAGGGCAAGATCATCATTTCGGTCGGCCCGGATCGTCAGGGCCAGTTCGAGGATGTCGAGATCGGCATCGAGCGCCTGCATCTGGAACAGGATGCCGGAAAGTCGATGCACGACCAGCATCCGTCGATGTCTTATGTCGACCTCAACCGCTCGGGCGTGGCGCTGATGGAGATTGTCTCCAAGCCGGACATGCGCTCGTCGGATGAGGCCAAGGCCTACATGACGAAGCTGCGCTCGATCGTGCGCTATCTCGGCACGTGCGACGGCAACATGGACGAAGGCTCGATGCGCGCCGACGTCAACGTTTCCGTGCGTCGTCCGGGCGAGGGCTTCGGCACGCGCTGCGAAATCAAGAACGTCAACTCGATCCGCTTCATCGGCCAGGCGATCGAATACGAGGCACGCCGCCAGATCGGCATTCTTGAGGACGGTGGCAGCATCGACCAGGAGACCCGCCTGTTCGACCCGAACAAGGGCGAGACCCGCTCGATGCGCTCCAAGGAAGACGCGCACGACTACCGCTACTTCCCGGATCCGGACCTGCTGCCACTGGAGTTCGACGACGCCTTCGTCGAGGCGCTGAAGGCCGACCTGCCGGAACTGCCCGACGACAAGAAGGAGCGCTTCGTGCGCGACCTCGGCCTCTCGGTCTATGACGCCTCGGTGCTCGTCTCCGAAAAGTCGATCGCCGATTATTTCGAGGCGGTTGCCGAAGGGCGTGACGGCAAGATTGCCGCCAACTGGGTCATCAACGACCTGCTCGGTGCCTTGAACAAAGCCGGCAAAGCCATTGAAGAGACTCCGGTTTCCCCGGCACAGCTCGGCGGCATCATCGATCTCATCAAGGCCGAGACCATCTCCGGCAAGATCGCCAAGGACCTCTTCGAGATCGTCTGGAACGAGGGCGGCGACCCGGCCGAGATCGTTGAAGCGCGCGGCATGAAGCAGGTGACCGACACCGGCGCCATCGAGAAGGCCGTCGACGAGATCATCGCCGCCAACCCGGATCAGGTCGCCAAGGTGCAGGCCAAACCTTCGCTCGCCGGCTGGTTCGTCGGCCAAGTGATGAAGGCGACCGGCGGCAAGGCCAATCCGCAGGCCGTACAGGCGCTCGTCAAGGCCAAGCTCGGCATCGAGGAATAACGATGTTCTTCGTGCGCACGGCAAGCGAGCGCGACCTGGAGAAGGTTCGCGCTCTGCTGATCGAAACGTGGCACGCGACCTATGACACTTTCTACGGTGTCGAGAAGGTCAACGAACTCACGGAGCGCTGGCATTCGCTGCCGGCGCTCAAAGCCCGGCTCGCGCGCAAGAACGCCGAGTTTCTTGTTGCCGACGATGGAAGGCAGCTGGGCGGCATGGGCTATGCGGCGATGTCCGACACGCAAGCCAAGACGGTGGTGCTGCACCAGCTCTATGTCCTTCCGAAGTTCCAGCGCCAGGGCGTCGGTCGCGATATCTTCGCCGAACTCGAAACCTGCTTCCCGGACGCCGAGCGCATGCGCGTCGAGGTCGAGCCGCAGAACCTGCACGCGCTCACCTTCTATCGCGCGCACGGCTTTGCCGAAGTGGGCGAGACCCCGGTTGACGACCCGTCCGGTCTGCCGGCCATCGCTCTGGAAAAGCCGCTTCTCGGCTAGGCGATCCGTCCGATTGCCTGAAGTTTCGCATGCCTGTGGATAAGCTTGAGAGGCACGGCTCTGTCATCGCGCCGTTACCTCCGGGTGTTTGATCCGCGGGCGATGAACGATGTGAGCGGGGAAACCATGGACGCGACCGAACTCTTGATCCGCAAGGCCGAGCGTAAGGACCTCGAAGCGATCGTCGCGCTCTTCGCCAATGATCCGCTCGGCGGCCACGGCGACACGACCGACCCCGAGGCCTTCGCGGACTACGCCGCTGCCTTCGACCGGATTGAAGCCTCGACGCTGCAGACGCTCTTTGTCGCGGTTCTTGAAGGGCAGGTCGTCGGTACTTTTCAAACCGCGCTGCACACGTCTCTGTCGGGGCGTGGAAGCTCCAGCCTGATCGTCGAAGCGGTCCAGACGCGTGCGGACATGCGCGGCCGTGGGATCGGTGAGCGCATGATGCGCCATGCGATCGGCGAGGCGCGGGAGAAGCGCGCAAAGAAGGTAAGGCTCACGTCCAACGCCGTGCGCACCGATGCGCATCGGTTCTACGAGCGTCTCGGCTTTGCGCGCAGCCACTTCGGCTTTCAGCTGCCGTTGAAATGACCGCCTCCGCCTCGGAATCACTGGACAAGCCCTGAGCGGCGGGGCATAAGCGGGAACATTGTTTTGGTATCTGGCCGCCTTCCCAACGGCCGGTCAAGGACGGCATCCATGAAGCTCCTGCTGCAGATTTTCACCTGGTGGAACGAACAGACGATCGGAACGCGCTTTCACACCTGGCGCCACGGTCAACGGGTCGGTCAAGACGAGCTCGGTAATGTCTACTACCAGGGCGGCAAGGACTCCGAAGGCCGCACCCGCCGCTGGGTGATCTACAACGGCTACGCCGAAGCCTCCGCCATTCCGGCCGGCTGGCACGGCTGGATGCATCACCGGACCGACGTTTCTCCGGCTGATGAAAAGTACACGCCGCGCGAATGGCAGAAGGCGCACCGCGTCAATCCGACCGGAACGGCCAACGCCTACCGCCCGCAAGGCTCGATTGCCGCCACCGGCAAGCGTCCCCGCGTGACCGGCGACTACGACGCCTGGACGCCCGGCTCCTGAACAATCTGTTCTCAGTGACGACGACGGACCGCGGAATGGGTTCCTCGATCATGGCGCGGCCACAATTGATGGTTAGCGCCTGAAATCCATCGATGACGAACAGGATACGCGGGAGACAGGCGACTATGGCAGGTTCTGATCTGCGCAAGGCAATCGGCCAAGGAACGCGGCGTTTGGGCTTGTCCCTGCTTGCCGCCTTGCCGCTGGTCGCATCTGCGGAAGCGGTTGACGCAGCCCGCCTTTCCAACGCCGTCGCCGTGTTCTCCGGCATCGACAAGATCACCGGCCGCATCACTACTTTCGACGTCTACATCGGCGAGACCGTGCAGTTCGGCGCCCTTCAGGTCACGCCGCGCGTCTGCTACAGCCGTGACGACACGGAAGCGCAGAAGATCACGACCTTCGTCGAGGTCGAGGAAATCACACTCGACCGCAAGATCCGCCGCATCTTCACCGGCTGGATGTTTGCCGATAGCCCCGGTCTGAACGCCGTCGAGCATCCGGTCTATGACGTCTGGCTGCAGTCCTGCAAGGCGACCTCGGACCTGCCGCCGCCGGACACCGCGCAGAAGCGCTGAGCGGCGGCGTATTCCCATTCTTTGAGATTTGGCTTGGTTAGAAGGCGAGGTCGGGCGACGACATCGCGTTCGCCAGAAGCACTTCGTATTCCGCCTTTGGCACGTCGATGGCACCAAACGACTTCAGGTGCTCGGTGGTGAACTGTGTATCGAGCAGTTCGAAGCCACGCGCCTTCAGTCGCTCGACCAGATGGACGAGGCAGATCTTCGAGGCGTCGGTGCGTCTGGAAAACATGCTTTCGCCGAAGAAGGCCGAGCCGAGCGAAACGCCGTAAAGTCCGCCAACCAGTTGGTCGCCTTCCCACGCCTCGACGCTGTGGGCATAGCCCATCGTATGCAGCGTCGCGTAGAGCGTGCGGATCTTGTTGTTGATCCAGGTGGTTGGCCGGTCGGGAGCAGGGGCAGCGCAGCCGTCCATGACCGCTTCGAACGCGGTGTTGAAGCGGATGTCGAAGGGCTTTCGGCGGATGGTTTTGGCGAGGCTGCGAGAGGTGTGGAAGCCTGCGAGCGGGATCACCCCGCGAATTTCCGGCTCGACCCAGAAGATTTCCGGGTCGTCAGCCGAATCGGCCATCGGGAAGAGGCCGATCGAATAGGCGCGCAGCAGCATGTCCGGCGTAATATCGGGCTGCTTGCTGCGCGTCCCCTTCAATGTCAGGTCCTTACTCGGACGTGGCGGCCAGATGCTTCTCCAGCCAGTGGATATCGTAGTCGCCGTTGGCAATGTCCTGATTATTGATCAGGTCCTGGAACAGCGGAAGCGTCGTCTTGATGCCGTCGATGACAAATTCGTCAAGCACGCGGCGCAGACGCATCATGCATTCGACGCGGGTACGGCCGTGCACGATCAGCTTGCCGATCAGGCTGTCGTAGTAAGGCGGGATCCGGTAGCCCTGATAGGCACCCGAGTCGACGCGCACGCCAAGACCGCCCGGCGCATGGAAATGCGTGATCGTGCCCGGGGATGGGACGAAGGTGCGCGGGTCTTCGGCATTGATGCGGCACTCGATCGCGTGGCCGGAGAACACGATGTCTTCCTGCCGGACCGAGAGGCCACCGCCGGAGGCGACGCGGATCTGCTCGTGCACCAGGTCGATGCCGGTGATCGCCTCGGTGATCGGATGCTCGACCTGAAGACGGGTGTTCATTTCGATGAAATAGAACTCGCCGTTTTCGTAGAGGAATTCGATCGTGCCGGCGCCGCGATACTTCAGCTTCTTCATGGCGTCGGCGCAGACCTGACCGATCTTCATGCGCTGGTCGACGTTGAGCGCCGGGGAGTTTGCCTCTTCCCAGACCTTCTGGTGACGACGCTGCAGCGAGCAATCGCGTTCACCGAGATGCACCGCATTGCCGGCGCCGTCGCCGACGATCTGGATTTCGATGTGGCGCGGCTTGGAGAGGTACTTCTCCATGTAGACGGCGTCGTTGCCGAAAGCGGCAAGCGCTTCGGTGCGGGCCGTCGCAACGGCTTCCTCGAGGTCAGCCTCGCTGCGGGCGACCTTCATGCCGCGGCCGCCGCCGCCGGCGGTCGCCTTGATCAGGACCGGGAAACCGATCTTGCGGGCGACTTCGAGGGCGTTTTCCGGCTTTACTTCGCCGTCGGAGCCCGGAACGACCGGGATGCCAAGTTCCTGCGCCGTTTGCTTGGCGGTGATCTTGTCACCCATGATGCGGATGTGTTCCGCCGTCGGGCCGATGAAGGTGATGTCGTGCGCTTCAAGGATTTCGGCGAACTTGGCGTTTTCCGACAGGAAGCCGTAGCCTGGATGCACAGCGTCGGCACCGGTGATTTCGCAGGCGGCGACGATCTGGTGAATGTTCAGATAGCTATCGCGCGAGGGCGGCGGGCCGATGCAAACGCTCTCGTCGGCGAGGCGCACATGCATGGCGTCGGCGTCGGCCGTGGAATGAACGGCGACCGTGGCGATGCCGAGTTCCTTGCAGGCACGAAGCACGCGAAGGGCGATTTCGCCGCGATTGGCAATGAGAATTTTCGAGATCATCGCCGCGCCGCCTTATTCGATTACGATCAGCGGTTCGCCATATTCGACGGGGGCTGCGTCCTGGACGAAGATTTCGGTGACCTTGCCCGAGCGCGGAGCCGGGATCTGGTTCATTGTCTTCATCGCTTCGATGATGAGGATCGTCTGGCCTTCCTTGACCGTGGCGCCGACTTCAACGAAGGGGCGGGCTCCCGGTGCGGGAGACAGATAGGCAGTGCCGACCATCGGTGCGGTCACGGCATTCTTCGATGCACGGGCGCTCTCGGCGGCAGGAGCAGCAACGGCGTTTGCAGGAGCGGCCACTGCGGCGGGCATCTGGTAAGCCGGCATCTGCGGCATGGCCATCGGCATGGCAACCGGCGTGCCGTTGCGCGAAACGCGAATGCGCAGGTCGTCCTGCTCGACTTCGATCTCGGTCAGATCGGTATCCTTGAGAATGTTGGCGAGATCGCGGATCAGCGCCTGGTCGATACCTGGTTTCTTGTCAGCCATGGAATATGAGCCTCTTGTGTTCTTTTTATTTCGACGGATTTGTCAGGTTCTTTAGCGCATGCAGCGCAAGAATGTAACTCTGGGCGCCGAAGCCGCAGATGACGCCCTTGACGGCGGGTGCGATCATCGACTTGTGGCGGAACTCCTCACGCGCATGGATGTTCGAGAGGTGCAGTTCGACGACCGGAATGCCGATGGCGCGGATGGCATCGTGAAGCGCGATCGACGTGTGGCCATAGGCGGCCGGGTTGATTGCCACGCCCGCGGCGACGTTGCCGGCCTCGTGCAGCCAATCGACCAGCATTCCCTCATGGTTCGACTGGCGGAAATCGACGTCGAATCCGAGCGCCTTGCCTTCTGCCTTGCACATGGCCTCGATGTCGGCCAGCGTCTGGCCGCCATAAATACCCGGCTCGCGCTTGCCCAGCGCATTCAGGTTGGGGCCGTTCAGCACGAAAATGGTCGATGGCATAAGGGATTCCGGTCCGGTCATGGAGGGTTACCTATAGACTGATGGTCCCGCGAGGAAAAGCCCTTTGGGCCCTAGCGGGATTTGTCCACAGTCATGGGAAGGTTTGTCAGCAGGCGGTCTTGCCGCATTCGCGCATATTGGCGACCTTGCCCTCGATCTCCTCGGCGCCGACGGCCCCGAAGACCGCTTCGTTGCCGATGACGTAGGAGGGCGTTCCGGTGATGCCGAGGTCGTTGGCAAGGCTGTAGGCCTCGCGCACGGCCGCATCATGCGGCTCCTTTTCCATTTTCGCGCGCAGGTCCTTTTCGGAGACGCCGAGCTTGGCGGCAACTGCAAGCGCTGTCTCCTCCGTGGCGCGGTCTTCCCCGCCGAGCAGCGCCCGGTGGAAGTCGCCGTATTTTTCCGGAGCGACCAGGCGGAAGGCGGCGCTCACCTTGTGGGCGGCCAGCGAATCCGGTCCGAGGATCGGCAGTTCCTTCAGCACGAAGCGCACGTTCTTGTCCTTGGCGAGGATGTCGTCCATGTCGGAAAGCGCGCGTTTGCAGTAGCCGCAGTTGTAGTCGTAGAACTCGACAACGGTGACGTCGCCCTTGGGATTGCCGAGCACCATGTCGTAGTCGGAATTGAAGATCGCCTTGTTGTTCTCGGTGATCGCGCTTTCCGCCGCTTCCTGCTGCTTGGCGCGCTGTTTCGTCGTCAGCGCCTCCTGGACCTCGAGCATGATCTCCGGATTGGCGATCAGGTATTCCTTGATGAAGGCGCCGATCTCTTCCTTCTGCTTCGCGTCGAGCGCGAATGCGTTCTGGGGCAGGCTGACCCCGGCTACGAGCGCTGCGAGCGTCCCGGCGGCAATCATCTTGGTGCTGAAGTTCATTTCTACCTCGTTGTCCTTGCGTATCCCGTGTGTCGTCCATCGCGTGTCGCCGGGTCAACCGGCTGTTCTGAATGACAACAGGATTCCTCGTATTCGCAATATGCCGGCAGCATAGGGTGGGTGCCGCGGAAACGAAACGGCAAAATCGGCGGAAATACGGCACTCGCGGACTTGTGAAGGTCATTTTCATCGGGCAAAGGGCTGGAGAACAGCCGCATATCGAGGATTTTCCGTTGGTAGATTTGTCAAAACGCAGTGCCGTCGAACCTTTCCATGCGATGGACGTACTGGCGGAGGCGACCCGTCGCCGGGATGCCGGCCACCCGGTGATTTCGATGGCCGTCGGGCAGCCCGCCCACCCGGCGCCGAAGGCAGCTCTTGAAGCGGCGCGCAAAGCGCTTGAACATGGCCGGCTCGGCTATACCGATGCGCTCGGCACCTTGTCGCTGCGCACAGCAATCGCCCGGCACTATGAAAAGCGCCACGGCATCGCGCTCGATCCGCAGCGGGTCGCGGTCACCACCGGCTCATCCGCAGGCTTCAATCTCGCTTTCCTGGCCCTCTTCGATCCTGGCGATTGCGTCGCGATCGCGAGGCCCGGCTATCCGGCCTATCGCAACATCCTCGCAGCGCTTGGCCTGACGGTCGTCGAGGTCGAGGCCAATGCCGAGACCGGCTTCACTCTGACGCCTGAAAGTCTTTCGCGTGCCGCTGCGAAAATAGGCCGTCCATTGAAGGGCGTGCTTTTGGCGAGCCCAGCCAACCCGACCGGAACGGTGACGGGTAGGGCGGGCATCAAGGTGCTGGCTGACTATTGCCGGGCCGAATCGATCGCCTTCATTTCCGACGAGATCTATCACGGACTGACCTTTGCCGGCGAAGAGGCAAGCGCGCTGGAGGTGACCGACGAGGTAATCGTCATCAACTCCTTCTCGAAATACTATTGCATGACCGGCTGGCGGATCGGCTGGATGGTGCTGCCGGCTGACAAGGTGCGCGGCTTCGAGCGCATCGCCCAGAGCCTCTACATCTCGCCGCCCGAGCTCTCGCAGATCGCGGCAGAAGCAGCGCTCAACGCGCATGAGGAGCTCGACCGTTACAAGGCCGCCTATGCCGCCAACCGGGACATGCTCATGAAGCGGTTGCCGGAGATCGGCTTCTCGATCGCCTCGCCGATGGACGGTGCCTTCTACGCCTATGCGGATGTCACCCGCTTTACCAATGACAGCATGGCCTTTGCCAAGCGGATGCTCGCCGAGATCAACGTCGCGGCAACCCCGGGATTCGACTTCGATCCGCTGGAAGGGCACCGCACGATGCGCTTCTCCTATGCCGGCGCCGAGGCCGACATGGTCGAGGCCATGGACAGGATCGCGCGTTGGCTGGCGTGACGCTCTGAACAGGCAGGCAGGGGCAAGTCCCTTCTGCCATCCGCCCAAAGGAAAAGGCCCGGATCGCTCCGGGCCTTTCGTGTTTTCAGAGTTTGGCGCTGGCCGCGCGGCCTCTTAGAAGAAGCCGCGGCGCTGCCACCAGCCGCCCTTTTTGGGCTTGCCCGGCTCTTCCTCTTCGGGCTTCGTCGCGCTCGACGTCACCACCGGTTCGGAAGCGATTTTCGAGAGGTCGCGGTTCGCACGCACAGGCTTGGTTTCGGCAAGGTCGGCCGCAGCCTCTTCCACCGCTTCGACGGCCGGGTCGGCAACCGCAGGCTGGTCTTCGATGGCTGCCTGGGCAACTTCGTCGACGCTTACTGCCGGTTCTTCAGCCTTGACGGCCTTCTTGCGGGTGCGCTTCGGCTTGGCAGGCTTTACGTCCGCCACCTCGGCTTCTTCGGCAACCACAGCCGTTTCCTCAACAGCGACAGCCACTTCGACCTCGGCCGCAGCGGCAGGTGCCTCTACGGTTTCGGCTTCTTCTGCGCCGTCGTCGCCGGCTTCCGCATCGGCACCGGCTTCAAGCTGGCCTTCGCCTTCACCTTCGCCTTCCGGACGGTTGCGGCGGCCGCCACGCTTGCCGCGGCGGCGGCGCTTGCGCTTCTGATCGCCATCGGCGGTCGCGGCGTCTGCATCGACGCCCTCGTCATCGCCTTCGTCCTCATCGGAACCGTCGTCGGCATCGCCTGCCGATTCGGAGACCTGGAGAGCGCTGCCTTCGGCCTGCTGGCCGCCCTTGCCGCGCCGGCGGCGACGGCGCTTGCGCTTGCGTCCGTTCTGATCGTCGGACTGAGCAGCAGCCTTCGGCTGTTCCTGCCGCTGTTCGCCGGCAATTTCTTCTGCTTCTTCCTCGTCGAGATCCTCTTCGATCACGACGTCGTCTTCTTCCTCTTCCGGCTCGAAGTGCAGCAGTTGTTCGATCTTGACCGGGTTTTCGACCGGCTCGCCACGATCGATCGCGAAGTGCTGTGCGCCGACATGGGCATCAGCCTCGATGATGATCGAAACGCCGAAGCGGGCTTCGTAGTCCATGATCGTGCCGCGCTTCTGATTGAGCAGGTAGAGCGCGATATCCGGGATGGTGCGCACGGTGATGTCGTGCGTCGTGTTCTTCAGCAGGTGTTCCTCGATGCCGCGCAAGACGTGCAGTGCAACCGAAGACTGCGAGCGGACGTGACCCGTTCCGTTGCAGTGCGGGCAGGTCTGCATCGTCGATTCGAGCACCGAGGCGCGAATGCGTTGGCGCGACATTTCGAGCAGGCCGAAATGCGAGATGCGGCCGACCTGGATGCGGGCGCGATCGTTCTTCAGGCAATCCTTCAGACGCTTCTCGACCGAGCGGTTGTTCCGCTTTTCTTCCATGTCGATGAAGTCGATGACGACGAGGCCGGCAAGGTCGCGCAGGCGGAGCTGGCGTGCCACTTCTTCCGCCGCTTCCAGGTTCGTCTGGAGAGCGGTGTCTTCGATCGAGTGCTCGCGCGTCGAACGGCCGGAGTTGACGTCGATCGAAACCAGGGCTTCGGTCTGGTTGATGATGATGTAGCCACCGGACTTCAGCGTTACCTGCGGCTGCAGCATGCGGTCGAGCTGCGCTTCGATGCCGGAGCGCGAGAAGATCGGATGCACGTCACGGTAAGGCTGAACCACCTTGGCGTGGCTGGGCATCAGCATCTTCATGAAGCCCTTGGCTTCCTTGTAGCCTTCCTCACCGGAAACGATGATCTCGCTGATGTCCTTGTTGTAGAGGTCGCGGATCGAGCGCTTGATCAGGCTGCCTTCTTCATAGACGAGGCAGGGGGCCGTGGAATTCAGCGTCAGCGTGCGGACGTTTTCCCACAGGCGCATCAGATACTCGAAGTCGCGCTTGATCTCGACCTTGGTGCGGTTGGCACCGGCGGTGCGCAGGATCACGCCCATGCCCTGCGGCACTTCGAGGCCGCGGGCGATTTCCTTCAGGCGCTTGCGGTCCTGCAGATTGGTGATCTTGCGGGAGATGCCGCCGCCACGTGCGGTGTTCGGCATAAGCACCGAGTAGCGACCGGCGAGCGACAGGTAGGTCGTCAGTGCCGCGCCCTTGTTGCCGCGCTCTTCCTTGGCGACCTGAACCAGCAGGATCTGGCGGCGCTTGATGACTTCCTGGATGCGGTACTGCTTGCGCGGCTTGCGAACCTGGCGATCCGGAACTTCTTCCATGGCGTCTTCGGCGCCGACGGATTCGATGATTTCCTTTTCGCCGTCGTGACTGTCGTCGTCATCATCGTCATCGTCATGGCGACGGCGGCTGTCGACATCCTCGGAAATGGCGTCGGTATCGACCATGGCAGCCATTTCGCCGCCATTGCTCTCGTCGCCGTCGGTCGATGCAGCAGCCGCTTCTTCAGCGGCCTTGGCCTTGGTCTTGCGGGTGCGCTTCGGCTTCGCCTTCGGCTTTTCGGCCGGCGCTTCCTCTTCGACGACCGGTGCGGCGTCAGCGACGGCTGCGACCGGCTCGGCTTCAGTTTCCGCGACGACTTCGAGGTCTACGGGAACGGAAAGTTCGCTTGCCGGGGCAGGGGCGGTCTCGACATGCTCGATGTCGTCGTCACGCCGCGCTTCTTCGGCTTCGGCCTTCAAGAGCGCCTGACGATCGGCGAGCGGGATCTGGTAGTAGTCGGGATGGATTTCGGCGAAAGCCAGGAATCCGTGGCGGTTGCCGCCGTAGTCGACGAAGGCGGCCTGGAGCGAGGGCTCCACCCGGGTGACCTTCGCCAGATAGATATTGCCGCGGATCTGCTTCTTATGTTCCGACTCGAAGTCGAACTCTTCTATGCGGTTCCCGCGAACGACAACGACGCGCGTCTCTTCTGAATGAGACGCATCGATAAGCATTTTCTCTGCCATCTAAGCTGTGCTCCTCGGCGCGCCAGCGGAACGGGAGACAGACCTGCTTCCTTAGGAAGACTGCCAAACACGTCGGAAGGTGCGCCGGATATGAAAGTTCCTGTTTGGCGCAGGCGATGGTGCAGCAGCCAGACGACAGCCGGAACATGTGTGTCCCGGGGCCGCGCTACTTCTGACCGATACTGCTGAGTCAACATCAATGACCAAACAAGAATGCCAATGTCCAAGGTCTCATGAAGACCCGATGAATGCGCCCGCTTGCGGGCGTCGGTGAAAAATCACCATCAAGAACTCCGGCCACCGCCGGAAATTTGCGATCCAGTGTACGGGGAGGAAATGCAGCGACGGCGGATGAACACTTGCGACCGCGGAATTGCGATAAGTTAACCGGTCAATCCGGTTCGACCGCACCCTGGCGCCAAGCTTTGGAGAAGCTCCGGCTGCCCGGTCGACTGTTCTATCCCGTCAACACTTTCTCCTTGTGACGCTTTTATGTTTTCTATGTCACATTGGCAAGGGAAAAGCCCGTGCCGCCACAATAATGATCGATTCGCTTGTCCACGTGGAGTAGGTCGATAAACGGTAAATCGATTGTCCCGGCGGGCCGGGGAAGATGATCATTGTCAAGCATTGGTTAACCATAAGGGTTCATTGATCAACCTGTGCGTCCAGCAGCCGTGCGTCGGCTGCTGTTTGGTTTTCTGAGAAAGTGGTGGAGAGCCCGAGGTGAGGCCTTTGGCGGTTTGTATGCGTGGTTCGCTGTTGTCGTTGATGTCGCGCACGGGCAGGCTTCTGCTCGGAGCATCGCTGCTTGCCGGCGGTCTTCTTTTGAACGTGCCGGCGGCTGTTGCCGCCGAGCCGGGGCCTTTGCTCGCCTTTGCTGCGCGGATCGCCGGCGACGATGCACGCACGCGCGTCGTCGTCGAGTTCGATCGCAAACCGGAATTCTCCCTGCACTACGTAGCCGATCCTGTTCGCGTCGTGGTCGACCTGCCGGAAACGGCCTTTGGCCTCAAGGCGGACAGCCTTGAACCGCGCGGCCTCTTCGATGCGATCCGCTACGGCGGCATGGGGGCGGGCAACTCCCGCATCGTTCTTTCGGCGAAAGGCCCCGTGGCGGTAACCCATGCGGAAGTCGTCGCGGAAGAGGGGGGCAAGGGCTACCGGCTCGTGCTCGATGCCGAGCGCGTCGACCAGGCGCGCTTCGATGCGCTTCTCGGTGAACAGCAGTGGACCGGATCGGTCGCCGCCGCCAAGACCGACAGGCCGGTTGCCGTCGCTCCCACGAGGGAAGGCGGGCCGTTCATCATCGCGATCGATGCGGGCCATGGAGGCATCGATACCGGTGCGCTCGCCGGCGAAACGAAGACGGAGGAGAAGCATGTAACGCTCGCCTTCGCGAAAGATCTCGTCGAGGCCCTGAACAAGGGCGCCGGGATCGAGGCTTTCCTCACCCGCGACAAGGACGTCTTCCTCTCGCTTCCCCAGCGCGTACAGATCGCCCGCAACAAGGGCGCCCATCTCTTCATTTCGCTTCATGCGGACGCGCTGCGCCAGAAGGACATCCGCGGCGCGACGGTCTATACCATCTCCGACAAGGCCTCCGACCATCTGGCCGCAAGTCTTGCCGCCCGCGAAAATTTGTCCGACGAAATCGCCGGCGTGCCGCTTCAGAGCGAGCCGGCGGAAGTGGCCGACATCCTGATCGATCTGACGCGCCGCGAGACGCAGGCCTTCTCGGTCAACATGGCGCGCGCCGTCGTTACGTCCTTCGAGGGCCAGATCAATCTCATCAACAATCCGCACCGTTTTGCCGGCTTCCGCGTGCTGCAGGCGCCGGACGTGCCCTCGATCCTGCTTGAACTGGGCTTCCTGTCGAACAAGGAGGACGAAAAACTGCTGCTGGATCCGGAGTGGCGCAAGAAGGTTTCAGAGCGTCTTGCGGTCGCTGTTCAGCGATACCGCGAGCAGGCCATCGCCAGCGGCGGCTGACGCTTGAAGGCAGGCCCGGGAACGAAGTGATTTGTGTCGCCCCGGTAACAGCGCTATGCTTTTCAACGGGATGCGCACGGGATTATCGCATAACAGCCCTATTTTACGCACAATCCGGGACCTAACCGGAATTGCGCCCGGATTTGTTGAGAAACGAGTTGAAGCCCGGAGTTCCCCGCCATATGAGGAGCCGGG
Source organism: Ensifer sp. Root558 (assembly GCF_001427045.1). Classification (NCBI taxonomy): domain Bacteria; kingdom Pseudomonadati; phylum Pseudomonadota; class Alphaproteobacteria; order Hyphomicrobiales; family Rhizobiaceae; genus Ensifer; species Ensifer sp. Root558. Next base: position 22,321 of record NZ_LMGC01000023.1, on the reverse strand, counting down.
CTAGGTGGGGCGTTGCGACGCCAGACGATTTCTCGTGAAAGAGTTTGGTCGGCCCGCTGTATAGAAGCCGGCAGGACAGAGCATGGACTGTCAGTCGGGCGGTTCGGCAATTGGACGATAATTAAGGTACCGGTATCTGACTGATGATCAGGCTGATTGGATATTTCTTCGGGATTGGCGCGTTTCTGCTGCTGGGTGTGGCCGGGGCCGTGGCGCTCTATCTTGGTGTCGTCACCAAGGACCTGCCGGATTACGAGGTTCTGGCGAAGTATTCGCCGCCGGTGACCACGCGCTTCCACGCCGGCAACGGCGCGCTGATGGCGGAGTATGCCCGTGAGCGGCGTCTCTATCTGCCGATCCAGGCCATCCCGGATCGCGTCAAGGCGGCCTTCATCTCGGCTGAAGACAAGAATTTCTATCAGCACCCGGGCGTTGACATCACCGGTCTTGCGCGCGCCATCGCGGTGAACCTGCAGAACTTCGGCTCCGGCCGTCGTCCGGTCGGCGCCTCGACGATCACGCAGCAGGTGGCCAAGAACTTCCTGCTCTCGTCAGACCAGACGATCGACCGCAAGGTCAAGGAAGCAATCCTCTCCTTCCGCATCGAGCAGGCCTACACCAAGGACCGCATTCTCGAACTCTATCTCAACGAGATCTTCTTCGGCCTGAATTCCTACGGCATAGCCGGTGCGGCGCTGACCTATTTCGATAAGTCTGTGACTGAGCTTACCATTGCCGAGACCGCCTATCTCGCAGCCCTTCCGAAGGGCCCGGCCAACTATCATCCGTTCCGCAAGACCGAAGCGGCGCTTGAGCGCCGCAACTGGGTAATCGACCGCATGGTCGAGAACGGCTACGTCACCAAGGCCGATGGCGAAGAAGCCAAGAAGCAGCCGCTCGGCGTCAACCCGCGTCGCGGCGGGGCGCATCTCTTCGCCTCCGACTTCTTCGCCGAGGAAGTCCGCCGGCAGATCATCCAGAAATACGGCGATAACGCCCTCTATGAAGGCGGCCTGTCGGTTCGCACCTCGCTCGATCCGCGGCTGCAGATCGCCGCGCGCAAGGCGCTGCAGGCGGGTCTGCTCAGCTACGACGAGCGTCGCGGCTTCCACGGCCCGGTCAAGTCGATCGAAATCGGCGGCGATTGGGGCGAGCCGCTGGGCGCTGTCGTTGCCTTCAACGACGTGCCGGAGTGGAAGCTTGCCGTCGTTCTCTCCGTCGATGGACAGGGCGCCGAGATCGGCATTCAGCCGGAGAAGGAAGCCTCGGGCAAGATCGTCGCCGAGCGTGTCACCGGGCATATCTCCGCCAAGAACATGCAGTGGGCCTACCGTTCCGCCAGCGGCGACCGCAAGTCGGCGAAATCGCCTGAAGGCGTCTTCGGCGCCGGCGACGTCATCTATGTCGAGCCGCTGCCGGAGAAGGGCGAGTATCGCCTGCGCCAGCCGCCGAAGGTGCAGGGTGGCCTCGTCGCCATGGACCCGCAGACCGGCCGCGTTCTGGCGATGGTCGGCGGCTTCTCCTATGGCCAGTCGGAATTCAACCGCGCGACGCAAGCGATGCGCCAGCCGGGTTCGTCGTTCAAGCCCTTCGTCTACGCGGCCGCCCTCGACAACGGTTATACGCCTGCATCGGTCATTCTCGACGCGCCGATCGAGATCGTCGCTGGTGGCCAGGTCTGGCGCCCGGAAAACTACGGCGGCGGCTCGGCCGGTCCGTCGACGCTGCGTCTCGGCATCGAGAAGTCGCGTAACCTGATGACCGTTCGCCTCGCCAACGACATGGGCATGAACCTCGTTGCCGAATATGCCGAGCGCTTCGGTATCTACGACAAGATGCCGCCGCTGCTCGCAATGTCGCTAGGCTCGGGCGAAACCACCGTCCTGCGCATGGTTTCGGCCTATTCCGTGCTCGCCAACGGCGGCAAGCAGATCAAGCCGTCGCTGATCGACCGAATTCAGGACCGCTACGGCAAGACGATCTTCCGTCACGAAGACCGCACCTGCGACAACTGCAACGCCGGCGATTGGCAGAGCCAGGAAGAACCGGTTCTCACCGACAACCGCGAGCAGGTTCTCGATCCGATGACCTCCTACCAGATCACGTCGATGATGGAGGGCGTGGTGCTGCGCGGCACGGCTGCCGGCAAGATCAAGCTCGATCGTCCGGTTGCCGGCAAGACCGGTACCACCAATGACGAAAAGGACGCCTGGTTCGTCGGCTACACGCCGGACATGGTTGCAGGCCTCTATCTCGGCTTCGACAACCCGGCCCCGCTTGGCCGCGGCGCGACCGGCGGCAGCCTCGCCGTGCCGATCTTCAACGACTTCATGACAGAAGCGGTGAAGGGCACGCGCCCGAGCAAGTTCGTCGTGCCCGAAGGCATGAGCATGGTCGCCGTCAACCGCAAGACCGGCATGGCCGCCCAAGAGGGTGAGCCGGACACGATCATCGAGGCCTTCAAGCCCGGCACCGGCCCGGCCGACACCTTCTCGGTCATCGGCGGTCTTGACCAGTACGTGCCGCCAGAAGAGATCCTCAAGAACTCGCCGCAGGCGAACCAGGCAGTGACCTCCGGTTCCAACGGCCTGTTCTAGTCCTTATCCCCTTCACGCGATGCCCGCCGCCTTTACATCAGCGGTGGGCATCGCTATTTGACGCTCACTTTCCTATCGGTTCACAAGAAGCAGGATCATGCGCAGCGAAATCGAGAACATTGTCGACGAAATCAAGCAGGCCATAAGCCTGCTGAGGAGGCATCTTTGACTGGGATCAGGCGGTAAGACGACTGGACTGGTTGAACAACAAAGCGGAAGATCCGGCGCTTTGGAACGACGCTTCGGAAGCGCAGAAGCTGATGCGCGAGCGCCAGCAACTCGATGACGGCATCAATGGCCTGCGCCGTTTCGAGCAGCAGCTCAATGACAACATCGAACTCATCGAACTCGGCGAGGAAGAGGGCGACGCCGCCATCATCGCCGACGCCGAACAGGCGTTGCGGGATCTCAGAAACGAAGCGGCGAAGAAGCAGGTCGAAGCCATGCTCTCGGGCGAGGCGGATCAGAACGATACCTATCTCGAAGTGCATTCGGGTGCCGGCGGTACCGAAAGCCAGGACTGGGCCAACATGCTTTTGCGCATGTACACCCGCTGGTCCGAGCGCCAGGGGTACAAGGTCGAGCTTCTGGAAATCCAGGACGGCGAAGAGGCCGGCATCAAGTCCGCGACGCTCCTCGTCAAGGGCCACAATGCCTATGGCTGGCTGAAGACCGAATCGGGCGTGCACCGCCTGGTTCGCATCTCGCCCTACGACAGCAACGCGCGCCGCCACACCTCGTTCTCCTCGATCTGGGTCTACCCGGTCGTTGATGATTCGATCCAGATCGACATCAACGAGAGCGATTGCCGTATCGACACCTACCGCTCGTCGGGCGCCGGCGGTCAGCACGTCAACACGACCGACTCGGCCGTGCGCATCACGCACATCCCGTCGGGCATCGTCGTGCAGTGCCAGCAGGAACGTTCGCAGCACAAGAACCGGGCGAAGGCCTGGGACATGTTGCGTGCGCGCCTCTACGAGGCCGAACTGAAGAAGCGGGAAGAGGCCGCCAACGCCGAAGCCGCGTCGAAGACCGACATCGGCTGGGGCCACCAGATCCGCTCCTACGTTCTGCAGCCCTATCAGCTGGTCAAGGACATGCGCACCGGCGTTGAAAGCACGGCACCGGGCGACGTTCTCGACGGTGAACTCAACGAGTTCATGGAGGCCGCCCTTGCGCACCGCGTCAGCGGCGGCGCGGATGCCGTCGTGGATGATCTGAACTAAGGCAGACAGCGGTCTGCACCAGTGCAATTGAAGAGGGCCGGGTGTTCGCATCCGGCCCTTTCTTTTGCTCAGTTGGAGGCACGCTCGATCTTGATGTCGCCGAGATCGTCGATGAGCACGGTCCAGCTCTCAGGCTCTCTCACCGACGGGTCCGTCTTCAGATAGACGGTCGCAAACATGCCGGGCTGCGCGGTGACACCGGTCGAGGTCTCCGGGCGGATGTCGGTGACGTAGGCCTTGAGCGCGGAGAATTCTTCGAGTTCCGCCGACGAAATCACCAGAGGGCCGGCCGAGGTCGCTGCCACCTGCTGCAGATGGATCTGGGCGGTTCCATCCGCCTGGCGAAGCGCGATCAGCTTGTAGTAACCACGCCGGGCGTCGCCCGGCTTTTCGGCGGCCGCGTTCGGATCGAGGGATGAAAGCGGCTCTCCGCTTTCCTCCCAGTAGCCGGTGCTGGTCACGAAGGTCGCCTCAGGCGGAACGATGTTGGCATCCTGAGCCTTGGCGCCGGCACTGCTGAGAAACAGGAACAGCGCGAGGAGGGCGGATCTGTGCATTGGGTCGTCGTCCTTAAGGCGGCGGCTCGGTTGCCGTTTACTGCGGGCCGGCGGAAACCTAGCCGGCAGAATGATACCATAGGTCGCGCGGAGAACGTGCGCTCAGTTCGAAAACTGCTCGGCGAGGATGCGATCCGACCAGGAATGATCGGGATCCGAGAGGATGCGCGCCGTCATGTTTTCCGATTCGGCGATCTTCACCTTGACCACGGACTTCACTTCCTGATGGTCGGCCACCGCGTTTACCGGCCGCTTGTCGGCCTCAAGGATTTCGATCTCGACTGTGACATGGTTCGGCAGAAGCGCGCCACGCCAGCGGCGCGGGCGGAAGGCACTGACCGGGGTCATCGCCAGAAGCGGGGCCTCGAGCGGCAGGATCGGCCCGTGGGCGGAGAGATTGTAGGCGGTGGAGCCGGCAGGGGTGGCGACCAGCAGGCCGTCGCAGGTCAACTCCTCCAGCCTTGTCTTGCCATCGATCAGGACGCGGAGCTTCGCCGCCTGGTAGGACTGGCGGAAAAGGTAGACCTCGTTGATCGCAAGTGCCGTGAAGCTCTCGCCATAGACGTCGGTCGTCTGCATCTCCAGCGGATGAAACGCGTTCTCGACTGCCTGGCAGATTCGGTCCGTCAGGTTCTCCGTGCTGTAGCGGTTCATCAGGAACCCGACCGAGCCACGGTTCATGCCGTAGACCAGCTTGCCGCTGTTCATGGTCTGATGCAGCGTCTGCAGCATGAAGCCGTCGCCGCCAAGCGCGACGATCACATCGGCCTTCGACGGATCATGGTCGCCATAGATCGCCTTGAGATCAGCCGCAGCCTTTTGTGCCTCTTCCGCGGACGAGGCGAGAAAGGCTAGGGAAGTGAACGTTCGGGCCATGAAACTCTAGTCCGCTCGATATGTTATGCGCCGCCAGCGGCAATCTCTCTCTATCGTTTCTGGCATGGCCCGGAACCGAACGCATCTGAAAAATTGGGAGAATTCGCAATTTTGCTTTACACCACATCAGATTATGGTAACTCCCACCAAAGCAAGTGCCCTTATAGCTCAGTTGGTAGAGCGGCTGATTTGTAATCAGTAGGTCGGGAGTTCGAGTCTCTCTGGGGGCACCATTTTTTCTCAATGAATTCAATCAAATACAGAAATCGCTAATCTGCGACGTTTCCGCGATTCGGAAATTTCCGCGCATTCTTCCGCGCAAGATGGCATATTGGGACCGCCTCTCTGGGGCCGGGGCGTTTGCGGAAGCTCTACAAGAGCGCCAAATCTGCAAGCGCCTTTTGCGATTCACCGTGGACCTCATCATGCGAAAAGAGCCGCCCGACCCCGCCCAAGCGTTTGCCAGCATGCTCGAAGCATTGAGGGTCGAGCATGGGATGGGGCCAAGCGAGATCGCGCGGGAAGCCGGGATAAGTCGCGCGACGGTCTGGCGCATTGCTCAAGGCGATAGCCGGCGCTTGTCCTATGACGTCGGCCAACGCATCGAGCGCGTTTATCGGGAACGCCGCCGATGAGCCCGGTCCTCGTGGTTCAACGCCTCGTGAGGGCTGGCCTGACGGCTCGGGCGATTGAGCGGCAATGCGGCTTTAGCCGTTCGAAGGTCTCCCGCGTCATCGAGGGCACCGCCTCGCTTTCGGCCGACGAGCGGCAACGGCTCGAAGAGTTCGCCGCCGGGTTCTTGCCCAAAGGATCGATGACAACGCCGCACCACGAGCGCGTGAGCCCGAGGTATGGGCGCTAAGCCCGCAACAGCCCGCCGGGGCGCTTTTCCTTCACCATCTCAGCCTGAATGATCTTTTGCACCCGCAAGCCCCATTCCTTCGCCTGATCGTTGCCGGCGGCCACCGTGCCGCCCATGACAATCTCGACGTCGCCCAAATAGGTCTTGCTGTTGTCGATGGTGCCGCCCTTGCTCAAGGCCTTGGCGCTCGGTAGGACGATTTCACCGCGCTTTAGGATGGTCGGGACCTCATTCGGCATCAAACCGGCAACGCCGCCCGAGTGCATCCGGGGAGCGCCGGCAAACACGAGCGGGTTAACGTTGCGCCGTGCACCGCCGAGACCGACCGGGCCGCCGCTATGGCGCATGGGAATCCCGAGCGCGTCACCGATGGCCGAGCCGACCGACCGGATCGCCAATTGAATGACGACGCTCAAGACGTCATCGAGCGCGGCTTTCAACGCGTCGGCGGCCGAGGCGCCGGCCCGAAGCTGGCCGATGAATGACGTAAGCCCGACCTCGACCATCTGTACGGCGGCGCGCTTGGCGTCGTCGGTGGCCTGCAAACGCTGTTTCTCGGCGTCGGTGTATTCCTTGGTCTGGGTCGTGGCGTCGGCGGTGGCCGCCGTCCTGTCGCGGGTGACCTGCGCCGCTTGGCTCTCGGCGGCGGCCGTTTGCTTCACGCTTTCCTGTCGCGCAAGCTCAACGTGCCAATCTTCATTTTTCAGCCGGAACACGAGCCCGAAAGCCTCGGCGTTGGCGTGCGCCCATTGCTTCACCGCCTCGCTTTCGTAACCGAGGTCGGCCGCGCCGCCCTTCTCGTGCATCGAGTGCCCCGGCGGTGCCACCCATTTCCGCGCCTCGGCGACCGAACCGTACTTTGCGAGCGCTTCCTTCCATAGCTCGGCCTGCCGCTCGGTCGAGCGCCTGCCGCTGTTGACGCTGATTTTGCCCGGGGCCGCGTTCATGAACGCTTCGAGGTTCGCGGCAAACTCGGGCTCAAGCTCTTTCAGCTTCTCGCTTGCCCCTTGGACGAATGCCCCGGCCGCATCCTTGCCGGCAAGCTCGGCCGGGACCGTCGATAGATCGGCGTTGAACGGCTGAAGGTTCATGCGACCTTGCAGGAGTTGGTTTTCCTGCCGTTTGGCAAGGTTCGCCGCCTCGTTGCGCAACCGCTCCATCGTGCCGATGGCCTCGCGAAGGGCCGGAATGACATTCGAGCGGACTTCCTCGGCAAGTTTGCGGGCCGATTGCACCGGAAGCTTGGCAAGGGTCCCGTTGAATTGCGCTTGCAGCGCTTCCACCTCGGCCAGCGTGGCCGAGCCGTCCTCGAAGTTCTTTTGCAGTTGCTCCCATGCCGTGCGCAATTCGCCGACTTGGCCGGCGAGTCTCGGGAACCTTTCAAACAACGGCAGGATTTTGCCAAGAGCCTCGCTCGTCTTCTCAATCGCGGTCGTGGCATCGGCTTGCGTCTTGGCAGTTGCCGCCTGGTTGCCGGCGATTTGCTTGGCGATGGCCTCTTGCGCTTCCAGCGCCTTGTTATAGGCGGCGAGCGCCGGAAGGGCGTTGCCCCACTCTTGCGCTACCTGCCGAATGAGGTTGCGTTGCTCTTCGAGCGCCTTGGCGGCGTCCTTTCCGCCTTTCTCGCTCTCATCGAAAAACTTGATCAGCGCCGGGGCGGCGAGCGAGATGGCGGCCGGGATGAGGTAAAGCGGGTTCAACAGCCCGACGAGGGCCGAGCTTACGGCCTTGATGCCGCCGGATGAGATGGCTTGCCCGAGTTGGCCGCTCTGTTGGGCGAATGCCTGCAAGGCGCTCGTGCCCGAACCGATTTGGGTCGCGATGTCGGAAATCTGGAATTTGATGTTCTGCGCATCGGCGGCAATCGAGCGGCTTGAGCGATTGAAATTGCTGGCGACCCGGCCCATCGGGTCGATGCTCTGAAACGAGCGATTGATGCTGTCGGCGGTGCCCTTGGCGTCTTGTTGCGTGCGCTGCAAGGCCCGCCGCAACTGGCTCGTGTCGGCCGAAATGCTGAGAACAAGTGACTCAAGGTCGGTTGCCATCGTGGGTCCTCATGAAGTTGCCGGGACGGCCCGCCTCGTCTGAAAGGGCCGCCCCGGCGCCATCGCGTCACTCGCCCGAGGCCGCGATTAGTGAATCCGCTTCAACGCCTCGACTCCGTATACCGCCATGACGTCGGCGAGCATTTCGGCCGAGCTTAGCCGTTCGGATGAGACCGTTTCGCCGTCATCATTCGGCACGGCCCGGAAGCCCGATCCATCGGGCAGGATGATGAGGACGGCCAAGGCGCCACCGCCGAACGATTGCCGCGCCCGGTCGTAAGCGTCTGGCAGTGTTTCGCCGTCGGCGTGAATGACTGCTTTGGCCTCGCTCATCGGCTCTCCCTCAATTCCCTGATTTCGCGGCGCAAGTGTTCAATCTCGGTGCTGAGTGCCGTGATTTTTGGGTTCACGGTTGTTTCCCGAAAGTTGACGAACCCTTGGGCCATCGCTTTCAACGCCGCCGCTTGTAACTGGTCGGCGTCCAACTGTTTGTATTTGCGTAGCTCGCGGAGTTCCGAATTCATCTCGTCGGCGATATGGGCGAGAAGCTCGGCCTTGAGGTCGTCGTAAGCCTTGGCCTGATGCTCGTTGACGGCGGCCTTCATGCCGGCGATTTCGCCGACGACCTTATCGGCGACCGCCTTCATGACCGCGCCCTTGAAGGCGTCAAAGGCCTTCCAAAGCCCGTCGAAACGCGCCCTTTTCCAGCTTTCGAGGTTGGCCCATAGCCGCGCCTCGATGCCGCCGGCCTTGGCCGCTTGCTTGTATGCCCTGCGTTGCTCGGTAAGCGTCGGCTCATCCTCGGCCGGGGTGTCGACCTCGGGCTCGACCATCATCAATTCGCGGTCGGCATCTCGGGCCGCCAATCGGGCGAGCGTTTCGCGGGCTCTCTTGCGGGCTTCCTCGCTCATCGCCGGCCCCTACCAAGTAATGCCGCTGACGACCGCGACGGTCGCGCCCTTGGTGGCCCAACTAACCGGAAGCGTGGCCTTGAGGCTCCCCGAATTCGTTTGCCACAAGCTGCGAACTGGCGTCCCCGTCATCATGTCGTTGGGCGGCGCGGTATCCTCGACCAAGGTTGCCTCGGTCGACGTCTTGAAACCGGGGGCGCCGCCAAAGCCGACCATGAGCTTGTTGGCGTCGATGGCAATCAACGTGTCATCATCCACCGCCGACGAGGCAAGCACGGGATAATCGAACCCGACGAGGCCGCCGGCCGCCGCAATCGCCGCACGGCGCGCGGGGCTCGTGACGAACAACGGGTCGGTCGCCGGGGCAATCGCCGCGACAAGACCCTTCACGTCCTCGGCAAAGTCGGCACCCGGGGCAACCGTGGTTGCGCCGAGCAAGATGCCGGCGGGGTTGGCGCTGCTGGCCGCGTCGTCGCTGAAAAAGGCGCCCTCGACCGCAATCGCCACCGCCTCATTGAGGATTTGGCGAAGGATGCTTTCAACGGTCGGCTGGCTATGGTCGGCCAGTTCCTCGGAGAACGTCACAAGGCATTTAACCGAATGCGGCACGACGGAAGCGCTCGAAAGCGTGGCTTGCGAAACGCCGATGGCGTTCCCCTCGGCGACGAATGTCGCGACCGCCATGGCATCGACCGAGATGGCGCGGGTGAGCGCCGAAAGCTGGATGGCGTTGGCCCTCGCAAAGACGGCCGGCGCGGCCTTCGATCCGCTCGAAAGCGACAAGATGAAACTGGCCGTTACCGAGTTCGCCAGTTCGCTCGCCCATCCCGGGACCGTCGTCATGGCCGGATTGGTGACGGCCTTCCGCAACCATGCCTCGGCGAGGTCGCCCCGTTTGAGGTGGTGCATGATCGAGGCGGCGGCTTGCGCAATGAAGGGGCCGCCCAAATCCGGGGCCTCGTCGCGATCCTCGCGCCGGCTGCGCCTCATCGAGCGTTCCAGGGCGATAAAACCGCCGCGAAGGTCCGAAACCTCTTTCGCTAGATCGCGCATCAAAAAACCTCCCCGGATGGTTCCGGCGAGGCTCAAACCTCGGGGCCGGACTCCCGTTACAACAGCATGCGCCAGCATAGCACAAAGTTTCGGAGGCGAAATGAATATAGGCGAGAAATCGCCACAGATGCCCGAGGACGCGCGTTTGCGTGCCGGATGATGGATGAGCCGGATTTGATGAAGGATCGCGCTACGGGGCACGGTCGGCGGCGACCTTGTGCCAAACCCCCCGCCAAGTTGGCATAGGTTTCTTTGTGTGCCCGAATTGGGCACACAAACGGCACCGGGGAAACACTCGTGCCAAGTTGGCACCACTGTTACCGGCGGCGGCGCTTCCGGCCCTCGGCGGCCAGCTTCTTGAGCCTCGGCATGTCCTCGGCGGCCGGCTCGGTCCCGGCCAGCAATAGGCGCGCGAGGAAAGCGTTATCCGTTTCGACCGCGTCATCGCTCGGCCGCACGACCTTGCCCGTGATCCTCTTGCGGGCGTTCAGATCGACCCCGGTCGAGGCTTCCAGCCGCGCCACCTGTTGGCGAACCCGGGACAACTGCGGCAACAGCGGGTTCTTGACGATGCCCCGGGCGCCCCGAACCGTGAGACCTTCCCGGTCGATCCGGGCCGATAGGCTCGTTTCCTCGGCCCGCGCCTTCACCAACCGCCCGAGCATCACCGGGTCCACCATCGAGGCGAGTGGTCCAAGCTGAAGCACGAGACGATGAAATTCCGGGTGCAAGGTTTGATCGAGATCGAGCGGCGGTGTGATGCGGGCCACGGCGGGTTTACCTCCGGTTGGGGCCGGTGATTATGCGACCAAAAACGCGAAAAACGAACCGGAGTCCGCGTTCGATGCCCGCGCTCGGTCCCCGGGCGACCTTTCTGGCGATTCAGATATCCCCCCCGCCGGCTCCCCCGAGCTTGGCGCGGACAAATCACCACGGGATAAAGGCGCTTAAGCCTTTTCCCTCGCTTGCATATTAGGGCGCGAATCATAGAGGTTGTAAGCGGGCGACGGTCGCCACAACCGCCGCCCTAAACCGAAACCAAGCCATAGGACGGCTCGATATTGGTAGCGCTTACGACTTTGAAACTCTCATTCGAGTCACGTCAAGCCGTCCTTGGCTTTCATCACAGAAAGAAAGCCGATGACACTTTACACCTACTGCATTTCCTTCCGCATCGCCGACCGCACCGTGAACGGCAGAACCTACGATGAGCGGCGACAGTCCCTCATTGCGGCCGTGCGCGGTAACAATGGGTTCTGGGACGGCACGACCTCGCTTCTGTTGGTAGAGTCGACGCTCGACACGAACGCATTGACCAAGCGCGCATCCGCCGGCTTGAGCGCCGAGTACGACCAACTTGTCGTGTTCGACCCCGGCGATATGTCCATGGGCCACTTTGGCAAGGTGCCAAACCTCGACGTTCTCAAGTCGTTCTTTCGCCACGCCTACGCCGTCGTTGCCTAAGTAGACGCGGCCCCACTCGGCACGCGTCGAGTGGGGCTTGTCTCGCCAATGATTCACTTGGTCGTTGACTTGCCTTCCGCTTTGCATCGCTCGTGCCAAGCCAGCATGAGCTTGTGATACTCGGCATCGCGACTGGGGGTGACGGCATCGGCAATGCGGTGCGCGCCGCTGCTATCCACCATCATCATGAGGTCAAGCGCCTTCTCTAGCTTCTCATCCATGTTCGGGCCTCCCTTCATTGCCGGCGGCCGGCCGGTGCGGTTCTCGATTGGGACAAGGGGACAAAAGCGGGACAATTGTCCCTCTGTCCCGTTCGGCCCGAATAGCTGTTGGTGAGCGGGACAATGGGACAATATCCCTTTAGGGATTGTCCCGTTGTCCCGCCCCACCGCTACGGGTGGTCTTTTCGGGCCGTCCACACGAGGTTGTCCCAAATTCCTATCCAGTGACATTCAAGCAATGTCCCCTTTGCGCGGTTGAATGCCTTCCTGATTGTGTCCGGTTCGTCGCTGTCGCTGATGCCCCGTTTCTTGGCGTGTTCCCGCCACTCGGCAAGCGTCACGGCTTTAACGTTGGCCGGAATATCGGGCGATGAGGGGGGCACCTTCCCGTGAGACAGGATGAGGTCAATAAGCGCCTCATAGGCGAGTTTGGTGGCTGGCGACGGTTCCGGCTTGGTAACGGTCCCGGTGCCCTTTGCCGGCTCGCTCAACGGCACAACGACGCACGACGTGCGGCTTCCGACATGGCGTTGCTCAAGCCGGAAGGTCCATTCAAGCGCGTCCTCATCGTCGCGCATCTTGTGGAGCTTTGCCGTATGGACGCCATCGGCCTTTGAAAGCTCCCATTCGCAATCGGTGCCGCCGTTGGCGACGTTGGACCCACGCATCCCGCGCGTGGCATCCTTGCCGGTGTGATGGACGCCCAAGACGCACGAGGCGAAGTGTTTGGCGATTGCGTCGGCGTTGGTGACGAAAGCCCCAAACTCATGACTGGCGTTCTCGTTGGTGCCGGGGATGGTGCGCGATACGGTATCGATTACCACGAGCGCGGGTCGCACCTTGGCGGCGTCGATGCTCTTGATTAGCTCGGCGCAATCGTTCGGCGTCTTGAAACCGAGATTGGGGGCGGCGGTGATGAGGTAGAACGGAAGGTCGCCGTCGTCGGGGATTTCGAATTCCCGGCGGGCCGCGACAATCCGCTTGATGATGCCCCGGCCGGCCTCGGCGGCGATGTAGACGACCGGGCCATGCGAAACGGTACGGCCAAAGAACGGAAGATTGGCGACGATTGAAAGAGCGGCATGCAGCCCGAGGAAGGTCTTCCCGGTGGAAGGCGGCCCATAGAGCATGCCGAATCCCGTCTTGGGCATGAGGCCATCAATCAGCCATTCCGGCTCGGTTTCGTCCAACTGGATTTGATGTGACGGGATGAGGGCGAAGCGTGGGGGCTTGGGTCCGGGCTGGCGGCGCGTTTGCGCCTTGTCGAACCGGTCGCGGATTCCGTCTTCACCTTGGGCGCATAGCGCTTCATTGAGGTCCATCATTGCGCCCCCTCGATTAGGTCCGTCGCCTCTCGGCTCGTGCTGTAAATCCCGAGACCGCAAAGGCGAAGGCGCACGCCATCGACGTCGCCGAGGCGTACCAGGCGCATAAGTTTTCGGTCGTGGCGGGCGGCCAGCCGAGCGTTTGCGGCGCGGCAATCGTCGCGCTCATTTTCGATCCGGCCGAGATGATCGCGGCGCAAGAAATTCTGCCACGGCTGCCCATAGGTCTCGATGGTGTGAATATTCATCGGCCGCGCTCCCATGGCATGGGTTGGCGCTGATACGGCGCGGTCCCGGCCTCGGTCGCCTTCCATTCGTGCGACTGGCCGCCGCCCTGCCATGGAAACGGATTTCCGGGCGGAAGGCCTACCGGTTGCTGATCGCGCCACCCTTCCTCACGCCGAGGGTTGCGCGGCGGATACCGGCGGCGGGCGCGATCCGCGATCCAAGCGACATGGCGCAAGTAGCGCTTGGCGAGATCGTCGGCCCGGGCATCCCATGCGGCTTGAAACTCATCGCGTGAGCATTCGATTTCGGCAAGCAACGCGCGACGGCGGCGCCGGGCTTCCAATAGTTTTTGATTTGCGTCGTCCATACGGCGGCACCTTCAAAACATAGGTTTAAGGTTCCCGCCCCGGACGTGCCGGGGCGGGGCTTGCGGTGCCTCATTGGTTCAATTGGTTTTCGTGCCGCCCTTTGCGGGTCTGGCTCACGGGGGTATCTTGGGACCGGGCGCTCCCCGCGCCTCTTTGCTTGCCTCCCAAGCAAACGCCGGCCGTTTCCCCCGAGGCGGCCGGCCTTCTTTTATTCGGCGGCGGTGAGCTTTTCGCGCTCCATCGCCTTTTGAACGTCGGCCGCCCACCACCAAATGCGCGCTTGGACGCTTGAGCCATCCTTGTTCGGCTTAGGAAGGCGGCCGGATTGAATCTTGGTGCGGAGATCGAAGCGACTTCCAACAATCCCCATAGCCTTGAGGTCGTTATAGTCGAGCTTCACCTTTTGGACGGTCGCAAACGTCGTCATTGCGGGCTCCCTTTGCTTGTTGTGCAAAGTAAACCGCAACCGTTTCATTGTTTTCAACAGATTTATTTCAATGAAAAAGGCCGCGCAATCTTGACACGGCCACTTTCTATTTCTCGTTGAGCTTAAACGTGTTATCTTATGTTTTTATATGTTTCTATACGCCGCTCGACGACACTTCGCGACACCTTAATATTTTTCCAAGTTGTACCGCCCATCCTTCGATCGCTTCCCCCTTGGGTCCATTCATCGCGCTATGCATGTAATGCTTGCCCGCGCCCTGAATGGCGTGATTAAGGACCGCATCGATGATGTAGGGCGCCACGCCGCTTTTCTGCATTCGCGTGCTGGCCGTGCGTCTGAGATCGTGATGGCGCCAGCCGGTGACGCCTGAAAGCTTATCAAGCTGCGCTTTGAATTTGGAGAAGCCGCCGAGCGGGCGCCCCTTGCGTTGGCCGGGGAAAACGAATTCGTCGGCGGCGCCCTCTCCAAGTTGCGCAAGGGCGAGCTTCGGAAGCTTCAACAGATGCTCCCGGCTCGATTTGTTGGCGTCCTCTCCCTGTTTCCAATGACCGTCAAGAAAATCGCCGTGCTTGAGCCGTGAGCCCTCATTGAGCCGTTGTGCCGTCACCATGAGGAAGCGCACGAGCCGGCCGTAATTTTGGCCCTCGGGGGAGTTGAAGTGGCTGGTCGCCGTCCATATCCGCACGAGTTCGTGGTCGGTCAAAGTGCGGTCGCGAACCGTGAGGCCGGGGCCGACCCTCAAGATATCCTCGACAAGGTTTGAGGCGACCTTGCCCTCTTTCCGGCCGTATTCGAGAACCGGCGAAAGGTAGGAAAGAAACCGGTCGGACATTTGCGGCGCCCGCTTGGCGATGACGTCGCGGGCCATCATTAGCTCTTCTTTGGTGAAGCCCTTGGCCGGCAAATCAAGGTGGTCGGCGAGGTTGCGGCGAATGGTTCGCATTGCCTCGGGCAACGTCTTCATGCCGCGCTTCCATTTTTTCTCGTTGCCCTTGGCCTTGTCCTCGCGGAATTTTTCGTAAGCGTCGAATAGCTGGCCGAGCGTCATTGCTTCCTTGGGGTGCTCGACCTTCACCTCGGCCGGGATGGCCGCGACCCCGGCCTCGATCCGCTTGAATATCTCGCTCGCCCTCTCACGGGCGGCGGCAAGGCCCATCGTCTCGACACCCTCGGCCGCGTTCGGAATGTAATAGCCGACGACTTCGGTCCTTTGCTTTCCGCCCTGTCGAAAGCGGACCTGCCACGCGCGGCGCTTGGCGCCAACGTAGAGCGCTAGCCCGGGCGTATGAGTGTCGGGGTAGGGGAGTTTTCGTGCGGGAAGGGTGGCGATGTTGATGCTTGTGAGCTTCATGGCGGTCACCGCTCGCCCGAGTGCAACAGGGCGGCGCTCATGCAAATATATTCGACCGTCACGGCCATCCCCTTATCGCGGAATTTCTTCATCTGCCGCTGGCATGCCGCTTCCGGGCTCTTCCAATAATTTTTGTCGGCGAAAGCCGCCTTGCACGCGCGGATGATCTGGTCGCGATCCCTGTTCGGGACGGTCGGTTGCAGGTTCTCCGATGCCGCTTCACGACAAGCGTAATTGGCATTGTCTTTAGCCGGCGCCGAGGCGGCGGCGGTAGGGATGAGCGCGAAGAGCGCAACGGCGAGTAAGGCTTTCATGGGTGGTCCTAGGGTTGAAAATTTCCGCGCATTTCCGCGCAAAACCTCTATATCACCCCCTACAATGCAATTCAATAACCTACCATCGCATGTAACAATATCAACGGCTTAGGTTGCGCGGAAGCCCTGAAAGTAAGGATTAGCGACTGATTTGTAATCAGTAGGTCGGGAGTTCGAGTCTCTCTGGGGGCACCACTTCATTTCTTCCCCATTGTTTTTTCCGAATTTTTGGCGGCTATTCGAGCCGGAATTTCAGGTTCGGCGTGTTGCCGCGGGTACACCGTCGGCGCAAAGCGAGCAGTTAGTCACGCATCGCAAAGATGGCCATGAACACTGGTGTGCCGATCAGAACGCCGGCAATCGAAAATAGCGGCCCATAGATCAGCGCGCTCAGCGGTATGCCGGCGATGCATACCGCAATGCCATCCTTCAGGCAGTTGTACGGCCCGCCCTCGAATATGCCGTAGACGGGTAGGAACAGCCCCGCGACGATAAGGCTGACAAGGAACGCCAGGACGGCGGAGATGATCAGTCTTCCAAGAGTTCTCATCCTCCTGAAATATAGGGAATCAGTGGTTTCGGCCACCGCCGATTGTTTCTCCAGCGCCGATGAACGGAGGACGAGCATTCGTCAGCTGGCTCTCTTGGAAAGGTCTTGGTCATCGAACACGTTCTTTCGGCTGCCGCCAAAAGCAGCCTTACCAACCCCGCGGCACTGGCGCCGGTCAGATGGGCGGTCGTTCTGCTTTGTGGGTTTGTCGTCTGGAGCCCTGCCAACGCGCAGGAGGGATCCGATTGGACTGAGATGAGTTCGAGCGCGACCCAAGTTTCCGGTTTGGGGGCGGTCCGCTATTCCGTGGGATACAGCAACATCGGTTATGACCACTTTCGTTCGGAGATCGTGGTTGAGTGGCGTGATGGCGGTAAGCGGACGCAGACGATCTACGAAGGCATCTATGACAATCCCCCTGCGAAGGTCTGGGGTGCTAAAGGCCTTCTCTGCGTTTCGATGGAGGCTTGCGCGCGATCGACGAACGCCTGCACAGTGGAGGTGATCGCCTATCGATATGACGTCGGCGCCAAGTCTTTTGCCGAGCTTGCAGACGGCGGCGAGCTTTGCCGCCGATGAGATGCGGAGCCTTGGTCGGAGTAAGCGGTCAACGCTCGATCGATCACCGGCTCCCGCATCGCTTAGTCCGGCGCTCTCCGTGCGTCTCGAGATCGTGACGCCGGTGCAGTCCGAGCAATGGTTCACGATTCGCGATCCCGATGGCAACGTGCTGATGATCTGCCGCTGCTGATCGGAAAAGCCGCGCCGTGCGGCATCAGATGTCGAAGGACGGCCCCATGCGCACAGGAACCTCGCGGCATTTCTGCAGGGCGTTGAGCAGGTTCTCGGCGAGATAGTCGATCAGCGCCCGCGTCGCCGGCAACATGCCCTGGCGGGACGGGAAGACGAGGTGCACGACGACGTCGTTCGACGTCCATTCCGGCAGCACCGGCGCAAGGACGCCGGCGCGGAAAGCGCGCTCGCAGATATGGTCAGGCAAGAGGGCGACCCCCATGCCTTCGATCGCGGCGCGTTCGAGAATCAGGAAATCGCTGCAGCCGACGATCGGACGATGGGTGATTTCCGTCGTGTTGCCATCGATCGAAACCAGCCGCCAGACATCGGTCGGGTGCTGTTCGTTCATCGACAGCGTCGCCTGCTGGCTGAGGTTCTCGATCGTGATCTCGCCGGCGCGGGCGAGGAAGGTGGGGC
The DNA here is from genome assembly GCF_001427045.1 of Ensifer sp. Root558. Lineage (NCBI taxonomy): Bacteria > Pseudomonadati > Pseudomonadota > Alphaproteobacteria > Hyphomicrobiales > Rhizobiaceae > Ensifer > Ensifer sp. Root558. Next base: position 4,710 of record NZ_LMGC01000023.1, on the reverse strand, counting down.
TGGCTGCAAGCCGCTCGCGAACCTCGCCGAACTTGCGGATGATGAGTTGGTTGTCCGTATCGAGCTGCCCGCGGGCACGCAGCGCCACGTCGACCCGCTCCTCGATCAGATCGATGCGACGGTTGGTGGCGGTGATCAGCAGCCGGACGCCGGGGTAGCGGCGGTGAAACGCCGGCAGGATGTCGGCAAGCATAGGGGTGAAACCGAGCGGGCAGGCGAGCCGCACCGTGCCCGAGGGCTCCGCGCGCACGGCGGCGATCTCGGCTTCGGCGGCAGCCACCCCGTCGAGAAGGCTCTGGCAATGCTCATAGAAGACCCGGCCGATATCGGTGACACGCAGCTTGCGGGTCGAGCGCTCCAGCAACCGCACACCGAGCTGCTCCTCGAGGCGGGCCACATGTTTGCTGAGCTTGGATTTGGGTATATTGAGGTCCCGTGCCGCAGCACTGAAGCCGTTGTTTCGCACGACGGCGGCAAAAAGCCCGAGGTCGTTCAGATCCTGCATTGTCCTGTCTCCGAGGTGCGGATGATGGGTATGATTGTTTCCGTCTGGAAACAGTATGTCAAATATCCGCTGGCTTATCGGGCCATTGTTTTCCCCTCATATGTGGATCACCGCAACGTAAACACAAAGGTGTTCCCATGAACGTTCTTCATATCGACTCCGGTATCCTCGGCGACCACTCGGTTTCCCGCCGTCTGACGGCCGCCCTTGCCGCCCAGGTCAAGGCTGACCGCCCGGATGCGCAGGTGACCTATCGCGACCTCGCTGCCAGCTCGCTGCCCCATCTGACCGGCGCCCAGATCATGGCCCCGGCCGACCTCGAAGGCGTCGACGCGGGTCTCGCTGCCGACGTCAAGCTTGGCCGCGACATGCTGGAAGAATTCCTCGCCGCCGACACCGTCATCATCGGCGCTCCGATGTACAACTTCGGCATTCCGAGCCAGCTGAAGGCCTGGATCGATCGCATCGCCGTCTCCGGCAAGACTTTCCGCTACACCGAGAATGGTCCGGAAGGCCTCGCCAAGGGCAAGAAGATTATCGTCGCCTCCACCCGCGGCGGCCACTACTCCGCCGGCCCGGCGGCCGTCATGGATCACCAGGAATCTTACCTGAAGACGGTCTTCGGTTTCCTTGGCATCACCGATGTCGAATTCGTGCGCGCCGAAGGCCTGAACCTCAGCGCCGACAGCAAGCAGTTTGCGATCGCCGAGGCCGAAAAGACCATCTCGGAAGGCAGCGTGCTTCGCCTGGCGAGCTAAGACCAAATTCAGCGGATCACCGAGGTGATCCGGTGGGAGGGGCGTATGCCCCACGTGCGGACGGTGCCGGTTGCGCAAGCAGCCGGCATTGTCCGTTTTCGAACATCGATATCTGCTTTATAATGCCCTCATGATGGACGGGCGGACGATCCTTTGGGGCATGACCGCTGCGGTGGCCTTTTTGCTCGCCGCCGAAGCGACCCTTGCTGCGCCGCCGGATCATGGCTGCACCTGCCGCAATCGAGACGGTTCCAAATACGAACTTGGGCAGGTCGCTTGCCTGCGTGTCGACGGCAACGCCTACCTCGCGCGCTGCGAGATGAACCTCAACGTCACGACCTGGAAGAAACTGCGTGAAGGCTGCCCTACGGCCGGCATGAGCACACCGGGTAGCCTTGCGGGGCAATCGATCCGTTTCTGACGCGGAAGAGCGGCTTGCCGTCCTCATTCCGATCTTTTTCGAAACTGCACGGCGCAGCGCTCCGCGATCCCACCGGAGCGGAAATTTCCACAGGCGCTATTTCGCGTTACCGCCTCGGCTTTGGCGCCGTTGTCTGTGAGCTGCGGAGGACCGCCGCGCTTTGCGGTGAGGCGGCCCGGAACGCCTGGCGATGTCAGCGCTTCAGATGCTGGCGCGCCGCATACATCGCGATCGCCGCTGCGTTCGATACGTTCAGCGACTTTATCGCGCCGGGCATGTCGAGCCGGGCAAGATCGTTGACGATCGAGCGGGTCTTCTGCCTAAGCCCCTTGCCCTCGGAGCCGAGAACGAGGGCGATCTTTTCGCCGCTGAATGTCCCTTCCAGCGGCTGCGGCCCTTCCGAATCAAGTCCGATCGTCTGGAAGCCCAGCCGATGCAGTTCCTCGATGGCATCGCCAAGGTTGGTGATCTGGATATAGGGGATCATCTCAAGCGCGCCGGAGGCCGATTTGGCGAGCACGCCCGATTCGGTCGGGCTGTGGCGCATGGTGGTGATCAGCGCGCCGGCATCGAAGGCGACGGCCGAGCGCATGATGGCGCCGACATTGTGCGGATCGGTCACCTGGTCGAGCACCAGAATCAGCGGGCAGTCGCGCAGAGCCTCGAGCCGGCGATGCGGCAGCGGGCGGGTCTCGAGCATCACGCCCTGGTGGATCGCGTCGGGACCGAGAATCTTGTCGAGATCCTGCGGCGTCACCGTTTCGACCGGGAAGGGCAGGGCCGAAAGCTCGCCGAGTTCCAGACGGGCGGCCGCGTTCGGCGTAACGCTGAGACGGATGACCTCGCGAGCCGGATTGTCCAGCGCCGCGCGAACCGTGTGCAGGCCATAGAGTAGAACTTGCTCGGGCGAGAGCGGCTGCGGCCTCCAGTCGGCCGGCGCCTTGCGGCGCTTGTCCTCTCTTGGCGTGGGGATTTCGCCACGTTCCCGCTTGGCGTCGCGATGCGCGCGCCGAAGGTTGGCGTAATGGGTGTCCTTGGCGCTCTTGTCGCCGGTGCGATCTTTGCTCATTGGCGTCTTATAGAGAGGTTGCACGCGGGGCGAAACGGTTTTCAGCGTCGGGTCCTTTTTTACGGCTGTGGAGAAAATCGGAAATTTTCCGCTGACCCGTGTTGACAGGACGAAACGGGGCAGTCATATACCCGGCCACAGATCGAGAGCGGCACGGCCAAGTCGCTGGTTGTCTCACGATCTCAAATGCTTGGTCGAAAGATCCCGACAGAATAATGGAGGGATGCCCGAGTGGTTAAAGGGGACGGACTGTAAATCCGTTGGCTCAGCCTACGTTGGTTCAAATCCAACTCCCTCCACCATTCTGCTTCTGGATCGAAGGCCCGCGGGTATAGCTCAATGGTAGAGCAGCAGCCTTCCAAGCTGAATACGCGGGTTCGATTCCCGCTACCCGCTCCAATAGCGGCTTCCTCCTTCTTTTCGAATTAATGTATCAAGTCAACGTTCATCGCTAAGCGTTTGAATGTTTTACTGCGGCTGCGATTCGTAGCTCGATAGCACTGAATCTTGTAGCGGCGTCGCGCGCTTCTTATATATCGGCAGGAAAAGGCCAGCGGCGGCCGGCCCGGGCGCGCGCAATTAAGTCTTGCGCAAATCCCCTGAAACCCTTAAACGGCTCCACAAACCGGCCCTGCCGGCTGATCATTATTCATACTTGACCACAGGAAACGTACCCATGGCAAAGAGCAAATTTGAGCGCAACAAGCCGCACGTTAACATTGGCACGATTGGCCACGTTGACCATGGCAAGACGTCGCTGACCGCAGCGATCACGNATGGCAAAGAGCAAATTTGAGCGCAACAAGCCGCACGTTAACATTGGCACGATTGGCCACGTTGACCATGGCAAGACGTCGCTGACCGCAGCGATCACGAAGTACTTCGGCGAGTTCAAGGCGTACGACCAGATCGACGCTGCTCCGGAAGAAAAGGCCCGTGGTATCACGATTTCGACGGCGCACGTTGAGTATGAGACGCCGAACCGTCACTACGCTCACGTTGACTGCCCCGGCCACGCCGACTACGTCAAGAACATGATCACCGGTGCAGCGCAGATGGACGGCGCGATCCTGGTTTGCTCGGCTGCTGACGGCCCGATGCCGCAGACCCGCGAGCACATCCTGCTCGCTCGTCAGGTTGGCGTTCCGGCAATCGTCGTGTTCCTCAACAAGGTCGACCAGGTTGACGACGCCGAGCTTCTCGAGCTCGTCGAGCTGGAAGTTCGCGAACTTCTGTCGTCCTACGAATTCCCGGGCGACGACATTCCGATCATCAAGGGCTCGGCTCTTGCTGCTCTGGAAGATTCGGACAAGAAGATCGGCGAAGACGCGATCCGCGAGCTGATGGCAGCTGTTGACGCCTACATCCCGACGCCTGAGCGTCCGATCGACCAGCCGTTCCTGATGCCGATCGAAGACGTGTTCTCGATCTCGGGCCGTGGTACGGTTGTGACCGGTCGCGTTGAGCGCGGCATCGTCAAGGTCGGCGAAGAAGTCGAAATCGTCGGCATCCGCGACACGTCGAAGACGACGGTTACGGGCGTTGAAATGTTCCGCAAGCTGCTCGACCAGGGCCAGGCTGGCGACAACATCGGCGCGCTGATCCGTGGTGTTAACCGTGACGGCGTCGAGCGTGGCCAGATCCTGTGCAAGCCGGGTTCGGTCAAGCCGCACAAGAAGTTCATGGCTGAAGCCTACATCCTGACGAAGGAAGAAGGCGGCCGTCATACGCCGTTCTTCACCAACTACCGTCCGCAGTTCTACTTCCGCACGACGGACGTGACGGGCATCGTGACGCTGCCGGAAGGCACGGAAATGGTTATGCCGGGCGACAACGTCACCGTTGCCGTTGAGCTGATCGTTCCGATCGCGATGGAAGAAAAGCTGCGCTTCGCAATCCGCGAAGGCGGCCGTACCGTCGGCGCAGGCATCGTTGCCTCGATCGTCGAGTAATCGAC